>JBAXOT010000001.1:0-140301 GCA_037133095.1 Actinomycetes bacterium
AGCGCTGCCGTCGCGAAAAAGTAAAGCTCTTCCTCAAGGGCTCTAAGTGCGATGGACCAAAATGTCCTATTGAATCCCGCCCATACCCACCAGGGGAGCATGGTCGTGGTCGTTCCAAGGAATCCGAGTACCTATTACAGATGCGCGAAAAGCAAAAGTGCGCACGTATGTATGGTGTACTTGAGAAGCAATTCCGTGGCTACTACGAAGAGGCAAACCGACTGCAAGGAAAGACTGGCGAGAACTTACTCGTCATCCTTGAGACTCGTTTGGACAATGTCGTTTTCCGTGCCGGCTTTGCAAAGAGCCGCGACATGGCGCGTCAATTAGTCCGCCACAGTCACTTCCTTGTGAATGGCAAGAAGGTCAACATTCCTTCCTACCGCGTGTCACCAATGGACATCATTGATGTGGTTCCAGATTCTCTGAATACCACGCCATTTATTATCGCCAGCGCTGAACTCGGCGAGAAGGCGGTTCCGGCTTGGCTGGAAGTTGTTGGATCCAAGCTTCGAATCTTGGTTCACGCAGTTCCAACCCGCCCTGTGATCGATACCTTGGTTCAAGAGCAACTTATCGTCGAGCTTTACTCGCGTTAATAGTTTCACTTACTCGGCCAGGGCTTCGGTCCTGGCAGAGCGAGAAAAAGATCTACAAAACTTTATAAGACCCGCGGAGATCAAATAGTGGATCTCCCAGACCAACGGAGGAACTAAGTGCTGATTGCACAACGCCCCACCCTCAACGAGGAAGTTGTTAGCGAATTTCGTTCGCGTTTCATTATTGAGCCATTAGAACCTGGCTTCGGTTACACCTTAGGAAATTCCCTTCGTCGTACCCTGCTCTCATCTATTCCAGGTGCTGCAGTGACGAGTATTCGCGTCAATGGTGCACTCCATGAGTTCGCCACCCTTGAGGGCGTTAAAGAAGACATAACCGAAATCGTTTTGAATATTAAGAACCTCGTTCTTTCATCTGATAACGATGAACCTTCATTGCTTTACATCCGCGCTAACGGCGAAGGTGTTGTCACTGGTGCAGATATTGCCTGCCCAGCAGGCGTGCAGGTTCACAATCCAGAACTTCATATCGCAACCTTGAATGCCAGTGCAAAGTTTGAAGTAGAACTGACTGTCGAGCGTGGTCGTGGTTACGTTACCGCAGTTGCCAACAAGCAATCTGGCGGCGAAATTGGCCGGATTCCAGTTGACTCTATTTACTCTCCAGTGCTTCGCGTTACCTACAAGGTAGAAGCAACACGCGTTGAACAACGTACTGACTTTGATCGTCTCATTGTTGACGTAGAGACCAAGCAATCAATGAAGCCTTCCGATGCTATGGCATCAGCCGGTAGAACTTTGGTTGAGCTCTTCGGTCTTGCTCGCGAACTCAATGTTGATGCAGAAGGTATCGAGATGGGACCTTCCGTTCAGGATGCTGCGCTCGCCGCGGACCTGGCACTTCCTATCGAGGACCTCGATCTGACCGTTCGTTCCTATAACTGCCTCAAGCGTGAAGGTATTCACACTGTCGGCGAACTCGTAGGACGTTCCGAAGCAGATCTACTGGATATTCGAAATTTTGGCTCAAAATCCATTGATGAAGTGAAGGCAAAACTTCACTCCATGGGTCTTCAATTGAAGGACAGCCCAATCGGTTTTGATCCAACCAAGCACGCAAATTACGGAACCACCCTCGACGATGAAAACGTCGAGCCAGAGCAGCTCTAGGAGAACGCCATGCCAACACCAAGTAAGGGTCCACGCCTCGGAAGTGGTCCCGCACACGAAAGACTGTTGCTGGGAACTCTAGCTGAGCAGCTTTTCGAACACGGAAAGATCACGACCACTGAGACCAAGGCCAAGCGCCTACGTCCAGTAGCCGAGCGCTTGATCACCCATGCGAAAGTAGGGGATCTAGCCGCCCGACGTCGAGTTCTTGCCACCATCAGCAACAAGAGCGTCGTTCACACTCTCTTCACGGAGATTGCACCTCGCTTTGCCGAGCGCGACGGCGGATACACGCGGATTACCAAAATTGGACCACGTAATGGTGATAATGCCCCCATGGCAGTAATCGAACTTGTCGAAGCCGGCAAGCCAGCCAAGAAGGCCACCGTTGCCACTGCTGAAAAAGTTGCCAAGAAGGCCGCTGCTAAAAAGGCAGAATAATTTCTTAGCTCAATAACTCATTATGACCGAACCCACTCTCAATCCCGAGAGTGGGTTTCGTCGTTTAAAGATAGATCTTGCTTATGACGGGACCAATTTCGCGGGCTGGGCAAAGCAACCAGATCAACGAACTGTGCAAGAAGATATCGAAGATGCTCTTTCGCGCTTGGTTCGCTTCCCTGTGGCGACGATCGTCGCGGGTCGAACCGATGCCGGAGTTCATGCTACCCATCAAATTATTCATGTTGATGTTCCAGCCGAAGATCTTGATATCGATAATTTTGGCTATAAATTAAATCGAATCGTTGAAGAAGATATTGTGATTAACTCTGTGGTGCAAGCGCCGTTGAACTTCCACGCCAGATTCTCTGCTCTTCGGCGTCAATATATTTACAAAATTGTTGATGATGGGCGACAGATTTCCCCGTTGGAACGATTTGATGTTGCCTCTTGGTTTCGCCCATTAGATCTTGATCTCATGAACAGCGCCAGCGCGCAAATGCTCGGTAATCAAGATTTTGCAGCCTTCTGCAAATTTCGCGAGGGCAGCACCACGCTGCGTCGATTGGAAGTATTTCATTGGTACCGATTGCAAAATGGCATCATCGCGGCTGATGTTGTTGCCGATGCTTTCTGTTACTCGATGGTGCGCAACCTGGTTGGTGCTGCAGTGTGTGTTGGTGAAGGACGTTTCCCGCAAGAGTGGATGGTGAATCTGCTTTTGGATAAAAATCGAGTTTCCAACAGTTATGTATTCCCGGCAAAAGGTTTAACACTGACGAACGTTGAATACCCGGCTGACGATCAACTACTGGATCGCATTTCCATGACTCTTGGCCGAAGAGACGACGAGTACTAATGGGTCATATTGATGTAAGTGGCGTGGAGTACTGGCTTCCTGATGGTCGGATTCTGCTCAGTGATATTAATTTCCGGGTGGGCGACGGTGCCAAGGTGGCCATTGTCGGAGCCAATGGCTCTGGCAAGACGACGCTTATCCGAATGATCTGTGGCGATCTAGCGCCACACGCCGGCAAGATTTCGCTTTCTGGTGGGTTGGGAATAATGCGTCAGTTCATCGGCCAAGTTCGAGATGAGAGCACAGTCCGCGATCTCTTGGTTTCGATTTCGCCACCGAAGATCCGGGAGGGTGCGGCCAGGCTTATCGAGGCTGAAAAATTAATGAGCGCTGTCAACGGCGTGAAGGAGCAGATGGCTTACGCCCAGGCAATATCGGATTGGGGCGATATTGGGGGTTATGACGCCGAAGTCTTATGGGATGTCTGTTGTACCAGCGCGCTCGGAAAATCTTTCGACGAGGTCGCACACCGTTTAGTGAATACCTTGAGCGGCGGCGAGCAGAAGAAAGTTGTGCTACAGGCTCTCCTACGTGGGCCAGATGAAGTTCTCGTCCTCGATGAACCAGATAATTATTTGGATGTGCCATCTAAACGATGGCTGGAAGAAGAGTTAGTTGCCACAAAGAAAACCGTTTTCTTTGTGAGTCATGATCGAGAATTGCTCAATCATGTTGCGCAGAAGATTGTCACGGTTGAATTAGGCGTCCATGGAAATAGCGCCTGGGTTCACGGTGGAAATTTTGCAACATGGCCCGAAGCTCGCAAAGCACGACAGGAGCGGTTTGCCGAACTCTTGCAACGTTGGGAAGAGGAGCACGAGCGGCTCATCAACTTGGTCAAAACGCTCCAAGTCCAAGCCGCAAATAGCCCCGATATGGCCTCTAAATACCGAGCCATGCAAACTCGGTTACGTAAATTTGAAGAAGTTGGGGCGCCCGAAGCGCCACCGGTCGAACAAAATGTCCAAGTTGGATTGAAGGGCGGTCGGACCGGTCTTCGGGTCGTGACGTGCGAGAGCCTGAGGCTGGAAGGACTGACCGAGCCGTTTAACCTGGAACTTTTCTACGGCGACCGAGTTGCAGTCCTGGGCAAGAATGGCACCGGAAAATCGCATTTTCTCCGACTGCTCGCTGGCGATACCACAGTCAAACACTCGGGAACTTACAAATTGGGCGCCAGAGTCAGCGCCGGCTTCTTTGCTCAGACCCATTCGCACCCAGAATTCATCGGAAAGACCCTGGTGGAGATCCTTTGGCGGGAAAGTTCGCTGCAATTAGGTCCAGCTAAGAGCGTGCTTCGGCGTTATGAACTCCACCAACAGGCCGATCAACGCTTTGAGTCACTCTCAGGCGGTCAGCAAGCCAGATTTCAGATCTTATTGTTGGAATTACAAGGCTCCACCATGCTTTTGCTCGATGAGCCCACCGATAACCTGGATTTGGCCTCTGCTGAGGCCCTGGAGCATGGTCTAACTGGATTTGCTGGGACAGTTCTGGCTGTGACCCACGATCGCTGGTTCACCCGAGGCTTCGACAGATACCTGATCTTTCCGGCCAATGGTCAGGTGTACGAGGCGCCAGAACCAGTCTGGGATTATTGATTTTCTTAAGTTTTCTTTGATTTTTGCCGGGCTCCACTCTTTTTTGACCCGAGTGTGCTATCAAGGGTAACCTTGCCCTTCTGCTAATCGCCCGCAAGGGCCCCACAAGCTGTTAGAAAGAGAGAAATCTCGTGCGCACTTTTTCACCCAAAGCCGGTGACGTCAGTCGTAAATGGCATGTCATCGATGCCGAAGGCGTAGTACTTGGTCGTCTTGCAAGTCACGCAGCGGTTCTTCTTCGTGGCAAGCACAAGACCACCTTCGCCCCTCATATCGACATGGGTGATTTCGTCATTGTTATCAACGCCGAGAAGGTAGTTCTTACTGGTCAAAAAGCCGGTCAGAAGTTTGCTCACCACCACTCTGGTTTTCCAGGTGGCATGACCTCGATCGTGTACTCCGATCTTCTCAACACTGATCCAACTCGTATTGTCGAGAAGGCGATCTTGGGAATGATTCCGAAGAATAAGTTAGGCAGCACTGTTGGCAACAAGCTCAAGGTGTATGCAGGTCCAACACACCCACACGCTGCGCAGAATCCATCTGCTTATGAATTCACTCAAGTTTCACAAATCGTGACGAAGTAAATAGGAGCATACATGTCTGACTTTGAAACCGTCGTCGATCTCGACGAAGAAACTCCTACTTCGTACAGCACCAGCACACCTGCTGCTGCCACGAACCGCCCAGCAATCACCGCACCTGGTGGTGGCACTGGTCGTCGTAAAGAGGCCGTAGCTCGCGTTCGCTTGATTCCTGGTTCTGGAAATTGGACCGTCAATGGCAAGCCGCTCGCAGTTTACTTTCCCAACAAAGTGCACCAACAACTCGTCTCCGAGCCTTTCCGCACCGTCGGTGCTGAAGGTGCTTACGATGTAATCGCCCGTATCAATGGTGGCGGTACCTCAGGACAAGCCGGCGCACTTCGTCTTGGCGTTGCCCGTGCATTGAATGAGATCGATGTCGATGCAAACCGCCCAGCTTTGAAGAAAGCTGGCTTCCTCACCCGTGACGCTCGCGTTATCGAACGCAAGAAGTACGGTCTGAAGAAGGCACGTAAGCGTTCGCAATACAGCAAGCGTTAATTACTTATCCTTTAGGAGTTCTTGCAACCGTGGCTCTCTTTGGCACCGATGGTGTCCGAGGGCTGGCTAATCGCGATCTCACTGCCGAACTGGCGTTGGATTTAGCGGTCGGGGCTGCACACATTCTCGGCGAGGCTGGCGCGTTTTCTGGCCATCGTCCGCGGGCAATAGTTGGGCAAGATTCCCGAGCCTCTGGTGAATTTCTCGAGGCTGCAGTCGTCGCTGGTCTTGCCAGTGCTGGTGTTGACGTTTATCGCGTAGGTGTCATTCCCACCCCTGCAGTCTCGTATCTCGTAGCCGAAAGTGGCGCGGATCTTGGCGTCATGATTAGTGCATCGCACAATCCCATGCCCGACAATGGAATCAAATTCTTTGCCAAAGGTGGCGACAAACTTGGCGATCAATTAGAGGCCGCTATCGAAGCTCGAATGCAAGAGTTTTGGGAGCGACCAATTGGGCACAATGTCGGCCGCATTATTAATGATGAAAGTGCGCAAGAGCGCTACATCTTTCATTTACTTTCTTCCTTGGAATCTTCTTTGCAGGGCATCAAAGTTGTCGTTGATTGCGCCAATGGCGCAGCGTCAGAAGTTGCGCCCGAGGTTTACTCTCGAGCCGGTGCTGAAGTCATCGCGATCTCGAATCAACCAAATGGTTGGAATATCAATGAGAACTGCGGTTCCACCCACCTCGAGAATTTAATTGCCAAGGTCAAGGAAGTCGGTGCCGATTTAGGCATTGGCCATGATGGAGATGCAGATCGATGCCTGGCAATCGATGGCGATGGGAATGTTATCGATGGCGATTTCATCATGGCCATCCTGGCCCATCACTGGCAGGTTCCGACTGTTGTCGGCACCGTCATGAGCAATCTAGGATTTTTTAAAGCGATGCAGGCGAAAAACATTTCGGTTGAAGCCACTTCGGTAGGCGATCGGTATGTTCTCGAAAAGATGTTGGCTGATGACCATCAATTAGGTGGCGAACAATCCGGTCACATCATTATGCGCAAGTTCTCCAATACCGGTGATGGAGTTCTCACCGCTCTTCAACTGATGCAGGTTATGGCATCGACGGGCGAGCCATTGAAAAATCTGGCGTCCATAATGAGTCGGTTTCCACAAGTATTGATCAATGTGAAAGACGTAGATAAATCGAGATTGAATAGTTCCACTCTCATCTCATCCGCTATTGACGCTAAAACCAATGCGTTAGGTGATCGTGGCCGAATTTTGGTTCGCTCATCCGGAACCGAATCCTTAGTCCGGGTTATGGTTGAGGCCGAGAGCCTCGAGGAGGCCAGCGAAATCGCTTCAGCGATAGCGGAAATAGTAAGATCGGAACTCGGTCAACCCACTCACTAGTCAACCTTCTCAACAAAGGAGCAATTACCATGTGCGGCATCGTTGGCTACACCGGAAAAAGCTCTGCATTAGGCCCGGTTCTTGAAGGGTTGCGACGGTTGGAGTACCGCGGTTATGACTCAGCAGGTATTGCGATTCCAGTAGGAACTGGTCTGCCACTTTGGGTGGAGAAGCGCGCCGGAAAATTAGGAAATCTCGAGCAAAGCCTCGATGCCACAGCGCCGCAATCTCATAGCGGAATTGGTCACACCCGTTGGGCTACTCACGGTGGACCAACAGATCGGAATGCACACCCGCACCTTGATAATGACGGAAAATTAGCCCTCATTCACAATGGGATTATCGAAAATTATGTTGAACTGCGGGCCGAACTTGAAGCCAAAGGACATCTCTTTATCTCAGAGACAGACACGGAATCTGTCGTTCACCTTTTGAGTGATGCTAGAAAGGCTCATGAGGGGGACTTGGCTGCGGCGATGCGCGATGTGTGTTCGAGGTTGCGCGGCTCATTTACATTACTGGCTATTCATGCGGATGACCCTGATCGTATTGTGGGTGCTCGTAGAAACTCCCCACTCGTGGTTGGAGTGGGAGATGGCGAGAATTTCTTGGCTTCTGATGTCTCTGCCTTCATCACTCATACCAAGCGCGCGCTCGAATTGGGTCAGGATGAAGTCGTTGATATCACCCCAACCTCCATCGTCGTAACGAATCTCGCTGGCGAAGTTTTGCCACCTCATGAATATGAGATCTCATGGGATGCGAGCGCCGCCGAGAGAGGCGGATTTCCACACTTTATGTTGAAAGAAATTTACGAGCAACCAAAAGCCATTGCGGACACCCTCATTGGGCGGATAGGTGGTTTCGATGCGACGCTTATGGCTGGCGTCGACCTCACCATTATTTCCAAGATCGTGATTATTGCAGCCGGCACCGCTTTTCATGCTGGACTGGTGGGAAAGTATGCGATTGAACAATGGTCAGGTCTGCCAGTTGAAGTGGAACTTGCCTCGGAGTATCGCTATCGAGATCCCTTGGTCGATGAGAGAACTCTGATTGTTCCCATCTCGCAATCGGGCGAAACGATGGACACGTTAATGGCGATGAGATATGCCAAGAGCAAAGGCGCTCAGATTTTTTCGGTATGCAATACGAACGGTTCCACCATTCCGCGTGAGTCTGATGCTGTTCTTTACACAATTGCAGGACCGGAAATTGCAGTGGCTTCAACAAAAGCCTTCATTACTCAATTGATTGCGATGTATCTGATTGCGCTCCATCTGGGTCAAGCCCGTGGCTTGCTGACTAGTGATGTTGTTAGTCAGATTCATGAGGAGTTAGCGGAGTTGCCAGCGAAAGTTGAGCAGGTGCTCGAAACTGTTGAACCGCTTCGAACTCTTACTCGCCAATTTAAGGACTCCAGTTCGATGCTCTTCCTAGGACGCCATGTAGGTTTCCCCACGGCACTTGAAGGTGCGCTCAAACTTAAAGAATTGGCTTATATGCACGCCGAAGGGTTTGCCGGTGGCGAACTCAAACATGGGCCGATTGCACTGATTGACTTGGGAACGCCAGTCGTGGCCGTGATGCCAAACGCCGGGACCTTGTTAGCCGAAAAAATGGCCAGTAACGTTCAAGAGGTGAAAGCACGAGGTGCAATCGTGATTGCGATCAGCAATGGCGAGGTTTCCGCTGCAGACCATGTGATTCGGATTCCAACCGTCCACGAATTGCTCACGCCAGTTTTGGCAGTTGTGCCGTTGCAGGTGATCGCCTATGAGATGGCCATTGCTCGAGGCAATGATGTCGATCAACCAAGAAACTTAGCCAAATCTGTCACTGTCGAGTGAGATGACAATTTTGGCTGGAACCACGCGAAGGAGCGAGATGAATCGCGCACTTCGTTGGTCTGGCATCTTCTTTATAGCCTTCCTCGTGGTCTCCCAACAAGTCCTATCGCGCGGTTGGTTATTCCGCCTCGATCACTCGATTAAGAATTTGCGACATCACACCTTTAGGGGGATGTCCAGCCATCTTCTTCTTGCGTTGGATGATCTAGGTCTTCGTTCGCTTACCGCCACCGCCCTTATTGTCTCGGCGGTATTTATTGGTTGGCGGTTTAAATCATTTCGTCCGTTCAATCTTGCGGTGCTCTCCTTGCTCTTTCTCAATGGCGTAGTCGGAATTTGTAAATTGGTGATTGGTCGTACAAAACCCCGACTCGCCATTGATGTTTTGCATGGTGGTGGACTGTCATACCCAAGTGGGCATGCATCCAATGCACTGTTGTCTTGGGGTCTACTGGCCTACTTGATTTATCGTTATACCAACCGAGAACCTTTTCGAGGTATTCGTTTGATGTGGCTGGCAATACTTATTACTTTCGTCGTGTCTATCGTTTCCCTTATTCGAGATACCCATTGGTTCTCTGATTTGTTAGGCGGCGTTTTTCTTGGAGCCTCGCTCTTGGTATTGATCATCGCAATTGACCGCAGCATCCCATCTAAACGGCAGCCCTCGTGATGGCAGCCATTACGGGTATCGGAATTGACGTGGTTGACATCGGGCGATTTCAAGAGTCGCTCGAGCGAACCGCTGCATTGCGCCGACGCTTGTTTACCGAAGCGGAATCCGTCATGAAAATCTCCTCGTTGGCGGCTAGGTTTGCCGCCAAGGAAGCGCTCGCGAAAGCGCTCAACGCAAAAACGGCAACCTTTAATTGGCAAGAGGTGGAAATTATTAACGAGGCAAGTGGCAAACCGGCGTTCATCTTTTCTGGTGAAATTTCGCGCAAGCTTGCCGATTCCATCGTTCACCTTTCGCTCTCGCACGATGCGGGAATAGCATCGGCTATGGTGATCGTTGAGGCCCGAGCATGAATCACGCCCAAGCTCACATAGATTTAAGCGCGATTGCCACCAACCTAAAGCGGATTAAGACAAGTACTGATTCTCAGATCCTTGCCGTGGTTAAAGCTGATGCATACGGACATGGACTTGTCCCCGTAGCTAATACTGCGCTGGCGAGCGGCGCGACATGGCTTGGGGTGGCTCTCCTCCAAGAAGCGCTGACCCTTCGAAAGGCCGGCATCCGAGCCCGCATTATTTCTTGGCTGACCCCGCCTGGAGACGATTTTGATCTCGCCATAGCTAATGGCATTGATTTATCGATTCCCTCGATCGCCATTCTGCATGAGATTGTTGCGGCAGGACGCGCGCTTGGAATCATTCCTCGGGTACATATTGAGGTAGATACCGGAATGAGTCGCGGCGGATTCCTTGACGAGTGGTCGGATTTTTTACGAGAAATTGCGGAGTTAAAAAATGAGGTGACCATAGTAGGAATTTGGTCGCATTTCGCGCGCGCTGATGAACCCGATGAACTTGCAAATGTCGAGCAAAGCAAAGTTTTTGAGAAGAAGATCGCACAGTTGAAATCCGCAGGAATTTCTCCGGCCGTTATCCATCTTTCGAATTCTGCTGCCACCTTGACTAATCGCCCGGCGCATCACGACATCGTTCGAGTGGGTATCGCTATGTATGGCTTGAGTCCCGATATTTCGACCTTAGGTTCATCGAAATCTCTGAACCTCATTCCTGCTATGAATCTTCAAGCTAAGTTGCATCTCGTCAAGAAGGTCCCAGCGGGAAGCGCAGTTGGTTACGGCGGGACTGCGGTTCTCTCCAGAAACACTAAGTTAGGTGTCATCGCCATGGGTTATGCAGATGGCATACCGCGAAATACTTCGAGTGATGCCGCAGTTTTCGTTCATACTAAATCAGGCGGAAAATTGGCGCCCCTCGTCGGTCGGGTATCTATGGATCAATTTGTGGTCGACCTCGGACCTAGATCAACTGCTCGGGCCGGTGATTGGGTCGATATCTTTGGCGGCGCTGGCCAATCAGTAGATGACTGGGCGCTCGCCTCAGGAACAATTAATTATGAAATAGTCACTCGAATTGCCACTCGAGTACCTAGAATCTATTTTCGTTAAGAAATTTTTAGCCTCTTTCGTCCTGGACGACGAGGGTTAAGCGAGAGAAGAGGTGTTTGGCGTGGGTGAAAGCTCTTCGCTGCTCTCGGTCTCTGGACTCTCGGTAAATTTTGGCGGCATTCACGCCCTCTCCAATGTCACGCTTAATCTTCGCGAAAAAGAAGTGGTTGGTCTTATAGGTCCAAATGGCGCGGGCAAAACCACTTTCTTTAATGCGCTCTCGGGATTTGTTACACCAGACTCTGGCGAACTTAAGCTCGCTTCCGCGCCCCACTCCTGGCCCGCACCCGATCAATTGACCTCTCTTGGTATCGCTCGAACTTTGCAAGGTGTGGGTCTCTTTCCAGATATGACAGTTCTCGAGAACGTCATGATCGGAGCGAGTCGTTTCAGCACCAGCGGATTGATTCGCGCCGCCCTCGGTCTTAATGGAAAAGATGAACGGGCACTTCGTGCCAGAGCGCTGACCGCCTTGGAACGGGTTTATGCCTCTGGAATCGCGGATCGGCGAGTAGATACCTTGCCTTACCCAGTGACCAAGCGAATTGCGATTGCCCGTGCGCTGGTGACTGAACCAAAAATACTTTTACTTGATGAACCTGCCGGTGGCTTAGGAGCCCAAGATATTGACTGGATGAATGGCTTGATTCGGAATCTTGCCCACGATTGTTCGGTGTTGCTTGTGGAACATCATATGGATGTTGTCATGACCGTTTGTTCGAGGCTTTATGTTTTAAACTTTGGTGAAGTTATCGCCAGCGGCGCAGCCGAAGATGTTCGTCAAGATCCAGCCGTGGTGGCTGCCTACTTGGGAGTTGGCCACAAATGAGTGGGCTCGAGATCACCAACCTTGAGGTAAACCATGGCGCCATTCGCGCCGTCCGAAATTTGAGCTTCAGCATTAATCCAGGCGAACTTGCTGCGGTCATTGGGGCCAATGGTGCTGGCAAGACCACGCTACTTCGCGCCCTCTCGGGACTGAAACATGTGCACTCTGGTGATGCCAAATGGCAAGGAATTTCCATCATCAACAAGAAACCTGAAAATTTAGTTCGCAGTGGAATTGTTCATGTTTCAGATGGGAAAGCAGTCATCCCGGAATTAAGCGTGAAAGAGAATTTAGCGCTGAGTGGAATCTGGCGCAAAGATAAAAAGGATGTCGCCAAGGCCACCGCCGAGGTACTGGATTTATTTCCCATCTTGGCTGCCCGACTCGCGCAGAGCGCTGATTCCCTTTCTGGTGGCGAACGACAGATGCTCGCAATTGGTCGAGCTCTGATTGCTCGCCCTTCGTTGCTCTTGCTCGATGAACCCTCGCTTGGGCTCGCACCGTTGATCATCGAGCAAATTTTTAGTGCGATTAATTCGCTGCGTCATACTTATGAGCTGACTGTCTTACTCGTGGAGCAAAATGCAACGAGCGCGCTGCAAATTGCCGATATTGGAATCATTATTAATTTAGGCGAACTCGTCACAGTAGGACCATCCCATATCTTGCTCAACGATCCAGCGCTTCGCGCTGCGTATTTGGGGTACTAATGGAGCGCTTCCTCAACACCATCCTCATTGGAATAAGCGGCGGTTCTATCTATGGTCTGATGGCCTTGGCACTTGTTTTGGTATGGCGCTCGACTCGAGTCGTGAATTTTGCGCAAGCAGGTCAAGCCATACTTTCCACGTACATCGGCTATGTAGTCATTTCTCATACAAATAACTATTGGTTGGCATTTCCGATCGCAATTCTCTTTGGTGCGCTCATAGGCGCCCTTGTGGATGTCCTCTTGATTCGCATCATGCTCCGACGCGCACACCAAGGTCCAGTCGCTGCGATTGCACCAGTAATCGCGACCTTGGGTTTGCTGGGTTTAATTCGAGCGGTGGTCGGTTTGATTTGGGGCGGGGACTTGAGGCAGTTTAAATTGCCAGTGACCAATCACGGTTTCACATTTGGGCATACGACAATTCCCTTTGCTCCAATTAATTTGCTCATCGTTGTGACAACCTTTCTCGTCATGCTGGTATTTGCATTAATTTTTCAACGAACGAACTTGGGCTTGTCACTTCGAGCCAGCGCTTACCAACCAGAAATCGCGCGGCTTTCCGGAATTAGGGTTGATTTAACTCGGACGATTGGATGGGCTTTCGCTGGTGCGGCCGGAGCCATCGCAGGAATCTTGGTAACGCCAACAAATTATTTGGCACCGAACTCGTTGGATCTGCTTTTAGTCTCAGGATTCGTTGCTGCGGTTATTGGTGGGCTAGAGAGTTTGGTAGGTGCCGCAATTGGTGGGCTCATACTGGGCATTGGTTTAGCTTTTGTCTTAGAGTATGTGAGCAGCTCACTCGCCTTTCCAGCCGCGTTCCTGGTTTTAATTGCAGTGCTTTTAGTCAAACCTGCTGGCTTGATAGGGTCGAAACGGGTTCGCAATGCGTAAAAAACAATTTCGCACCAACCTCATCTTTATTGCGATTGGGATTGTCTTGTTCCTGGCCAGCAATCGAGTCGATGAACTTCGGGTGTATCAAGGTGCGACGGTCGCAGTTTACGTCGTTGCAATCTCCGCCATCATTTTGCTCACTGGATATTCCGGGCAAATATCACTCGGCCACGGAGCGCTTATGGCGGTCGGGGGATACGCCGCGGTCTTAAGTCGTAATGGTTGGCATCTGCCCGTCTGGCTCTCCTTTGTCGCCGCTGTGCTGGCTGCCGCGCTCTTTGGGGCAATTTTGGGGGTGGCCGCCGGACGGCTAACTGGTCCATATTTGGCAGGTACGACCTTGGCGCTTGCGGTGGGCTTGCCCTCGCTGGCCAATCAATTTCACTTTTTGGGTGGGGAACAGGGCCTTAATTACGATGTAGGCCAACCGCCATTGTCCTTGGGTCAAGATTTCACCCAGTATCACTGGTACTTCTGGATCGCGGGTTCGGCCGCTCTGATCATGACCTGGCTGGTGCACAACGTCTTGGGAAGTCGATATGGCCGAAATTGGCGAGCCGCCCGCTCCCAGCCCACGGCCGCGGCCTTGGCTGGAATTCATCTTGGTCGCTCCAAGGTGCTCGCCTTCACGATTAGCGCTGGCATTGCCGGTTTAGCAGGGGCGCTTTTGGCTATGACCCTGAGCTTGGTCACTCCCAGCGCCTTCCCACTATCGCTCTCTTTTGCAATTGTTACAGGCGCGGTCCTTGCGGGAGTGACCCTACTCACAGGTAGCATTGTCGGTGCGGTGGTGTTGGTTGCCATCCCAGAGCTCACTGATGCGCTCGCAACGCATCTCGGGGGCTCTGAGAGAGTGACTGCCAATCTTCCGGGATTGATGATGAGTGCGTTGCTGATTGTGTCGGTGCTCTTTTTCCCTAATGGGCCCAGACTTTTCCGACGTTAACTTCTCTTTTATCTCGCGAGAACCTACGTTATTAATTTCTAACTTTCGAAAGTTAGTTGGAACCTTTTTACCTCAAGTTAATCCCTCTAGATTTATGTAGGAAGGAAACACATGTTCGGATTACGACGCACGAGGCGCGCAGTTTTTGCTTCTGCGACGCTGGCAGCGGGCGCACTGGCTTTAACGGTTCTCCCGGCGCAAGCGTTCAATGCGCATACTGAGGCGGGAATTACCCCCACTCAGATTAAGTTGGGCATCACTATTCCACTCACCGGAGTCGCTGCACCTGGTTACAACAAAATTCCTGCAGCGATGAATGCCTACTTTAGCTACGTGAACGACAATGGCGGTGTCTATGGTCGCAAGATCTCACTCGTGGTGAAAGATGATGCCTACCTGCCAACGCAAGCAGTGAACAAGACCAACGAACTCATTTTGAAAGATAAAGTTTTCGCTGTTGTCGGTGCATTGGGAACGGCCAACAATATCGCCGTAGCCAGGTCAGTGAACTTGGGTCGACGCGGCATTCCAAGCCTCTTTGTGAACACCGGATTTAGCGGATTCGCAAATACCAAGGCTTATCCCACCACCTTCGCGCTCTTTCCTTCATACATCATGGAAGCAAAAATTATGGGCCAATATCTCAAAGAGAATTTTGCAGGAAAGAAATTGGGATTGATCTACCAGGATGACGACTTCGGCAGCGATGCCCTCGCTGGTTTCAAGCAAGCCGGCGTGAAGTTTGATGTATCTGTTCCTTACGCATCGGGTTCCCAAAGTGCGCAGAGCGCCCAAGGATGGATCGGCAAATTGAAAACTGCCGGTGCTGAAGTTGTTGTCATGTTTGGCGTAACCACTGCCTCAGGCGCCGCTCTCGCAACGTCTGCCGCTCTGGGCTATAAAGCACAATGGATCCTCGGCTCCGTTGGTGGCGATGCCACTACTCTCAAGGCTGTTGGCGTTCCTCCCGTCGTACTGACGGGCGCGATTGGCGCTTCCTTCCTTCCAGCCCCAACTGATACCACCGACGAGTATGTGAGCTTCTTCCAAGGAATCAATACCAAGTACAACGGCGGCGTAACTTTCGACAATAACGTTCTAGTCGGAATGAATACCGCGATGATGACGGTGCAGGCGCTACGGGCAGCCGGTGCAAACCCAACCCGAGCAAAATTGATCTCTGCATTAGAAACCAAGGGATCAACATTCGCCAGTGCTTCGCTCTCACCCATTGGTTTTGCCAAAGGCGTTCACGTGGGATACACCGGATACTGGTTCGGTCAGTACAACTCGTCAGGAGAACTAAAGCCTGTAGGTGGTAATTATTCGGTTTACACCACTGACTCGGGTTCAGGTGCGATTGCGAAATCCACCTACAAGCGCCCAGCGCTTCCTACTAACGGATTGCCATCAAACTAATGAGGACCTCAATCATGAACAAGAAGATTTCTATCCTTGCGATAGGCGCTTTAGCTTCCTTGGCATTCACCGCAATGCCTACGGTGGCACGAGCTGCCGATCCAGCATGTGCAACTGTCAGCTTTGTGACTACCTGCCAAGGGGCAACATCTGATGGTGCCGCATATGTGATGCAGGTACCTGCCAATTTCAATGGCACCTTGATGCTTTACTCCCATGGTTATCGCTTACCAGTTGATATTCCGGCAGGAATTCCTATTGTCGGTGGCTACAAAGTTGTGAAACTTCCACAGCAAGCACCTGATGCTGCAGTCGCCGCTTCACTACTTGGTAAGGGTTATGGCCTGGCAGGTTCAGCCTTTCCTATTCAAGGATGGAATGCTGATGCTGGCGTAAAGTCCGATGTCGAACTCATCGGGCTCTTCCGAAAGCAATTCCCTGCCACACTGAAGGTAGCCGCATGGGGTTCATCCCTTGGTGGCTTTATCACCCAAGCACTCGCAGAAGCGCACCCAGAACTGATTGATGCCGCGGCTCCTATGTGCCCAGCCATCGGCTCAGTTGAAGCTGAATTAACAATGGCTGGTGATGTCTTGTGGGGGTTGAAAACCTTCTTCGATCCATCCATTAAAGGCCACAACTACTCGGCCGGCGCAGCTGGATATGCCGAAGCAATGGGAGACCTCGTCAAGGTCTTCACCGTTCTCGGCAAGATGCAGTCTGCAATTGCTACCAATATCTGGCCAGACACCTCTGGTCCTGCAGGTCAAGCCCTGGCTGCAATACCACCTCGTTCGGCACTTCTGTTGATTGGTCTCATGGCTGGCTTGCCAACCCAGAGTCCTCACTTTGATTCGACCACTGGTCCTGGTTCTCCAAACTCATCTGCCTACACCTCATTCGCCTTGGCTGCTAGCCCAGCGCTCGCGATCTTGGAAAATATTGGCAGTGCAGGAGTACTTGGGGTCATGGCCACTTACGATGTGGAACAACAAGCAGGCGGAGCCGTCATCGATAACTCGGGTACTGATTATTCAGCTCGCGTTGCCGCCGAATCTGCATCCTTCAATGCAGCGCTCAGCGGAAACACCGCCATCGGTGGCATGTTGGCATTCTTGAACCCAGCGAACCCAGCAGCTCCTCGATGGACTGCCAGTGCCCCTGCGGTGGCAAAAATGCGCGCTTTGGTCTCTCACACTGGAAAGATCAACGTACCAACAATTGCACTTGCTGCAGTTTCGGATTCAACGACGCCAGCCGGAAACGTGCAATGGTTGGCCGACAAATACGCCGCTCAGTTTGCCGCCGAAAAGGCTGCAGCGCTGAAAGAGTTCAAGACGACTCATAGTTACACCGCGCCAAAGAAGAATTTCTTGGCAATTTGGAATCCACCTGCGCAGTCCTATACCAAGTTCACCGCGCTCGGTGCTCCGATAACCAATACTCCTTCGGCTAATGGAACTGATCACTGCAATTACACCGACGCACAACTCTTGACGGTTGCTGATTTGGTTACCAGCGCAGCGAGAAGCGGTCAATTGAAATCTGGTGGTCCGTTGACCACTGAGATTCGCAAGGCCGGTGGGCTCTCCATCGATCCAAACTTCAGAGCACCACTTTTGAAGTTCTATAACGAATAGCAGTACCTAGCAGTACCTAGCAGTACCTAGCAAAAATCGAATTGGCGGGCCTGGAGTCACCAGGCCCGCTTTTTCATGCGTTGATAAAAGGCATTAACCTGCACCTGTGCCGATAATTGTGGAAACCCCGGAGGAGATGTTTGCTCTTGGGGAGAGTATTGGTAACCAGCTTCGTGTCGGCGATCTATTGGTGTTGAGCGGTCCCTTGGGCGCCGGGAAAACTTTACTTACTCAAGGAATCGGACACGCACTGGGCATTGTCGGAATTACCTCGCCCACATTTGTTATTTCCCGCATTCATCCAGCGAAAATTCCCCTGGTTCACGTCGACGCTTACCGACTTCAGGGCGACAACACTGCGCTCTTTGATGATCTAGATCTGGACTCGCTCCTCGAGAGCAGCGTTGTCGTTGTCGAATGGGGAGAAGGTTTAGCAGAAAGAATTTCGAATGAGTATCTCGAACTTCAGATTGATATTGAATCCAAGACGGATAAGCGCCGAGTTAAATCGGTATCTCACGGCTTGCGGTGGGTTGAGTTCTCGTTATGACAATCTCCCTCGCGCTGGACACCTCAACATCACGAACTTCCGTTGCAGTGATTGAGGATGGCCTCGTCTTGCGCACCAAATTTCATGATGATGCTTTAGGTCATGGGGAAGTTCTCCCGCGATTGGTTGCTGAAGTAATTGTTGGTTTAGAAATTGATGAAGTGATCATCGGAATGGGTCCGGGACCCTTCACAGGATTGCGAGTTGCAATCTCCTTTGGCCAGGCTTTTGCATTTGCGCGCAATATTCCATGGATAGGCATCTGCTCCCTCGACGCGATCGCATATGGAATTTCGGATGCTGAATTTATCGTGGCAACTGACGCCAGGCGAAAAGAAGTGTTTTGGGCTAGGTATGTTCATGGCAAGCGTGAAGGAACCGTTCGCGTGGGTTCCCCGCTTACTCTTCGAAATGTGGACGTCGCAAAATATGGCGAAGGGTCTGCGAAGTACGCTCTTACTACAGATATCGAACATCTCTACCCTGATGCCGGGGTCATGACGAATCTGATTGATCTGCACAACCGAGTTCTCCTTCCGATGTACATAAGAAGACCTGATGCATTTGTTGCGCCAGTTAATGTGAAATTCCGTGCCATGAATGCAATGGACTTAGTTTCCATTTATGACATTGAGAAGCGCGCCTATAAACATGATCCTTGGTCCCTAGGGCAGTTAAAAGAGGAGCTGGCAGCATCGAACCGCTGGTATTTTGTCGCAGAGTTTCACGGCGAAGTCGTTGGATACGTTGGTGGGCTCACGGTTGATTCGATCACCGATGTTCTTACTCTGACTGTGGATCCGAAACATCGTCGCAAAGGTATTGCGCGGGAGTTACTGCGCCGATTAATCGATTGGTCGCGTACTAAAGATGCGATTGCGATGATGCTGGAAATGCGGGTAGGAAATGTTGAGGCCTTGCCACTTTATGAGGCATTTGGTTTTGTGGAAATCGCCGAGCGCAGCAATTACTACGGCCCCGGTATTGATGCCGTAGTGATGCGTAAGGAGTTGCAATGAGCACCGAGCCCTTGGTGTTGGGGATCGAAACTTCCTGTGATGAGACCGCCGTGGGCATTGTCCGAGGTCGCACCTTGCTCGCAAATGTGATTGCCTCGAGTGTCGATGAGCATGCCCGATTCGGTGGCGTAGTTCCAGAAATCGCGAGTCGGGCTCATTTAGAAGCGATGCCCAATGTCATTCAAGAAGCCCTGTTCAAAGCCGAGATCAATATTCGCGATGTTGATGCCTTTGCGGTCACGGCAGGCCCAGGTCTCATCGGCGCATTGGTCGTCGGCGTGAGCGCTGCTTCGGGTTTGGCAATCGCCTTGGACAAGCCGCTGTATGGCGTTAATCATCTCTCAGCGCACATCGCGGTGGATGCGTTGAATTCAACCCACGATTTAGAACCAGCCATCGCGTTACTCGTCAGTGGCGGGCACAGCTCGCTATTGGAAATTATTGATTTAACCTCTCAGGTAAAGATCTTGGGCTCGACATTGGATGATGCGGCAGGGGAGGCCTTCGACAAGATCGCCCGGCTGCTGGAACTTGATTTCCCAGGTGGTCCGGCGATTGACCGGCTGGCTCAGAGTGGCGATGCCAACGCCATTGATTTTCCTCGGGGGCTAACCGCGGCAAAAGATCAATCGGCCCACGAGTTCGATTTCTCTTTCTCGGGGCTCAAAACGGCAGTATCTAGGTATCTACAATCAACTCCGCTTGCGCTCAAGGCCGACGTGGCAGCCTCCTTTCAAGAGGCGATCGTCGACGTCTTGCTGCGAAAGGCGCTCGCAGCCTGCTCGGCAACCGGAATCGAGACTCTGGTGATTGCCGGTGGGGTTGCGGCTAACTCACGACTGCGCCAGCAGGCTCAGGAACGTGCGACCGCCGCTGGAATTCGACTGCGAACCCCGCCAGGCTTGCTCTGTACCGATAATGGCGCGATGGTGGCGGCGCTGGGCTCACTCGCCGTCAGTCGCGCAATCGCCCCGTCCCCCGTCGGGCTTGCCGCCGACTCCAGCTCCGGGATGGAACGGGTAATTTGGCGTTAAATTCCAAATTGACCGAGGGTGGGACCCCCCTTTAGAGTTGGCGTTAGCACTCTCGCCCTTAGTCTGCTAACCGCAGACGAGGTGGCAGATGAAGTGATAGAGGTATCCGAATAAGTGAAGAAACCACGAGAATAGAAGGAGCGCACACATGGCCGTTGCCATTAAGCCACTTGAAGATCGCATTGTCGTCAAGACCAATGAGGCCGAGCAGACCACCGCATCAGGTTTAGTTATCCCTGATACCGCTAAGGAAAAGCCACAGGAAGGTACCGTCATCGCCGTCGGTCCAGGTCGCTTTGATGATGGCGTTCGCACTCCGATGGATGTCAAAGTTGGAGATGTCGTTCTTTACAGCAAGTACGGCGGAACTGAAGTTAAGTACAACAATGAGGAATACCTAGTTCTCTCAGCTCGCGATGTACTCGCGATCATTGAGAAGGCCTAACCCATATGGGCAAGAGCCTGCAATTTGATGAGAGCGCACGTCGCGCGATGGAACGCGGTGTCAACATTCTTGCTGACACTGTCAAAGTAACTCTGGGACCTAAGGGTCGAAATGTTGTTATCGCAAAATCTTTTGGTGCCCCATTGATTACCAATGATGGCGTCACCATTGCTAAGGAGATTGAACTCTCTGATCCTGCCGAAAACATGGGTGCTCAACTCGTCAAGCAAGTTGCCGAGAAGACCAACGATGTTGCAGGCGATGGCACCACCACCGCAACCGTTCTTGCTCAAGCCATGGTTAAAGAAGGTCTGCGCAACCTTGCAGCCGGCGCGCAACCAATGGATCTCAAGGCGGGCATCGAAGCCGCAGTTGCCGCAATTACTGCTGAACTTCGTAAGAACTCCACCGCCGTCACCGGCAAGGATCAAATTGCAGACGTGGCCACCATCTCGGCTCAGGATCGCGCTATTGGTGATCTCATTGCCGAAGCAATGGATAAGGTCGGCAAAGATGGCGTTATCACTGTTGAAGAATCATCAACAACTGGTTTGGAATTAGATTTCACCGAGGGAATGCAATTCGATAAGGGTTACATTTCACCTTACTTTGTCACTGATTCAGATCGCATGGAGACCGTCCTAGAGGATGCATACGTTTTAATTTCGGGTGGAAAAATCTCTGCCTTGAATGAAATCTTGCCAATTCTAGAAAAGGTCGCCCAAGCAAATAAGCCATTGTTGATTATCGCCGAAGATGTTGATGGTGAAGCTCTCTCCACCTTGGTCGTCAATCGCATGCGAGGTACTTTCACCTCGGCCGCGGTTAAGGCACCTGGATTTGGTGATCGTCGTAAAGCAATGCTGCAAGACATCGCGATCCTTACTGGTGGTCAAGTAATTACCGCTGAAGTTGGATTAAAGCTCGAGCAAGTAACCATCGATCTTCTCGGTCGTGCTCGTCGCGTTGTTATTACCAAAGACACCACAACCATTGTTGATGGCGGCGGCGACAAAGATCTTGTTGTGGCCCGCGTTAATGAAATCCGAAATGAAATCGAATCCACCGATTCCGATTGGGATCGCGAAAAACTCCAAGAGCGCGTGGCAAAACTCGCTGGTGGCGTTTGTGTGATCAAAGTTGGCGCCCATACTGAAGTTGAACTCAAAGAGAAGAAGCATCGCTTGGAAGATGCAATCTCTGCGACTCGCGCTGCAGTAGAAGAGGGCATTGTGGTCGGTGGCGGAGCCGCTTTGGTTCATGCCGCAGCCGCGCTTGAAGGCGACTTGGGTTACGAGGGTGATGCTGCAGTCGGCGTTCGACTGGTTCGAAAGGCCTGCGATGAGCCGCTACGTTGGATTGCAGAGAACGCTGGACAAGAGGGCTACGTTGTAGTCGCGAAGGTCCGCACGCTCTCTGCCAATGAGGGTTATAACGCTGGAACTGAGGAATATAGCGATCTCGTTAAAGATGGCGTTATTGATCCAGTAAAAGTCACTCGCTCTGCCTTGGCTAATGCGGCCTCGATTGCTGCAATGTTCATTACTACTGAAGCTCTTGTCTACGAGACACCTGCGGAACAAAAAGAAGAAGCACAATCTGGTCATGGCCACAGCCACGGACCTGGTGGACATAACCACTAACTTCTGTTTCTTACAAAAAGGCACCTTCGGGTGCCTTTTTTGTTGCATGAAGTTGTGGTGTACCAGAGAGCCTCGCGCCAGTGGTTTAATTGAGCGTGGCCGATGAGTTGATGACCTTATGTATTGACTGCGGTGGTCTGAGCATTAAAGCTTCGGTCTTGGATAGCGCTGGCACGATGCATGCCCAGCCTTTACAAATTCCAACCCCTTATCCACTTTCCCCGTTGCGGCTTCTCGAACTCTTTGAGCAGATAGCCGATCAACTCCCACACTTTCAGCGGATCACAGTTGGTATGCCAGGCATGATTCGCCATGGCGTGGTGGTTCATACCCCGCATTACATCAACGTGAAGGGCCCGCGAACGAGGCCGTTGCCGGAGTTGGTAGACCAATGGCGTGGATTTGATTTAGCCCAAGCCGTCAAAGCCAGATTTAGCGTTCCTACTCTTGTTCTCAATGATGCTGAAGTGCACGGCGCTGGTGTCGTTGCTGGTTCAGGGCTGGAGATTGTTTTTACCTTAGGAACAGGTTTGGGTTTTGCGATGTTCGATGGTGGAAAATTGGCACCGCATATTGAGCTCTCACATGCCCCGGTTCGTCGATCGACAAGTTATGACACGTGGATTGGCGAACACGAGCGAAGGCGCCTGGGCGATGCATTTTGGTCGCGCCGCATCAGGACGATGGTGGCTGATCTTCGCCCGGTCTTTCATTGGGATCGTCTATATATTGGTGGCGGAAACTCTCGGCGAATTAAAAGCGAAGTTCTCGAACTACTTGGCGAAGATGTCGTTATTGTTCCTAACAGCGCCGGAATTGTCGGGGGAGTGAGATCGTGGAATCTATATACGTGAGGCGCCCATGAGTGATGGAAGTTGGGCTTGTCTTAATTGCGGCAGTGCCATGCGCTCTGATCAACTCACCTGCACTATTTGCGGCAAGAAATATAAGTTGGATGCCAGTTTTACACATATGGAATATGCCGAGCCACCCTTAGAAAAATGGGCAGAGGAGCTCAAAGTCGAACGCTCCTTTTCGGCCGAGAGTATGGCGGAGGTGCTGGAGGAGAGTCGACAACGAATGAAGAAAACGAAACGGTCAGGGAAGAAGCGTTTCGGGATTTTTTAGTGCGCGGTTCTGATAGGGCTATTACGAGGCAGTGCCAAAAAGTGGTGAGTTATGGACACCAATGAGGGCGAGACGATCATCCTCTGAAAGACCACCCCAGATGCCATATGGCTCTTGGACGGCTAGGGCGTGATTGCGACAGGCCTGAATAACGGGGCAACTGCTGCAGACAGCCTTGGCCGCGTTCTCGCGGTTTCGGCGGCGGGGACCTCGTTCGCCGTCAGGATGAAAGAACATCTCGGTGGGCAAATCTCGACAGGAGCCACTTTGTTGCCATTCCCAAACGGAGGCAACTGGCTTTGGCAAGCGGGAAATTTCGGTCATGGCAGGAGCCTACAATCGCTTCGAAAGTTGTTCAAGTGGCTGCCACGTCTGCTTGCTTAAAATACGGTGAGAGTTAGCACTCACTTTTCGGCGGTTTCGAGTGGTGGTTATGGCGTTGATTCGAGACGATTGGCTCGTGAATGCTGCTGTCGACCTCGCCGCACTGCTGGATCAAGGGTGCACAGTCGCGGCAGTTGCTCGCAAATTGGGCGTGGCGCCAGCAACCTTGCGCACCTGGGACCGCCGCTATGGCCTTGGACCCTCGGAACATCAGATGGGCCAACATCGCCGATATAACGCCGTAGATGTCGCTCGGCTGACCCTGATGCGGAAGTTAGTGATCTCCGGACTTCCCGCAGCGAGCGCCGCTGAGGCGGCCCTTCGAGTCAGTTCCACCGCTGTTGTACAGGAGATATTTGAAGAGGTGACTAGCCCGGCAACGCTCGCTGGGAAGGTCAGTGTGGAGCAGCTTCTCGCCGCCGCTCGAAGTTTCGACGAAGCATTTATGGAGTTGGCGATTCGCAAATCTGTGCAGGATTTTGGCGTCATCGCAACCTGGGACGAGCTCTTAGCGCCAGTCCTAACACACATAGGTAATGAGTGGCAGCGATTAGGCACTGGAATTGAAGTCGAACACCTTCTCACCGAGCTCATCAAACGAGTGCTCTCAGAAGGTGTGTCGAGGTTGGGGGTTCCGATCAACCAAAGGCCAGTTCTCTTGGCTTGTGTGGGTGAAGAGATTCACTCGTTGCCCCTACGTGCGCTCGAAGCCGCGTTGGCTGAACGTCAGATTGATTCTCGATTTATGGGGGCTCGCACACCCCAAATTGCTATCAACGAATTCGTGCGTCGCTGTGCCCCGCCGGCAATTTTCTTATGGGCACAAATTGAGTCAAACGGAGACACCTCGTTTATTCATGATTTGCCCGTGGTTAGACCGAAATCTAGGGTCCTGGTTGGTGGTCCTGGCTGGCGCGATATTTCCGAAGATTGTGCAGTGCAATCCTTTTCGCTGGCGGATGCCGTGGCAGAGATTTCGCGCGCGGTAGGAATCTAAGCCCCGCACTACACTTTCCCAATGCTAGATGGGGTTCGCGACAAGGTCGCTATGTTGGGTCTTACCTACGATGATGTGCTGCTGTTGCCAGACGCGTCAGAGGTTGTTCCGAGCGAAGTTCACACTGGCACTCGCCTCACCAGAAATATCTCATTAAAAATTCCCCTTATTTCTTCTGCCATGGATACGGTTACCGAATCTTTGATGGCAATTGCGATGGCTAAAGCCGGAGGGATCGGCATAGTTCACCGAAACCTTCCTATCGAAGAGCAAGTGGCTCACGTTAAAGCCGTCAAGCAGAGCGGGATTGTTGGAGCTGCCGTCGGGGTTGGTGATGATGGATTTGCCCGAGCCGCGGCTTTGATCGAAGCCGGAGTAGATGTGGTTGTGGTCGATACGGCTCACGGTCATCACCGCGCTGTTCTCGATGCGATTGCTCGAATTAAAAAAGAATTTCCTCATATTGAAATCATTGGTGGAAACGTCGCCACCAGATCTGGTGCGCAAGCATTGATAAATGCCGGTGTTGATGCGGTGAAAGTTGGTGTTGGTCCGGGATCCATCTGCACAACTCGCGTGGTGGCCGGCGTTGGCGTGCCTCAGGTAACCGCAATCATGGAGGCCCACAAAGCCTGCGTGAAAGCCGACATCCCACTTATTGCCGATGGTGGGTTGCAGTATTCCGGTGATATCGCCAAAGCAATTGTTGCGGGTGCTGACACTGTCATGGTCGGTTCTCTACTTGCCGGGTGCGATGAGAGCCCTGGTGACTTGGTGGAGATCAACGGCCGCCAGTTCAAGAGTTACCGAGGAATGGGTTCGCTGGGTGCGATGCAATCCCGAGGCGAGCAGAAGTCGTATTCCAAAGATCGATACATGCAAGACGATGTGCTATCAGAAGACAAATTGGTGCCAGAAGGAATCGAAGGCAAGGTTAGTTATCGCGGACCTGTTGCTGTTGTTGTTCACCAACTCGTTGGCGGGCTGCGATCGGGTATGGGCTATGCCGGCGCCGCGACAATTGCCGACTTGCAGCGAAATGGAATGTTGATTCAAATTACTTCGGCCGGTCTGCAAGAGAGCCACCCACATGACATCCTCGATATCGCTGATGCGCCCAATTACAGCCGCAAGGGAAAGTAAGAGATGAATGAAATAGAGATTGGCCCAGGCAAGCGCGCTCGCGTCGCTTATTCTTTCGATGACATTGCCATTGTGCCGAGTCGGAGAACTCGAGATCCGGAAGAGGTATCGATCAGTTGGCAGATCGATGCTTACAAGTTCGATTTACCTTTTCTTGCTGCTCCAATGGATTCTGTGGTCTCACCAGAGACTGCAATAGCCATAGGTAAATTAGGTGGCGTAGGAGTGCTCAACCTCGAAGGGTTATGGACGCGCTATGAGAATCCACGGATTCAATTAGGTGAAATTGCGTCGATGCCTCAAGAGCAGGCAATTCGAAGAATGCAAGAGTTATATGCCGCACCCATCATTCCCGAATTAATTAAGGCGCGGATCGCAGAGATTCGTGCGTCAGGCGTTACGGTCGCGGCCGCCTTGTCGCCACAACGGACTGCAGAGTTGCACAAGGTTGTTATCGAAGCTGGTGTGGACATTTTTGTTATTCGAGGCACCACGGTCAGCGCCGAACATGTCGCATCCAAGAATGCGCCATTGAATTTAAAGAAATTTATTTATGAATTGGATGTGCCTGTAATAGTTGGTGGTTGTGCCACAGGAGCTGGTGCGCTGCACCTCATGCGTGCCGGAGCAGCGGGGGTTCTCGTTGGCTTTGGTGGTGGTGCTGCTCATACCACTCGAATAGTTTCTGGAATTGCGGTTCCGATGGCATCGGCTGTTTCTGAAGTTGCTTCGGCACGTCGAGATTATTTAGATGAATCTGGCGGCCGATATGTCCATGTGATCGCAGATGGTTCCGTTGGGCGCAGTGGCGATATCGCGAAGGCTATTGCCTGTGGTGCCGATGCCGTGATGATGGGATCGCCGTTAGCAAAGGCGCTCGAAGCGCCAGGCAAAGGCTGGCATTGGGGATCAGAGGCACATCACTCTGAACTTCCACGTGGGGACAGAGTCTTTGTCGGAACTGTCGGTACATTGGCAGAGATTTTGACCGGACCATCTCACACCTCTGATGGATCTATGAATCTATTCGGCGCCCTGCGCCGCGGCATGGCCACTTCAGGTTATTCCGATCTCAAAGAGTTCCAACGAGTAGAGGTCGTTATTCATCGTGCCTGAAAATCAACTTGTCTTAGTCGTTGATTTCGGAGCCCAATACGCACAACTCATCGCTCGTCGAGTTCGACAAGCAAATGTTTATTCGGAGATCGTTCCTTCGAATATTTCTGCAGCCGAAGTGCGAGAGAAAAAGCCGACGGCGATCATTCTCTCTGGCGGACCCTCGAGCGTTTATGCCGAAGGTGCCCCCACATTAGACGATGAGATTTTTTCCTTAGATATTCCTATCTTTGGAATCTGTTATGGCTTTCAAGTTATGGCGGCTGCACTGGGTGGTGTCGTCACTCATACCGGCAATTCAGAATTTGGTCGTACCTCGCTGACCCTGGAAAAGAGTTCATCGCTGCTCGGTGGCCTTCCCGAACAATTTAAGGTCTGGATGAGCCACGGTGACAGTGTTACCCAAGCACCTGTGGGATTTGTGGCCACGGCTCAGACTGATCAAACACCCATAGTTGCTTTTGAAAATAGCACCGCATTGCTTGCCGGCGTTCAGTTTCATCCCGAAGTTCTTCACTCTGAACACGGCCAAGAGATTTTGCGCCATTGGTTAATCGACATTGTTGGGTGTGCTCCGTCATGGAATTCCGAGAATATTGTTGCAACCGAAGTCGCCAAAATTAAGGCAATTGTTGGCGATAAGCATGTTCTCTGTGGGCTCTCCGGCGGAGTTGATTCGGCAGTTGCAGCGGCGATCGTTCAAAAAGCTATTGGCGCGCAATTGACGTGTGTTTTTGTTGACCACGGTTTACTTCGCGAAGGTGAAGCAGAGCAAGTAGAACGTGATTTTGTAGCCGCAACAGGGGTTTCACTTAAAGTGGTTGATGCCAAACAGCGATTCCTCGATGAACTTGCCGGTGTAACTGACCCAGAGCGAAAACGAAAAATTATTGGTGCCGAATTTATTCGAGCCTTCGAAAGTGCTGCACGTGAAATTTCCGAACACGAATCTATAGATTTCTTAGTTCAAGGAACGCTCTATCCAGATGTAGTGGAATCTGGTGGCGGAACCGGTACCGCAAATATTAAGTCGCATCACAATGTGGGCGGCTTGCCGGATGATCTGCAATTTACCTTGATTGAACCTTTGCGTACTTTGTTTAAAGATGAGGTTCGCGAAGTTGGATTGGAGTTGGGGTTGCCTGGCGAAATTGTTTGGCGCCAACCCTTCCCCGGCCCCGGTTTAGCCATTCGAATTGTCGGAGAGGTTACTGAGAATCGGCTTAATATTTTGCGTCGAGCGGATGCAATTGCTCGGGAAGAATTAAGAATTGCCGGCTTAGACCGCGAAATTTGGCAGTGTCCGGTCGTTTTATTGGCCGATGTCCGTAGCGTCGGCGTTCAGGGCGATGGTCGAACGTATGGCCATCCAATAGTTCTCAGGCCAGTCTCAAGTGAGGATGCTATGACTGCTGATTGGAGCCGGGTTCCGTATGATGTGTTGGAGAAGATTTCTACTCGCATCACCAACGAGGTCCGGGAAATTAACCGAGTGGTACTCGACGTAACATCGAAACCACCGGGGACCATTGAATGGGAATAGAGAACCCGACCAATGGTGGACTGGGGAGGCACAGAAGTGTTGAAGCGTAAGAGTTCGGTAACTGTGGTCGTAGTTATGACTGCATCATTGGCGTTTTCCTTATTGGCGCTTTCACCAGCGAATGCCGCAACTAAACCTGTTCATCCATTGAAGGCAAAAGCGGCTGTTGTAGGTACTTGCCTCTCCACCACTTCTGTTGGACATCGACCAAAGATGGTGGCGCCACCAAGTACAGCAGCCCTCAAGACATTTAAAGCTCGAGTTTTTACTTTAAAAACTAATTGCGGCGATATCGTCATTACTGCCGATCAGCCTTTGGCTCCGTTGACTACTGCAGCGATGTACACCCTCTCTACAAATGGTTTCTTTGATCATTCGCTCTGCCATCGATTAACTACAAGTCAAATATTTGTTTTGCAGTGTGGCGATCCCACAGCGACTGGTCGAGGCGGTCCAGCATTTTCCTATTCAACCGAATATGTACCGGCTGCAGTAACCAATAATTATCCAGCAGGGTCAGTTGCTATGGCTAACTCGGGACCTGATTCCAATGGCAGTCAATTCTTCTTGTTTTATGAGGACACCACCCTTAATCCGAATTACACCTTGTGGGGACGCATTACGAAGGGGCTCGACATCATCAGGGCCATCGCCGCCATTGGTGTTGCTGATGGAACGGGGGATGGCAAGCCAAAGCAGACGGTTGCTATTGAGAGCGTAAGCGCTCGTTAAAGATATTGAGAGCGTAAGCGCTCGTTAAAGATATTGAGAGCGTGAGCGCTCGTTAGTTCGTATTGACGATTTTGAAAACCTCTGCGAGCCGGCCCTCAGGCAATCCTTGAGCAGTGGCATTACGAGCGCCCCATGACCGAACCATATTTTCCAACTCTGGATTATGTGCCGTCTGGCTTACATGAGAATGCAATGCAGCCATTTTCTGATCGAAAGAATCGGTGATATCAACAAAGTGATCAGATGTGTTGGCTGACATCACCCACACCTCTTTAACCGTCCAGGGCTCGAGCCCCTCTACCTTCAATAAATCCTCAAAAGCGAAGGCATTACGTGCATCTGGGTAGACGGCCTGAATCGCGGCTTCGCCAGCGGCCATATGATCAGGATGGCTGGCAAATAGTCGCTCCCAATTTCGCTCTGGACTTTGAATGACCATACGGTCGGGACGGACTCGACGAATTTGGCGGACGATCGCCTTGCGCAGTTCAATCGTTGGCTCTAACCAGCCGTCGCGGTAGTTGAGAAATTCGATGTCGGTCACCCCAACAGCTGCCCCGGCATCTCGTTGTTCGCGCTGGCGAATCTTTGGCATCTCCTCGCGCGGTACCGCGGGATCTTCTCCACCTTGGTCACCGTTGGTGCAAATGCAATAGGAGACGTGAATGCCCGCCTTCACCCATTGGGCAATTGTGCCGGAAGCACCGAAATCCAAATCATCAGGATGTGCAGTGACGACCAATACGCGTTCGATCTCGCTGTCTGGAAGCGGTGTCATGATCTCTCCTCTATTTATTTGCCTCGGGCTGAACAAGCAATTTCTTGAATAACCAATGTCAGAACCTAGCCCAGTTAGACTCCGCCTCGTGCACTCACCACTCCTTGACGGGCTAAATCCTCCCCAGCAAGCCGCTGTTACGCATGCGGGTGGACCCTTACTCGTAATCGCAGGGGCTGGATCCGGCAAAACTCGGGTATTAACCAGAAGAATTGCATATCTACTCGGCGTGCGCGATGTGAAACCCTATGAAGTTTTGGCAATTACTTTTACTAATAAGGCCGCGGGGGAGATGAAGGAGCGAGTTGCCGATCTTGTTGGCGACCGAGCCAAGTCAATGTGGGTTTCAACTTTCCACTCGGCTTGTGTTCGGATGCTTAGGCAAGAAGCTGCGCGGTTGGGCTATACAAATTCTTTCACAATTTATGACTCTTCTGACAGTCTGCGTTTAATTACTTTAATAATTAAAGAGATGAATTTAGACCCAAAAAGGTATCCACCTAGAACCATCCAGGGCGCAATTTCGCAGGCTAAGAACGAGTTGCTGGGTCCGGCAGATTTTCGAAATGCCACTGAAAACCAGTTCCAGGAGATCATCGCCGATATCTATGCGGTCTACCAGAAACGTCTCGGTGGCTCCAACGCGATGGATTTTGATGATCTGATCGCAAAGACCGTAGAAGTCCTGCGCCGCTTTCCAGAGGCAAAGGCTCGATATCGCTCTAGATTTCGGCATGTTTTGGTGGATGAATATCAAGATACTAACCACGCGCAATACGCACTCATCAAAGAGTTGGTTGGTGATGTTCGGGAGAGTTTTCCGGTTGCGGAACTATGTGTCGTGGGCGATGCCGACCAGTCGATTTATGCCTTCCGTGGGGCAAACATCAGGAACATCCTGCAATTTGAAGCGGACTATCCGGACGCTCAAACAATCTTGCTCGAACAAAATTATCGATCTACGCAAAATATCCTCTCGGCTGCGAATGCCGTCATTGGAAATAATGAAGGTCGCAAAGAAAAGAATCTTTGGTCCGAGGCGGGCACAGGTGAGGGCATCATCGGCTACGTCGCCGAAGATGAACATGATGAAGCAGAATTTGTTTCCCGCGAGATAGCTCGTCTGAGATCCGAGGGCAGTTCGCAGCCCGGCGATACCGCGATTTTCTATCGCACTAATGCGCAATCTCGAGTTTTCGAGGAAGTCTTTCTCCGCGTTGCCATGCCTTACAAGGTCGTCGGCGGTGTTCGCTTTTATGAGCGCAAAGAGGTCAAAGACTTCTTAGCCTATCTGAGAGTTTTAGTTAACTCGGAAGATGAAGTTTCACTTCGTCGCATTATCAATACTCCGAAACGAGGTATCGGCGATCGCGCCCTCGATACGGTCGATCTATATGCGCAAACAAACGGGATTACTTTTTGGCAGGCGCTGATGAATGTGAACTCGGCGCCAAACGTTCCCGCACGTTCAGCACTTTCGATCAATCAATTCGTGCAATTAGTGCTTTCACTCCAGACGTTGGTAGAGGCTCAGGTCGCGCCCTCTGTTATCGCGCAAGCAGTTTTGGAACAATCAGGCTTACTGGCCGAATTAGAGAAAAGTGACGATCCCCAGGATGAGAGTCGGACTGAGAATTTACAAGAGCTCGTTTCCGTTGCTGCCGAATATGAGGTTCGGGAGGTCGACGAAGGCGAAGTTCATTCCCTATCTGGTTTTCTTGAAAATGTTTCGCTCGTCGCAGACTCTGATCAAATCCCTGATGGCGAAGATCATGGTGGTGTCGTCACGTTAATGACCTTGCATACCGCAAAGGGTTTGGAGTTTCCGACAGTTTTCCTCACCGGCATGGAAGAAGGAATTTTCCCCCACACTCGAACCCTGGGCGATAAGAAAGAAGTGGAAGAAGAGCGACGGCTTGCTTATGTCGGACTGACCCGAGCCCGTGAACGGCTTTATCTGAGCCGGGCCGAATCCCGATCCTCCTGGGGTGCGCCGGCATACAACCCGGCCTCACGATTTGTCACAGAGATTCCAGAAGGCCTGGTGAAGTGGAATGAGAGCAGCTCGAGCGTGCCGCCTAGTCTGCGATCTTCGCCCCGAAATTACCTGCCGGCCCCGCGCGCAACGGGTAAGAAAAGCGCAGATGGCGTTGTGCTTAATGTTGGAGATCGTGTGTCCCATGACACATTTGGGTTAGGCACCGTCGTCAAAGTTAGCGGTGATGGTGATCGCGCCGAAGCCACTATTAATTTCGGGAGTGCGGGCGAGAAGCGCCTGCTCTTGCGTTACGCCCCGGTAGAGAAGCTCTAATCAGCCACTAGAATTCGCCGAGTACTTCATTGTCGACGAATCGGGGTAAGTAGTGGATCTCTTCGAGTATCAAGCTCGAGATCTTTTTGAATCTCATGGGGTCCCGGTTCTTGCCGGCGCCGTTGCAACAACTCCTGAAGAAGCAGAAACCGCCGCACATTCCATGGGTGGCAAAGTAGTTGTTAAGGCCCAGGTAAAAGTCGGCGGGCGTGGCAAAGCTGGTGGCGTCAAACTGGCTGTGGACGCAGCAGATGCCCGCGACAAGGCGGCTGCTATTCTCGGGATGGATATCAAAGGTCACATCGTTCACAAAGTGATGATCGCCCAAGCAGCTCCCATCGATAGTGAGTATTACCTCGCGATTCTTCTCGATCGCGCCAATCGAAACTTTTTGGTCATGGCATCAGTTGCCGGCGGCATGGAGATCGAAGAAGTCGCTCATACTTCGCCAGAAAAATTGGCTCGAGTCGGAATTGATCCCAACGTCGGTATCACTTCAGACAATGCGCGTGAAATTGTCACTGCTGGCCAATTTCCGGCGGATGTAACGGATCAAGTAATCGACGTGCTTGTGAAATTATGGGCAGCCTTCGTTGCCGAAGATGCAACCCTGATGGAGATAAATCCGCTCGTGAAGACCAGTGATGGTCGCGTGGTTGCCCTTGATGGCAAGGTGACGTTGGATGACAATGCTGGTTTCCGTCATCCCTCACACGAAGCCTTGATTGATCATGCAGCGACTAATCCGTTAGAGGCGCTCGCTAAAGAAAAGGATTTGAATTACGTCAAGCTCGAAGGTCAAGTCGGAATCATCGGTAACGGTGCGGGACTTGTCATGAGCACACTCGACGTTGTCGCTTATGCAGGTGAAAAGTACGGCGTTAAACCAGCCAACTTCCTGGATATCGGCGGCGGTGCATCCGCTGAAGTCATGGCGAATGGCTTGGCCATCATCTTGGGCGATCCCGATGTCAAGAGTGTTTTCGTAAACGTATTCGGTGGCATCACTGCGTGCGATGCGGTTGCCAATGGCATCGTCCAGGCCCTGGAAATTCTCGGCTCTGCTGCAACTAAACCGATTGTTGTTCGCTTAGACGGAAATAATGTTGGTGAAGGCCGACGAATTCTTAATGAGGCGGCTCATCCTTTGATTGAACAATTAGACACCATGGATGGTGCAGCAGCTCGAGCAGCAGAATTGGCGGCAATGTAATGGCAATTTTTATCAATGAAAATAGTCGAGTCCTTGTTCAAGGCATGACGGGTTCCGAGGGCACCAAACACACCCGTCGAATGTTGCAATCTGGCACCAATATTGTCGGAGGCGTCACTCCTGGCAAAGGTGGTCAGGTTGTCGAGATTGAAGGCAAGTCGCTGCCCGTTTTCAATTCGGTCTCCGAGGCTGTTGCTGCAACTGGGGCAAATGCGTCGGTCATCTTCGTGCCACCGAAGTTCGCCAAAGCCGCCGTTATAGATGCTATTGATGCTGCATTGCCGATTGTGGTGGTCATCACTGAAGGAATTCCAGTGCACGACTCCGCTGCATTCTTTGCCTATGCGCAGAGCAAGGGCACAACTCGCCTGATCGGACCAAATTGCCCAGGTCTCATCAGCCCTGGAAAATCCAACATTGGCATCATCCCGGCTGATATCACTGGTCCTGGTCGCATTGGCTTGGTCTCTAAGTCCGGAACTTTGACCTATCAAATGATGTACGAACTTCGCGATTTTGGTTTTAGTACTGCAGTGGGTATCGGTGGCGATCCCATTATCGGAACGACTCATATTGATTGTCTCCGCGCTTTTCAAGATGACCCGGACACCGATGCAATCGTCATGATTGGCGAAATCGGTGGCGACGCTGAAGAGCGGGCCGCGGCTTTCATCGGCGAATATGTCACAAAGCCAGTTGTTGGATATGTGGCGGGATTTACGGCACCTGAAGGTAAGACGATGGGTCATGCTGGCGCCATTGTCTCCGGCTCCTCCGGAACTGCCGCGGCGAAGAAATCGGCACTTGAGGCTGTCGGCGTAGCCGTTGGCAAAACTCCAAGTGAAACTGCAAACTTAATGCGCGCTCTTCTGAACGGATAAGTATTGCCAGCGCGCATATTCCTGCATTCGCTTCAACAAGCGCTCAGGAGTGTTGCGTTACTTCTTTTCCCGGCGGCCTTTGTCTCCCTTTTCGCTTGGGCAACGGCAGGCAGTAGTTCAGGCAATACCACTGATCCGATTCGCGCTGCGAGTTGGATCTGGCTTGCTGCTCACAACATTCCATTCACGGTGGTCACACATCAAGCCGGCAGCACAGCCTCGATTATCGGTGCTCTCAGTTTTCTCCCTATCGGCGCTCTTATTTTCCCGTTTCTATCAACCAGAAGTGGCTACGTCAGACTCACTCAAGAAGGTTCAAACCATCGAGGGGCTCGGATCTTCTTTGTCGTCAATTACACGCTATTAACAATGGGCATTTCGTTTCTCTCCAAGAGCAATTCTGTAGCGTCGAACTGGAAGTGGGCGCCACTATTTGGCGCCGCAGTAGCGCTGCTGGGCAGCAGTAATTTCTCCCAACCAAAAATCGCCTTTCTCAAGTTCGCAACGTATCTCTTTGCAATTTTGTGGGGGGCTGGCTTGATTATCGTGGGCCTCTCGCTCGCCACACACCTTCACATCATCAAAGACTTGACCACAGTGATTCAGCCCGGCTGGGTGGGCGGCGCGATCTTTATCGCCATCCAAATTTTATATCTCCCCAACGCAGCAATCATGGCCCTGAGCTATCTTTTCGGCCTTGGATTTTCGATAGGTCACGCGACTTCAATCTCGCCCACTCATTTCGTCTTACATGAAATTCCTGCAATTCCGCTTCTTGGTGGCTTGCCTACTGAAGTTCATCCTGGGGCGAGGTATGGCCTCATTGCAGAAATAATTTTCGGATTAATCCTGCTTGCCTATATTTTTCGTGGGCATGAAACATTTGCTGAGCGCCAGAGATTTGCCCTCGTCACTATCTTTGGTTTTCTCGCCATGTTTGCCTCAGTCACGTTTCTCAGTAGTGGCGAACTCGTGACCAGCGCACTGTCGCCCGTTGGTGTTATCTGGTGGAAGATGTGCGCGGAAATGGCAACTGTTCTTGTGGCATCGATGATATTAGTCATCTATCTTCCTGCCTTAATTGGCAAAGTGAGGAAAACATGACAATTAAGAAGCGAGCTGTTTTGTTGGCGAGCGGCTCTGGATCTCTCGGTCAATCGATTATTGATGCGGTGAATCACAACGTCCTTTCTCTAGATGTAGTGGCCCTGATATCAGATAAAGAATCCATGGCTCTCGAGCGAGCCAGAACGAATAAGATTCCTGGCTTCTATCTCCCACTCGGCCCTGACCGGGAAGAGTGGAATCGCGATCTGTTTGAATTAGTCGAATCTCTGCGTCCCGACGTAGTGATCAGTGTTGGCTTTATGAGAATCCTTAGTGAGAAATTCGTATTGACTTTCAAAACGATCAACACCCACCCCGCCTTACTGCCCTTGTTTCCTGGCGCACATGCAGTTCGTGATGCCTTGGCGGCCAGAGCCACCGAGACTGGTTCGACAATTCATTGGGTTGATAAAGGCGTGGATACCGGTCCGATTCTTGACCAAGTCAGAGTTCCAATCCGCGAGAGCGATGATGAAAGTTCATTACATGAACGCATTAAGATTGCAGAGCGCATCCTCGTAGTTGAGACGCTTGCCAAACTTCTGACAACTGGAGTGATATGACCATGAGAAAACCGATCCACCGTGCACTTCTCAGCGTTTATGACAAGACTGGAATTGTTGAACTTGGTCAAGCATTACACAGCAGTGGTGTGGAAATACTTTCTACGGGATCTACCGCCAAGACTTTGTTAGATGCCGGGGTACCCGTGCAACCTGTTGAGGAATACACCGGTTTTCCTGAGATGTTGGGTGGCCGAGTAAAAACACTTCATCCACGCATCCATGGTGGCATCTTGGCTGATCAGGAAAACCCAGATCATTTGCGCCAACTTTCCGACCAGGGGATCGCAACATTTGACCTGATTGTTATCAACCTCTACCCCTTTGCTGCGACGATCGCATCAGGGGCAAACTTTGAAGAATGTATCGAACAGATTGATATCGGTGGTCCCAGCATGTTGCGTGGCGCGGCAAAGAATCATCAATCGGTCGCCGTGGTTTCATCTCCCTCACAATACGAAGCCCTTTTTGAAGCCCTGGCTGAAGGCGGCTTCACACTCGCCCAGCGTAGGAAGTTGGCGTTGCAGACATATCGCGCTACGGCTGAATATGACATGACTATTTCAGGTTGGCTTGCACAAGAGATCGAACGCCTCGATGGCGGCAATGAATCGTCTGAATGGCAAGCGCGCGTTTGGCACAAAGTATCTTCACTTCGCTATGGCGAGAATCCACATCAAAGTGCAAGTCTGTACGAAGATGGTTCCACTCGAATTTCCGGAATCACCCAAGCGAAACAATTACATGGCAAAGAAATGTCCTTTAATAACTATACAGATGGCGAGGCAGCCCTCCGGGCTGCATATGATCACGCAGATCCGTGCGTGGCAATTATTAAACATGCAAATCCGTGTGGCATTGCCACCGCAACTACCATCGAAGAAGCACACCTCAAAGCCCACCAATGTGATCCAATTTCTGCATTTGGTGGCGTGGTGGCTGCCAATCGCACCGTTACAGCGAAAATGGCGGAGCAACTTTCGGAAATCTTTACCGAGGTTGTAATCGCGCCGGCTTTTGATTCTGCTGCTCTTGAAATTTTGACACGTAAACCGTCGATTCGAATTCTTGAGTTGGCAAATTATTCGATCCCCACACTTGAGGTTCGTCCGATTTCCGGTGGTGTTCTGATTCAAGACTCTGATTTAGTTAATGTCGCAGGGGATGAGGCTCGCAACTGGAAACAAGTCAGCGGACCTGCTGTTTCTGAAGATATTTTGCGCGACCTTGAATTTGCTTGGCGCAGCGTCCGTGCGGTCAAAAGTAACGCCATTCTCTTGGCCAAAAACGGCGCATCTGTCGGAGTAGGAATGGGTCAAGTAAATCGAGTCGATTCGGCTGGCCTGGCAGTGAACCGCGCTGGAGATCGAGCGGTCGGCAGCGTTGCTGCCAGCGACGCCTTTTTTCCCTTTGCTGATGGGTTACAGATCCTGCTGGATGCCGGAGTAAGTGCGATTGTGCAGCCTGGCGGCAGCGTCCGGGATGAGGAAGTTATCGCCGCCGCAATTTCCGCACATGTTCCCATGTTCTTTACCGGAGTCCGCCACTTTTCCCACGCTTGATCAAAGTTAGGATTGTCTCGTGACCGCACAAATCTTGGATGGCAAAGCAACCGCTCGCGACATCAAAGCCGAACTCAAAGTGATCGTGGACGCCATGGCTAACAAGCCAGGTCTGGGAACAGTTTTGGTCGGCGACGATCCCGGATCGCATTCGTATGTCACCGGCAAGCATCGTGATTGTGCTGAAGTTGGAATCCACTCGATACGAATCGATCTTCCCGCCAATGCACGGGAAGCAGATGTGCTGGCGGCTATCAAAGATCTCAATCAGAGCCCAGAATGCACCGGATATATCGTGCAACTTCCGGTTCCAGATAGCATCTCGGCGAATCGGGTTTTGGAGAGCATTGATCCTGAAAAAGATGCTGACGGATTGCATCCACTCAATTTGGGAAAGCTGGTTATTGGCGAACCTGCTCCGTTGCCGTGTACTCCGCGTGGAATTTTAGAATTGCTGCGCCGATATGGCGTGAGCACCCGCGGCGCTGAGGTGGTAGTGATGGGTCGTGGCCTCACTGTTGGCCGACCGCTCGCGCTGATGCTCACTCGCAAAGGTGATGACGCCACCGTGACGGTCACCCACACGGCCACAAAAGATGTGCTTTCGCACACACGACGAGCCGACATCGTGATCGCTGCCATTGGTAAGGCACATTTTCTCACCCCAGACATGATCAAGCCCGGAGCCGCAATCCTGGATGTCGGCATTACTCGAACTGAAGCCGGGCTGCTCGGCGATGTTCATCCCGATGTAGCACAGGTCGCGGCTTTCCTTGCCCCCATGCCTGGTGGGGTTGGTCCGATGACTCGCGCTATGTTGCTAAAAAACGTGGTGGAAATGGCTGCCCGCAAGTGAATTTTTCCAATGAAGGCGTTTCCAAACGTAACGGTGGATCCTTATTCGGCGCTCTAGTCGCCATGACTGGCGTGGGATGGGGTATAGCAGGTTCGGTCCGAACCGGGGCCATCACCTTGTCGCTCGGGGCCATGATTTTCGTGCTTTACCAGTACTTTCACGCCAAAGTTCGTCGCCGAATCGAACTGATTTTGCCCGTTGGATTTTGTCTTGTGCTCTTTGCCGTGGCATTGACCTTGCCCCACGCCAAGTAACATTGTGGTGGTGTTCCAGCACGATTCTAGATACGGTCATTGAGAGGGAAAAATGAGCAGATCAGGCAAAGTCACAGTTGTTGGCGCAGGATTCTACGGATCGACGACGGCGCTACGTTTAGCGGAATATGACATCTTTGAAACTGTAGTTCTGACAGATATTGTCGAAGGCAAGCCAGAGGGATTAGCTCTAGATATCAATCAATCCAGATCGATTGAAGGATTTGAAACCAAAGTGGTTGGTGCCACCACCACTGCTGACGGTGTCGGTTACGAAGCAACTGCCGATTCCGATGTTGTTGTGATTACTGCTGGATTACCGCGCAAACCAGGCATGAGTCGAATGGATCTCATCGGAGTCAACGCTGGAATTGTTCGAGGTGTTGCGGAAAATATCGCCAAGCACTCACCAAATGCCGTCATCATTGTGGTCTCGAATCCATTAGATGAGATGACCGCTCTCACTCAGTTAGCAACAGGATTTCCGCACGAGCGAGTCATAGGTCAGGCCGGCATGTTAGATACCGCTCGCTTTACCCACTTTGTTGCCGAGAAGTTGGCCGTGCCAGTTTCAGCGGTAAAAACTCTTACCTTGGGTTCTCATGGTGACACCATGGTTCCAGTACCAAGTCGTTGCACCGTAAACGGTCAGCCACTCAGCACATTTTTGAGTGAAGGCGATATCAGTGAACTCGTCGATCGCACGCGAAATGGTGGCGCAGAAGTTGTTGCACTTCTCAAAACTGGATCTGCTTATTACGCACCATCTGCAGCCGCTGCTCGTATGGCCAAAGCGGTCATCGAAGACTCTGGCGCAGTTATGCCAGTCTGTGCTTGGGTAGATGGGGAGTATGGAATTACTGGTGTCTACCTTGGTGTCGAAGCTGAAATAGGTAAGGCCGGCATTCGAAAGGTAGTTGAAGGCCAACTCACTGAATCAGAATTAGCCGCGCTTAAAGTTGCAGCTGAAGCAGTGCGGGCAAAACAAGCAGATGTCGTTGATCTCTAAATTTCTTAAATCGGTTTCGAACCCAGGAAAGGGACTAGCTCATGTCAAAGATTAAAGTTGAGGGAACGGTTGTCGAGCTCGATGGCGACGAGATGACCAGAATCATCTGGCAATTCATAAAGGACAAATTGATCCTTCCTTACCTCGATGTCAACCTCGAGTATTACGACCTCAGTATCGAAAACCGCGATGCAACGGATGACCAAGTAACCATCGATTCAGCACATGCCATTTTGAAGCATGGTGTTGGGGTTAAATGCGCGACCATCACTCCTGATGAGGCTCGCGTTGAGGAATTTGGTCTCAAGAAGATGTGGAAGTCACCGAACGGAACCGTTCGCAATATTCTCGGCGGAGTTATCTTCCGCGAACCCATCATCATCTCTAACGTTCCACGTCTGGTTCCTCATTGGACCCAACCCATTGTTATTGGTCGTCATGCCTTTGGGGATCAGTACCGTGCGACTGATTTCCGAATTCCTGGAAAAGGAAAGTTGACAATCACCTTCGTGCCCGAAGATGGTGGCGAAACGATTGAGCATGAGGTCTTCAACTTCCCAGGTTCAGGCGTAACCCTTGCCATGTACAACCTGGATGATTCGATTCGAGATTTCGCACGAGCCTCATTGAACTATGGCTTGATCCGCAAGTACCCGGTCTATCTCTCTACCAAGAACACCATTTTGAAAGCCTACGATGGTCGTTTTAAAGATATCTTTGAAGAGATCTACCAAGCCGAATTTAAGAGCCAGTTTGAAGCTCTTGGCATTTGGTACGAGCACCGCCTTATCGATGACATGGTTGCGATGTCCCTGCGCATGCCCGGTGGCTATGTCTGGGCCTGCAAGAACTACGATGGCGATGTTCAGTCAGATACCGTGGCACAAGGCTACGGATCCCTTGGTCTGATGACTTCGGTTTTGATGACTCCAGATGGAAAGACCGTGGAATCAGAAGCCGCACACGGAACAGTGACTCGCCACTATCGTGATCATCAAAAGGGTAAAGCAACTTCAACCAACCCAATTGCCTCCATCTTTGCTTGGACTCAAGGGCTAACCCACCGAGCCAAATTGGATAACAATCCTGAACTCGCAGCCTTTGCAGCGACGCTTGAGAAGGTATGTATCCAAACGGTCGAGAGCGGAAAGATGACGAAGGATCTCGCGCTCCTCATTTCCAAGGATGCTCCTTGGCTCAACACCCAGGATTTCTTGGCAGCCATTGATGAGAATCTCAACGCCGCGATGGCTTAACTGGTACTAAGAAAAAACCCCCGACCGTATGGTCGGGGGTTTTTTAGTTCTCAATCGCTACTTAACCAAACGCTCGCCCGTTGTGGCATCGAAGAGGTGGATTGCGGTTGGGATTGCAGCCACGGTTACGGTTGAACCTGGCTTTGGTGGATCTTTTGGATCCCAACGAACAATTACCTGAGCACCTTCATCGCCGGCCTGAGCAAAGTTAACATTCTTATCAACTGGCTTGCCGTAGACGAATGCATCAGCACCAAGTTCTTCAACAACTTCAACGAGAACATGGAAGCCGGTGCTTGCTGGTGTGAAACCTTCAGGTCGGATACCAACTGTGACGGTTGTGCCGGCAGCGGCTGGAACATCCAGATCAAAATCACCAAGGTGTGCCTTGCCACCAGAGACAGGTGCATTGAGCAAGTTCATTGCAGGTGAGCCGATAAACCCAGCGACGAACGCATTCTTTGGGTTGTCGTAAAGATTGCGAGGAGTATCAACTTGTTGGAGGAGACCATCCTTAAGAACTGCAACGCGATCTCCCATGGTCATAGCCTCGACCTGGTCGTGCGTTACATAAACCGTCGTAATTCCTAGCCGGCGTTGGAGCGCGGCAATTTGAGTACGAGTTGCGACACGAAGTTTTGCATCCAAGTTGGAGAGTGGCTCATCCATCAAGAAGACCTGAGGTTCGCGAACGATGGCGCGGCCCATGGCTACACGTTGACGCTGGCCACCAGAAAGTGCCTTTGGCTTGCGCTCGAGATATGGCTCAAGATCAAGGAGTTTGGCGGCTTCAAGAACTCGGCGGTCGCGCTCTTCTTTAGCGACGCCGGCAATCTTGAGCGCAAAGCCCATGTTCTCGGCGACGGACATATGTGGGTAGAGAGCGTAGGACTGGAACACCATCGCGATATCGCGATCTTTTGGTGCCACATTGGTTACATCCCGATCGCCGATGCGAATCGCACCAGTATCAATCTCTTCTAGTCCAGCAAGCATGCGAAGCGATGTTGATTTTCCGCAACCTGAAGGGCCGACGAGAACAAGAAATTCACCGTCTTCTACGACGAGATCTAATTTATCTACTGCAGGCTTCGTGGTGCCGGGGTAAATCCGGGAAGCTTTATCGAATACAACTGAGGCCATGACTTCTGACTCCTTCTCCGGGCAGGTACGTGCCCGACGGTCCGTTGGATGAAGGTAAAACACACCCCTATAGGCGTAGCCGAAGATTAGTTGACGAAGTCGCTCTAGCGCTAGCCCCGAGCGGGCGCGACACGGCGGTTTTCAGCGCCCAAGGGTGTTGTTAAGGTGATGTTATGGCACTTCTGAGAGACATCCTCCTGGTCTTACTCTTTATTGCCCTCGCAGGTCTCTTTGTTGCCGCCGAAATCTCGCTGATATCGCTGCGAGAATCCCAAATTCGCCAATTAGAGGGTCAGGGTCGGCGCGGCGAGCGAGTAGCGGCCTTAGCGGCCAACCCCAATAGATTCCTCGCCGCAGCGCAGGTTGGTGTGACGTTCTGTGGCTTTCTATCGGCTGCCCTAGGTTCGCAACGATTGGGCAAGTATGTGATTCCGGTTCTGCGTCGGTGGGGGTTGTCGGTCAATCTCAGTGCGACCGTCTCCCTGATTTCACTCACGATTGTGATTTCCTACTTCTCGCTGGTTTTCGGCGAACTCGTACCCAAGCGACTTGCGCTCTATCGAACCGAATCGATCGCCCTTTCATCTGCCGCCACGATTGATCGAATCGCTCGAGTCTTTCGACCCATTATCTGGCTCTTGTCGAAATCGACAGATGTCGTAGTTCGGGTTTTCGGTCTCAACGCCAGCGAGTCACGAAGTGAAATATCTGAAGCCGAGTTGGTGGACTTGGTAACGGGGCACACGGCGTTGACAGCCGAGGAGCGAGATATTGTCGAAGAGGTCTTCAACGCGAGTGAACTCTCGCTGCATGAAATTATGGTACCTCGGACCGAGGTGGAATTTCTTGATGCAAATTTGACGATTGATGAAGCGATTCGAAAGTCAATCGAACATTCGCATTCGCGTTACCCAGTGGTTCGTGGAAGTAGCGACGAAGTCGTTGGCTTCGTCCACGTCCGAGACCTTCTGATTTCCCAGGTGAATGCGACGGCTGAACACTTTACGTTGATGGACGTCATGCGCCCGGTTCTTTTCTTACCTGGTACTAAAGGTGTACTCCCGGCTCTTACTGAGATGCGCGGCAAACATGCACATATTGCCATCGTTCTCGATGAATACGGCGGCACCGATGGCATCATCACGCTCGAGGATCTCGTCGAACGGCTCATCGGAGATATTCAAGATGAATACGACTCTGAAGACAGTGAAGTTACGCCACAAGCCCGAATGGGAGATTTTGAAATCGACGGGCTCATTTCTCTGGAAGATTTACGAGACGAGACCGGGATGGTTTTACCTGAAGGTCCGTATGAAACCGTAGGTGGTTTCGTTATGCATTCTCTCGGCAGATTGCCAGCACCTGGAGATACCGTCGAACAGGATGAACTTCGATTGCAGGTTCTGACGGTCGAAGGTAAACGAGCAGGTCAGATATTAATCACCCGAACAGACCCCAAGGAATGGAAAGATAGGACCCATGACTAGTTCGCGCAAAAGAGTGCTCTCCGGGATTCAGCCAACGCACGACTCCTTTCACCTAGGAAATCACCTGGGAGCCGTCAAGAACTGGGTCACCATGCAGGAAGAGAATGATTCTTTTTATTGCGTTGTCGATCTTCATTCCTTGACCGTAGAAACAGATCCACAAATTCTTCGCACCAGAAGCATGGTTTCTGTGGCACAACTTCTTGCGCTGGGTCTAGATCCGCTCAAATGCACGCTTTTTCTGCAATCTCAAGTACCCGCTCATAATCAGCTCGCTTGGATTATGGAGTGCATGACCGGGTTTGGCGAGGCTGGTCGGATGACCCAATTTAAAGACAAGTCTTCAAAAAATGGTACCGATCGAACTGTCGTCGGACTCTTTACCTATCCAATGCTTATGGCTGCCGACATTTTGCTGTACCAAGCAGATTTTGTCCCCGTCGGTGAAGATCAACGCCAACACATTGAATTGACACGCGATCTGGGCCAACGCTTTAACAGCAAGTATGGTCAGACTTTTCAGATTCCTTCGCCTTACATTATGAAGGCTGGGGCAAAGATCAACGACCTCCAAGATCCGACCGCCAAAATGAGCAAATCCAGCCCTTCTCAATCCGGAGTTATCAATATTTTGGATGCACCTGAAATCAATGCCAAGAAGATAAAGTCGGCCGTGACCGATACTGGACGAGAAGTTATTTTCGATGAAGTGAACAAACCAGGGGTCGCTAATTTACTCACGATCCACAGCACGGTTTCCGGAGAAAGTATTGCCGACCTCGAAGCTCACTTCGCTGGAAAAGGTTATGGTGATCTCAAAGCAGAAGTTGCCGAGGTGGTCGTCGATTTCCTTCAACCGGTAAGAGAACGAGTCAGCGAACTTTTGGCAGACCCCTCATATCTACATTCCGTTCTTAAACTCGGAGCCGAAAAGGCGGAGTCGGTCGCCAACGTAACACTGAGACGAACATATGAAGCTCTTGGGCTCGTACCCCGTGACTAAATTTCGTCTTGCTTGGGTGGGAGTGCTGACCCTAGGACTCACGATTTCGGGTTTGCCCAGTTCGTATTCCGTTCGTCCGCGGATTGCGATTATTTACGATATCGGTGGGCGTGGTGATCGTTCGATAAATGATGCCACAGCAGCAGGAATCGATGCCGCGAAGTCAAAATATCAACTATCGAGCCTTGACGTTCGTGAAATGGTCACGGATGGTTCCGAGGTTGATCGCGAGAGTCGGCTCCGCTTCCTTGCAAAAGCTGGTTATAACTTAGTAATTGTCGTAGGGGGAGCCTTTTCGCAAGCACTCCAAGTAGTTGGACCAGAATTTCCCACTTCGCAGTTCGCCGTGATTAATGATCAATCGGTTCCTATCGTCAATGTTTCTGCCGTTGTCTTTGCTGAAAATCAAGGGGCCTTTCTTGCCGGGATTACGGCTGCAATGACGAGCAAGTCGGGGAAAATCGGATTTGTCGCAAATCCAAATGACGTGAATAACGGGGTTAATTTGGCCAGCTTTATGGCTGGCGCAAAATTTGTTAAACCTAAGACCTTGATTGTCGCGGCTGACATTGGACAATTGCCTGCAGTCTTTATTCCACAAGCAGTTCTCGCCAAGGTGGATGTGGTCTATTCCACATGGAGCGTTTCGAATGCGGTGATGCAGGCCATTGTCGTGGCAGATAAAAAAGTTCTTAAAGTGAGAATGATTGGAATCTTGCCCGATCAATATTTTTTGAATTCATTTCTTACCTCCAAATACCTGCTCACCACCTTAAATAAGAGTGTCTCGGTTGCAGTGTTAGATCTTATTAAGACCGCACTGGCTGGTGCCACGCTCTCCGATGTCATAGACCCCGCGATCGGTGTTTATGGCTATAGATATGGATTGGCTGAGAAAGCAATTTCATTTCCGCACGAAAGTGCAACGGCGGCAGCCGAGTTAGCGCAACAGAAAGCCGCACTACTGATTCTCCAAGGGAAAATTAAAATTCCTGCCTAATGTTCAACCATAGACTTCAAGTTGAGAGTTTTACTGCTCACAAGTGGCATGGTTATTGCCCCCACTTTGTGTAACAACTATTTAATATAACCACGCGCCAGACGATGCCACGATTCCATGAAATACCTATAAAGTATGAGCACTTACAACCCCCACATATAGGGGACCCTCGGGAGGAATCTTGAAGAAGTCATTTAAAGTAATCACCTTGGTTGCTGCTGTTTCCATGGTAGCTGCCGTAGCGGTAGCACCTGCATCAACAGCCGCTACGAAAATCAAGGCATGTCTCGCTCTCGATACTGGTGGCGTAGACGACAAGTCATTCAACGCTTCAGCCTGGGCCGGCGCCCAAGCTACCTCAAGCGTGGCAAACGTTTCCTATTTGGCGGCAACCAGCGATGCTGACTATGCGCCAAATATCAAGAAGTTGGTAGATTCAAAGTGCGACGTCATTGTTGGTGTCGGCTTCCTTATTAATGGTGCGATCGTCTCTGCCGCAAAGGCAAACCCAGGCACCAAGTTCGCGATTGTTGACCAAGATGGTTTGGATCACGGCGCCGATGGAAGTGTTTACCCAGGATCAGCAATTGCTAATCTCAAGGGTCTGACTTTTGGAACTAACCAATCAGCTTTCCAAGCTGGATACCTTGCCGCTGGATTTTCCAAGACTGGCAAAGTTGCAACTTACGGCGGACTTAACATTCCACCAGTTTCCATCTACATGGATGGTTATGCACGTGGCGTTGCTTACTACAACAAGGTTAAGGGCAAGAAAGTTGTTGTTCTAGGTTGGGATACCGCAAAGCAAGACGGAACCTTCGTAGGTGGCTTCTCCGATCAAGCTAAGGCACTCCAGATCTCGAAGAACTTCGAACAACAAGGTGCCGACGTAATCTTCCCAGTTGCTGGTGGCCTTGGCGGCGCTACTGCTGGAAACTCAATGAGCTCACACAAGTCTGTTGTTATCGGAGTTGACTCTGATGCATTCGTTCAGACCCCACAGTATGCATCTGTACTCTTGACCTCAGTTGTTAAGGGCGTCGGAGCATCTGTAACTTCTGTCATCAAAGACACCGCAGCAGGTAAATTCTCTAACAAGACTTATGTCGGTATCTTGGCTAATAAGGGAACTGGTATTTCCAGCTACCACAGCTTGGCTTCCAAAGTTAATGCAGTTCTCCAACGTGAAGTACGCGCCCTCGGTGCTGCTATCCAGGCTGGAACTGTTGACGTAACGAAGTAATAAATACTCAAAACTGGGAGAGTGCAATACTGCCTCTCCCAGTTTTTTTATGCCATTTTGTGATTAAGATACTTCGTAGTGAAGGAAAGCAGCCTGAGAGGAAATCGTGTCGCTTGAATTACGTGGGATCACAAAAAGTTTTGGCGCTTTGATTGCAAATGACTCCATAGATCTATCCGTGGAGACCGGCGAAATCCATGCAATTTTGGGGGAGAACGGCGCCGGCAAATCGACGCTGATGAATATTGTGTATGGCTTGGTTGCCCCGGACTCTGGCGAGATCTTGGTAGATGGCAAAGTTAAGGTAATTCGCCAACCAAGTGATGCTCTCGCAGCCGGAATTGGCATGGTGCACCAGCACTTCATGTTGGTTCCCGTCTTTACCGTGGCAGAAAATATCGTCCTTGGCCACGAAAAAATTAACCCATTGGGTTTTCTCGATTTAGCCCAGGCACGGATCGCCATCAAACGAGTCTCCGATGAATTTAACTTTGAAGTTGACCCCGATGCCCGAGTCGAAGATCTGCCTGTTGGTGTGCAACAACGAGTCGAAATTATCCGAGCCCTTATTTACGATGCAAAGGTGCTTATCCTCGATGAGCCGTCGGCGGTGCTGACGCCACAGGAGACCGACGAGCTGCTTAATATTATGAAGAATCTCAAAGCAAAGGGAACGTCAATAATCTTTATCACGCATAAATTGCGAGAGGTAAAAGCGGCCGCTGATCGGATCACCATTATCAGGCGCGGAAAAGTTGTTGGAACTGCGGAACCGAGTGCGAGTCAAGAGGAGTTGGCTTCAGCGATGGTGGGAAGACCCGTTCAACTTAACCCCGACAAATCACCGCACACCATTGGCGAGGTGGTGCTCGATATTTCTGGTCTGACGATTAAAGACACTACCGGTCGCGCTATAGTGAAAAATGTTTCGATAGAAGTTCATGCTGGTGAAGTCGTTGCGGTTGCTGGCGTTCAGGGTAATGGGCAATCTGAATTGGCTCGGGCAATGGTGAATCTGGAACCGCACATTGAAGGTTCTATCAAACTTTCCGGTGAAGAGATTATTGGGCAAAGCGTTAGGCAGGCTCTGCATCATGGAATCGCATTCGTTCCTGAGTCCCGCGAACTCGATGGATTAATCAGTTCGTTCTCAATTGCCGAGAATTTAATTCTTGATGTTCATGACCTCGCGCCTTACGCAAAAGGTGTTCAACTTTTCCCCAAAGTTGTCAATGAGAAAGCTGCTGATCGCGTTGCCGAATTTGATATCCGGATTCAATCCACCAGCGATCCAGTCTCATCACTCAGCGGCGGCAATAAACAGAAAGTTGTACTGGCGCGAGAGTTGTCGCGGCCGGTCAAAGTGGTGGTGGCATCTCAACCAACTAGAGGACTCGATGTGGGTTCTATTGAATTTGTCCACGAACGAATTTTGGCCGAACGAGATTCTGGTCGGGCGGTTCTGCTTTTCAGCACCGAGCTCGATGAAGTGCTTGCCTTGGCAGATCGAATTGCTGTGATGTATCGCGGCGAGGTCATTGCAATTGTGCCAAGTTCGGTTTCGCGTGAGGAATTGGGATTACTTATGGCGGGCGTAGTCAGTGACCGAAAGGCGAGTGCGTAATGAAAAAACTCAAGGCGCTTTTCCAACCGGTTGCGCTTCCGATGTTGGCCTTCCTCCTTGCCTTATTTTTTGGTGGTCTCCTGATCGCCTTCTCCGATTCAACTGTTCTGAAATTAGCCAAGTCGCCAATAAAAATGATCCGGGCCGGTTTGGCCTCCGCTGGAAATGCCTACCTGGCACTCTTCCAAGGATCGGTTTATGACCCAAATCTGGCAAAGGCGCATGGGGCGCTGCAAGGTTTCTATCCATTCTCGGAGACCTTGGTTTCGGCAGCTCCGCTGATTCTGACAGGGCTTTCAGTAGCTCTCGCCTTTCGCGCTGGACTGTTTAATATTGGCGCACAAGGCCAATTTATTTTTGGTGCCATCGGAGCTTCCTACGTTGGGTTCCATTTTCATTTGCCAATAGTCATTGGTGTGATTGCATCACTTATAGCCGGCGTGGTGCTTGCCGGCCTCTGGGGTGGGCTGGTCGGTCTGCTTAAGGCGCGAACTGGCGCCCACGAAGTCATCGTGACCATCATGTTGAACTATGTTGCCTCGTACTTTCTGCTCTGGTTATTGAGCACCACTGCCTTCTTGCAAAAAGGTAGGCGAGACCCGATTGCGCCACCGGTAGGTGACAATTCAAAATTGCCACATCTTGCTGGACCAAATATGCGGGTCAATGCGGGCATTCTGATTGCACTTGCCGCCGCCGTATTTGTCTGGTGGTTACTCTCACGAAGTACGTGGGGTTTCCGATTCCGTGCCGTCGGTGCAAATACCGCCGCAGCCCAGACTGCCGGCATTTCCGTGCCCTTCGTCATGACTTCCGCGATGGTTATTTGTGGCGCACTTGCTGGTCTTGGAGGTGCGGTGCATGTCTTAGGTTCGGATTACTCCTTAACTGCCGGAACCGCTGGCAATTTTGGTTTTGACGCAATTACTGTGGCGCTTCTTGGCCGGGCTCAACCAGTGGGGACGGTTTTCGCTTCACTTCTATTTGGCGCCTTGCGCGCAGGCGGCCTCACCATGCAGGCCAATACTTCGACCCCCATCGATATCGTCTTGGTGATTCAGGCGCTCGTCGTGCTCTTCATCGCCGCTCCAACATTGGTGCGGGCGATTTTCCGATTTAAAGGCTTAAAAGTTTCGGGCGGAATTGTCTCCAAAGGATGGAATGGCTAAATGGAAAATCTCTCAGTAGCCGAACGCCGCCGTCGTCGCGGGGTTATCGTTATGTTCGTTCTCGCCGTAGGTTCATTTTTGGGCTTTGGGGTTTTCGCTTCGTCGAGCGAGCCAGTGACATATGGTTTTGTACTCGACAAAGAGTGGGTAGCCCTTACTCAATGGGTCATTAACGCCAAGACCGGATCTTTGATTTTCTCTACCTTGGCTTTGGTTGGCTCCGCTCTCGCATATTGGAATTTTCGAGCTCGCAAGACAATCCGGTTGGCCAGCGGAATCACTGGCGTTGGATTGCTCATGTCATTCCTCTGTTGGGCCGCCAGTGGAAAATTTATTCCGCTCACTGGTTTGCTCCAAGGCGCGCTCTTGCTCTCGGTCCCGTTGATATTTGGATCGATGGCTGGCGTGCTCAGCGAACGATCCGGTGTTATCAACATTGCGATTGAGGGACAACTTCTAGCTGGGGCCTTTGCCTCTGGCGTAGTTGCAAGTTTGACCCACAGCACCACGTGGGGCTTACTAGTGGCACCACTTGCTGGGGCTCTCATCTCATTACTTCTAGCCACTTTTGCCATTAAGTTTTCGATTGACCAGGTAATTCTTGGATTCGTGCTCAACGTACTAGTCATTGGCATTACTGATTTTCTTTACAAGCGCTTATTAATCCCTTATCAAAATACTTGGAACTCGGGACCCACACTTTCGCCGATTCGCATTCCAGTTCTGTGGAAAATTCCAATCCTCGGACCGATTTTTTTCAATCAAACCATCATCGTTTATCTCATGTATGTCGTTGTCGCAGTAATTCATTTGTCGCTCTTTAAAACACGATGGGGACTGCGTACTCGTTCCGTTGGCGAGCATCCAACGGCTGCGGATAGCGTCGGAATCAATGTCAATGCGCTGCGATTTAGAAACGTGGTCATCGCAGGTCTGGTGGCTGGATTGGGTGGCGCTTATTTCACGGTGGGCGCTGTCGGCTCATTTGGCAAAGAGATGACGGCTGGAAAAGGTTTTATCGCTCTAGCGGCGCTGATCTTTGGGCGTTGGAGTCCACTCGGAGCCGTAGCGGCCGCATTGCTCTTTGGTTTTGCCGACAACCTTCAAGGCGTCCTCTCCATTATCGGAACTCCAATTCCAAGTGAGTTCATGTTGATGGCACCGTACGTCGCCACCATCATTGCCGTCACCGGATTTGTTGGTCGGGTGAGAGCTCCGGCCGCTGATGGGGTGCCGTACCATCGCGGCGAATCTAAATGAGCGAAATCGATTGGGAAGTTCTCCATCAAGAGGCCAAAGAAATAATGGCCTGTGCCTATGCTCCCTATTCCAATTTTCCGGTCGGAGTAGCAGCCCTGGTCGATGACGGGCGAATTGTCCGCGGGTGCAACGTCGAGAATGCGAGTTATGGACTGGGGTTATGCGCCGAATGTGGACTTGTTTCACAACTGATCGCATCCGGGGGAGGCCGATTAGTTGCAGCTGTTTGTGTTGACGGCGCTGGAAATTTTCTCTCACCGTGTGGTCGCTGTCGCCAATTGCTTTTCGAACACGGGGGAAAAGATGTGCTCTTTATGACGCCCAATGGTCCCGAAACCATGAACCAACTATTGCCCTGGGCTTTTGGGCCGGAAGATCTAGGAGTGCATCCGCGTGGCTGAAAACTTCGCAGCAGTTGAAATTATTGCCGCAAAAAGGGATCGACATGAATTATCTAATGAGCAAATTGATTGGGTTGTTGATGCGTACACCAGGGGTGTTGTAGCTGACGAACAGATGTCCGCTCTGCTTATGGCAATCTTGTTAAATGGCATGAACTCGCGAGAGATATCGCGTTGGACAAACGCGATGATTTCAAGTGGCGAACGAATGGAATGGTCCGCACTAGATCGACCAACCGTGGACAAGCATTCAACGGGCGGCGTTGGTGACAAAATAACTTTGCCGTTGGCCCCGCTAGTGGCAGCCTGCGGTGCTGCGGTCCCTCAGTTGTCTGGACGCGGTTTGGGACATACTGGTGGCACACTTGATAAATTGGAATCTATTCCTGGTTGGCGGGCTTCACTATCTAATGCCGAGATGCTCGCGGTTTTGCAAAGTTCTGGCGCGGTGATATGTGCGGCCGGTGCTGGCTTGGCCCCGGCAGATAAAAAACTCTATGCCCTTCGAGATGTGACGGCTACCGTTGAAGCGATTCCGTTGATTGCGTCTTCCATCATGAGCAAGAAGATTGCCGAAGGTACCAGCGCGCTGATTCTCGATGTCAAAACGGGCGCAGGTGCCTTCATGAGCGACCCAGAACGGGCTCGCGAACTCGCACGCACCATGGTCCAATTGGGGCTCGCGGCAGGGGTTAAAACCCGCGCGCTGGTGACTGCTATGGATGTGCCGCTGGGTTTAACCGCAGGAAATGCCTTGGAAGTTCGTGAGTCCGTAGAAGTACTTGCAGGTGGCGGGCCGGCCGATATTGTCGAGCTAACTCTGATCTTGGCCCGCGAAATGCTCGATGCCGCCGGGGTTAAGTCAAATATCGATCCAGCAGATGCACTGAAAAATGGCCGAGCTATGGATCACTGGCGTCGGATGATTATTGCGCAAGGCGGGGATCCCGATGCAAAACTTCCCACCGCAAAGGAATCGATGCAGATTTTTGCCGAATCTGAGGGCGAGCTCATCGGTATGGACGCGATGAAAGTGGGTGTGGCTACTTGGCGTTTGGGGGCTGGTCGTTCTCGTCAGGGCGAGAAGGTTCAAGCCGGAGCAGGTATTGAAATTCATGCCAAGCCTGGTGAAATGGTACGCAAAGGTCAACCTCTCTTAACTTTGCATACAGATGAGCCTGATAGATTCGAGCGAGCGGTATCGATATTAGAAGGAGCACTTCAAATCAGTAACACTGGTGAAAAAGTCGCTCGATTGCCGTTAATCCTCGATCGAATTGAAGGCTAAACATGTCATTAGAATTTATCCCCACTGCCGAACAAATAAAGCGCGCCCCCAAGGCACTGCTGCACGATCATTTAGATGGTGGGCTGCGTCCGGAGACCATTATCGAGATTGCCGAGGATATTGGTTACTCCAACCTTCCCTCACATGATCCAGCCAAACTCGCGGATTGGTTTCAGGAGTCCTGCGATTCTGGATCGCTGGTTCGATATTTGGAAACTTTCGAACACACCATTGCTGTTATGCAACGAGAAGAAGACATCATTCGGGTAGCTCGAGAATGTGCTATCGATCTTGCACGGGACAACGTGGTCTACGCCGAAGTGCGAGGTGCGCCAGAATTATTTACGCGACAGGGCCTCTCCTTGAATCAGGTTATTGAAGCCACCAATGAAGGATTTCGCCAAGGAGAAATCCTTGCTGCTGCGGAGGGTAATTCCATTCGAGTTGAGTCCTTGCTTTGCGCTTTACGACAAAATCCGCATGCCAGTGAAATTGCCGAGAAAGTCGTCGAGTATCGAGATCGAGGCGTAGTCGGATTTGATATCGCTGGACCGGAAGATGGCTTCCCACCCACAAAACAACAAGATGCTTTTGATTACTTGCGTCAAGAGAATGCGCACTTCACGATTCATGCTGGGGAGGCATTTGGTCTTCCTTCTATCTGGCAAGCCATTCAATTGTGCGGTGCCGAACGTCTAGGCCATGGCGTCAGGATCATTGAAGACATTGATCTGAGTGGCGAAACTCCTCAACTCGGACGCTTGGCATCATATGTTCGCGACCGCCGTATCCCACTCGAACTTTGCCCCACATCAAATTTGCAGACAGGGGCTGCCACGAGCATTGAGTCCCACCCCATCGGGATATTGGAGCAACTTCGATTTCGAGTAACTATTAACACTGATAATCGATTGATGAGCCGCACCTCAATGACTCATGAGATGAATGAAGTGGTCAAAGCCTTCAACTGGACCTTGCTGGATCTTCAACGAGTCACCATTAATGCCTTAAAAAGTTCATTCATCCCTTTTGAAGAGCGACTCGAAATTATTGAAAAGATAGTAAAGCCGCGGTATGCCAGTATCGCCGCCGACAACTCTTAGGAAGAGACGTGGACGCCGTCGATGCCCCAGCCGGTGTTGTTGGGAAGCACTTGATTCTTTGGGGCAATAGGTGTTAAACCATAAATTATGTGGTGTTGCACACCGACAAGGTCGATTAAGTTCATGGCTATAACTACAAATCCTTTGACGACAATGCAAGCCACCGCGTTGGCTGATGACAGTTTCCCCAAGTAAGGATAATGAGCAACAATCGTACTTTTGAATTGAGCCAAGGTCACAGTGCTACGAAAATGGGCTGAAGAGTAGGTCTCCGCAGTTTTGTAATCTTGAAGCGATAGCGCCTTATTTTGTGCGTTAATGACTTGGATTGCCTTGGCACTTTGTACAACCGAACAAGCGACAGTGGGAGTCGGAGTCGGAGTCGGTGATGCCCCAAAGGCAGGTACGGCTAGGATGGCAGCAATCAGAATTCCACTAGAAATAACTGCGCCCAACTTTTTCTTCATCTTTTCATACTCCGATCGGATGCCACACAGTTTTATTTTCCATGAATGATTGAATTCGACGAAGTGATTGGTACTCCTCGAATCGATGAATTCGCTTGAGGTTCTCGGCCCCCGATGTGCGTGCTTGGACTTCTTGGTCGGCAGTTAGCCCAGAAATATCTAGGCCATCAATATCCATGTGTGATGCCAGCCATGGGAAGAGTTCAGCGGTGACCCCAGTAAGGATATTAACGACGCCAGCGGGGACATCGCTGGTTGCCAGCACTTCAGCAAGTGAAATTGCAGGTAGTGGATAATTTTCGCTCGCAACCACGATGGCGGTGTTTCCGCCGGCCAAGACGCTGGCTAATCCTGCAATTGCACCAATGAGTGAGTTCTCTTGTTCGGCTATAACTCCGACGACACCTAAATTTTCTGGCACAGTGAAGTTGTAATACGGACCCGAAACGGAATTTGTGGAACCGCTGACGGAGGCAATTTTGTCGCACCATCCGGCGTACCAGACCCAGCAGTCGATCGCGGTATTTACTTGGGCCTTTGCGCTTTTGGCAGTGGCTCCTTCAAGGGCTTGAATCTCATCGATAAATTGCGAACTTCGGCCCTCCATAAGTTCAGCAACTCGATACAGAATTTGGCCTCGGTTGTAAGCCGTGGCACTGCTCCAGCCGGAAACGGCTGACCGGGCGCTGACAACTGCATCGCGCAAATCTTTTCGTGATGCTTGAGATGGGTTCGCTAAGAACTCCCCATCGGCATCGTTGATTGAATAAACGCGCCCAGATTCACTTCGGGGGAATGCGCCGCCGATATATAACTTGTAAGTCTTCTTGACGTCGAGTCGCACGTTAGTTCCTTCCCGTTACATATGCCGCAAGTCCATGGCGTCCACCTTCGCGGCCCCAGCCTGATTCTTTATAGCCACCAAAAGGGCTGGCCGGATCAAATTTATTGAAGGTGTTCGCCCAAATGACTCCGGCGCGAAGTCGTTGGCTGGCCCAAAGAATCCGCGAACCTTTGTCAGTCCATACTCCGGCGGAGAGTCCATAAGGGGTGTTATTTGCCTTCTCGATTGCTTCTTGTGGCGTTCTAAAGCTGAGCACAGAAAGCACTGGTCCAAAAATCTCTTCGCGAGCGATTCGATGTGCTTGGGTGACGCCAGTAAAAATCGTTGGCGGATACCAGAACCCATTTTGGGGCAGAACGCACTCGGGACTCCACCGTTGGGCACCTTCGTGGTCACCCGTTTTTGCCAACTCGGTGATACGAGCCAATTGCGTTGCGCTGTTGATGGCGCCTAGATCTGTGTTCTTATCCATGGGATCGCCGATTCGAATCTGCGACATTCGTCGCTTTAATTTTTCCAGAAGTTCATCCTGAATGCTCTCTTGAAGCAAAAGCCGTGAACCAGCACAGCAGACATGACCTTGATTAAAAAAGATGCCGTTGACAATCCCTTCGACTGTTTCATCGATAGGCGCGTCATCAAAGACGATATTTGCCGCTTTCCCACCTAGTTCGAGCGTGACGCTCTTTTTAGTCCCAGCAACGGCTCGGGCAATTGCTTTGCCAACTTCAGTGGAACCCGTAAACGCGATTTTGTCGACATCAGGGTGGTTGACGAGAAGAGCACCAGTTGAACCATCACCAGTAATGATGTTGACGACGCCTTCTGGAAGTCCAGCCTGTTGGCAAACCTCGGCAAAAAGTAGTGCGGTCAGTGGTGTGGTTTCGGCAGGTTTAAGTACTACGGTATTTCCGGCGGCCAACGCGGGCGCAATCTTCCAGGAGAGCATGAGTAACGGAAAGTTCCAGGGAATGATTTGGCCTACGACACCGTGCGGCTTTGGCGAATTTCCTAAACCAGCGAAATCCAATTTATCTGCCCAGCCCGCGTGGTAGAAGAAATGGGCGGCTGCCAGAGGAATATCAACATCTCGGGATTCCCGGATCGGCTTGCCATTGTCTAGGGTTTCGAGAACTGCGAACTCACGGGCTCGCTCTTGCAATATTCGAGCAATCCTAAAAAGGTACTTGCCTCTTTCCGTTGGAGAGGTCTTGGACCACACCTTTTCAAATGCGCTTCGTGCGCTCGCGACCGCTCGATTCACATCTTCATCATTGGCGACGCTAACTTGCGAGAGCCGAGCTCCTGAAGCCGGGTTGATGGTGTCAAAAGTCTGACCACTTTTTGCCGGCACAAATTGCCCGCCGATAAATAGTTCATAATATGGCGCGATATTGGCTATTGCAGCTGATTCTGGCGCGGGCGCATACTCAAATGATGTCATCGCAAGGGGTCCATTAATCTAGGGTCACGTAGTTGGGGCTGGGGTAATAACCATCGTTCATCTTCATTCGCTGCATAAGTAAATCATTGAGCAAGGCGCTGGCTCCGATGCGAAAGAGGGACGGGGTTAGCCATTCCGGTCCAGCGGTTTCATTGACCAGTACTAATTGCTTAATGGCATCTTTCGTGTTTCTAATTCCACCGGCTGGCTTCACACCAATTCGTTTTCCGGTCAATGAATGGAAGTCACGAACCGCCTCCAACATAACCAGAACTACAGATGGCGTCGCTGCGGGCGCAATTTTTCCGGTGCTGGTTTTAATAAAGTCGGCACCAGCGTGCATCGCCAAAAAGGATGCTTTGCGAACATTGTCGTAGGTGACTAATTCACCGGTTTCGAAGATGACTTTCAAGTGCGCCTTCTCACCGCACAAATCTTTGATCACCTGAATCTCTTCGAAGATCTGCTCAAACTTTCCGGTGAGGAAAGCCCCGCGGTCAATCACCATATCTATTTCTCCGGCACCAGCATCCAGTGCATCTTGGGTGTCCTGAATTTTCACGGCCCGAGATGCTCTGCCTGCGGGAAATGCTGTGGAAACTGCGGCCACTGGAATATCGCGGCCACCAATGGCATCGAGGTGAGTTCGTGCTACGGCAACCATGTCGTTGTAGACACAGATCGCCCCAACATGGGGAACCGTGGCATCCATTGGATCTGGGCGGACTGCTTTAGAACAGAGCGCTCTGACCTTGCCAGGCGTATCGGCACCTTCAAGAGTGGTTAGGTCAACCATCGAAATTGCGGTGTCAATCGCCCAACGTTTACTTGTGGTTTTAATACTTCGAGTGGCCAGCATTGCCGCGCGCGAATCAACTCCGACCTGATCAACTGGTGGCAGGCTCTTCAAGAAGTTGCGCAGTGAGCCAACATCTACGGTCATGAAAGGAGAGCCAAAAGTTCGCCTTTAAGTGCAGAAACGATGCTATCGGCTTCACTCTTGTCGGCATCGCTGCCGCCAGGACGTACAACTTCGATGTAGCACTTCATTTTAGGCTCGGTGCCGCTCGGTCTGATAATGATGCGAATACCGTCCTTCAACCACAATCGAAGGCCATTCGTGGCAGGTAATTTCTTGGATGCAATGTTGAGGTCCTCAAAAAGTTCAACGGCATGGCCCGCGACACTCGTGGGCGTTTGGGTTCGCAATCTCGACAAGATATCTTCCACTTGGCGCAGACTCTCAACTCGAACTGAAATTTGCTCGGTTCGGTGATAGCCATAGGTATTCCAAATCTCATCCAAATATTCAATGACGGTCACGCCGCGTTCCTGTAATACGCCTAAGACCTGCGCGAGCATCAAAGCTGCGGAAATGCCATCTTTATCATTGACGGTTAGGGCGTCCACGTCGTATCCCAGCGCCTCCTCATAGCCAAAGCCGAGGTTAGGAATCTTCGCCAGCCACTTAAAGCCGGTGAGGGTTTCGTAAAATTCGATTTTATGGGCGGCTGCAATCTTGCTTAGAGCCGAGGAGGAAACGATGGAATTGGCAAAGGCTTTTCCACGTGTCATTTCAGGTCGTGACGTTGCAATGAAATAACCGAGCAAGATTCCGACCTCATCGCCTCGGAGCATGCGCCAGCCAACCTTTGGGTCGAAGGCCGCGGCAGCGCATCGATCCGCATCTGGATCATTGGCAATAACAAGATCCGCGTTCTGAGCCTTGGCGGTCGCTAAGGATAAATCGATGGCGCCTGGTTCTTCGGGGTTAGGAAATTTCACGGTCGGAAAATCTGGATCAGGTTGGGCCTGTTCGACAACCAAAATCGGAGCTGCGTAACCAGCCGCTTTAAAGGTTGCTTCGATAGTTTCAGTACCAACACCATGCATAGCCGAATAAACAATTTTGTTGTGGAACGGTTTCTCGGAAATCTTAATAACACGATTGACGTACTTGTGGAAGATGTCATCATCCAAAATAGTCCAGGCGGTTCCTCGGGCAGAGGCGCTGTGAATGGCCGCGATCTCCGCAGCGATTTCGGTATCAGCCGGCGGGACAATTTGAGAGCCGTAATAACGTTGACCATCGACGGTGCCACCTAGGTAAACCTTGTACCCGTTATCTTGCGGCGGGTTATGGCTCGCTGTGACCATGACTCCAGCGTCAACGCGAAGTTCGTTAACCGCAAAGGCTAAGACCGGAGTTGGCAGTGGCCGTGGCAGAATAAATACTTCCAGACCAGCGCCAGAAAAGATTTCAGCACTTTCAAAAGTGAAATCTTCCGAACCGTGGCGCGCATCTCGACCGATAACGACCGACGTTAAATTTCGCTTTTTCATATAAGCAGCGAGTCCAGCTGCGGCGCGGCCGACAACTGCACGATTCATGCACGATGGTCCAGGTCCCATAGGGCCACGCAGCCCTGCCGTGCCAAATTCTAAAAACCCAGAAAACGATCGTTTAAGGTCAGTCTCGTTACCATCATCAAGCCAGGATTGAAGCAAAGCGGCGGTCTTGGGATCTGGATCGAGCGCGATCCACTCCTCTACCTCAGCACGTAATGAATGTTCGATCACAGTTGTGGGAGCACCTTTCCTAATAGTTCGCCCATTCTGCCAGCAGCAGCCTTGCCCGCGGCAATAACCTCTTCGTGATTCAGTTTCTCACCAGTGACCCCGGCTGCCGCGTTTGTTACCAAGGAAATTCCGAGAACTTCCGCACCCAAAGCATGAGCTGCGATTGCCTCGGGCACCGTTGACATCCCCACCAGGTCGGCCCCCATGGTTCGAAGCATGTTGATCTCGGCCGGAGTCTCATAGGCAGGGCCACGCCAATGCACGTAAACACCTTCTGAGAGTGAGGTATCTTCACGTTTTACCAACTCGCGAATTCGCTTGCTGTAAAGGTCGGTGAGATCGACAAAATTGGCACCTATTAATGGGCTGACACCAGTCATGGAGATGTGGTCCCGAATGAGGACCGGTTGCCCGACTCGGTAGTCACGATTAATGCCGCCGCATGCATTGGTGAGAACAACGACTGAACACCCGCTTTTGACTGCAGTTCGAACTCCGTGCACTACAGGTTCGATTCCCTTACCCTCGTAAAGATGCGTTCGCCCGAGAAAGACCAAAGCGTGGATAACTCCGTCTGGACCCGGTAAATCGTATGAACGGATGACACCACCATGGCCGACCACGGTCGGTTCCGGAAAACCAGTTATATCTGTTACGGGAAATTCGTGGGTGGGTTGACCGAGGGTATCTGCGGCGGTAATCCAGCCGGAACCCATGACGAGTGCAACATGGTGGGCACTCTTGCCGGTCTTTTCCGCAATCTCTTGGGCTGCGAGTTCGGCGGTTCCGATTGGGTCTTCATACAGTGAGGTCATGCGCAAAACTTATCGCGAATTAATCGTTAGTGGGGTGCGCCTTAAGTCCTTGAACGTAATCGTCTGGCGCCCCAGCGGCCGTTGCAGCCTGAACCATGATTTCCAAATATCTGGAACTTGGGAATCCGCCTTCAAAGCCATTGAGGACATAGAGAAAACAGAGCGAAACACCATCAAGAGTTTGAACCCGAACTCGGATTTTGCGGTACAGGTCAGCCGGAATGCCTTCCCACTCATCCAGTTTCTGTTCATCGTATTCTGATAGCTCGTAGACGGAGACAAAAACTGATGAGTTTTCATCTTCGGCGACCGTGGCAACCGAACCTTCCCAACCAATATCTTCGCCACCAAATGTGAGGCGCCATCCTTGTAGCCAACCGACGCCTCGGTGCGGAGAGAAAGGAGCTCGTTCCAACATCTGTGCTGGGTCCATATTTGACCCGTATGCGGCGTAGAGCGTCACCGATCCTTCCTAATCTTCGATAACACAGAGGATTTGCCCACTTGCTACGGTCTGGCCAACTCCTACCTGTAGTTGGGCGACCGTGCCACTCTTGTGAGCAATCAGGGGTTGCTCCATCTTCATCGCCTCGAGGACCACAATCAAATCACCCGGTTCAACTCGATCGCCACTTGATTTATTGATCTTAACGACGGTGCCTTGCATGGGACTTTCGAGAGAGTCGCCTGCGGCTTTTCCGATGCCACTGCTCTTTACTCGATGGCGCTTCTGCAATGGTTCTGGCGTATGGAGAATAACTTCAAATCGGTGGCCATCGACCTCCGCAATAATTTTTTGCGAGGCCGCTTTGGAGTCGGCGACACCTTGTTTGAAGGAGAACGGTTCGATTTGATTATCAAATTCATTCTCGATGTAACTGGTGTACACCTTGAAATCATGGATGAAATTGGGATCTTCCACGATTGCCTTATGGAACGGCAGGGCCGTAGCCAGACCTCCAATATCGAATTCTTTAAGGGCTCGACGCGCGCGGGAAATCGCTTCATCTCGGGTAGCAGCAGTAATTATGAGTTTTGCCAACAGGGAATCGAAGTGGGAACCGATTGTGTGACCATGGTCAAAGCCAGCATCAATGCGCACTCCGGGTCCATCAGGTACTTCCCATTTGGTGATGGTTCCAAGTGAAGGGAGGAATCCTTTTCCTGGGTCCTCGCCATTAATTCGGAATTCAATGCTGTGCCCGCGAATCATGGGGTCCACTGGATTTATTTTCTCGCCTGCAGCAATTCGGAATTGCTCTCGCACTAGATCTAGCCCAGTTACTTCTTCACTGACTGGGTGTTCAACCTGAAGTCTGGTATTGACTTCGAGAAATGAAATTGTGCCATCTGAACCGATGAGGAATTCGCAAGTCCCAGCGCCGACGTATCCAGCCTTCTTCATGATCGCCTTGCTGGAATTGTAAAGCTGATCAATCTGAGTTTGAGTGAGGAATGGTGCTGGGGCTTCTTCCACCAATTTCTGATGACGGCGTTGTAGCGAGCAGTCTCTAGTACTGACTACTACTGCGGTGCCGAAACTATCGACTAAAACCTGAGTTTCTACGTGACGTGGTTTATCTAAATAGCGCTCGACAAAACACTCACCGCGGCCAAAACCGGCAATCGCCTCGCGCACCGCAGAATCAAAAAGTTCAGGAATTTCTTCAATAGTTCGGGCAACTTTAAGTCCTCGTCCGCCGCCACCGTGTGCCGCCTTAATCGCAACCGGCAATCCATGTTCAGTAGCAAACTCAATAATCTCGGCAGCAGTGGCTACCGGATCAATCGTTCCGGCTACTAGTGGTGCCCCAACTTCGGCTGCGATCTTACGAGCCGAGACCTTGTCTCCAAGCAGACGAATGGCCGCTGGTGAAGGACCAATCCAAATTAAGCCAGCAGCAAGAACTCGGTCTGCGAAATCGGCATTCTCCGAAAGAAAGCCATATCCCGGATGAATCGCCTCAGCACCTGATTGAAGCGCGATTCGAATGATTTTCTCTTGGTCGAGATAACTTTCAGCAGCAGAAATTCCATTGAGTGCGTACGCCTCATCGGCCGTAGCAACATGCAGTGAGGTTCGATCTTCGTCGGAGTAGATTGCGATGCTCTTGATTCCGTGATCTCGGCAAGCACGCGCTACACGGACTGCGATTTCGCCTCGATTGGCAATGAGTACTGATTTCACTTATGAACCGCCATCTCTGCAATATCTGTCCACTCTAATCCTAAAGCTGTAACTGCACGACGAAGCAAAGGCAAAGACAAACCAATAATTCCCGTGGGGTCGCCTTCGACTCTTTCAATAAAGGGCGAACTCAAACCATCTAGTGTGAAGCCACCAGCCACTTGTAGAGGCTCCCCAGAATCCGCATATGCTTCAATTTCGAGGTCTGTCATTTTAGCGAAATAAACTTTTGATGTAGAAATGTCAGAAATTTCAATTCCTTGTTTTGTATCGATAATGCAATGACCAGTATGAAGTAGTCCCGCATTTCCGCTGAGTAATTTCGACCGTTCAATTGCCCGTTCGCGAGTCTCTGGCTTCCCCAAAGACTTACCCTCAAATTCGAAGGTTGAATCGGCTCCGATGACAAGACTTTCATGATCAACGAGTTTGCGAACGGTATGAGCTTTGAGTATCGCGAGGGCAACGACCATCTCAGCCGGACTTAACGCTGTAATCGCTGGCTCTTCCTCGTCTACGCCGCTCACGATGATGGAAGGATGGATGCCGGCCGAAGTAAGCAGGCTATGGCGCGACGGAGATGCCGAAGCCAACACGACTTTTCGAAGCGGGTGGTAGGTCATTAGAAGGTCGGACCCCATTTTTTAGGAAGAGGTTGACGGATCTGGGATTTGCGCCAGAGACTGGCCGACTCAACTTTCTTTTCTACCGGAATAGGAATGGCTTTTTCTAGGGCCGCCAATTCTTTCTCATTTGGAGTGCCCTTAACGATAAGAAATTTATGGCTCATCAGAGGGGGATGTTTCCATGCTTGCGCGGAGGCAACGCAACGCGCTTATTTCGAAGCGCACGAAGGGCCCGAGTAATTTGGTGTCTCGTAGCCTGTGGTTCAATGACCGCGTCGATGAACCCGCGATCAGCAGCGATATAGGGGTTGAGCAGAGTCTCTTCATAGTCATCAATCAAATCTTTTCGAAGCGTTTCCGTATCAACGCTTGCCCCGAGTTCCTTGCGATAAAGAATATTGACGGCGCCTTGTGCCCCCATTACCGCAATCTGACCCGTCGGCCAGGAAAGGTTAATGTCGGCTCCCAGGTGTTTGGAACCCATAACAATGTAGGCGCCACCATAGGCTTTACGCGTAATGACCGTAATGAGTGGGACGGATGCCTCACCATAGGCATAGAGGAGTTTGGCGCCTCGTCGAATAATGCCGTTCCACTCTTGTTCGGTGCCAGGAAGAAATCCAGGAACATCGACCAAGGTAATTATCGGAATTCCAAATGCATCGCACGTTCGAACGAAGCGAGCTGACTTCTCGCTTGCATCAATATCGAGAGTGCCAGCCAAGTTCTGAGGTTGATTTGCGACGATGCCGACGGACCTACCTTCAATGCGGCCAAAACCGACGATGATGTTTGGCGCAAAGAGTTCATGGACTTCTAGGAAATCCGCCTCGTCAAGAAGGGCACCAATCAAGATGCGCATGTCATAAGGCTTATTTGGATTATCGGGAATCAACGAATCTAAGGCGCGGTCCGATGGCGAGACATCATCGCTCTCTGTCGGCGGCAACACCGGAGTCTCATCCATATTGTTGCTGGGCAAGTAGGAAAGCAGGGCTTTCACGTAATCCAAGGCATCGTCTTCACTCTCTGCCAAGTAGTGAGAGACACCGGTCTTGGCATTGTGAGTTTGGGCGCCACCCAACTCTTCCATCTCAACCGTTTCGCCAGTGACCGCTTTGATTACATCAGGCCCGGTAATAAACATGTGTGATGTCTCATTTACCATGATCACGAAGTCCGTAACCGCAGGGGAGTAAACCGCCCCTCCGGCACTTGGACCCATGATGACCGAGATCTGTGGGATAACACCTGAAGCTCGGACATTACGCTTGAAAATTTCGCCATACATGCTCAATGAGGCGACGCCTTCTTGAATTCTTGCCCCGCCAGAATCATTAATTCCCACAAGTGGAATTCCACTCTTCATAGCAAAGTCCATGACTTTGACAATTTTTTCGCCGACTACTTCGCCAAGGCTGCCGCCGAAGATGAGGAAATCCTGCGAGTAGATGGCAATAGATCGCCCATCGACGCTCGCATATCCAGTAACAACGCCATCGCCGTACGCACGATTATTCTCCATGCCAAAATTCGTCGAACGATGTCTGGCGAAGGCATCCATTTCGACAAATGTGCCGGGGTCAACCAATTTTGCGATTCGTTCGCGCGCTGTCATCTTTCCAAGAGCGTGGCGCTTTTCAACGGCTGCGGCATTTGTCGGTTCGGTTGCTTCGATGGTGCGTCGCTTGAGATCGGCGATTTTTCCGGCCGTGGTACGAATATCATCAGTCACGGCAGTACGGTACTAGCGAAAGGGCACTCGGTGATACGTCTCGCCCTCGACCAAGCGAAAATCTCCAGTAATTTGGCGGACTCCTACTGGCGGGTAAAGGTTTTTGAACAATTAACTTCCACCCAGACTGTGCTCCGCGCATCCAAGCCAATGCATGGTGACGTGTGCATTGCGGAGTACCAAAGCAGTGGCAGAGGCCGCTTAAACCGCACCTTTGAGGCGCCTTCGCAAACTTCTTTGCTCTTCTCATTTTACGTGAAACCATTGCGACCTCAGAGCGATTGGGGCTGGGTGCCGTTACTCATCGGTACGGCTGTCGCTGAAGAAATAAATATTCAGACTTCACTACATTCATTCGCAACCAAATGGCCGAACGATGTCATCGCGACTAGTGGAAAGATTTCTGGCATCTTGAGCGAAGTTCATGATGGAGGGATTTTGGTGGGGGTTGGAATAAATGTCACCACCAAAATTGAGGAGTTACCAGTTGTTACCGCCTCGTCTATTTGGTTAGAGAGCAATGTCGAGCTGGACCGCAATCTATTTTTCGTCTCACTCTTACAGCGGTTTGCGAAGGTGATCTCGGAATGGGAGAGCGGTGTTGATTTTCGAGATCGATACTTGACTTTAAACACAACCGTAGGGAAGCAAGTTGTGATTTCCCGGCCGGGGCAGGCCGATTTAGAATCCACCGCAATTGGCATCGCAACTACCGGGGGGCTCATCATTGAATCTGGTGAAGTCATTACTGTCGGCGACATAACCCATGTGCGCTAAGTCCTTCGAGCGCTATTTTCAATCTGCGCTAGGGTAATTACGTGGGATTTCCTAAAGTTGGCGTCATTGGCGCAGGCCAATTGGCGCGCATGATGGCTGTTCCCGCAAATGATTTAGGAATCGGATTGACAGTTTTGGCTGCAGATCCGAATGATTGCGCTACTTCGGTGAGCGATTTTGTGCTTGGTGACTTTCGAGATGTCGGTGCGGTCTTGGAATTTGCCAAGAGTTGCGATGTGATCACATTTGAACACGAACTTATTCCGCAGTCGGTTATAAAAGAACTAGAACGAAATGGTGTCCGGGTATTTCCATCTTCCGCAGCATTTCTCTACTCGCAAAACAAAATTAAAATGCGGGAAAAGATGGATGAGTTGGATTTACCAAATCCTTTATGGCAAGTTTTTGACGGCGGCGAGACGCGCCTGCGCTTTCCGCTCATCGCAAAAACACCTAGTGGTGGATACGACGGCCGTGGTGTTTTCGTAGTCGCCAGCAGAAGTGAATTAGATGAAATATTTGCCCAAGTGAAAACGCCACTTTTGTTGGAAGCCAAGCTTGATTTTGATTATGAAGTCTCGGTCATGGTCGCCAGATCGCCACACGGCCAAGCTGCAACGTGGCCGGCCACACTTACCGTTCAGACCGCCGGAATTTGTACGTCCACAATCACTCCGGTTCCGCAATTTGATCAACGACTAGGCGCCCTAGCAGGAGAAATCGCCCTCAAAATTGCTGCGGGGATTGGCCTCGTCGGCGTGATGGCGGTAGAACTTTTTGTAGTTGGTGAAGAGTTAATCGTCAACGAACTCGCGCTACGACCACATAACTCAGGCCATTGGAGCATTGAAGGATCGGCGACGAGTCAGTTCGAACAACATCTTCGAGCTATCTTGGATCTACCTCTAGGAAGTACCGCAATGACCGCACCAATTGCCGTGATGGGAAATGTTTTAGGCGGCGACAAGACGGATATGTATCGTCCCTATCTGCATCTCATGGCTCGAAACCCGGCCCTTAAGTTTCATCAGTACTTGAAAGAAATCAGACCCGGGCGCAAAATCGGGCACATCACACTTATAGGCGATGACCTTCTACACTTAACCCAAGAGATTGAACACGCTGTTGATTACATGAGTGGAGCAATTGATGAGTAATTCAAATCCTGTTGTCTCCATAATTATGGGCTCAGATTCTGATTGGCCGGTGATGGAGGCCGCCTCCGAAATCCTTCGCGACTTTGATATCGAACACGAAGTAGAAGTTGTGAGCGCTCATCGCACGCCCGAAGCAATGATGGAATTTGCCAAGCAAGCCGCATCGCGGGGAATCAAAGTAATAATTGCTGGTGCAGGGGGTGCGGCGCACTTACCGGGAATGGTGGCTTCATTGACTACTTTGCCCGTTATCGGCGTTCCAGTTCCATTGAAATATTTGGACGGAATGGATTCACTACTCTCAATCGTTCAGATGCCTGGAGGAATTCCTGTTGCAACCGTAGGCGTTGGGAATGCTAAGAATGCGGGACTTCTTGCGGCTCGGATTTTAGGTCTAAGCGACCCTTCTGTGAATGACGAGATTTCTAAATACATGGAAAGCGCGCGTCAAAATTCTTTGGAGAAAAGTGCTTCACTCAAGAGCAAGCGCAATCATAAGACTGGATTCTCAGCCTAGATTTCTCATGGTGTTCGCCCCAGCGCTCTAAACTGCCAGCCAGCCTTCAGCCATTGATCTCGATCTAAGGCATTTCTGCCATCAATAATGATCGGATGTTTCACCAAAGTCTTGAGACGGGTGGGATCGATCTCGCGGTAGATCTTCCACTCGGTTAAGTGCAACACCAGGTCAGCATCGGCAACGCATTCATCAATAGTCTGCGCGTAAGTCAAGGTGGGGAATCGCAAGGCTGCACTGGTCATCGCTTTCGGATCATGCACTCGAACGTGTGCACCAGCAGCAAAAATTTGAACCGCGATATCAAGGGCAGGCGAATCTCTCACATCGTCGCTGTCTGGTTTGAAGGCGGCACCAAGAACTGCAATCGTCTTGCCTTGCAAATTTTCAGATAGATCTTTGCGTACTAATTCAATGATTCGAGCCCGGGCTCGAAGATTGATGGCATCAACTTCGCGCAGGAAGGACAAGGCTTCGTCAACGCCGAGCTCTTCGGCCCTGGCCATGAATGCCCGAATATCTTTTGGCAAACATCCACCTCCGAAACCAATTCCGGCTTGGAGAAAGCGACTTCCAATTCGAGGGTCGTATCCGATGGCTTTTGCCAACACGGTGACATCAGCTCCTGCGGCTTCGCACACCTCTGACATCGCATTGATGAAGGAAATTTTGGTTGCCAAAAATGAGTTGGCGGCAACCTTGACCAACTCAGAAGTGGGCAGATCAGATCGAATCCAGGGGACCCCGGCTTCGATATTCGACGCGTACACCTCTTTAAGAATATTTTCGGCAGCATCGCTCGTTGCCCCAACGACAAGCCGGTTGGGATGGAGCGTGTCTTCAACGGCAAAACCTTCACGCAAGAATTCCGGATTCCAAGCCAGTTCGACCCCGGGATTCACCTCTTGCAGGCGACTTCTCAGTTCATGGGCCGTCCCAACAGGCACGGTCGATTTACCGACCACCAGCGATCCAGATTTGATGACGGGAGCAATTGCCTCTACCGCACCACGCACATAGGTCAGATCAGCAGCCAAGCCATCCTGCACTTGCGGGGTGCCCACGCAAATAAAGTGAACGTCCGCATCAGAAATCGCGGATATCTCTGAGGTGAAACTCAATCGGCCAGAGGCGAGCTCTTGTTGCAGCAATTCTTCGAGCCCAGGCTCGTAAAACGGCACAACTCCGGCGCGTAATGCGGAGATTTTTGCCGGATCGATATCGAGCCCCACAACGGTAAAACCCAGGGTCGACATGCAGACGGCATGCGTGACTCCGAGGTAGCCCGTGCCAATAACCGAGATTTTGAGCGTCATTACGCCGATAGTAGTGCTCGAAAACGGTACCGTGTGAACCGTATGAGCGCACAAGCAGAAAATTCATTTCCCAGTTATCCGGGGGTGAGTGTCGTGCTGCCCATTTTGAATGAGGAGGGGCATCTGCGTTCGGCGATTGAGTCGATTTTGAGCCAGGAGTATCCCGGCGCCTTCGAGGTAATTCTTGCCTTAGGTCCTTCTCGGGATCGAACTGATGACATTGCCCGCGAACTTGCCAGCGGGGACTCACGAATTCTATTGGTGGCTAACCCAACTGGTCGGACTGCCAATGGACTCAATGCGGCCATTGCGGCGGCTCATCATGAAGTAATTTGTCGGATCGATGGGCATGCCGAAATTGCCAAAGATTATGTCAAGCGGGCAGTGGATCTTTTAGAGGTCTCAGGCGCGGTCAATGTCGGCGGCATCATGGCGGCAGTGGGCAGGGGTTCCTTTGAACAAGCCGTTGCGCGCGCAATGCGATCTCCCCTCGGAGTTGGGGCGGCTAGGTTTCACGTGGGTGGCGTGGCGGGGCCGGCAGATACCGTTTATTTGGGTACCTTTCAAAAATCAGCGATTCTCGCGGTGGGCGGTTATGACGAACGCTTCACCAGAGCCCAGGACTGGGAGTTAAATTTTCGATTACGCCAAGCCGGTGGGCTTATCTGGTTCGACCCGACTCTGATTGTGCACTATCGACCTCGGCCAAACTTACGCACTTTAGCCAAGCAGTACTTTGAGTACGGGAGATGGCGCCGGGCGGTTTCGCGAAACCACAAGGGCAGCATCAATCTTCGATATTTAGCGCCACCTGCAGCTTTGATGTGCATGGCGATTTCCCTTGCTCTGGGAATTGCAGTATCTCCCTATTTTCTCATTGGCGTCTTCGGCTATGTGGGGGCTGTGACTCTTGGCGGCTTTGCACTCGGGGGAAGTCTCATCGAACGATTATTGCTGCCAACGGTGCTGGCCACTATGCACATGTCTTGGGGCTGGGGGTTTTTAACTTCACCTAAGCACCTGCTTCCCGAAGAGGAGTAGGTAATGAAGCGCATTTCGCTGGTAATTGCCCTAGCCCTTTCGCTCCTGGTTTCGCCGAGTTTTGCAGACTCTTCGGTGCCCGCTTCTTTCGTCATCGATGGTTCGGGCTTCGGTCACGGAGTCGGCTTGAGTCAAATTGGTGCCAAAGGTCAGGCGTTGGAAGGCAAGAGCGCACTCGATATTTTGAGTTACTACTTTCCAGGTACCGATCTCAATGCAGTTGACGACTCGGCCAATATCCGCGTGAATGTAGGTCACCAACTCAAGAGCGCAACCATCGTTGCAGATACAGCGTTTAACAAAAAAAGCACTTTTCAAGCTATTAAGGGAAAGGTGCTGTTAAGTAACGTCGTGGCGGCGCAAGCGCCGACCTCACTGGGAATATTTGGCTCCGACAACTCGCTGAAAATATCCATCGTTGGTAAGCAGATACGCGCGCTTATTTCTGGTTCGGGAATTCCCATACCTATTTCAGCCCTCAGTGATTCACTCACGATACGTTGGCCTGGCACTTCGCCTCTCGGTAGGGAATTGTCAGGAGTGGTCGTAACTGCTGCTGGAGTTGGAATTCGACTGCATTACGGCCAAGTGCAAATCACTCCGGTCTTTGCCACTGGGTTGGGATATCGCCTGGAAATAACGGACTCAATGGCCCTTCATGACGAATATTTGTATGGCATAAGTGAGGTTCCATCGTCCTGGCCGGGTCAGGCATTGGAAGCTCAAGTGATTGCATCGCGCACATACGCGCTTTCTAGAATGGGCAAAGTTCGAAAGGAATGCGACTGCCAGATTTACAGCACGAAATATGATCAAAGTTATGTCGGCTATGCGAAGGAGGCTGAGCCGAAATTCGGCCAACTTTGGCGAGAGGCCGTTGATTTAACTGCATCTGATTCTTCTCATGGAATCGCAATTTTCTACCGAGGCAAGCCAATCAACGTCTATTTCTTTTCTTCCAGCGGCGGCTCGACCCAGCGAAGTGTTGACGTCTGGGGGAGCGCTTTTCCTTATCTCACTAACGTGCCAGATCCATGGAGTTTGGACCCAACTTTAAACCCTGGCTATGCACATTGGGAGCGCGTTATTTCACAAGCCAAAATGGCGTTGGCCTTTCATTTGCCAGACGTGCTGCGATATGAAGTCGGTGCTCGTAGCGTGTCCAACAGCGTCCTGGTTATTACGGCGTATTCAAGTGCCGGGCAGAGTAGCCAACTCTCCGTGGGAGATTTCAAAACTCGCTTACTCATACCTTCTTCATGGTTTGATCTGCCGCAACCAACACCCACCCCAACGGCGACTCCATCGCCAACAGATACCTCTTCACCAACCGCAAGTCCCAGTGCGACGCCACTTCCCAGCGATTCAGCGATCGGCTCGAACTACTAATTATTAATTGGCGTGCAAAACCGAGTTAAGTCCACTCCAGCTTCCGCTCTTGGGCAGCGCCTCCAAAGCGCCACTCTGTGAATTTCTGCGAAAGAGCAGGTTATTCATGCCCGAAAGTTCGCGAGCTTTCACTATCGAGCCATCAGGAAGCGCAACCTTGGATCCGGCGGTGATGTAGACGCCAGATTCAATAATGCAGTCATCACCAAGGGAGATCCCAAGACCAGAATTTGCACCTAATAAGGAACGCTTACCAACGGAGATGACTTCCGAGCCGCCACCGCTGAGGGTTCCCATAATTGACGCCCCGCCACCAATATCGCTGCCATCCCCAACGACAACGCCAGCGCTAATTCGACCTTCGACCATAGATTTTCCAAGGGTGCCGGCGTTGAAATTAACAAAGCCTTCATGCATAACGGTGGTGCCGCTTGCAAGATGAGCTCCGAGCCGAACGCGATCACCGTCTGCAATTCGAACCCCTTCAGGAATGTGGTAGTCCACCATTCGCGGAAATTTATCAACACCATAGACCGAAAGGTGTCCTAACTTTTTTCGGAGCAAAGGTTGAATCTGGTTGAAGGTCGCCAGCAAGCACGGTCCGGCAGAAGTCCAGACGACGTTGTTTAGTAAGCCAAATACTCCAACCAGATTTATGTTATGTGGCTGGACGATTCGATGCGAAAGTAAATGCAATCGAAGATAAACATCAGAGACTGAAGTTGGCGCCGCGTCGGTGTCGATCTCCAGCGCGATAAATTCGGTGGTAACTGCGCGAGTCTCATCTGCGTCGATGAGGGCAGCGAGATCGGGTACCGAGTGTTGTGATAACTCGCCCAAACCAAGTACGGCGTACCAAGTGTCCAACGTTGTTCCATCGCTGGCGATGGTCGCGATTCCGTAGCCGTATGCGGTGCTCATGCGCCAACGCTATCAAATCCCTAGACTCGGCTCTCATGAGTGAGAAATTTCGCATCGCCGTCTACTGTGCCTCTTCACCATCGATCGATCAAAAATATATCGATCTGGCTTTCGAAGTGGGAGGTGCGATTGCACAATCAGGCGCTGATCTGGTCTGGGGCGGTGGGAAGACTTCGATGATGGGAGCAGTTGCTCGAGGTGCAAGAGAAAACGGGGCGGAAGTAATTGGAGTTATTCCCGAGCGATTAATCTCGGTCGAATTTGCTGACGAAAAATCAACCCAGCTTCATGTGGTCGAAGATATGCGCGCCAGAAAGGGAATGATCGAAAAGCTCTCGCAGGCATCTATTACTTTGCCTGGCGGTATTGGCACGTTGGAAGAATTCTTTGAGATTTGGGTAGGAAGATATCTTGGTTTTCACGGTAACCCAGTTGTGGTCTGCGACCCTTTTGGTGATTACCAGCCACTCCGTGGGGCGCTAACCCATTTAAAGAGCGTTAACTTCATGAAGGATGGCCAAGAAGAGATGGTGAGCTGGTGTTCGGATACCGCCAGCGCGATTCGAGCCTGCTATCCAGATCAAGGGCTCTCCTCGTGAATAAATTCAAGCTCTCGCATCTACAAACAACTATAGATATCTGTTCGGATACTCAAGCAGTCACGATCGATCAGGTTTGGGAGAAATTAGTTGACTGGCAGGGTCAAAGTGAGTGGATGCTCGCTACGAAAGTCTGGTCACTTCCATCTTCCATTGGCGCCTCAGAGGAAGGAAGTGGAATCGGAGTAGAAATATTTGCTTTCACTGGACTTTTCGCAGGGCGGTACTCGCCTAAAAAAATATCGTCTCGATTGGGCATTTTAGATGCCATGGTGGTTCGAGTTTGGCAGCCGCCGATGTTCTGCGAGGTCGCTCATGTTGGCGCCATCATTAAAGGCTCCGGTGAATTTCGGCTCGAACCAATCACCGGTGGTGTCAGATTTCACTGGCTCGAAGTCATTGAAGCCCCATGGCCAATCCTCATCTTGCTCCGCCCTGGGATCTTATTCGGGGTAAAACTTTCGCTCCGAAGGTTTCGCACCCTCTGCCTGGCGGAAGCGCTCACTTAGGGTTTCACTATTAGTTCGCAGGTTCGGCTAGTACCCTCGCCTCCGTGGCGCTGAACACCCTCTCCGAGCTCTTGGCGAGCCTGCCACCGGAAGAACGCTTCATTTTGAACCTGCATTACACCAATTCCCGCTCAGCCAGCGATATCGCGAGCGTCTTAGGGGTGCCAGAGCGAGCGGTCCAGACCGTGATTGACATGGCTAAAGCGCGTTTACTTGCCATTGTTCTCGCCGATTTCCCACCTGCCCCATAGATGCGAGATACTTCTCCTCTGATTTTTTCGGTTTAAACCAGCCTCAAGGGAGTCGATACATGGCAGCCATGAAACCACGAACTGGTGATGGACCCATGGAAGTTACCAAGGAAGCCCGCAGCCTAGTCATGCGAATTCCGCTGGAAGGCGGGGGCCGGCTTGTTGTCGAGCTCAATGTCGAAGAGGCAACCAATCTGGGAAATGCGCTTCAAGCAGCCGTTGCACTAGTCAAGAAGTAAGTCGGTATTTTCGCTAGCGTTCTCTCGTGAGCCTGCCACCCAAACTTCACCTCGTTGACCCGGAGAAATTACTCTGGAAGGGTCATGATGTTCTCGTCGTGCCGGTTTATATCAATGAAAACGATTCGACGTCGATCAAGGTAAGAATCGGGCGATCAACCGAAATAACAAAATTCGAACACCTCACTGAATTTTCACTCGTCCAGCTTTTAGCGCAGTGGCCGGACTTCTTGGCAAAACCTGGCGAGATAGTTGAGATTGCCATGGAATCCGCGGCGACTTCAATTACTAGAATTTATTTTCTCGGTCTAGGTTCTCGCACCCTCGATGATTATCGAAAAGCTGGGGTGGCGCTTGGCCGAAGAGTCAAAGGTTCTGGCAAGTCGTTATTAAATTTAGCATTGCCAACCAAGAAGAATCCGACGACTGCCGATCGTTCCCATGTCCAAGCTCATCTGGTCGCCTGCATCCTTGCAACGTATTCATGGTCGATGAAAACGAATGGCGCCCGCCTGACACCAAAGTTTGTCGTGGTGGGAAATTGGAGCGAGCAAGTTGAGCGAGCAACGACCCTCTCCAATTCGGTTTGGCGCGCTCGCGATCTCATTCATATGCCATCCAATATAAAAAATCCCGCCTGGCTAGCACTTCAGGCCGGAAAAATGGTCAGTAAAGCAGGCAGTCCTGATCTCACGATCAAAATCCTCAAAGGCGCACAACTGGAGGCATTTGGTGGGCTCCGTGCCGTTGGCAATTCTGCCCCGAAACCCGGACCTCGATTTATCGAAATCTCTTATGCCCCTAAGGGCTCGAAGAATTGGCCGCACGTAGTTCTTGTCGGAAAGGGCATCACATACGACACCGGCGGAATAAATCTCAAGCGACCTTATGAATTGATGATTCCCATGAAGTCGGATATGGCTGGATCTGCGGCAGTTTTAGCCGTCGTAACAGCAATGCCAGAAATTCAACCGAATGTACGAGTCACCGCATTGATGATGTGTGCAGAAAATGCCATCTCAAGAACGGCACAACGGCCATCAGATGTCATCACCCAATATGGCGGTACGACCGTGGAGATTATGGATACGGATGCTGAAGGACGGCTCGTGCTGGCCGATGGCTTGGCGTATGCGAATAAGAATTTGAACCCGGACTATTTAATTGATGTCGCTACTCTCACCGGATCGGCCACCCTAGGGTTGAGTCGACATTACGGGGCTATGTACAGCAAGAATCAAAAGCTGACTGAGTCCTTAGCTGCCGTAGGCGAGCGGACGGGTGAAAAAGTTTGGCGCATGCCATTGGTTGACGAATATCGGATCGCACTCCAAAGCAGTGTTGCCGATCTGAGCCACACGGCCGAGAAACCATTCTTCAGTGGCGGGTCGATCACCGCTGCGCTATTCCTGGAGCATTTCACTGGCGATCGAAATTGGGTTCATTTGGATATTGCAGGTCCGGCACGATCGGATAGCGACAGCGGCGAAAATGTAAAAGGTGGCACAGGTTTTGGCGTCCGATTGCTCATTGAGTGGATTGCCTCATTATGACAATCCTTAACCGAGGCGACATGTTCGCATTTTCGGAAGGGTATCCACACGAAGATTTTTTTATGCAGCAAGCGCGTTCAAATGGAATTGAAGTTGGTGTCGAAGATCCATCACCGGCCGTTGGCGGTCTCTTGAAGTTTTTTGTTAGTTTGGTGCGCGCAAAATCAGTTGTAGAAATTGGCACCGGTTCTGGCGTCAGCGGGCTGTGGATATTTCAAGGCTTAGCCCCTGATGGGGTACTTACCTCCATTGATACCGAGCGAGAAAACAGCGGCAATGCGCGCAAAGTCTTTGAGGACTCCGGCATCTCGACCCAACGGTTTCGACTTATAACGGGCAACATCATCACCGTGGTCGGCAAGTTGGCTGACCGGAATTACGACATCATGATTGTTCGCCCAGCCGACGACTTGTTTGATGTGGTGCAGGAGAGTTATCGACTCCTTAATGACGAAGGTTTATTGATCATTGATCAAGCAATGAGCGGGGGAAAAGTTGCTGATCCCACCCAACGGGATTACCAATCCATTTCGCGCCGAGACGCAATAAGAGCCATCAAGGAAGATACTCGTTGGAATTCCACACTTTTACCCGTGGGTGCAGGTGTTCTCGTTGCTACAAAACTTTAAAGCCAATTCTCACCATATCTTAGGCTTAGTGTTGCATTATGTTCCCGCGTTTAAATCGGTAATTTCGAGTAAGAAAGTTTGAGGCGAATTTCTCCATGAGCGACGAAGAGACAACTGCGCTACCTCAGCCACCAGCTGATACTCCTTGGTGGAGTACCCCAGAAACACCAACTCCTGTTGTTGCGCCGACCCCGCCACAGCGGCCAGTAATCGGTCTGGGTATAGCCTTAATTTTGGCGCTCGTTGCTGGCGGTATGGGCGCTCTGATCGGTGGCACGGTCAACATTGTCAATAGTTCTTCTCATATCGTTAGCTCACGATCTATTGTCGAAAGAGCCCCAGATTCAGTTGCTGGTCTGGCCGCACGAGTCTCGCCCTCCGTGGTTTCCATCTCCGTAAAAACAAGCAATGGCGGTGACACCGGCACTGGTTGGTTTATCGACAGCAACGGCTACATCGTGACCAATAATCACGTGGTCGCAGCGGCCGTTACAGATAACGGAACAATTTCAGTCACTCTCACAAATAAAAAAAGTTATCCAGCTCGAATCATTGGACGAGATAGTGCTTACGATTTAGCAGTCTTGAAAATCAATGTCACCGGCGCCCCAGCGCTAACACTTGGAAATAGTGACAAGGTGCAAGTAGGAGACGCAGTCATTGCCATCGGATCACCCTTAGGCCTAGCCGGAACCGTTACTTCTGGAATTATCAGCGCCAAAAATCGGCCAGTGACCGCTGGAAGTGGAACTGGCGAGAGCTCCTTTATTAATGCGCTCCAGACCGACGCGGCGATTAATCCCGGAAATTCAGGTGGACCGCTCGTGGATGCAACCGGGGCAGTCGTAGGCGTGAACTCAGCCATTGCTTCTTTAGGAAGTTCCTTTACTGGCGAGTCAGGTTCGATTGGACTTGGATTTGCAATTCCCATCAACCAAGTCAAAAAAACTGTCGACCAGCTCATTAAATCTGGTGTTGCTACGCATCCAATTATGGGTCTCTCGTTGGACAGTTCCTTCCTCGGCGGCGGCGCAAAAGTGGCCGATGATCCAGCATCGATATTGTCAGGCGGGCCGGCGGCAAAGGCTGGCATTCAACCTGGAGATGTCATTACCTCCTTTGATGGCCAAGTGGTTAATAACTCCGATGAACTCATTGTGGCAGTCCGTTCGCACAACGTGGGAGATACGGTCGCCATTAAGTTCGAGCGAAATGGCACCAGCCATGAAGTCAAATTAACCTTAATTGGAAAGCAGTAATCCTCACGGACTACGCTTAACCCATGTTCAACATCGGTGCCGAGAAATTCTTGACGCTTGCCATTCTCGCCTTGATTCTCATTGGGCCGGATAAGTTGCCGCAATTCGCCCGTGAGGCTGCCAAATTGGTGAAAAAGTTGAAGAACATCTCCCAAGTCGCGACCGCGGAATTGCGCGAAAACTTGGGACCCGGTTACGAAGATCTTCAAGTCACCGATCTCAATCCAAAGAAGTTCATTCAGAAGCATCTCAACGATGCGATGGAGGGCGTGGACCCTGCCGCCGAAATCGCAGAAATCAAGAGCGTCGCCAAGATCGACCCTGACCTTCTATGACCTCTGACCTTGTCATTGCCGAGGCTCGCGCTGCCTTGGCGACTGTGATTGATCCGGAACTTCATCGCCCGCTGACCGAACTTGGAATGGTTGAATCGGTAGAATTCGCCTCCGGTGTTTTGACGGTAAAGATCTTGCTGACTATTTCTGGTTGTCCAATGCGAGATCGATTGCAACGCGATGTTCTGGCAGCCGTTTCCCCCATTGAACGAGTGGCTAAAGTTGATTTGCACTTTGGTGTAATGAATGAAGAACAACGCGATGCGGTAAAGAGATTACTTCGAGGCGGTCGGGAAAAATTTATTCCATTTGCCCAGCCCGATTCACTGACTCGAGTGCTTGGCATTGCCTCAGGTAAGGGTGGCGTCGGAAAATCTTCGGTCACAGTTAACTTGGCAGTGACTGCAGCAAAGCGCGGTCTTAAGGTTGGAATTCTTGATGCCGATGTATACGGTCACTCGATTCCTCGGCTTATGGGAATTGTTGGTCAGCGGCCAACTGCGATCGATCAGACGTTTATTCCGGTAGAAAATTATGGTGTCAAAGTTGTATCAATGGAGATGTTCAAACCTGAACGCTCTGATGCCATCGCTTATCGGGGACCGCTCTTACACCGAGTGCTCGAGCAACTCTTGAGCGATGCCTATTGGGGTGATCTAGATCTTCTGCTCCTTGATTTGCCGCCGGGAACGGGTGATATTGCGATCTCCCTTGGGCAACTGATTCCGGCTTCAGAGATTGTCGTGGTGACCACACCGCAGGTGGCTGCCGCTGAGGTTGCCGAACGAGCCGGCCGGATTGCGCATCAGATGAAGCAACATATTTTGGGCGTGGTCGAAAATATGTCAGATGTGCCGTGCCCTCACTGTGGCGAAATGATGTCGATTTTTGGCAGCGGCGGTGGCGAAGAAACAGCCCGCCGACTAGCTGCATTGATCGGTAGTGATGTCCAGGTTCTCGCCAAGATTCCGTTTGAGCGCGCACTTCGCGAAGGCGGCGATGATGGTCACCCCATCAGCCTTGCAGATCCAGCCGCAGCTTCATCCAAGGCTTTTGGCCAGCTCCTCGATAACCTCATGATTCGGCCAAAATCGTTGGTCGGGATCCCGCTTACTCTTCACACCTAGGCTGGCTATGACTCCTATCTGCACCTCCAGCAGCTAATTCACCCGTTGTTTGCGTCATTTCGCAGGACATGAGCACGGCAGGAGCAACCCAGCACCTAAGATTTCACTATGAAGCGTCCAGTAGTCCCAGTCACTGGGATAAATACTGTGGCAAAGCGCATCGTAGGTCGGCGAGATTCGGTTCTCGCCCGAAAGAGTATTCGGGATTCGCTGGTATCTGTTGCTGGATTAATTGGACGGCCAGTTCGCGATCAAGATGGGCGCGATATTGGACGACTAGTCGATGTCGTCGTCCGACATGGCGAAGAGACTTACCCGCCAGTTTCCGGGTTGATAGTCAAAGTTGGGCAACGAAAATCTTTTATTGATGGCGCCCGCATCTCAAAACTGACGAAAGATGAGATTCGACTCTCGAGCACCAAAATTAATTTACAAGATTTCACTCGCCGCGAAGGAGAGTCGCTCCTCGATGCTGATGTCATTGACCACCAGATTGTCGATGTGGATGGCCTCCGGGTAGTTCGGTCCTCTGATCTTTATTTGGCGCCGTTCGATAAAGAAATACGAGTAGTGGGCGTTGATATTTCTTTTGTTTCCTTTATCCGCCGAGTTTTTCCTGGTGCCATTCGTCGACGTCCAACCCCCGAGCATGTCGTGGATTGGGCCTCGGTTGCCTCATTGGCTGATGGTGGCGGCGTGGTTCGCACCTCAGGTTCGCGCGCCGTGCTCAGCCAATTGCGTCCCGCCGACCTTGCTGACCTGATTGAGGATTTGGCGGGCCGTGAACAAGGGGCTTTCGTTGAACTTCTCGATCCTGAACTCGCGGCAGATGCTCTGGAGGAGATGGAAGAGGAAGAGTTGCAGGGCTTGATACGTGGCCTTTCATCTGAACGTTCGGCCGAACTGCTTTCTCGAATGGAACCTGATGAGAGCGCTGAGGTCTTGCGTGACCTTGATGACGAACACCGAGAGAGCATTCTGGAGGTTATGGATTCCACCGTTGCAAAGCAATTGCGCGAGTTGGTCTCATTTGACGAAACTGCAGCCGGTGGAATCATGACCACTCATATTCTCATCGTCCATGAGAACGACACCGTCGCCTCGGCACTCAAACTTTTGGTAGATAACCGGGAACGAGATATTTCAGATGGTGTGGTTGTCGTCGATTCCAGAGGAAAGCTCGTTGATCACATTCAAGTTGTTGAACTGGTCGCGGCAGGGAGCACGGATTTACTTTCGACCTTAATTGGCCCGCCATATCCGACGGCGATTGGTCTTGATACTCCGCTTGATGATGTGGTTGACGAATTTTCCAATAACCGCGGTTCCTCTATCATTGTGGTTGACCAGAAAAATAAACCAGTAGGTCGAATTTTGGCGGATGATCTTGTCGATGCCTTGGTCGATGCCTCCGATCGACGCACCTTCTCTCAGGGAAGTGGTGGCCTTTCGTGAGTGCAACTGGCGAAATCAAAAAGGTGGCAAAGAAGAGCGCGGTGGTCAACCGTAAGCCGATCTCACCGCGAAAGATTCGCATTGCGGCGCTCCTTTCGGTGATGGGTCCCGGAATTATCGCGGGACTTTCCGATGATGATCCTGCGGGTATCACCACCTACTCGGTACTTGGGGCCAAATACGGCTATCGAATGCTCTGGGTCTTGGTCGCGTCAACCATTGCCTTGGTTCTCTTTCAAGACCTCGGCGCGCGCATCGGTGTCGTGACTCGCCAAGGGCTCATAGGGTTGGTTCGACAGAAATATGGCGCCAGATCTGGTGTTATGAGTGCAGCCGCTCTGATTTTGGCAAATATCGGCACTATGACTGCCGAGTTCGCAGGCATCGCCGCCGCCGGGCAGTTATTTGGCTATTCCAAATATGTAACTGTTCCTATTGCCGCGTTGCTGGTCTCCTTCTTAGTACTTCGAGGATCTTTTTCCAGAGTCGAGAAAGTTTTCTTTCTTCTCTCCGGGGTCTTCTTTGCCTACATCGTCGCTGGATTCCTCGCTCATCCCAATTGGGGCGCTGCGTTCAAAGGCATGGTGGTTCCCTCGATGCCATTCACTCGCGATGCAGTTTTTATCGCTACTGCGACATTGGGAACCACGCTCGCTCCATGGGGTTTGGCCTTCATTCAGTCTTATGCGGTCGACAAGCGTTTGACACGAGATGATCTGAAATTGCTTCGCGTAGATGTGTGGACCGGGTCCATCCTTACAGGAGTTATTGGATTCTTCGTCATCATTACCTGCGCGGCCACTTTGAACAAACAGCACATAACAATTGATGATGCCTCCAAGGCTGCAGCCGCTTTAAAGCCGCTGGCCGGCACGTTGGCCAAAGACTTGTTTGCCATTGGTCTCATTGGTGCTGCTCTACTGGCGGCATCGATCCTTCCGCTTTCCACGGCCTACTCAGTTGGTGATTTGACTGGTCGCCCCGCCGCTCTTGATGATGGTCCGCGAGAAGCACCACTTTTTTATGGCACCTTTGCCTTCATAACATTGCTCAGCGCAGCGCTGATCATGATCCCGGGCGCGCCGTTGATTACGATCTTGGTGGTTACCCAAATACTCAACGCCGTACTTTTGTTGCCACTGATGCTGTACATGTTCGGAATCGCGAAAGATAAAAGATTAATGGGATCGTATGCCGCGACGAAGACGATGCGAGCGGTCTATCTCGTCATCATTTCTTTGGTTGCGATCTGCATCTCCTGCATGATTTGGTTTACGTTCCACTAGATGGCTTCCGGAGTAGATAACCACACGGCACTGCCGGAAGGTCGAGACATTCTTTTTCTCGGCTTGGGCGTCTTGGGAATCGGCACTTCTGGACCCGTCATCGCCTTTAGCGCTATGCCGGTTACCACCCTTATTTTCTGGCGGAACCTCGGTGGCGCGATTGTTATGGCACCTTTTGCCTGGCGTAAAAAGGAATGGCACAGCACGCTCCAAAAAAAGGCTCTAACTCTCTCTGCATTTTCTGGCGTGCTTTTAGCCCTGCACTTTATTGGTTTCTTTATCGCCATGAGGATGACCAGCGTTGCCGCTGGAACGGCGCTCACCGCAATGCAGCCAATTTTCACCGCGCTTTTCCTCAGGTTTCAGGGTCATGAGATTCCCAAGCGGGCTTGGATCGGAATGTTTATCGCATTTTTATCGGTTCTGCTCATCACTGGGGTGGATCTTCGAATTTCAGTACGTGCCTTCACTGGCGACATGGCAGCGCTGGTCGGAGCTGCTCTTGCAGCCGGTTATGTCTTAGTAGGTTCGAAAGCTCAAAAGAACCTCTCTACCTCGACATACACGTCGGTCTGCTATTTGGTCTGTGCGATAACTGCCCTGCCTATTTCGCTCATCGCTGGATACAACGTGCTCCATTTCCCGGCGAAGCAGTGGTTAGTGCTCCTCGCGCTCATCGGTGGTGCCCAAATTCTCGGACATACGATGTTTAATCTCTCGCTCAAGCGGGTATCACCAGCGGTGGTTTCGCTGATTGTTTTCTTTGAAGTACCTGTCAGCGCCATCCTCGCCTTTTGGTGGCTTGGCCAGCGCCCCCCGGCAGGAATCATCCCAGGCATCATTGGACTCTTAATAGGCTGCGGAATTTTCGTCATAAAAACCAAAATCTCACCTGATAGTCCCAAGACGGTAGATTGACGGTTGTGATTGACCTACATACCCATTCGCTTCGCAGTGATGGCACTGATACGCCAGGGGAATTAATTAACAAAGCCCTAGCAGCGAAGTTAGAAGTCATCGCCCTCACTGATCATGACACCATGGCCGGCTGGGAAGAGGCCTCGCAATACCTTCGACCAAACTTGGACTTGGTTCTTGGGGCGGAAATCTCGTGTCAAACCGAGGATGGAATTAGCGTGCATATGTTGGGTCTGCTCTTTGATGGCCGAAATCAAAGTCTGCTTGATGCGCTCTCTCAGACTCGAGAGAACCGGCACGGTCGGATGTCTCGAATTATCGACAGGTTGCAGAACGCAGGTGTGGAGATTGAACTTTCCGAGGTTTTGGCACAACTTTCAGAAGGTGCGACTTTGGGTCGGCCTCACTTGGCAGATGCATTGGTTAAGAAGCGAATAGTTAAATCACGGGAAGAGGCGTTTGCCACCTTTCTTCACAACAATTCAAAATATTATGTTGCGCACTATTCACCAACCCCGGAACAAGTCGTGGCGCTGATTAGCGCAGCCGGTGGAGTCTCGGTCATCGCTCACCCTTTTGCCTCTTTGCGCGGGCGAACCATCAATTCGGATACCTTCACCAGCCTGGTGTCGGCTGGGCTCACTGGTATTGAGGTAGATCACCGCGATCACACCCCAGATCAACGAGCGCAACTGCGTGCAATTGCGAGAGAATTCGACTTGGTAGTCACCGGCTCCAGCGATTACCACGGCATCGGTAAAGATAATCGTTTGGCCGAATGCACGACAGCGCCTGAAGAGTGGGAAAAGTTGGAAGCCCAGGCTAACGAGCGGAGAGTGGTGAGAGTATGAATGGTCTCGTTGCAGTATCGGCCTTTACCTTTGGCGTTCAGGCTTTCGTGACGCTGTTTGTGATCTTGGACCCTCCTGGAGCCACTCCAATATTTCTCTCGTTGGTCTCCGGACGTAGCCAAAAGGATCGAGTGAAGCTCGCTTGGCAGGGCGCCGGGGTTTCCCTTCTTGTCATCGTGGTCTTTGCGCTATTTGGCAAAATTATTCTCGACTACCTTCATATCTCCATCAACGCCCTGCAGGGAGCGGGCGGGCTGCTCTTGTTGCTGATATCGCTCGAACTGTTAACCGGTAAAGATAACTCAAACGAGAGCCAGGAAAATGTCAATGTAGCCATGGTTCCGTTGGGAACCCCGCTCCTTGCTGGTCCTGGTGCGATTGTTACCACGATGCTCTACGTTCAATATGCGCACAGCACCGCACAGAAGATCACCCTTGCTTTGGCCATCTTGGCTGTTCATTTAATTATCGGATTAACCCTGATGTTTTCCACCAAGATTCTTGCCGTGATTCGTGAATCTGGCGTCACCCTAGTCGCTCGAATTGCCGGCCTACTTGTTGCCGCGATTGCTGTTGAAATGGTTGTTTCATCGATCAAGGGCTTCTTCCATCTATGACCGCATTATTCTCACCTGATTCGATTGCCTGGCGGATCCACTCTGACGAATCTATGCTCGTTGGGGGAATCAGAGCATTGCTCGTGCAAGCGTTGCATCCAGAGGCTATGGCTGGCGTCGCGATAAATTCCAATTTTCGGGAAGACACGTGGGGGAGATTTCGACGAACCAGCGAATATGTTTCGCTACTAACTTTTGGCGAAAGTGAAGTCGCGCGCAAGAGCGCAGCCCGGGTTAGAGCCGTTCATGCCAAACTAAGAGTTGATGATCCGGTGCTCTTGCTTTGGGTGCATATGGCGATGGTTGACTCTTTTTTGGATACCGCGCTTCGGTCTGGACTTTCGCTGACACAAGATGAGCAAAATCAATACCTGGCCGAGATGGTGACTTTTGCCGAACTCGTCGGACTAGATCGAAATCTCGTGCCGGCTACGCTCTCCGAGCTCCAGGCCTATTTTGAGCGAATGCAGCCGCATCTTTTTGCCAGTGACGATGCCAAGCGGGCCGCTCTTTTTCTCACCTTTCCACCTATGGCGCCGTGGATCCGATTCGCCACGCCAGCGGCCCCGACTTGGAGCGCGGTCGCCGCACTTGCCAGTTCGAGCCTGCCATCCTGGGCCAGACAACGTTACGGCCTGATTAGTTTTCCTGGCCATCAGACCAGGACCGATATTGGTTTGAAAACTCTTCGGCGAACTTTGAAATTATTGCCGCCAAGTTTGCGCGAAAATCCTTACCGAGTGGCCAGCGAAAAGGTCGAAGCGTGACCATTTATCTTGCCGTAGCCAACCCTGCGGGCGGCGTAGGCAAGAGCACGACTGCGCACGCCTTGGCGGTTGCCTTTGCTGAGTATGGCCGGCGAACGCTGCTCGTCGACATGGACTCCCGAGCCACATTGACTTTTACTTTAGGGATCATTCAACCGCGCTTTTCGCTGGTCGACGTTTTGCGAAGAGATGCACGGGCGGATTCAGCAATCGTAACCACGGATCATCGATTCACTTTCTTGCCGAGCGATTCGCGACTTTCTCATGTGGATAATCAGGATAAGGACCTGGTTAAAACCGTTATGCGGTTTAAGGAAGAACTCGCCACATTGGATGTCGCTTATGACTACGTGATTTTCGATACCCCGTCAAATATTTCTCAAACACTTCTGCTCGCCCTCGAGTTGGCAGATTTTGTGATTATTCCGACCAACTCGTCGATCATCAGCATGCGCGGAGCGCTTCATGTTTTAGACCTCATACAAGCATCGCCTGAGGTAGGTGGCACCCCAACAAAGCTTCTAGGTTTTCTCCCGTGCATCACGCAACAAAATCCGGAGCTGGAAAGGTTAAGAGAATTTGGTTCTCTGCTTGAACCAGCAATTCCACGATCAGCGGCGGTCGCTGAGGAAGCGCTGCATCACAAATCTATTCTCAACTTTGCAAAACAATCATCAGTGTCAGTGGCTTATCGAGAGCTTGCTTATTTTCTCCTAGAGGGCATGTGATCTAGAGGTTGGTGAAGCCAACTTTGCGTTCGGCAGATTCGCCAACTTCGACAAAAGAAATCTTGCCGTTTGGAACAATGGTGTTTCGACCTTTGATATCGACTAACGTCAACGCAGCGCCTGAGTCAAGGGCAGATGTGACGAGTTTGATGATCTCCTCTTGTGTGGACTCCGACTCCAGTGAAAGTTCTTGAGTTGTATCGGCAATTCCAATTCGAATTTCAGTTCGCGCATGAGCAGGGCTCTTTTTTGTTGACATGTGAGAAGTTTATCTAGTTGCTGGACTTAGGGAAACCGGAAATGCCGCGCCAAATAAGGTTTGACACGAGCTCACCTGCATGTTCGCGCGTTATTTTTCCATCGCGCTCCAGCCAATGTCTGGCAGCCGTCTGTGTGGTCCCGATAATTCCAACAGCCAGCATCATGGAGGCTTCTTTGGACAGACCAGTGTCCAAAGAAATAACTGCACTCAATGCTGCTGCACTGTCATATGTCATGCGGTTGAGTCGCTCTCGGACCTGAGGCTCGACACTCATGTCGCTTTCGAAGAGTAAGCGAAAGGCTTCACCCTCGTCGTTGATAAAACTGAAGTAGGCATCCACTGTCGCATGTACTCGATCGCCATTGTCAGAAGTCGACGCGATTGCTTTTTGAATATCGAAGACCAAAGAATCGATGTGGAGATCAAGAACCGCGAGGTAGAGATCGAGTTTGGAAGGGAAATGTTGGTAGAGAACAGGCTTGCTGACCTTGGCTCGGTCGGCGATCTCATCCATGGCCGCTTGGTGATAGCCAGCCGCGGTAAAGACCTCCAAGGCTGCGGTCAGTAATTGGGCCCTACGCTCATCACGGGGTAGTCGGCCCCGGGTATTGGTCTCAGTGCTCATTAGGGGAATGGTACGGCTATTGCGGGGCTACTTGCGAGGAAGTGGCAATTAGGTAGGAGCGGGAATATGCACGAAACTATCGGGGTTGCCCTAACGTACGGTCTTTCGAGCGTGTTAGAGCCCAAGGGCGAAACGGTAGCAATCAGGGAAATGAGCAGAACGTGAGCGATTTAGCGACACCTAAGGGGTTAGTTTCCCCAGGACCTGAGTTGACGGTTGATGAGGTTCGTCGGTACAGCCGGCATTTAATTATTCCAGATGTGGGGATGCTCGGTCAGCGTCGATTAATGAATGCCAAGGTGCTCTGCGTCGGCGCAGGGGGACTAGGTTCACCCGCTCTGATGTATTTGGCTGCAGCTGGAGTTGGAACCCTCGGAATCGTGGAATTTGATGTAGTGGATGAATCGAACCTGCAACGTCAGATTATTCATGGTCAATCCGATATTGGTAAAAGTAAAGCCCTCAGCGCCAAAGAATCCATCGCTGAAATCAATCCATACGTCAAGGTTGTGATCTATGACGTTCGACTTGATGTGGATAACGTGATGGAAATATTTGCTCAGTACGACTTAATTGTTGATGGCACGGATAATTTTGCGACGAGGTACTTAGTTAACGATGCCTGCGTACTATTGAAGAAGCCATATGTTTGGGGCTCTATTTATCGCTTCGATGGTCAAGCCAGTGTTTTTTGGGCCGAGTACGGTCCGTGCTATCGCTGTCTCTACCCGGAACCACCACCGCCAGGAATGGTTCCAAGCTGTGCTGAAGGTGGCGTTTTAGGCGTACTTTGTGCCTCAATCGGAGCCATACAAACCACCGAAGCCATCAAATTGATTACGGGTATCGGTGAATCACTTATTGGGAAATTGATGGTCTACGACGCCCTTGAAATGTCTTATCGCAAGATCAGTGTTCGCAAAGATCCCAACTGTCCGATCTGCGGTGAGCACCCAATTCAGACGGAACTCTTGCCAGATTACGAAGCATTTTGCGGCGTTCTCACGGAAGGTGCTGCAGCGGCGGCGGCGAACTCCACGATCTCCGTCCTCGAGTTGAAATCAAAAATGGATAACCACGAGGGGTTCCAATTAATTGATGTTCGAGAACCCAGCGAATGGGACATTGTCCGGATCCCAGGAGCCGTTTTGATTCCAAAGCAAGAGTTCATTAACGGGTCGGCGCTGGAGAAGTTGCGAAACGATGTTCCGATAATTTTGCATTGCAAGTCTGGTGTGAGATCTGCCGAGTGCTTGGCCGTGGTGAAGCAAGCCGGGTTTGCCGATGCAACCCACGTTTCCGGTGGAGTAGTTGCATGGGTGAAGCAGATTGATCCTTCCCTCCCTATTTATTAATGAGTTATCCGGCGAAGAAAGGCACGACTCTCATGACCACTACCCGAAGCTTGCTTCTCGTTCATGCCCATCCCGATGACGAAACTATTAATAATGGCGCCACCATGGCTAAATATGCAGCCGAAGGGGCAAAGGTCACCTTGGTGACCTGTACTCGTGGCGAAGAGGGCGAAGTTCTCGTTACCGATTTGGCCCACTTGGCCAGCACTCACAACGACGAACTCGGCGCACATCGTGAAAACGAACTCAAAGCCGCAATGGAAATTCTCGGTGTCTCAGATTTTCGCTTTCTAGGTGCGCCTACTCGTCAATGGCGGGATAGCGGAATGATGGGAACAGCGCCCAACGATCGACCTGATGTATTTTGGCAGGCAGATCTCACCGAGGCGGCTTTGGAATTGGTCAAAGTAATTCGGGAGGTAAAGCCTCAGGTTCTCATTACCTATGATGAATTCGGCGGTTATGGTCACCCCGACCATATTCAGGCGCATCGGGTTGCGATGAAGGCAGCAGAGTTAGCTGCGGACCCAGAGATCGGTGAAGGATTACCTTGGGAGATTTCTAAGATTTACTGGAATACGATGCCGAAATCGGTCATTCAGGCTGGAATTGAAAAGATGAAAGAGATCGGTTCAGATTTCTTTGGCGTAACTAACGCTGACGATCTTCCCTTTGTGAAAGATGATGAAATGGCGACGAGCATGATCGATGGCTTGGCATATTCCGAAGCGAAAATGAACGCGATGAAGGCGCACGAGACTCAGATAACTTTGGATGGTCCTTTTTTTGCGCTCTCAAATAATATTGGAATGAATGTCTGGGGTCACGAGTACTACACGATCGTCAAAGGTGAAACGGCCGGAGCCAGAGATGACAATGGGCGGGAGACTGACCTTTTTGCAGGCGTTCTATGAAAATAATGGGAAAGTTGTTGGCATCATTAGCTTTAGGTGCAGTTATAGCTTTCTTTGGCATTGTGCTCCACAATGATTTTCCGCCGATTGGTTTAATTCTTGCCTTGTCGGAGACGGCCGTTGGAATCTGGCTGGTCGGAAGATATTTCGGCAAACGGGTGTGGAAGTTCTATGCGTTTGTAGCGTGGCTTGCGTTAGTACTTCTTGCCGGAACTAACGGTGCGGGGCACGAAATCTTGGTTTACGGGAACACCACCGGCTACCTCTTTTTGGCCGGTGGGCTAGTCCTCTCTTTTATTGCGATTGCCCGCCGCGTTTAGTCAATTTCCACTCCTGGCCCGTAGGCGTATCAACAACTTCAACGCCAAGTTCGAGCAACTGATCTCGAAGCAAGTCGCTGCGCGCAAAATCCTTTGCCATGCGGGCTCGGGAGCGAAGCTCGAGAAGTTCTTGGGTTTCTGACGAAATTGGCGCTCTTGCTGTTGGCTCTCGATCTAAATCGAGCCCAAGGAGGGAATCGATATATAAAAAGATGTCAGCTTTGTCAGCCGGATCAAAGTCCTGACTCTTTTCGAGAACGCGGAGTCGTTGGATTATTCGAGGAGTATCAAGATCGTCTTTGGCAAAATTCAGGAGTAGTTCACACTCGCTTCCGGTTCGAAGCAGGTCGGGGTTGCCCGTAGTCCGCCACAAAGATATCCGCTGTCGCCAACGGGAGATCGTTTCATGTGCGGCGGCAATGGCGTCCCACGAGAGATCCATTTGGCTGCGATATCTGTTCTCTAGAAAACAAAGTCGAAGCGAAAGTGGATCAAAACCGCGTTCCGGCAGATCCTTAAGTAGCACTACATTGCCCGCGCTCTTCGACATTTTTCGTCCTTCAAAGAGTAAATGTTCGCCATGTAGCCAAAGGTCTACCGCCTCCTGATTCTCACCACGCGAAGCGAGATAAGAATTGGACTGCGCACGCTCATTTTCATGGTGAGGAAAGCGAAGGTCGATACCTCCGATATGAAGATCAACGTGGGAATGTAAGTAATGCAAAGACATCGCAGTGCATTCGATGTGCCAACCCGGAAAGCCAAGACCCCACGGAGAGTTCCAAACCATCTCGGTTCGAGATCCAGCCGCTTTCCAGAGCGCCCAGTCAGCGTGGAAACGTTTTGCACCACCTTCGACATACTCATATCGATGTCCGGGCTTTAAGGCATCGAGTCGATTTCCACTTATTGCGCCATAACCTTCGAATGTTTGGGCAGCAAAGTACACAGACCCATCCGCTCCCACGTAAGCATTTCCATTAACTATTAATTGAGAGATGAGTTGGTGCATCAACTCGATGGAGTCACTGGCGCGAGGGTAGTGGTCTGTGGAATTGATATTGAGTCCAGCTAAATCTGTATGAAAGCGGGCCTCATACTCTCGGGCGATGCTAAAGGGATCTTGATTTGTGCGTTGGGCTTCGACCAGCATTTTGTCTTCATCTATATTTTCGGACATGTGTCCCACGTCAGTAATGTTTTGGACCACTTCAATCGCGACGCCGATTATTTTCAAAGATCTGGCCACTAAATCGCCTAGTAAAAAAGTTCGAAGATTACCTACGTGGGCATCGCGGTAAACCGTTGGGCCGCAACAGTAGATCCGAACCGAATGTCCGTCAGAGGCAGATACCTCTTTCAGGACGCGACTTTGAGTGTCATAGAGCGAGAGGCCAGTTTTCATTGTTCCGTCCATGTCAAATAACGATAATTGTGGTGAACCCGAAAATTCATGGTTTGGTACAGCCCAATGGCCACTGAATTCTTAATATCAACCTGTAGCGCTATTTTTGTTGCATCGCACTTTTCCGCAATCGCGGCCAGCAATACCTTGCTCAATCCATACCCTCGATATTCGGGCCGAACAAATAGGCGAGAGAGAAAAGCCCAATCTGAGTCTTCGCTCATACGACCTACCGCCAGCCATTCGTCGGAGTCGGCCCCCCTAAGGGCAAGATATTTGGCAGGGAAGGCATTCATAATGCCAGCACCGCGACCATCGCCTTGGACGGCCAACCATTGCGGAGTCGCCGATTCGAGAACATCCACGACCATATCTGCAGCCATGGGAACTGTGGGCACCGAAACTTTATCGACGACCATTACGTGAGATTCGACCGAGCAGATCCAGCCACGTTCCACTAGGTAGTCATTGAGCTTCTGATACGTCGGCAGGGCCAAATGAAAAGTTGGTGTAAGACCTCGCTCCTGGTATCGGCGAATTGAATTTTCTACCATCTCTTCGAGGTCATCAAAATTTCCCGAAGTGAGTCCGAAAGGGGCCGGAGCTGTTGGTCGGATCGAATTTGCCCGATTGGTGAAGCCATCTGAAAGTCGCAGCCGCCAGCCACCAACATCAACGGTTTCCCGAGGGGGCCAAGTGCGCTCTGCAATCTCTTCGAGTTCTTTTATCCGTAAGCTGAAAGGAGCACCTGTGCCCGCTCGAGATATGACGTTCGGCACAATTCGCCAGGCCACGATATCGCTGGATTGAAAATTCCATAGCTCGCCGTTCTTTCGTCGCACGGAATTCACCGTTTCTAACGTTCCCAGAACGTCGCGAAGCCCGTATTCAAGGTCGCGAAGCCGGATGGAGACCCGCGAACCAACGTCGTGTTGTTCCGGATTTCTCATGCTGGGAAAATCTCATCTCTCTTGGGTCTAACCTGTGGCTACCTCTGCCGCTCTGAGGTTCTATTCTGTACCCTGAACCATTGCTGCAACCAGTCCAAAATCTGGAGGAGATCGTGACCTACATTATTGCTGAACCTTGTGTCGACGTTAAGGACAAGTCGTGTATCGAAGAATGTCCCGTTGACTGTATTTATGAGGGTAGTCGGATGCTGTATATCCAGCCTGATGAGTGCGTAGATTGCGGAGCCTGTGAACCCGTGTGCCCCGTAGAAGCAATCTATTACGAGGATGATGTTCCCTCTCAATGGAAAGAATTTGGTGCGGTCAATAGCGAATTTTTCGTCGAAATCGGCTCACCTGGTGGCGCCAGCAAAGTTGGTTCTACTGGCAGTGACCACGCAACGGTTGCTGCTCTGCCACTCCCAGCCAGCGAGTAAACAATCAAACTCCCAGATTTTCCGTGGGATATGTTGGCGCCTTACGGTGAGAAGGCGCGCTCACACCCCGATGGGATTATTGATCTCTCACAAGGCACTCCCGTTGACCCGACACCAGATTTTATTCAGCGCGCGCTCGCCGAATCCGCAAATTCACCCAGCTATCCGGTGACAATCGGAACCCCGGAACTTCGGCAAGCCATGCGAAAGTGGGCCATCGATTATCTCGGGGCCTCTGGTGAATTTGATGTTCTTCCTACGATTGGATCGAAAGAGTTAGTTGCTTGGTTGCCGACTTTTCTTGAATCAAGGCGGGTGCTGTATCCAAAAATCGCCTATCCGACTTACCTGGTGGGCGGAATAATTGCGAAGGCAGAAAATATCGCGGTAGATATTGATGCTCGATCCTGGCCAGATTCTGACCTCGCTTGGATTAATTCGCCTTCAAACCCCTCTGGGCGGGTTCACAGCCTGAGCGAGTTGCAAGCGGTGATTGATTACTCTCGACGAACGGGCGCTGTCATCGCCAGCGACGAGTGTTATATAAGTTTTCCGGCCACAAAATCGGCCACCTCAATTTTGAAAGTCGCCGCGGGTCAGAACAGAAATCTTTTAGCAGTTCACTCATTATCCAAACGTTCGAACCTTGCTGGTTATCGCGCTGCATTTATTGTGGGAGACCCCGATCTCATCGCCACCATTCGCGAAATTCGCAAGCATGCTGGGCTGATGGTGCCCCTACCGGTACAAAGAGCCATGGTTGCGGCCTTGGCTGATGAAAAACATGTCCACACACAATCTGCTAAGTATCAAGCGCGACGAGAGAAACTCCGGCCAGTTCTAGAAGCCTTGGGTTTTAGGATTGAATTTACTGAAGCTGGCCTTTACCTCTGGGTGACTCGAAATGAGAGTGATTGGACCAGCGTCTCCTGGCTGGCAGACCGCGGAATATTGGTGACCCCTGGGCATTTCTATGGGCCAGACGGCGCGACCTTTGTTCGGATTGCCTTGACGGCGACCGATGAAAATATCGATCACGTCTGTCAACGTTTACAGCTGGATGTATAAATGGGTTATTCGGCTATTTTATTGGTTGGTGGATTTGGCACTCGGCTCCATCCGCTGACAAAGTCGACGCCAAAGCCAATGCTCAAGGTAGCTGGCGTGCCTTTTCTGGAGCATCAAATTGTGCAAGCTCGGCGTGCAGGAATCTCGGAAATTGTTCTTGCGACTTCGTTTATGGCTGAAACATTCGAACCTCACTTTGGCGATGGCTCAAGATTTGGAATCACCATCCGCTATGCAGTTGAAACGAGCGCTCTTGGCACTGGAGGGGCGATCAAGAATGCTAGCCAACTACTGACTGGCACTGGACCCGTAATTATTTTCAATGGCGATGTATTGAGTGGACACGATTTGGCGGCGCAAATATCGTTTCATGAGATGAGCCAAGCAAAGGTAACGCTCTACTTAACCACAGTCGCCGACGCTCGGGCGTATGGCGCCGTGGAACTAGATGACACAAATCGAGTGCTGGCATTTAACGAGAAAATGGAAAATCCACCAACTAATACGATCAATGCTGGCTGCTATGTATTTGAACGTGAGATTATTTCGCGCATTCCTGAGGGAAAAGTAGTGAGTGTTGAACGCGAAGTTTTTCCCGAACTCCTTGCCCATCAGGTTCGTGTTATGGGATTTGTGGATCAGGCATATTGGCTCGATATTGGTACACCACAAGCCTTGCTAAAGGCTTCTCAGGATCTAGTAACTGGTGCCATCTTCTCAGACGCAACTCCGCTTCACGATGGAGATTTTCTCTGCCTTTCTCACACAGAGATTGCGCCATCCGCCACCATCAATCAAGGGACAGTTATCGGGGAAGGTTCTTCGATAGGAATGAGAGCCTCACTATCCGGGTGCATAATCGGTTCTGGTGTCAAGGTCAATGAAGATTGCATGTTAATAAATTGTTTCGTGGCGGATAATTGTGAAATTCCGGCGGCGACTATCGCCGAATACTCATTCTTTAATTATTAATTGGTCACAAATAGCCATTTTTTTCAGCAGCGGACTTGACTAAGAGGCATTACAAGCGTGTAATTCACCCAAGCGAATAATGAAAAAATTTCGCGCACGAGATGTCCTACAAAGTGTTACTCATGAAGAGGTCAGAGGAGAATTGACGATGGCACAGATTCGCCCCTTGAGAACTGAAAGTACACACCCAGGCGAAGGTGGTTTAGAGCCTTCTTGGCAAGAACATGCACTTTGCGCACAGACCGATCCAGAGGCCTTCTTCCCAGAAAAGGGCGGGTCAACCCGTGAAGCAAAGCGAGTCTGTCTCTCATGTGACGTTCGTTCCGAGTGCCTCGAATACGCGCTCGCTCATGATGAAAGATTTGGAATTTGGGGTGGGCTTTCAGAACGCGAACGCCGCCGCCTCAAGCGTCGCTCCGCATAAATCCACTGACTTTCCCTTCCAGACCTACCCTCTAGTAGGTTAAGTCCGATGGGGGAGAGATTTTTTATTACAGCGATTGTGGTTTCCCATGACGGTGCCACTTGGCTTCCTGATGTCATCGCGGCGTTGCTCAACCAATCACGCCCAGTAGATCGAATCATTGCGGTCGATACCGGCTCTCTCGATCTTTCCCCACGTTTGCTGGCCAACGCCGGAATTGAAGTTCTGCGGACTGGAAGAGAAGTTGGTTTCGGATCGGCGATCGATCAAGCGCTGGATCACCTGCCAACCATCAACGATGCGCAGTGGGAGCTTCAATCAGATTCAGAACAACATGAATGGCTGTGGTTCATTCATGACGATTGCGCACCCGCGAGCGATGCCCTATCGCGAATTATTGAAAATCTTCATGACCGACCCAATGTCGCTATCGCCGGTCCAAAACTTCGCGGATGGTATGACCACTCCCACTTGCTCGAAGCAGGCATCTCGATTGCTTCCAATGGCGTCCGCTGGACCGGGCTAGAAGAGCGAGAGACAGATCAAGGTCAGCGCGATGAAGTGCAAGAGGTGTTGTCCGTCAGTACGGCCGGAATGTTGGTACGTAGATCGGTATTTGAAAGCATTGGTGGCTTCGATCCAAATCTGGAACTCTTTCGCGATGATGTGGATTTAGGCTGGCGCGCACACGTGGCTGGTTACTCCGCGATTGCAGTGGGCACTGCCGTGGCATTTCATGCCGAAGCATCAGCTACCGAACGTAGGAGTGTTGATGTGTCCGAGGCCTTCTTGCATCGGCCACTCTTGCTCGACCGGAGAAATGCGGCATATGTTTTATTGGCCAACTCTTCATGGTGGTTATTACCCTGGGTTTCGCTGCAACTTTTCGCTTCTTCTCTGATTAGAGCCTTGGTAAATTTGCTGGCGAAATTGCCTGGCTATGCAATTGATGAATTGGGCGCAATTATTTTATTACTTATAAAGCCGGCTGATTTAATCCAAGGCAGGAACGAGCGCCGGAGCCGTAGGTTGATGCCAGCCGGAGTCGTACGACGGTTTATACCATCCAGAGTTCTGCAATTCCGGCACACGCGAGAGCGGTTGGCAACCACGATTCTTACCGGCCGACTCAACCAATCTGCCGATCTCGAAGTGGCGGCGCCCTCTGACTACTCAAACATCGGCGAGGTGGACGAGAACTTCGATCTCCTAGATCTTTCGATGGTACCTTCGAATACCAGTTCCACATTGCTTGCTCAACTTCGCTCACACCCAGTTTTTATCGCACTCGCTTTCTTTGTCACCTTGACGACTTTTGCATCTCGGCATCGGTTTGGCGTGCTCTCGGGTGGAGCGCTCGCCCTATCTCCGTCCGGCGCGATGGATGCCCTCGGCCGATACGCACAGCCGTGGCACCTTGTTGGGCTTGGTTCCAGCCTGCCAGCTCCAGGTTGGTTGGCTTATCTGGGTTTAGCCTCACTCTTCACTTGGGCTAACTTGTCATTTTTCATCGGCCTTTTATTCTGGATCGCCCCGCCACTTGCTTTCTTTTCCTGTTACCGAGCAATCAAGCGCTTTGGGGTTTCGCGTCCCATCTCAATCGCGGGCGGAGTCGTATACGCACTTTCGCCGGTACTTTGGGCTTCGATTAATCAAGGTCGACTTGGGACGATGGTGCTGGCAATCTTTGCGCCGACTTTCATTTCATTGCTGCCGAAGGGTGGCGATTTAGGGAAAACCTCATGGCGAAAGATTTATTCCCTGAGCCTGTTGGCAACTCTCATGTCGGCATTTTCCCCGCTCTTTCTCCTTGGTTGGAGTGGTTTCACTCTCATCCACGTGGGCTACCTGCTTTGGACTAATCGGCTAGCGCAGAACCCCGGCGGAAAATTTGTATTTTTCCAAGGCGAATCTGGTGATGCATTAAAACGCCGAATCGCGCTTCTTATGATTCCTTGGCTATGCAACGTGCCTTGGAGCGTTCATCTACTTTTCCATCCATCGCAGCTTCTATTGGAACCAGGATTGTTATTGGATTCAGCCTCCCGTTGGAGCGTTTTGCTGCTGAATCCAGGTGGCGCCAGTTCAATGCCCATTTGGCTCATTGCGCCGGGGATATTTCTTCTTGCACTAACTCTGATGAAGAGTGAGAACCGCAATTGGGGTTTGTTCGGGGCGATAGTGCTCAGTTCGGCAATTGTTCTCTCTTCCCTGCACCTGTCCGGTCATTCAAGCACGAGCAATATTTGGGTGGGTTCGCTTCTTGTCTTTGTTCAACTCTGCGGATTGATTCCAGTCGCTCGATCGGCAAACGAATTGCTGCCTAACCTCCGAAATTCCAAATTTGGATTAGGGCAAATTGCTACGGTTTTCCTCGCAGTCGTAACTTTGGTTTCCGTGCTTTCAGCAAGTATTTGGGTAGTCAATGAAGGTGCAGCTTCACTTGTGAAAGCCGACCAACCACAAGTAATTCCCGCTTTCGTTACTTCGCTTTCCGATACCGATGCCAAACCTAAGATTTTGGTCTTTCGGAAAGTTCAGGGTCAACTTTCTTACTTTGTTTCTCGGGGGTTCGATCTCCAACTTGGCGACCCCGATGTATCGGTCGCCCCAACGATGGAAATTCAAAATGCCGTGAGTGATCTCATTGGCGGGGTTGGGGTCACCACCAGCAAAACCTTTGGCGAGTATGGGATTCATTATTTATTTCTGCAAAATCCAATTGATCAGAACTTTGCTCGAGCCGTTGATGGTGTTGGTGGGTTTACTCGGAGTTCCGCAACAGCGAGCGGCATAGTTTGGCGCGTGGTGGGCGCAGCTCCTCGAGTAATTTTCACCGGCAAGAATGGCACCAGTGTTGGTCTGTCGTCTAACGATATTTCAGCGACGGATATTGTTAGAAGACCGGGGACAATTACCGTTGCGGAAAATTACGATCAACGGTGGCGATTGATAAACAATGGCCTGCCGATACCTCTTCAGCATTCACTAAGTGGGCTTCCGACTTTTACTCTCTCCCAGGCAGGGACCATAACCCTTTCCTTTGACGGAACTATCCATCGCGCCTGGCTCTCCCTGCAACTTCTTATTTTGCTCGTTGTCATAGTTCTTGCCCTTCCAGCCGGTAGGCGTCGGCGTGAAGTTCCGATCGAAGAATTAGCATGAAGACTTTTAGGAATTGGTTGATCCCCCTTCTCATTACTGCGTCCATCGCATTCACTTACTTAGCACCGCATGTTTCAAAGTCATTGAAGCTGACCCAGAATTTTCCGGCAACTGTCTGTCCAGGTTTAGATTCGAATGGGAAGACTTCAGTCATATTGCCATCCAAAAAAATTGGTATTCGCGATGTTGGAAGTAAATCGCTAAAACCTTCGAAATCCCATGACCCGGTTTTTAAAGTCTCCGGAAAGCCGCTCCTTGTCGACGGAACAGCCACGACCTCGATCACACTTTCGGCCTTGGCCGGACATTGGATTGGGTGGACGACATGTTCCCTAGGCGATGGTGATCAATGGTTTGTTGGGGGTTCCGCAACTGTTACTAGTAAATCGCGCCTTGATATCGTCAATAGTGGATTAAGCGATGCAAATGTCTCGATCACTACCTACGGTTCGCATCAGAGCCCAGTAGTGTCCAATGTGTTGGTAAAGGCAAACTCTGACAAAGCGATTTCGCTAGATTCGCTTCTTCCGGGGGAGTCGTTTCTGGCGCTTCATGTGCTGACCAATTCCGGCCGAGTAACCAGCTTTCTCTTCGATCAGGAGCGCAAGGGGCTGACTGATTTGGGGATGGATTATGTGAACTCGATTGCAGCACCAAGTACGTCGTTAATAATCCCGGCGGTCTTTAACAATTCCGACAAGAAAGCCACGATTTCGCATAGCTTGCGATTGTTGGCTCCAGGTACTTTTGATGCTTCAATAAAAGTGACAATTCATGGTCAAGATGGAAGTTACACACCACTTGGATTCGATCAGATAACTTTGACCCACGGTCGAGTTAGGCAAATCCCTTTACAATCCATTGTAGAGACCACGCCATTTTCCATCGAAATATCTTCAGACCAACCAATCGTGGGATCGGTTCGCTCGCAGTACACCCAGGGTGGAGTCACGGATTTTGCCTGGGAGACTCCGGCCCCACCTCTCACTTCCGTGAGCATGAATTTGCATGGTGCGACTCCCTACTTCGTCTTCAATGGCGATCAATTAAATGTGGCGATTAATTGGCTGAGTACAACTGGTAAACGAGGCAGCGTCGCGGTAGTGGGACAACAAATTGGTTTGTGGCATCCGACCTCGCCGATCTCAAGCATCACTCTTACTTCGCAAGGAACGACAACCCAAGCCGGAGCGATTTTTCAATCTTCGGGGACCGATAACTTTGGCCTGAGCTATCTACCGGTTGCGCAGGGGAGCACGATGGAGACGGCTTCTGCTCCGGTTGTCAGCGCTGGGGTTATCTCACGTGGGTAAATCCACGATTTTGGCCAGCGAAGGCAGTAATCTCCCAATATGAGGAATTCGCCGCCCCGAGCAAGACGGGTGTGTTCCCGCGCTGGGTGCCAACAAGTTGCCGAACAAACTCTGACCTATATTTATGCCGACTCCACAGCAGTACTCGGTCCGTTGGCTACCTTCGCAGAACCACACGCCTATGACCTGTGTTTGGAACATGCCCAACGTACGACCATGCCTATGGGTTGGACCGTTCTGAAGCAGGAACCTATTTCAGAAAGCGCCGGACCCTCAGAGGATGATTTGATGGCAATTGCTGATGCCGTCCGAGAAGCTGGTGTTTCTCAATCAGAGCAAGCGCTGCCTTTCGTGCCAGAACTTGGTCGACGAGGTCATCTCCGAGCGCTGCCGTCCAACTAGCGCGCCAAAGATCGATCTCAATATTCGCCCACCTTTACGATAGATTGTTGAAATGTTTACTTCCGAATCGTTAGACCGAATTATCAAGGCCTACGACATCCGTGGCTTGGTAGATGAGCAGTTAACCCCAGAATTTGCTTTCGCAGTTGGTGGGGCTTTCGCGCGATTTCTCGAAGAAGAACGCGAGCCAGCAACAATTGTTTTAGGCGAGGATATGCGACCTTCCTCTCCAATCCTTGGTCAGGCATTTGCTGACGGCGTTTGCGCCCAAGGCATGGATGTCATTCGGATCGGATTGGCATCGACGGACATGCTCTACTTCGCTTCGGGCAAACTCAATCTGCCAGGCGTGATGTTCACCGCGAGTCATAATCCAGCCGCGTACAACGGAATGAAACTATGTAAGAGCGGGGCCCGACCTATTGGTTTGGAATCCGGGCTGGCACACATCAAATCACATCTGATGAACGGCATCCCCATAAACAATCGTGCCATGGGAAAAATTACCGAGCGGTCGATGCTAGATGAGTATGTCGAATTTCTCTTGGCAGTCTTTGATTCAGAGTCGAATCCGCAAGCGCGTCGACTAAAAGTTGTCGTCGATGCTGGAAATGGTATGGCCGGCTACACGGCTCCCGCTGTAATGGCCAAATTGAATGTTGACGTAGTTCCTATGTTCTTCGAATTAGATGGAACTTTCCCTAACCACGAAGCAAACCCAATCGAGGCAAAAAATCTAGTTGATTTGCAAAAAAGAGTGCTGCTGGAGAAGGCAGATATTGGGTTGGCGTTCGACGGTGATGCTGACCGTTGCTTCCTTATCGACGAAAACGGGGAATTGGTTAATCCCTCATCTCTCACTTCTTTGATTTCGGTTCGCGAACTTGGACGACAACCGGGTGCAGCGATTATTTACAATGTAATTTCCTCCAAGGCTGTCGCGGAAGTCGTTAAAGAGCATGGTGGCGTCCCGGTACGTTCTCGAGTTGGCCATTCGTTTATTAAGAAACTCATGGCAGACACCGGCGCCATCTTTGGTGGTGAGCATTCGGGCCATTTCTATTTTTCCGATTTTTGGCGAGCGGATTCTGGGATGCTCGCTGCACTTTATGCTCTAACTGAACTTGCAGAGAGCGACAAATCCCTTTCTGAACTGATAGCTCCTTACAATCGGTATTTCAGCAGTGGCGAGATCAATACCAAGGTGGACGATATTCAAGCAGCCCTTGATCGTATTCTTGAGAAATATTCAGCGGGTTATGAAGTCGATCAATTGGACGGCATTACCATTACCGCTGGCTCCTGGTGGTTTAATGTTCGAGCCTCAAATACCGAACCGCTCCTAAGGCTCAATGTCGAAGCAGATAGCGCTGAACAGATGTCGACGGTTAGAGATGAGGTTCTTGCGGTAATCTGTGCCCTTCCATTGAAATAGCTAGGAGTTGCGCGTGTCGGTAGAAACAACAGTCAAGTACGACGTCACCAATGTAGCTCTTGCCGCAGAAGGCAAGAAGCGCATTGAATGGGCCGAGCGCAATATGCCGGTTCTGGCTCAGATCAAAGAGCGATTCGAAAAAGAACAGCCCTTCGCTGGTATCCGAATCGCAGCATGCATGCACGTCACGACCGAGACCGCCAACCTCATGAGAGCATTAAAAGCGGGCGGAGCCGAGCTCGCTCTCTGCGCATCCAATCCACTCTCGACCCAAGATGACACTGCGGCTGCACTCGTAGCTGAATTTGGAATAACTGTTTATGCACGCAATGCCGTCGACCGAGATGGCTACTACCGCCACATTAATGCGGCATTGGATATCAAGCCTCATCTTGTATTTGATGATGGCTGCGATCTCGTCAACACTCTGCACACGACTCGGACCGAACTCATTGATGGAATCATCGGTGGCTGTGAAGAGACCACAACTGGGGTCATTCGACTGACCCAGATGACTAAAGATGGCGCTTTGCGCTTTCCGATGATTGCGGTCAACGACACTGACACCAAGCACATGTTTGATAATCGATTTGGTACTGGTCAATCAACATTGGATGCAATTTTCCGTTCCACGAATTCACTCATCGCAGGTAAAGTTTTTGTGGTTGCCGGCTTTGGATATTGCGGAAAAGGTGTTGCCGAACGAGCTAAAGGTCTCGGCGCAGATGTCATCGTTACCGAAATTGATCCAACAAAAGCGCTAGATGCTCTCATGCAGGGTTATCGCGTTATGCCAATGACTGAGGCCGCTGCTTTAGGCGATTTCTTTGTCACAGTCACCGGTAACCGTGACGTCCTTCGTGAAGAGCACTTCTCCATCATGAAAGATGGCGCCATTCTTGCAAATGCTGGCCACTTTGATATTGAGATTGACGTTGCTTGGTTAGAACAAAATTCGACTCAGAAGAACTTCAAGATTCGTCATCAAACCGATGAATATGTGTTGCCTAATGGCCGTCGCGTACTACTTTTGGCTGAAGGTCGCTTAGTAAACCTTGGCGCGGCAGAGGGGCACCCAGCATCAGTGATGGATATGTCTTTCTCTGATCAAGCGCTCACGGCAGAATGGTTGCTCCAAGTAGCCAGCCAGTTGACGCCAGGAATTCATGAAGTGCCCACGGTGATTGATAAAGAAGTTGCTAAACTGAAATTGGAGAGCATGGGCGCTGCTATTGATACCTTAACTGCGGCTCAGGATCTCTACCTCAACTCATGGGAGCATGGCAGCTAATGACACTAATCATGGTCGTTGATGACGACCAAGATTTAGCCGAGATGCTGGGCATCGTTTTAACTGGTGCTGGGTTTGAAGTGGATTTAGTAAATCGTGGCGATGAAGTAATGGATCTTTTTCACGCCCAACCGCCCGATCTAGTGCTTCTGGATGTCATGCTTCCTGGTCTGACTGGAATCGAGGTCTGCCGCGAAATACGAGTCGAATCAATGGTTCCCATTGTCATGTTGACAGCGAAGGGGGACACTCATGATGTCGTCCTTGGGCTAGAGGCTGGCGCGGACGATTACATGGTAAAGCCATTTATTCCATCCGAACTTGTGGCTCGAATAAAGACTCGACTACGTAGAATCACAGCGCAAAATGCATCTGGGTTAAAGATTGGCGATATTGCCATTGATCAGCTGGCCCATTCCATTAATCGTGATGGCAAGGTCATTCCGCTCACTCGATTGGAATTTGATCTCCTCGTTGCGTTGGCTAAAGAACCAGGACGGGTCTTCACACGCGAAGCGCTGTTATCTGAGGTGTGGGGTTATCGCCATGCGACCGATACCCGATTAGTCAACGTGCATGTCCAGCGATTACGTTCGAAGGTTGAGCAAGATCCGGAGAATCCTGAACTTATTGTGACTGTTCGCGGTGTGGGCTATAAAGCAGGGGTGCCAGGAACGTCGGAGCAATGATGGGCGCAGTCCAACGCTGGCGCAGTTCGCTGGTGTGGCGAGTCACTGGAAACAGCGTTTTGCTTTCGTTGGGAATTATTTGGTTGGTTGGTTCGGCGCTATTTAGTCAAATTTCAAGTGGAATTTTTAATGAAAAATTGACGAACTCGTTGTCCGATAGTCAGTCTTCTTTACGTTCGATTGAAGTTCAATTGGATATTACCCAATTTCAAAACGATGCCGCGGTCAAAAAGAGCGTCGATCAAATAATGACGGTTGCCTCCATAAGTAGTAATACGGCAGGTCGAGAAATTGCGCTGTTGCATTTCCCAACAAAGTTGCCAATCGCGACTAATTACCAGCGCACCTCGAATCTGCTCTCTCCGAATTCGGTGCCGAATTCACTTCGCCAATTAGTGCGTAAAAAAGGTGAACAGCAATGGCAGCGCTCAGATATTCATTATCTTGGTGGAAAAGTAGAGCAAGGAATCGTGGTCGGGTCCTTATTGAAAATTCCACGATCAGGGACCTATGAAGTTTATTTCCTCTACAGTCTCACCTCGGTCGACAAGACTCTTACTCTGATTCGAAACTCATTGTGGTTCACCGGATTTGCCCTAATTTTCTTGATTGGGCTCATCACTTGGTTGGTGATTCGGCAGGTCGTTATTCCGGTGCGCGAGGCCGCGGATATCGCAGAGAAACTTTCGGCCGGAGATTTGGGTCGACGCATGGAAGTTCACGGGGAGAATGAGATCGCGAGATTGGCTATTTCTTTTAACGAAATGGCGGTCTCCATGCAACAACAGATTTCTCGACTAGAAAATCTTTCCCGGCTGCAGCAACGTTTTGTATCTGATGTCTCCCACGAACTCAGAACACCATTGACGACAATTCGAATGGCCTCGGAAGTTATTTATTCGTCTCGAAAGACTTTCAGTGGCAATATTTCTCGAAGCGCAGAACTGTTATTAGCACAAATAGATCGATTTGATTCGCTCTTGGCCGATTTACTTGAGGTAAGCAGGTTTGACGCCGAAGCCGCCGTGATGGTTGTAGAGCCAGTGGACGTCGTTACTTTGCTTCGCCGCACCGTTGACTACTTGCATCCAAGCAAAGAGCGAATCATTAAAGTTATTGCGCCAAAGGAACCGGTGATAGTTGAAGCGGATTCGCGGCGGGTTGAGCGTATTTTTAGAAACTTGATCACCAACGCGTTAGACCACTGCGAAGGAAAGCCAATAGAAATTACGGTTGTTGAGAGCGAAGATGCAGTGGCGGTTGGGGTTAGGGATTATGGCGTTGGATTTCAGGAGCGGGATTCGGTTCGACTTTTTGATCGCTTTTGGCGAGCCGATCCGTCTCGAGCTCGAATACGCGGCGGTACAGGCTTGGGACTTTCTATTGCGCTTGAGGATGCAAAGTTGCACCAGGGCACGCTTGAGGCTTGGGGACGTTTGCGACGAGGTGCGAATTTCGTGCTGACCTTGCCTAAAGTGTCCGGAATTGAATTTTCCACCCATCCCATATCAGTTATCCCTGAGGCTGAATTATCAACAATCGTGGCACCTGAAGATCGAGAAGAGATCTAGCGCGGCCATAATTTCACCATGCTTTCCGACGTTTTGGCGTTGAAAACATTGCTCTTTCCGCCTAGATGTTTAACCTGCCAGCTTCCTGGAGTCGAATTTTGCGATGCCTGCCTGCGATTATGGAAACAGCCGGCGAAGGAATTATGCGGGCAAGGAATTCCCTTCTTCTCCGTGGTGAGTTATCGCGACCAGGCTCGAAAATGCATCCTTGCCGCTAAGGAAGATGGAAACCGTTCGGCCCGACAGGCCCTGGTGATGGCGCTGCGAAGTGGGCTGGAGGGCTATATCCGGACCTTCCCGTCCACCAATGATCTAGTCCTAGTTCCCTTGCCATCTCGCAAGGCTGCGGTGCGACGCCGCGGCCGGGACCATGTGCTCGAACTTTGCCAAGATTTGGCAAAACTGGACCAAAAACGCATTTCGACCGTTTCCTTATTTGGCTATCAACGGCCAGTACGTGACCAGAGTTTGTTGGGTGTAGCCGAGCGTTCAGCCAATCTTCACGGTGCCTTTCTAGTCAGATCCCAGCAACTTCCCCACTTAACTAGAAAGGATCTCATTCTTGTCGATGATTTAGTGACCTCCGGTGCCACGATACGAGAGGGGATTCGCGCCTTAGCAGCGTGGAATGAGCCGGTTTCCGGAGTCATAAGCGCGTGTGCCGCCCCTTCCTATTTCTAATACGATAAGAACCTATAGTGGACGGCTGGGTTGAACCGGCGTAGCGAAAGAGGACGTGTGGCTGCATTTTTTGACAAGATACTTCGTGCTGGCGAAGGCCGAGCGATCAGAGCCCTAGAGAAAATCGCTGCCGAGGTAAACGAGCATGAAGCTCGGATTTCCGCACTGTCCGATGCGCAGCTCCGAGAGATGACTCAAACGCTCAAGACCCGATATGCCGACGGGGAGAGCCTGGATGATCTGCTTCCTGAGGCTTTCTCATGTGTCCGCGAAGCCGCAAAACGAACCCTGGGTCAACGACATTACGACGTTCAAATTATGGGCGGCGCCGCGCTGCACCAGGGCAACATCGCTGAAATGCGTACTGGCGAAGGCAAAACTTTGGTCGCCACCCTTCCTTCCTATTTAAATGCATTGACCGGCAAGGGCGTCCATGTTGTTACCGTCAACGATTACCTCGCCGAACGTGACAGCGAATGGATGGGCCGTATCCATCGTTTTCTCGGACTCAAAGTGGGCGTCATTCTCTCGAATATGAGCCCGGCTGAACGCCGAGAGGCTTATTTGGCCGATATTACTTATGGAACTAATAATGAATTTGGTTTCGATTACCTGCGCGACAATATGTCCTGGTCGCTGGAAGAGTGCGTTCAACGCGAGCATAACTTTGCCGTAGTCGACGAAGTGGACTCGATCTTGATCGACGAGGCACGTACTCCGTTGATTATTAGCGGCCCCGCGGATAAAGCGACCAAGTGGTACGTCGAATTTGCAAATATTGCTGGAAAGTTGGAGAAGGACCTCCATTACGAAATTGATGAGAAGAAGCGCACCGTCGGCATCTTGGAAGAGGGCGTCACCAAGGTCGAGCAACTTTTGGGAATTGAGAATCTTTACGAGTCGGTAAATACACCGATGATCGGTTATCTCAACAATGCGGTTCGAGCTAAAGAACTATTCAAGCGAGATAAAGATTATGTTGTTATGGGTGGCGAACTTCTCATCGTCGACGAACACACAGGCCGAATGTTGGCTGGTCGTCGGTATAACGAAGGACTCCATCAAGCCCTCGAGGCAAAAGAACGAATTGAGATTAAAGATGAAAACCAAACTCTGGCGACCATCACTCTGCAGAATTATTTCCGACTCTATTCAAAACTCTCCGGTATGACCGGTACGGCTATGACCGAGGCCGCAGAATTAATGCAAATTTATAAATTAGGCGTTATCCCGATTCCAACAAATAGACCAATGCAGCGAGATGACAAGTCGGATCTCATTTACAAGTCTGAAATTGGGAAATTTACCGCGGTTGCGGAGGATATTGCCGCTCGCCATCAGAAAGGCCAGCCCGTACTTGTAGGTACCGTCTCGGTGGAAAAATCGGAGGAGCTGTCTCACTTGCTGAAGAAGCGCGGCATCCCTCATGAGGTCCTCAATGCCAAGCAACATGAACGCGAAGCCGCAATTATTGCCCGCGCCGGAACCATTGGGGCCGTGACTGTCGCAACAAATATGGCTGGTCGAGGTACCGACATTATGCTCGGCGGAAATCCTGAATTCATGACTGACTTTCAGTTGCAACGTCAAGGTCTCAGCCCGGTCGATACTCCAGAAGAGTATGAAGCGGCATGGGGAGATCAACTTGCACAACAGAAGGCTGCTGTGACCAAAGAACATGAAGAAGTTGTCGCCCTGGGTGGACTATACGTTTTGGGAACTGAACGCCATGAGTCTCGGCGCATTGACAACCAACTTCGTGGTCGTTCTGGTCGCCAAGGCGATCCAGGGGAATCTCGTTTCTATTTATCGCTGCAAGACGATTTGATGCGTCGATTCAATTCCGGCATGGTCGAACGCTTTCTCGGCGCGGCAGGTATTCCGGAAGATGTGCCTCTGGAATCCAAAATAGTTTCTAATGCCATTAGATCTGCTCAAACTCAGGTTGAATCGTTGAACTTTGAATCACGAAAGAACGTGCTTAAGTACGACGACGTCATGAATAGACAACGTGAAGTCGTCTACAGCGAGCGTCGTGAAGTACTAGAAGGTGCCGATATCAAGGATCTAGTTCATACCTTCATGATTGATACTTTGACCGCATATGTGACAGCAGCGACTTCTGAAGGCTATCCAGAGGAATGGGATCTGCAGACTTTGCATACGGCCCTAAAGGCTCTCTATCCAATTTCTTTCTCGACTGAAGAAATTGTTGAAGAAGTTGGTGGCGCCGCCGGATTGGATCAAGGTTTCTTGCTGGGCAAAGTGCTTGCAGATGCTGAAAGCGCATATACCCGCCGGGAAGAATCGTTAACCCCTGAAGTCATGCGCGAACTTGAACGAAAGGTTCTCCTCTCCGTTTTGGATCGCAAGTGGCGCGAACATCTTTATGAAATGGACTATCTGCAAGAAGGCATTGGACTTCGCGCCATGGCTCAACGCGACCCGTTGGTCGAGTATCAACGTGAAGGTTTTGATCTCTTCGCCGCGATGATGGATTCAATCAAAGAAGAGATGGTCGGTTACCTCTTTAATGTCGAAGTTCAAATTGAGGCCGAGACTAATGAAGTTGCCGCCAAAGGCCTTCAGGCTGAGCAACCCGAGATCAAACGACTTCGATATTCCGCAGCCGATGAATCTGGCGAAGCGCAAGAAAGCGGTGGAACCAGCCGAAATGCGCCCTGCCCATGTGGCTCTGGCAAGAAATACAAGCGTTGCCACGGTGCGGTCTGAGCTAGAGAAGTACTAACTCAGTGCAGAGCCATCGGTGATCAACGCCTTCAAATCGTAAGATCAAGGAACGAACTCGCTCCTCGATTCTGATGGTAACCGTGGTCTCGCAGATTCCTTCTAGGGGCTGCGATAAGTAAATTTTGCGTACTCGGGGGAGCGCACGCATAGTGCCCGAGCGTTTAACAAGTTGTGAATAAACACTTCGATGACACCACCTCGAAAGCTGGAGTGGGTCGCGTCGACCGCCCCAAATTTCGACGACTCCGACCACAAATCGCTCTACCCAAGGCGTCAATTCAGGCAGCTCGGATAAGAGCGAAGGCTTTGGCAGGAAATCCTTATCCGCCTCTTCACCAGGATAAAGATTTGGCGTGGGTACCAGATAGAGCTTGGTTGGAATTGCTGGCACCGGCGCAGCCTCCGGCTGATAAAGCGCCAATGTTGGGTGGCTCCATAAGCTCGGATCGACGGGTGTTCGCGATCCAGCAGTGGTGAGGTAAATCGGGCGGGCTATTACCCGAGAATTGTTCGTGGTCATGGCGCCACAATGGCAATGACTCAGGTCATGGCGCATCATCCGTTCGGCTGATCTTATGAATTACGCAAAGTGATCCTGTGGAAAATATTCTTCGGTGCCTCGCCCGTCTCAACTATCCATCTCCCATGGCACCTATCCGTTTTCCCGCTCTCCATGTCACCTTGCCGCGCCGAAAGACCTTGGCCTTTCTCCTTATCGCCTTCTCGTTCTTTGCCGCTCTGGCTATCACAACCAGTGCCGCGCCGAATTCGCAGGTTTGGGCCGCGGCGCACGATTTACGCGCTGGCGCCGTGATAGCGAGCAATGATGTAAAACTGGTCAAGGTATCGCTGCCGGAAAACATTCATTCATATTTCGGAGACCAGACCAGACTTGTGGGTAAGTCTCTCACTCGAGACGTTAGCTCGCAGGAACTCATTCCCGCCCTAGCGCTAGGTTCAGTTCCTCACCCAAATACGCAGCGAATTTTTCCCCTACACGTACTGCGAAATGACTTGCCCTTTGACGTGAAAATTGGTGACCGAATAGATCTTTACGCAATTCCCAATCAGAATATTTCGATCGCGCAAAACAATGTGGGAGGCATTACGTCACCCACGCTCATTGGCACCGCGATTCCGATTGCTGGGATTGACCAAAAATCAAAAGACTTGGGCGGCGACATTGGGCTCACATTGGCTTTGAATCAAGAAGATGTTTTTCCTTTAGTTATTGATATTTCCAACACTCGAGTATTGGTGGTTAGACATGCGCTCTGAAATTCCGCAACTACAAGTTATCACCGCTATTGCAGACGCTGAGATTGAAGATTTTGTTGCGCAACTTCTCTATTCGCAAGGGTGGAGCATTGTTCATCGGGCGATAGACGTGAATTCATTGGCCACGTGTTTAACTGAACGCGGTGGAGTTTTGCGGACTGTCATTATTTACCGAAGCGATCTGCCACAATGGAGCGAGGATCTTCTCCCACAATTGGGCTCGGCAATGATTACTTTCATTTCCCTTGATGGCGTTGAGATTAATTCGCACAGCATCATGTCTCACATTCGAGGGCAATTGCGATTGCCCATGATCCACCATTCAGAACTGGAAGCGAGCGTTGCGCCAACTTCTCGACCATCCAATGTCGTGAAAAATCAGCATAAAATCGTCACTATCACCGGCACGTCAGGCTCTCCGGGGCGGAGTTATCTGGCACTCGCTTTAGCAGATTACATATCGTGGCAGCGGAAAGTTCAACTAGTGGACGCGGATTTGCGAAGCCCATCATTGGCTTATCTGAAAGGGGCCAATAGTCGTGGCGGCAATGTTGATCAGGCGTCACGTTTCCAATTAATCACCCTGGATTCTTCGACAAAACCCACCGAACTGAACCTGGGGGAACCTTCTTCACCGAAGGTATCACTAATCGACATCGGCGCTTTGGGTCCATTAGAAGAGGTTGTGAACGATAGACGATGGCAAGCATCGCTCACTCATAACATTTTGGAAACCAGCACCACTTTGATTTATGTAACTCGATCATCGGGACTTGGATTGTTGCGACTCGAGCGATTTATCCACGAATTCCCGGTCCTGCTCCGAAAGATTCCGATTATTTATGTTCTCAGTCAAGGAGGTACTACTCGCCAAGACCGAGCCATTGTGAGTCGTTTTAACGCCCTAACACATGGTGAAGAGCGATGTCTCTTCCCTTTTGATACCCGACCGATCCTTGCGAATGACAACCAAGCAAAACCCACCTTCTTTGATTTTGGTCGGACAACTTCCAAGGCTGGAAAGGAGATTGGTAGGATCGCGGAGTTGATTATGTAAGTGCGAGGGAGAAGAGGCGAAGTGTCACTGACCTCCTCCCAAACTGCGCTGACATCGGATGACCGCGACCGGATTTCCGAACTCATTGCAGAGTGGCAATTATTGGCCGATCTCTCCTTTGCTGACCTTATTCTTTGGGTTCCAAAACGAAAAGATTACGCGAGTTGGCCAGAAGGTCACATCGCAATTGCGCATATCCGCCCTACCACCGCAGCAACAGTATTTACACAAGACGTCATCGGGAATGAGTTGGCGTTGGGCGATAACCCGCGAATCGACCGTGCGCTATCCCAAGGGGAGATTGTTCGTGATTCGCCGCCTGAAATCGTTGGAGACCTATTAATTAAAGAAGAGACCGTGCCGGTTCTCTTTGGCGGACGAATTATTGCGGTGATTTCTCGTCATCGAGATGCTGTTCAAATGCGCTCGGCATCTCGGTTAGAGATTAATTATCGTGAAATTGCGCATTCGATTTATCGAATGGTTTCCGAAGGAAATTTTCCGATTCAAAATAGTATTTATCGAGCTGAATCAGCGCCACGTGTTGGCGACGGTCTCATTAGGCTAAACAGCGCGGGAAATATCAGTTATGCCAGCCCAAATGCACGATCTGCTTTTAGTCGCTTGGGTTGGAAAGCTGAACTCGAAAATCACGTGCTTGGTGACATTATCGACTCGCTCTCGAAGGAGAAATCCGCGCCAACCGAAGAGAGTTGGCGGGTGATCGTGGGGGGTGAACAACTTCGCCGAACTGATTTTGAAAATGAGATGGGAATTATCGACATCTTAGTAATGCCTTTAACACAAGGTGAAGATCGAATCGGCGCCATCGTATTAGTTCATAATGTCACTGAACTTCGTCGCCGGGATCAAGCGCTGGTCACCAAAGATGCGACCATTCGTGAAATCCACCACCGAGTGAAAAACAATTTACAAACTGTTTCGGCGTTACTGCGTCTTCAATCTCGTCGAGTCGAAGATCCCACAGCGAGCGCTGCTCTAGCTGAAGCAGTACGAAGAGTGGCATCGATTGCCATTGTGCATGAGACGCTTTCGACTAGTTCAGCGGAAACCGTGCAATTTGATGAGGTATATGACCGAATTGTTCATAATGCGATCGAACTCAGCACCAGGCCAATCGAACTTTCCAAAGCCGGAAGTTTCGGAATTTTCGGAGCTCAAGTAGCAACCCCATTGGCTCTGGTAGTCACAGAACTCATTCATAATGCACTGGAACATGGGTTGGCTGAGGCGGGGGATAGCCTTCGGGTGGAAATTTCCCGTGGCGCGACTGAGTGCGAGATCTCCATCATCGACAACGGGCAAGGCTTGCCAAAGGATTTTGAATGGGAGGCTTACTCGAACTTAGGGCTGCAGATTGTTCGGACTCTGACCGAGAATGAATTGCGCGGGAGTATCACCTTGAAAACTGATGGTTCTGGTACTCGAGCAACTTTAATTTTTCCGCTGGCTCATCGAGCACATTAGAACTTAGAAAGTGTTTTGGCTCTCCATCATGCGGGCTCGGTTACGGGCCGCGCGACGCTTGAGGGCACGACGTTCATCTTCGGAGAGACCGCCCCAGACACCAGCATCCTGGCCGCTTTCTAGCGCCCAAGCCAAGCAGGCATCTTTGACGGCACAACGATTACAGACCTTCTTAGCCTCTTCAATCTGGGCTAGCGCAGGTCCGGTATTACCAATCGGGAAGAAGAGTTCTGGATCTTCATCACGACAGGCTGCTTCATGTCGCCAGTCCATGGTGGGTGACTCTCCTCATAGTGGGTAGATAGAACAAAACGGATAAATCGGGCTAATTGTCAGACCGACTAAGAGAGTATTCTCTCGCGTATCAGTGGGCATAACAAGGATATAACCTGAGAGATTCCTTGATTGTTCAGATTATTCGTGGGGTATAGGTCACATCTGAGTAAATCTGAGCGCCCCCGGCAGGATTCGAACCTGCGCTCCCGCCTCCGGAGGGCGGTGCTCTATCCCCTGAGCTACGGGGGCATACGATGCTGGGCAAGATTATCAGGCGGGCATTTGCCCACGCCAAGTTCTGGTATTTCTGCCAGAATGCGCAATATGGGCAATCTGGATGTAGACCGCGAGACTAATGTGGCACCCGTGACCGAGAAAGCATATTTTGCAACTGGTTGTTTTTGGGGCGCCGAGCGAAGATTATGGAAACTCCCAGGTGTGATCGCCACCTCTGTGGGTTACATGGGCGGCAGCACTAAATATCCCGATTATCGTGAAGTCTGCACTGGTCGCACCGGGCACGCGGAGATGGTTGAGGTCACATACGACCCAGCCGTCATAAGTTATCAGCGTTTGCTTGAAGAATTTTGGACGATGCACGATCCAACCTCGCTCAATCAGCAAGGTGGCGATATCGGGACCCAATATCGAAGTGCAATTTACACGACGACTTCGCACCAGATGATTGAGGCGATCAACACTCGAGATATCTACGAGGCCGCCTTACTTGCTGAAGGTGTCGGCCGAATCTGTACCGAAATTCAAGAGGCGCAAGGACATGAGTATTGGCTTGCTGAGGAGTATCACCAGAAATATCTGGCTAAAAATCCAAAAGGTTATGACTGCCATTCTTCAACCGGAGTTGCTTTCCCAACAATTTCTTCGGAGGTCTCTTCCTAATGAGCAAAAATAAGTCCTACCCAATTCAACTCGATGAGGCGCAATTAAAGTCGACTCTGGATCCACTTTCCTACGACGTTTTGCGTCATGCCGCTACCGAGCGACCATTTACCGGCGAATACACCGACACGGAGACTATTGGTGTCTACAAATGTAAAGCCTGCTCAGCCGAACTTTTTCGAAGCGAGACCAAGTTTCACTCTGGCTGCGGTTGGCCCTCTTTTTATGCGCCGACTTCCGACGATGCCGTTGAATTAGTTGTCGATCGTTCGCTTTTCCCAAGAGTACGGACCGAAGTTCGCTGCGCTTCTTGCGGATCGCACTTGGGTCATGTCTTTGAAGGCGAAGGATACGACGTACCTACAGATCAAAGATGGTGTATCAATTCAGTCTCGATGCTTTTGGAACCAAAGCCGACCGAGTAAATCCGGCAATTCTAAGCCGTCTCCATTTCCAGAGCGCGCCAGCAATACCAAGCAACCACGCTTTGAAATCCGGCAAAGTTCGAGCCCAATTCATCAAGGGCTTTTGGCTCAATCTGCTCTGGCAACGAGTGAAGTTTTTCCCAGCCTCTTCGGACACCTAAATCGCCAACGGGCCAGACATCAAGTCTGCCAAGGTGAAACATGAGAAACATTTCTACCGTCCATCGACCGATGCCCCAAAGGGATACCAACTCTTCGGAAATATCGTCATTGGTCATATAGCGAAACTTGTGGAAATTGATGGTCTTATCCAGGGTTGCTGTAGTCAATTCGTTGATGGCTCTTACTTTGGCATTAGATAGACCACAACTTCGTATTTGGTCAGAGTCAAGCTTCGAGATGAACTCGGGTCGAATTTTTCCGCCGGCTAATTCGCGCAATCGCCGGGCAATCGAATCCGCTGCTTTAATCGAAAGTTGCTGGGAAATTATGCTGTCAACCAAGGTTTCGTAATGGCTCTGCGAATTTCGCTTTCGTCCAATTGTGCAAAGTTCGGATCTCTTAACTAGATCGGAAAACACTGGATCGGCTTTGGCAATTTTTCGAGTAATCACGCGCATTTGCGCCTCGGTAATTAAAGCCACAGGGCTAGTTTGTGAGCGAGAAACTTGGATATTCGTCCGTAACCAAAATAATCGCATAGCCACTCACGCGATTCCAGTAGGCGATGACGCCATATGCGGGGCCGGCAGCCCAATCTGGATACTGTCCAGTACCTGAAGTGATTATCCATGCGAAGAAGGTGATAAAAAGTGCGTAGATCACATAGACCGCACCGAAGATATACAGCGGAATTGCCAGAAGCCATTTAAAGAGGGGTGCAAATTGGTTAAGGGCCTTTCCTTCATTGACATCCGGGAATTCGATGGAGACGACATCGTTTGATTCGATCGAAGGGTATTCATCGGTCAATAGAAAGAGATAAGCAAAAATGCGCACCGTCAAACCCATGAGTGCCTTGTTAAAGGCGAGCACGTAACTTGGGTACTTTCCGCGGAAGAGGAGAGCCAAAAGCGCTGGATAGACGAGAAAACCACTTGAGGCAAGCAGTGCTGAATTGGTAGAAGTTTGCGAACCAAAAGAACCGAGAAAAATCATAACTGGAACAACCAAGATGCCACGAAGGAAGACAGTTCGGCGATTTCGCAACCCTGAGGTAACCGAAATATGAGTAATTACTTGCTTAGACATAGCTGACTCCTGAGGGTTGCGGTAATTGCCTAGAATTGAGATGTTGCTGGTGTAGTTTGCCATGTTACCGTCAAGGCTAAAAGGGGTATGGATTTTGTCTAGAAGTGTCTGGGTGATAACGCTCTTGGCCTTAATTCTGGTTTTAGGTTTCGATTTTGCACTTGCTTTTGCGAATCGAAATCGGAAAACCAGCCTGAAGGCTGCCGTAACGTGGACCGTTTTATACGTATCAATGGCTGTCGCCTTCGGTTATTCACTCGGAATTTGGTCGACCAGCAGAGCCAGAAGCGAATTCTTTGCAGGGTGGATTACCGAATATTCGCTCTCTTTTGACAATCTCTTTGTCTTCATCTTAATTCTTGCTCGTTTAAAAATTGCAAAGGAAAAAGAAGAGTTGGTTTTACTCGTGGGAATTGTCTCCTCTCTATTCCTACGTGGCATATTTATTGCAGGTGGCTCAGCATTGATCAATCGTTGGTCCGCCACCTTTTTCCTCTTCGGTGGATTTCTCATTTACACGGCGATTTCTCTTGTTAAGGAGAGCGAGGAGGAAGAGTGGAAAGAAGGTCGGCTACTTACTTTGCTGCGAAAGCGAGGGGCTTCGACTTTCGTCGTGGCGCTCATCGCCATAGCAACTACAAATGTGCTTTTCGCTTTTGACTCGATTCCAGCAATCTTTGGGCTCACAAAGAATCCCTACATAATTGTCACGGCCAATGTCTTTGCCCTCATGGGATTGCGTCAGCTCTATTTCCTCATCGGTGGTTTGATGCAAAAGTTGCTGTACCTGACCGAAGGCCTGGCTGCGATTTTGGGATTCATAGGAATCAAGTTAATTATCGAAGCCGCTCACTCTCAAGGCTGGGAAAAAATCGGAAATTTCGACGTTCCCCAGATTTCTTTGCAAGTAAGTTTGATATTTATAGTTATCGTGCTTTCAACTACCACGGCCGTTAGCCTCTGGAAAAGTGGAAGGCAATAATCGTATGAAAGATAAACGCGGTGGAACATGGTAAAAATTGAAACGATGTCACTTGATCATCTTCGTACACATCGAAGTGAGAAGTTTCGCAGTTACGACCTAGATGTTCTGCCACTCCCGGTTGCTGAGATGGACTTTGAAATAGCCACCCCAATTCGCGATCTTCTGATCGAGATGGCGACCAACTCCGACACTGGATATTTAGGACCTGTTCCAGAACTCGCGAACAACTTGGCAATCTTCGCTCGTGATAAGTGGGGCTGGGAGATTGATACACACAATGTATTTGTGGCTGCAGATGTCGGGGTCGCTATGGTGGAAATGGCGCGCACTGTGGTCCAGCCGGGTGACGCCATCATCATCAACTCTCCCGTTTATCACAATTTCTTTAATTGGACCAAGGAATTACATTGCTCACTTATTGATATACCACTCAAGAACGAACTGCTGAACTATTCTCTTGATTTTGATGCGCTGGAGCAGGCTTATAAGAACGGTGCCAAGATTCATTTTCTTTGCAACCCACACAATCCGGTAGGAACAGTTTTTAATCGCGCTGAACTCTCCCGCCTCGCAGATCTTGCACACAAGTATGGCGTGGCTATATTCAGCGACGAGGTCCATGCGCCGTTGGTTTTTCCTGGCACTGAATTCGTGCCCTTCCTCTCCGTCAGCGATACTGCTCGCGAAGTAGGAATCTGCACAACTGCGGCCAGCAAATCGTGGAACCTCGCAGGGCTTAAATCGGCGACGATTGTGGTGGCAAGCCAGCGATGGCGAGATCGCGCGCTTTCAATGCCTGCCGCAGTTCATTATCGCGCATCACTATTTGGTGCATTCTCGGCTGCAACGGCATACACCTGCGTTGAATGGTTGGATGCTCTACTTGTGGTTCTCGACCGAAATCGCAAGTTTCTGGCCGAGCAATTGAGCTCGAAATTGCCTGAAGTGGGTTACCGCCTTCCAGACGCCACTTATCTAGCCTGGCTGGACCTTTCAAAGTTAAATCTGGGTCCAAACCCGGCAGATATCTTGCTGGCAGAAGGCAGGGTCGCATTTAGTCCTGGAATAAATTTCAGTGCCGATACTTCGCAATTTATTCGACTTAATTTCGCGACGAGTGAGGCCGTTATTTCTGAGGCAATTGATCGAATCGTGAAAGTGGTGCAGGGGAAATGACCTTTGAACCGGATTTCGACGTCCTGATTGTTGGTGGCGGACACAATTCACTTGTCGCCGCTTGTTACTTAGGTAAAGCCGGGTTGCGGGTAGGCGTTCTCGAAAAAAATTCAGAGTTTGGCGGTGCAACTGTCAGCCAGCGAGTATTTCCCGATTTTGATGCGCGCTTATCTCGCTATTCATATTTAGTCTCACTTTTACCTGATCAAATAATTGAAGACTTGGGTTTATCTTTTACGACACTATCGCGCTCGGTCTCCTCCTACACTCCGGTTAACCATGAGGGAACCGAGATGGGGTTACTAGTTGATTCCGATCTCAGTGCGGCAACTAAAGCGAGTTTCGTCGAAGTTACTGGATCTGATTCTGATTTCGATGCGTGGCAAAACTTTTATGGTTCGGTCCGCCATTTGGCTCAGATTGTCGCTCCGACCCTGTTGTCGCCACTGCCTTCTCGCACCGAACTTCGGGACTTGGTCAATGATCCAATTTGGGATGCCATTGTCGAACGTCCACTCGGCGAGGTTCTCGAGCGCACCTTCGGATCAGATCTCATAAGGGGCGTTGTTTTTACTGATGGATTAGTTGGAACTTTTAGTGATGCGCATTCTTTTTACGCCAACATTTGTTTTATCTATCACCTGATTGGGAATGGAACTGGCGAGTGGCGGGTACCTCGCGGTGGAATGGGGGGATTGGTCAGCGAACTACTGGAGTTGGCAAAGATTTATGGCGTGACTCTCGTGGCAAACACCGAAGTTAAAGAGATTGAGCCTGGAACCGGTGGTTACATCGCAAAAACCAGCAAAGGCGAAAGTTTTACTTCGAGATATTTATTGGCAAATTGCGCGCCACAAGTTCTCGCTACCATGATAGATATGCCTGATGTTAAAAGTCTTGACGGCAGCCAAGTGAAAATCAACATGTTGCTGAAGAAGTTGCCTCGATTGAAAAGCGGGATTGATCCCATGCGCGCCTTTGCGGGGACTTTTCACATTGATGAAAGTTATACGCAATTTCAAAAAGCTTTCGAAGAGGCGAGCCGAGGCGAAGTCCCCAATCGAATCCCTGCGGAAATGTACTGCCATACGTTAACTGACCCGTCGATTCTGAGTCCGCAATTGCAAGAACAGGGTTACCAGACCTTGACCCTCTTCGCTTTTCACACGCCTGCGGCGCTTTTTGATAGTGATCCACAATCGGTCACGGCTCGTATTACCGCCAAGGTCTTGCGGCAACTCAATGAATATCTCGTTGATCCTATTGAAGACTGTTTAGCGGTCGCCTCCGATGGCTCGCTCTGTATTGAAGCGAAAAATCCCCTTGATATCGAATCAGAGACTGGCTTGCCCCGTGGGAATATATTTCACAAAGATTTATCCATGCCCTTTCGGGAAGATGATCAAGAGATTCGTTGGGGAGTGGAGACGACCCATAAGAATCTTTTTCTTTGCGGGGCTGGCGCGATAAGAGGTGGCGGCGTGAGTGGTATTCCTGGTCATAATGCGGCAGCAGCCGTCCTGGAGGCTGAGTTCGCCCGAGTGAAAGGTTAGGCTTGCAACATGGCATTGGAAGATTTGAGTTCGACTGATTATTCACCAGAGACGAAGGTTGTTGCAGCCGGGCGTCCTGCGCGCATTCCTGATGGCGATCTAAATACCCCAATTTCACTCAGTTCGACCTTCCATCCAGGTGGACCTATGGGGTACGGACGCTATGGCAATGAAACTTGGACTGCACTAGAGAGCGCGATTGAATCCCTCGAGCATGGCAAGACGCTGATTTTTTCCTCGGGAATGGCCGCGATTAATGCAGTCTTCTCGTTGTTGCCGATCGGCTCGGTTGTGACAGCATCTCGAAATGGCTACACCGGGGTCATGGTCGTCCTTGATAATTTAGCAAAATCTGGTCACCTGGAAGTTCGGTTTGTCGATGTTGCCAATACCGAAGAGGTTCTCGCAGCTCTGCCCGGCACCTCTCTCTTGTGGTTGGAATCTCCAACAAATCCGGCTTTGGAAGTGGCGGATCTTCCGACGCTGATTTCTGCGGCAAAGGCGATGGGCTGTGGCGTCGCGGTGGATAACACCTTTGCGACGCCGTTACTGCAACAGCCGTTGCTTCTCGGCGCCGATATTTCAGTTCATTCCGTGACTAAGTATCTTGCCGGTCACAGCGATGTCTTGCTCGGCAGCGTTTCGACTCGAGATCTGGCGCTCTACAAGCGAATTGAGGATGCCCGGAAATTTGGCGGGTCTATTGCTGGACCTTTCGAAGCATGGCTTGCACTGCGTGGATTTAGAACGTTGGCACTTCGCATGGAGCGGGCGCAGTCGAACGCCATGGAACTCGCCACTCGACTTCAATCCCATTCGGCAGTAGAGCGGGTTCGATACCCAGGACTTCCGACGGACCCACACCACCAGCGGGCAAGGAGTTTCATGGCTGGTTTCGGTGCCGTCCTTTCCATTGATGTAAAAGGTGGCGCACGAGCTGCCGACAAGGCTTGTGAAGCATCTCGTTTAGTTACATATGCGACTTCTCTGGGCGGTGTGGAATCACTGTGGGAGCGGCGTCATCGATGGAGTATTGAGAGCCCCTCGATTCCTGTGAATTTAGTTCGTCTCTCAGTAGGGATTGAGGAAATTGAAGATTTGTGGCGCGATATTGATCAAGCCTTACTTACATCTCAGCTACCGGATTAATGCGATTCTCGCCACGTTTAGGCGCTGTTCATCACAACCAGCGGGAATTTGCCACCTGGTAAGGGTAGATTTGTCTCATGATCAAAGCGATTCGAAGGCTGCTAGGAACTTTCGCGTTTCTCGCCTTTATTTTTGGTGCGCTGAAGTCGGTTTACCAGTGGCTGGCGCGAAGTGAAGATGATAACCACGAAGTCTTTACTGATGAAGACGAGTACGAAGACAGTCTGTGAGTGATCTTTATCAGCCTGGTGTCTGCAATATCGGCCCTCAGGAAATACGTCGTCGTCGCTTGGTTGGATATTTTGGTCTTCTAATTACGATAGCAACCGCCTTCTTGTTGCAACAACACCACTCTTCTCGGATTACTCGTTTTTCCATTTTCTTCCCAGCGATGGTTTTTTCCTTCGGTTGGATTCAAGCCAAGAAGAAGTTCTGCATGGGGTTCGGACTTGCGGGGACATTTAACTTCGGCAAACTCGGAAATCTAGACCGAATCGAGATGGAGGTATTTCGCAAACAAGATCGAGACACCGTCATCAAAATGGCACTTCAGGCGATCGCCGTGGCCTTGGTAATTACTGCGCTCGAACTAATGCTTCCGCTGTAATTTTCGCTGAACAAATTGCCCGACACTGATAAAAATCGAGCCAATAATAATTCCCCAAATTAAGTCGATGAGAAGTACCGACATTGAGGTGATGGCTATGGTGGCAATATTTAATTTTGTAGTCTTGAGTAATTCTTTTAGATTGGCCGGGCTGGCAATTCGATAAGAGGTTCCTATCAAAACGCCGCCCAGGGCAGCCGTGGGAACATGTGAAATCACGGGGCTGAGGACGAGTACAACAAGTACCAGGAAGAGCGCATGGAAAATCGAGGCCAACCTGGTTCGTGCTCCCGATCGAACATTGACGCTCGTCCGCGCAATCGCACCGGTTGCAGGCATGCCACCTAGAACTGAGGCAAACAAGGTGGCGAGGCCTTGACCAAAGAGCTCACGATTAGGGTGATATTTCGCCTCTGGGTCATGGATTTTTGCCATTTGATCTGCAACCCGGGCTGATAAAAGAGACTCGATCGCCGCCAGTAGTGCGATTTCCACTGCCGCAATGGCGAGCACTGAAAACTTCGCATCATGAAAATTGGGATTAATGGGATTAAAGATCTTGCGAGGAAGTGCACCCACCGTCGACACTTTTAAGTGCAAAAAAAGTGAGATCACAGTGGAAAAAACGATGGCAACAAAACTTGCTGGCACATGAAACTTCAGCCGAACTTTCTTGGCGACGTGAGGGTAAGAAAATTTCACTGCGAGCGTTAGTAGAACCAAGAAGACCGCGGACCAATGTAAACCTGCGGCCAGAGCATTTTTGAGGGTATGGAATGCCACCAAAATTGTTTTATCTCCGGCAGCTTTCTTGAAATCCAAGGCAATCGGCATCTGTTGCAGCCCTATGACCATTGCGATACCTAATGTGAAACCTTCCATCACTGGCCATGGCGTTTTATTGATGATGCTGCCAGCCTTAAGTACGCCCGAAATTAAAACGAGCGCTCCTGCGATGACTCCAACGGGTGCCAAAATAGCTACTCCGTATTTGGCCACAATGGGAACTAGCACCACCGTCATGGCACCGGTTGGTCCGCTTACTTGGAACTTGGATCCGCCAAAGATAGCGGCAATCAGTCCAGCGAAAATTGCGGTTATAAGTCCAGATTGCGCACCGGATCCTGTGGTAATCCCGAAGGCCATAGCGAGTGGCAGTGCAACAATGCCGACAGTTATCCCTGAGATAAGATCACGCCGCCAGTTCAGCCGCAGACCTTGGTAGTCAGAACGATGAGGAAGAAATTCGCGAAGCGCCATGAGGTTGTCAAAGATACCGACTATTCCTCAATTTTTCGTTAATCTCTTCGGCTTTTAGTAGATTGTGCCAATGCTCACATCGCCCAAGACTCTTCATATTGTGCTCAATGGAGTAGTTGAAGATTCTCGAGTTCTCAAATGTGCTTGGTCATTAGGCAATGCTGGGTGGGATGTTCTCGTCTGTGCTTCTAGTCCATTTACGCACTCTGATGAATTGAGTATTGGTTATGCGCGAGTAATTAGATTGCCGCTTCGACCAGTGGTCAACCAAGTAACGCTTGGGCGCATCTTGCGAAAATTGCGCCACTACAAGCGACTTCTTGAGTCAAAGTTTCTTCCGGAAAAGGAACCTCTGATCCCTAATTTAAAGCGATCAGTCCATGCAATCTTGCCTGTTGCAATGGACTTTCGTCCCAATGTCGTCCATGCCCACGACTACACAGCTTTGCCGATCGCTGGTGCCATAGTTGAGGCACTTACTGCCGCCGGGATTTCGTGTTCGTTGGTGTATGACGCTCATGAATATGTTCCTGGTGTCGCCCACCTTCGCCCACCGCTGATGCATCTCTACAGCGATCAGGAGCGTAAATATTCTCAGTTCGCATCCGCAATACTTTCCGTGAGCGAGGGTATGTCGGATCTACTCATTCCTCATCTAAACATCTCTGCTCGCCCGGAAATCGTTGCAAACGATCCGCTGGTTGAAGGCCAACAACCTGCTTCCCGAAATCTGCGCCAAGATTGTGGAATCGGATCAGATGTCCCATTGATGGTCTACTCCGGGGCAGTCGCACCACAACGCGGTGTTGCCACTGCAGTAGACGCACTTCATTTATTGCCTAACGTACACCTTGTTGTTATTGCCAACCCAAGCAATGCGACAGTTAAGAAATTGCAAGACACATATCCGGAATTGCACTCTCGTTTCCATGTGCTTCCTTACGTTCCAAATGCTGAACTTGTTTCGTATTTATCTGGCGCCGATATTGGATTGATTCCGATTCATCACCGACAAAATCATGAAATTTCCCTCATCACTAAATTTGGCGAGTATATGCAAGCCAGACTTCCTATCGTAGTCAGCGATGTAAAAACTATGTCCGAAGCCGTTATCGAATTGGGCAATGGTGAAGTATTTGTGGCTGAAGATGTAGTGAGTTTTGTTACTGCGGTTAAAAAGGTTTTAGCCGACAAAGGAAAGTATCAAACCGCATATACCGAGGAGGTCTTGGCCGAGCGAAGTTGGGAACGTCAAGCCGAAGAGCTCTTGGCTATTTACAATCGAATCTCTGACGCATCACCAACAGCGCGCGAGCATTTGCCGTTTCGCATCTCCGAGCCGGTACCACTCGAAAGTACCAGCACGCCCTAAGGCTGAAGTTAGTGCGGGGCGCCAATAACTCGAAATTCAAGATCTGCAAACTGGGCTGGATCGAGTGAGCGTCGGCCATCAACTATTGCTCGCGCTCCGGGAAAATCTGCTTGCGTGAGTTCTTTATATTCTTTGTGATCGGCTTGCAGAATAACGCCATCTACGCTCTGTCCAACGAGGTACTCATCGAAACCGAGCCCGGCAATTTCCGCCGAGGTGTACATCGGATCATGAACCACGACGTTGGCACCAGCAGCCTTTAAGGCAGCAACTGTGGGGAAAACGCCAGAGAAAGCAGACTCCTTGACGCCACCTCGATAGGAGATGCCCAACACCGCAATTTTTTTACCCGCCAAACTACCGAGCGCGGCTTGCAGGAGACCGACGGCATGGGATGGCATGGCGGCATTTGCCTCACGAGCAGCTCGGACCACGGTGGCCAATGGGTCGTTCCACAGGTAAAAGCGAGGGTAGATAGGAATGCAATGGCCGCCCACGGCAATCCCAGGTTGGTGAATGTGGCTGTAAGGCTGTGAGTTGGAGGCTGCGATAACTTTAGCGATATCGATATTTGCGCCTTCAGCAAAGATCGCAAATTGATTCGCCAGGGCAATGTTTACATCGCGATAAGTGGTCTCAGCCAACTTGGCCATCTCGCTGGCCTCACAGGTGAGTAAGTCCCAAACGCCATTTGGCTGTGTCAGATCGGGGCGATCATCAAAATCTAAAACCGCTTGGTAAAACTCAATTCCCGCGGCGGTACTCTCGACGTTTATTCCACCAACAAGCTTGGGATATTTTCGCAGATCGGCAAAAACTCGGCCGGTCAAGACTCTTTCGGGGGAGAAGATGAGGTGAAAATCGGCACCAGCTTGTAATCCTGAACCTGCTTCTAGGGCAGGCGCAAAGCGATTCCTTGTCGTACCAACGGGCAAAGTCGTTTCGTAAGAAACGAGTGTTCCAGGTTTTAGTCCAGCAGCGATTTTCGCGGTTGCGTCATCCATCCAACCAAAGTCTGGTACACCATCGTTATCAACGAATAGTGGAACTACTACGACTACGGCATCTGCTTGGGCGACAGCCGAAGTGGTGTCGGTTGTCGCCGTTAAGAATCCTTGAGAAACAACGTCAGCAAGATATGTGGCGAGAAAGGCCTCGCCCGGGAATGGCTCTTTCCCCGCATTGACTAGGTCGACCGTATTTTGGTTGACATCGCAACCGATGACGTAATGGCCCTTCTTGGCAAATTGAACAGCCAGGGGTAGTCCGATTTTTCCGAGTGCGACTACGGCGATTTTCATTGGTGAATTCATAACGTGATTGTTTCCTTAGTTTGTGCGCTCTTTAACATCGCTTCGGCCACGGCAACTGTGGCTAGGCCTTGCTCCATAGTCACAATGCGTTCGGATGCGCCAGGCAAACCTAACACCGCATCTCGAAACGCTTCATGCTCTACGCGAAGTGGTTCCGGCTTGGCAAATGCGTAGCGAACAACGTCACCTTCACTCACCCCACGGAATGCAGCCACTGAATCCCATTCGGTCTCCACTGAAGCATTCGCGTAATAAGTGAGGTCAGCGGTCAAAGTATCTGCCACTAAGGTTCCACGCTCGCCGGTAACAATGGTGAGGCGTTCTTTAAATGGGGTCAACCAGTTAACAAGGTGGTTGGTGATAATTCCATTTTCTAACTGGCCAATTGCGGCGACCATGTCCTCATGAACTCGACCTGACTTATGCACGGTTCGGGCCGAGACCGAGGCAAAGGGGGAGCGCGCCACCCAAGCCGTGAGATCGATGTCATGAGTGGCGAGATCTTTCACGACCCCAACATCGGCAATTCGGGCTGGGAACGGACCTTGGCGCCTGGTAATAATTTGATACACATCTCCGAGATCGCCATTGTCTAGTTTGCTGCGCAATTTCTGCAGCGCCGGGTTAAATCGCTCGATATGTCCAACCGCGCCCACCAGACCACGGCTGGCAAATGCGGCGGTGATTCTTTGAGCAGCGGGCGTATCCACAGCCAAAGGTTTTTCGACCATCGCATGGATGCCGGCTTCGGCTAAGGCAATGCCAAGTTCCTCGTGAAAAGCAGTAGGCGCCGCAACCATTGCATAGTCAACGCCGTGTGCGATCAACTCTTGCACGGTGGCAAAGACTGGACGATCCCCTGCTACACCATGGGCATCTCCCATTGGATCGGAGACTGCGACAAGTTCAACGCCATCTAGCGACCCAAGAATGCGAGCATGGTGCCTGCCCATCATTCCGAGTCCAACGAGGCCGGCTCGCAACTTCTTTGTCGTCACGATTAGAGCGCTGCCGCAACTTCATTGACAGCACTGACAATGGTTTCAAGATCCGATTGTGAAAGCGAAGGATGAATCGGCAGCGACAAACACTCTTTGATCACCAATTCAGTTTCAGGAAGATTTAATTCCAAATTAAATGATGGCAAGCGATGGATCGGAGTTGGGTAGTAGACACCCGAACCCACACCCTTTTCGGTCAATCCCGCCATGAAAGCGTCGCGTTTTGTCGCCGAGCCACCTGGAATTCGGATGGTGTACTGATGGTAAGAGTGGGTGGTGTTCGGCGCTACGTAAGGGGTAACGACACCTTTGAGATTGGCATCAAGATAGGCGGCATTCTCTTGTCGTTGCTTGGTCCAGCCTGGAAGTTTCTTCAACTGAACTCGGCCGATTGCGGCGTGGATATCAGTCATTCTGGTATTGAACCCGATGATTTCATTTTGATAGCGAATCTCTTGACCTTGATTTCGGAGCAGTCGCAATACGCGGGCTACTTCTGCGGAGTCAGTGACGACCATTCCACCTTCGCCTGCCGTCATATTCTTCGTTGGATAGAATGAGAACGATGCGACAACACCGAATTCGCCAGAGTTTCGGCCATTCATAGAAGCTAAGTGCCCTTGAGCAGCATCTTCAATTATTTTGACGCCATATTTGCTGGAAATTTCTTCATAACGATCCATCGCGGCGATATGGCCATAGAGGTGAACCGGCATGATGGCTTTGGTTTTGGAAGTGATGAGAGATTCCACATGATCGGGATCCATATTGAAAGTCTTTGGGTCGATATCGGCAAAAATTGGGGTGGCTCCGGCTAGGGCGACGGAGTTTGCCGTGGCTGCGAAAGAGAAGGAGGGGACAATGACCTCGTCGCCACGTTCAATTCCGGCTGCAATGAAGCCAAGGTGAAGTGCCGAGGTACCCGAGTTCATGGCAACGCAATGTCGACCCCCGACTAAGGCTGAAAATTCCTCTTCAAAGGCCTTTACCTCTGGGCCTTGAGCCAACATGCCCGAGCGGAGAACGCGGTCAACGGCCTCACGTTCTTCATCGCCAATAATTGGTTTCGCGGCAGGAATCATGAGTGATCACTCTCTTCGACTAGTTTTTCTTGATTATTAACTGTGGTTTCTCGATATACGTCACCCGTGACGGGGCAACGGAATAATCCGTTGTCAATATTTTCCAGTGGTACACCGGCTCGGCCAACCCACCGAATCCGCTTTGCTGGCACCCCGGCAACTAAGGCAAATTCGGGAACGTCCTTAGTAACCACCGCACCGGCTGCAACGAGCGCCCAGGCACCAATAGTTACTGGGGCAATACAAACCGCGCGAGCGCCGATGCTGGCGCCATCTCCGATAGTTACGCCAACGGCATGCCAATCCGAACCAGATTTCAAGGAGCCGTCTGGGTTGACTGAACGTGGGTACTCATCATTAGTGAGCACTGCAGCGGGTCCAATGAAGACGCCATTGCCAAGAACTGCTGGCTCGTAGACGAGAGCATAATTTTGTACTTTGCAGTTGTCGCCAAGAATCGCGCCCGAGCCGATGTATGCCCCGCGGCCGATAATGCAGTTCAGACCTAGGCGTGCCTGATCTCGAACTTGGGCCAGGTGCCAGATGCTGGAACCGTCACCAATAGTGGCGGTGGCATCAACATCAGCGGAATCGGCGACTCGAATGGACACCCCGTAAGCCTACCTTGTGCCAGCGGTGAGGCTCTTTATGGCCGCCGCAAAAGCGCGATATTCGGGACCGCTATCGAAATGATCGGCGGCCCACGTCGCCGCATTCTGGCGCAGCTGCTTGAGGGGTTCGGGATCTGTTGCCCAACTGTTGAGTTGCTGGCTGATTTCCTTGGTATCCGCACTGACAAAGCCAGAGCGGCTCTCATTGATGATTACTTCGCATCGAGGAAGAGGCGTAGAGACCACGGCTAAACCAATGGTCATGTATTCGTAGAGTTTGCTGGGCATCGCGGCCACGAATGCTGGCGTTGATTGCAACAATGACAATCCTACCCAAGCGCCTTGGGCAATATTCCAGGATTCAGTTGGGGCAAGGCGACCATAAAAATGAACTCGCGCCGCGTTCGGACTGTGCGAGAGCCATTGATCGACAAATTTTTGATCCTCTGGCGCGACCGAGCCGACGATGTCGAAGGTCCAGGCTGGGCAGTGATTGGCAATTTCCAACATAGTGCGTAAACCACGGGAGGATCGAACATCTCCGATATAAATGGCTCGAGGCGCTGCGTCCATTTCTCCACTCGGTTTAAGAAAGGAAAGATCCGGCAAGTTGCGAACGACCAACCTGCGGTTCGCCCGAAAAGGTGGAACCTGGACATCGGCTACGGTTGTCAGTTCGGCTCGGGCAGCATATTTGGTGGCAAACCGTGCGACAACAATCGCGATTTTGCCCTTGATTCCTCGCGCCCATTTTCGATCCTTCAGTAACTGCTCATAGTCTTCGTAAACATCCGTAACGAGCGAACGCTTTCGTAATCTCGTGACAAGAAAAGCCATCGGGATTAAATCCGGCGCCAAAGTGATCACAACATGGCCGCGGGCGCGAAAAGGAAGAAGAAAATCTCGAACGAGTCGATCTCTCATCCCTCGGACGCCAGGTGCGCTGCGAAATTCAACCCCGTCGGGTGCGTCAGACTCTTGTCCGAGCGCAATCACTTCAACCGAAAGCCCTGATGCGACGAGAGCATTTGTCAGCCGATGCAGTCTGGCATCAGCGACATTATGAGCCGAAGTGATCACCGAAACTTCAATCACTTACATATCCTCAAAACTGGAGGGAAGCGCTCCGACATCTAAGAATTTTAAATAGTGATTTACTAAATCCTGTGGTTTGCCATGTTCGACCATCACACCTTTGTGCATCCAAATTGCGGTGTCGCATAAATCGATAACGGTCTGAAGTGCATGTGAAACAATCACAATTGTTCGTGCCTCTTCACAGAGTTCGCGCATTCGATTAAACGATTTCTCTTTGAAAGAGGCATCGCCAGCAGACAACGCTTCATCCAAGAGCAAGATATCTGGTTGCATATTTACTGCGACACTGAACGCGACTCGACCATACATTCCCGAGGAATAGGTGCGAACTGGCATATCAATAAAACCTTCAGGCAGAGCGGCAAAGGCGGCAATTTCGTCGGTCTTTGACTCTATTTCAGCTCTGGTCATTCCGGATGCCAAGCCACCTAAAATAATATTGTCTCTGCCGGAGAGTGCGGGATTGAAGCCAACTCCCAGCGCTAAAAGCGTTGAAATTTTGCCATTGACCGTGATGCGACCTTCGGTAGGCGGCAAGATTCCCGCTATCGAACGCATCAGCGTTGATTTCCCAGCGCCATTTGCTCCGAGGATTCCGAGCACGGATCCATGAGGAATTTCCAGGCTCAGATCAGTAACCGCTTTGACGGTTCGGGTACGGACCTTTTCGCCCTTGCTGGCGCGCATAATGTAGTTCTTAAGGGTTCGCTTGGTGTCGACATTGACCTCATAGCGAATCGATAGATTCTCAATTCGAACCGCCAGTTCCTCTGGCATTGGCTTAAATTCGGATGGCAAAGTCGCGCTCCCTAGAGATAAAGAAGTAGCCACCTATGAGCATGGCAAGGAATGACCACGCGACACAGCCAATTAATTCGAGGTGAGTGGGAGATTTCCCCGTTATCCATACTTCGGAAGTGGCAGCAAGGGTCGGTCCCAAAGGATTTATGTAGAGAATGATTTGATGCCAGCCGTGCAAAATATCTGGGCGCCATAAAACAGGTGAGGCGTATAGCCAGATTCTGGTGATGTAGGTCAGCAATTTTGTCGTGTCGCGGAAGTAGACGTTGAGCGTGGCAAAAATAAGTGCCAGACCAAACCCGGTAATGCCAACGCAGATAATGATGAATGGCGCCCATAGATAAGTAAGGCGAAGTCCAGGAATATGAGTTTTAGGAAAGAAGAGCTCTCCGATAATAACGACGAGGATATAGACCGGAATCGTGGGGACAAACTGCCAAAAAGCGCTGATGCTGCTGGACAGTGGGAGCAGTGCGCGAGGAAAAGCTTGATTCAGAATTAGGCGGCCACCTGCTGTAATGGACAGGGCGCCACCGCCAATACAGTTCTGGGCAAAGTAGAAGGTAAAAAGTTCGATCAAGATGTGGGCCAATGTGCTCAGCCCTGAGGTTTTACTGGCGCTGCCGCGAATGACAGTCACCAAGAGGAAATAGACCATGGCCAGCAGGAGTGGATTGAGGATCAGCCAGACCTTGCCTAATTTTGAATCCAAATATTCGGCTTTGTCGCCAAATCGCGAAAGTTCGATTGCAAAGGCGCGGCGGTTCCAAAACTCTTTCAGGTACGGACCCATTGGCGGCAACGAGGCTTTGTGGGGTTCAAAGACCTGAATCTTGGGCGCGAAATCTTCTGGGGTCGACATGGTGCGCTAAGTCTGCCATCTGTCGGGCACTTTCCGCGCACATCCGCCTCACCCACAGGTTCTCGGTCATGCACAGTACCGAGATTTTCGAACTCGTCGCGGGTCAGGATTGAAGAGACTGCGCCTGTATCGCCGTAATTCACCCGGACCGACTGGGTGCCGGCTCATCTCAACGAGAAAGGCAAAAAGTTAAGTATGAATAAATTAGCAAAAGTATCGATCGCGGTCGGAATCTGCGCCACTTTGGTTGTTCCAGCGCTCGCAGCCCAAGCATCAGGCACTACCCCCATCGCGCCGGCCCCAGTGGTTGCCCCAGTGGTTGCACCAGTCATGCCAACAACGGTGGCGCCAGCCGCAGCACCGAAGAAGACGGTTCGCGCAAAGCGAGCTCCTGCCGTCAAGAAAGCTGCCTCATCAAGAGCCAAAGGAACTACGGCTCGGGCAAAGAAAAGTACCCGAGCTGTAAAGAGTGGAATCAAAAAGCGTGTTCGCCGGGTTAAGGCAGCGTTGTAGTTTTTTCCACTCACCAGCCCTAGAGATATGGCGATGCCTGCCTGGTTTGCCATATCTCTAGTGGATATCTTGTGAGCACTAGCGCTCAATCCTTAAGTACGTGATGGAAGAGATGGGCCAAAGGAGGGAAAATTCCCACTTGTTTTGAGTACTCTCAAGGAGTAACTTCGCAAGTGCCGATGAACGAGAGAGGCTATTTCATGGATATCGTTATTCACGTCCGAAATGCTCAACTAGCCGAAGACTTCCGCAGAATCGCAACCGAGAAGTTAAACTCGCTCAATCGATTTAGTGTCGTTGTAGAAGGCATCAAAGTCGAAGTTCTTCACGAACAAAATCCGCATTTTGGAAAATCATCGCATCAAGTGACGCTCTCGACGCAAGGTAGTGGTCCTTTCATGAGGGCCGAAGGACAAGCGTTTAATGATGTTGCAGCTTTTGACGAGGCGGTAAAAAGTTTTGAACTACAACTCCGCAAGATGCATGAACGGACGAAAGAATATGTTCACGATTCTTTGCGCCGTAAAGAAGTAGTGGGCGAGTAGTTTTTCTCCCAACTCACTGCATTGAAATTTTAGCCAGCGCGGCCAAGACATCCGTCGCCACTACTGGATGGGCTTTTTTGCTCGCTAGTTTTCCGGCCAAACCATGAGCCTTGACGGCTTTCACGGCGATCTTTGCCGCCGCGTCAAAAGTGGTTGGTTGCCAGGAGGCCATCATGGATGCCATGAGCCCAGAGAGGATGTCACCAGTTCCAGCAGTGGCCAATTCTCGACCGCCGGTTCGATCCACCTCTACAAAACCCGCGGGTGTCGCAATAACCGTTCCCGGTCCCTTCAGCACAACAATCACATTGAGCGCGCTCGCCATCGCAAGTGCATCACTTTTGCGGTCGTTAATGGGAAACCCTAACTTTTTTGCCTCCCCTTCATGGGGAGTGATGATGGTCAGACCCGAAGATGCGGTGTTGGCAAATGTCATTGCCGATCCATCGAGAACCAAAATTTTTCCCTGTGGGAGTTTGGTAATTTTGGGAGTGCCCGAGCCAATAACCCAAGCATCTGCCGCAATGATTTCGCCGTCTGCCACGGGGACCACATCTGGATAGGAATGGAGTACCAGGTGAGTTGGGAAGGTGTACTGCGAAATGTATTTGATATAGCCAGCGCCGCCTCGTCGCGCACCACCGACGCAAAGAACTGCCGCACCTGGATAGGTTTCGGAACCAGCTATGACGGCTACCGTGCCGCGACTGTATTTATGTGCATCAGCGGGCACTTCGGGGAGAAAGTTCATTTGGCCTGCAAATTCGTTGGGCACCAGAACATACTAGGAGTTCGAGCGAGAAAGTACTACGTAGTGCCACCACTCTTAAGCGGTAAAAACCTCTGCTTTTAAACCTTTTTTGGAATTACTTCGACTAATGTCGCACCAACAAGTTAGGAGATTATGTGAAATTTTTAGCCATCGATCTCAACCACCCGGCACATTACTTAACCGTAGGTCCAGTCTCGGTTTCCTACGGGAATCTAGTCATGATCGCGCTCGTGGTTGCGCTCTTCGTAGTTGCGCTCGTTCTTCCTTTCCCAAGTCATAGTGACGATGATGAGAGGTCTCATAAATGAGTTCAAAAAAGATGTGGACGACGCGGGTTCGGGAATCCACGCTCGAAAGGTTCGAGCCGAAAGATCTCCTTCCTGATGTTCAACCCGCTTACGTCGCCTCATGGATTTACATTTTTGGCGTAGCGACTATCGCAGCCTTTGTCATGCTGGTCGCCAGTGGATTGGTCCTGACTTTCGAAGGACCCGCCTGGTGGCACACTTCTAGCATTGGTCATTTCTATAACTCTATTCATCTCTGGAGCGTGGAACTCTTCTTCGTCTTCATGGTGGTTCACCTTTGGGGCAAGTTCTGGATGGCAGCCTGGCGTGGTCGTCGTTGGATGACCTGGATTACTGGCGTTATCTCCTTCTTCGCATCAATCGTCACTGGCTTTACTGGTTATCTCATTCAGACGAACTTCGATTCGCAGTGGATTGCCACACAAGCAAAAGACAGTTTTAACTCGGTCGGAATCGGTGCGTATTTCAATGCGCTTAACACCGGTCAAGCAATGTTGATTCACGTGTCATTGTTGCCACTTGTTCTCGGCGGCCTAGTCGTGTGGCATGTTATTTTGGTAAGACGTAAAGGCGTTGTTCCTCCAATCGAAGCAGGTGGCTCCGAATGAGTCCTCAACTCTCAAAGCACGATCCAGCCAAAAAATGGTCAGGACCAACTCGCAAATACGATCTCATCAAAGAGTTCGTCATTGCCATCGTGGTGGTCGGTTTGCTGGCCATCAGTTTGGCAGCGCTCTTTAGTTCGCCAGATGAGCCCGCTCTGACCTTGAAATCATGGGCCATTTCAGATCCAGCCGACTTTATCGGCACCGCGACAGGCGAACTTGCCGGCACCACGGTGAGCGCTGGCTATGGTGCGCCTTACAACACTGCGGCTGAAGGCCAAGTCCTCGGTCCATTGAAGTTGCAGAAGTGGGCTGGCGTTCGAATCCCGATTAATCCAGCGGATGACTTCGTCATCGCACCGCTTGCCATCGATAATGATCCGGCTGTGGTGAGTGCAATTGCTGCCTGGAAAGCTGCATCGGTTGACCAACAAGGCAAGTGGGCTAATGCCTACGCTGACGCCCTCGGAAAATCTCCAAAGGCAATTACCTTGCCTGATCCCACCGGGGTATTTGGCCCAGTTCCGGCTATTGCGACCGGCCTTTATGGTCTAGCTAGAACCGGCGCTTTGGATGGCTTGCTGGCCGCTGGCGATACGCCACTGCCAACGAACTTCACCAAGCCGCTTCTCTTCCTGGCCGACAGTGGAACTTATTTCCCTGACTATGCCGGCGCGAGACACCTGCAAGGCGATCAATGGGGCGTTATGAATGAGACCGGGTCATACCCAGGACAATCCTGGCTCTGGCTCTACTCGTTCTGGTATCAAATTGACCCATTCAAGTCGTCTGGTAACGCGGATGTGCTTGTCATGGCAACTATGACGGTGCTCAGTTTGGCGCTCTTGTTCATGCCATTCTTGCCGATTTTGCGTCGAGTCCCTGAATGGATTCCGATTCACCGCATCATTTGGCGAAGTTGGTATCGACGCAAGGAAGAGTAAAGTCCAGAAAAATTAAGAGTGTAGAACGGTTTTCTCCAAGGGAATCGCTCTACACTCTTTTTCTATGGGAATTGAGAAACCGAAAAATAAAAGAGCACTCCTAGGCGCACTCTATTTCTTTCTTTATTTAACATTAGTCGTCCTCTCTTTTGCCAGCCCCGCCCAACATGCGCTGAATCAAGTGCAAAATGCTGGCACTACCTCTTCATTGATTGCGGCAGATATCAATAGTGAACGTCAGGTGATTGTCCCAAAACTTATCGATCAATTTATCAAGAGCGCCGATGCGAAAACTGCGACAATCATTACGAAAAACCGGGCGCAGATTACGACCGCTCTTAATGATCTGCTAAAGAATCCGGATTTCAAAAAAGTTTTAGTCACAACTTTTAATCCTCTGGGAGCCGCCTTAATTGCGGGGGATTCCAGTGTTTCGTTAGATTCCCAACCTCTGGCGAATTTATTAGCCCATGAAGTGAATTCGAGGGCAGGTGAAACTGTTATCTCCACGAAGGATCTCAAGTCGATTTCAAAGAGTCAGACCGTAAACATCTCTGGTGCGGGGAAGGGAATACACACGGCGCACTCAATCCTCTCGAATGTTATTTATTTATGGATTCTTATCACCATTTTACTTGCTCTCATACTTTGGCTCCGTCGTAACTTCGCTTTCTCAGTGCTTTGGAAAATCTTTCTTTCACTGGGAATTCCCATTTTGGTGCTCTGGATTGTTGTGCCGAAAATTGCCCTTCATGAAATTCAGAAGCAGGCGTCGAGCGAATTGGCCTCCAGCCTCTTCCCGATCCTCTATCGCCAAGTCAGCGGATTCACACGTAATCTTGCGGTGGGATACCTGCTTTTGGCTTTAATTTTCGTTATTTTGGCTAGAGTTAAATCCTCATCGAAGGAATTGCCCGCAGCTTAACGGAAGGAAAGATGTCAAAGATTTGGTCCGGCCTCCACGAAGGCGGCTGGATGTTCTACGACACTTTCTGGGCGTTAATCTTGGGTTTTACGCTCTCTGGAATGGTTCAGGCCTTCATCTCTCGGGATCAAATGAAAGCCACGCTCGGTGACCATCGACCTGCCACCATTGTTAAGTCCTCGATTTTTGGGATAGTCAGTTCGTCGTGTTCCTATGCTGCAAGCGCGTTGGCTCGCAGTCTTATTTCCAAAGGTGCTGATTTCACTGCTTCGATAGTATTTATGTTTGCCAGTACGAATCTGGTCATAGAACTTGGATTTGTGATCTGGATTCTCATCGGATGGCAATTCGCAGTTGCAGAATTCGTCGGCGGTACTGTGATGATCATTCTTATTTCCGTCTTACTGCCTCGTGTGATCCCCGCGAGTCTTATCAGCCAGGCCCAATCAAGCGTTGATCAGTCAATGAACTCCATGATGCAACCGGGATCTCCAGCTTCGCGATTCAAATCGCGTCGAAGTTGGAGCGACGCAGCTGGTTTCACGATTGGCGACTTCACGATGCTCCGAAAGGAGCTCGTTATCGGATTTGCAGTCGCTGGTCTGGCCTCGAGTTTGGTCTCAGTGGCTTTCTGGCAGGGGCTATTTATTACCGGTCACGGTTTTTGGTCAGCGCTGGAGAATGCCATCATCGGCCCCTTCCTCGCCTTCGTTAGTTTTGTTTGTTCCGTGGGAAATGTCCCGCTGGCAGCAGCACTTTGGCATGGCGGTATCACTTTCGGAGGCGTTATCGCCTTCATTTTTGCCGACCTAGTCGCTTTCCCTCTTGTCATGATCTATCGCAAGTACTACGGCGCGAAATTGGCCCTTCGGCTGACCTTGCTCTTCTGGTTCATTATGAGCACGAGTGGTCTGATCACTGAGGGAATCTTCACGCTTGTACAACTTGTGCCCGTTCGTCATATGAACATAATGAACGTCAAACATTTTGGTGCCAATTCGACTACATATTTGAATGCCATTGCACTCATCGTGATTTGTCTCGTTTATTGGCTCTATCGAACTCGAGATCGAAATGGCGCCAGTATTGAGTTTGCTAAAGATTTGGTTTGTGGGATGCAGGTGCGGATATCAGATGCCCCTGCGATTGCCGAGTTAGATGGCACGAAGTACTACTTCTGTATGGTTGGGTGTAAAGAGGAATTCCTGGCCAATAGCGCTAAATATGTTTCGCTTTAATTTAATGGCCCAATGTACTTTTGATAACCAACTTCCCAATTTGTTTGAAAGACGGCGCGCGCCGTCTTCAGCGAGATTAGGCCGCCACAAATCATCAGGTGAAGTTTGTTCTCCAACTTGTCTTTAAAGCTGGCCCCACGCGCAATGTGGCGCGGTTCTGGCCAGAGATTCTTGGGATCTGATGGCGCCCCGCCGATTTCCAGTGGCACCAAATGGTCTTCTTCATAATTTCGCAGGTCCAGATCGCCGCCAAGGTTGTAACCGGAGCTGAGTTGCTGGCGCTTTAGCGCGTTCGTGTACGACGCCTTGGGTCGAACTGTCTTGGTCCAGCCCGCAACGCAGATCGTGCTGCCAATCGTTGCCTGCGTGACCGCTGGATTTAGCGCCCCAGGAGTTAAATGGGAATCTGGCAAGCCATTTGCCAAGGTAGCGGCACTGGTGCTGGCGGTGGCTTGGTTCACGGGCAGTAAACCAATCAATACGAGTGAGAGCAGCGCCTCGTAGCGACTGCGCATTAGGTGGGACAGTCCATTCCAAACTCCTTTTGGATGGCGGTCGAGACTCTGCCGCAACCAACCGTGGCAGTACCAAAGTCAATGACCGCCCACTTTCCTTGGCGCAGGTGCGCCCAGCCATAAGCATTGTCCGTCACCGGTAGATACGGGACCGACTCAAAAATCAACCAGGTCGGATCAACACTGGAGAATCGAAGGTGAACTATCGCGGCAAAGAACTCGTCCGAACCCTGTTGGATTTTCCGAATTTCAATCGCGACCGAGTCGGGAACTGCTTTACCTCCGGTGTACCTGGCGCTGTCGAGCGCAAAATGATTGGGGTACTGGCCCAATATGGTCCATGGGATCACAACCCGCGATAACTCTTTACTTGTTGCGTTTGACCAGGACAAGGTCCAGCCTGCCTCCGTTGCCAAGCCCTTCGGTAAGGGCGCGGCAATTTGGTGCTTTACCGCTGAGGCGTCCCAGGTTCGAAGTTCTGGATGTCTAGCCGTGAAATTGGTGAGAAGAAGATTAATTCCGTCGCGTAATTTTGCATCGGTTGGCCGTTCCTCCCCAGTAGCCATCGCGCACGAGGAGAGCACCAGGATCAGGACTGCTCCGAGGGTGACGGCGCGGAATTTCATATTTGAAGTGTATCCACGATAGGTCTTGAAACTCCGACCTTTTAAGAGGACTATCCCATTTACTGAATGAACGCTGCGAAGGAGGAGTTGTGAAGATTACGTCATTAATTTCAGGCAAACGGGTCGAAACGATCTCGCCGAGCGCAACCATTCACGATCTAGTTAATGCGCTGCAAACTCATCACGTAGGCGCTCTCGTGGTTTCGGCCGATGGAAATCACATTGATGGGATTGTTTCCGAACGAGATGTAGTCCGATCTATGCCAGGGAAACTTCATGAGCTGATTGGCATGCATGTCCGAGATTTAATGACTGTGGACGTAGTCTCCTGTAGTCCAGAAGCCAGCGTCTCGGAATTGATGACGATCATGACGGAAAGGCGAATCCGACATATCCCGGTTGTTTCCGAAGCTGGAAAATTGCTTTCTATTGTCTCAATCGGAGATGTAGTAAAAGCTCATATCGAAGAGATCGAAGTTGAGCGGCGAGCGCTGAAGGATTACGTCACCAACTAGCCACCCAACTCTTGGATTTTAAGGTTCTCCCCTTAAACTGCAGACTCCATGAGAAGAGATATCCAAGCACTCCGAGGTATTGCCGTCCTTTTGGTTTTGCTCTTTCACTTTCATGTTGGACCCTTTAAAGGTGGATTTCTGGGCGTCGATGTTTTCTTCGTGATATCAGGCTATGTGATTACGGAAAGACTGTCGACCGGGGTGGGACCCTTGAAGTCTCAGTTGCACCAGTTTTATCTTCGCAGAGCAAAACGGATTCTGCCGATGAGCCTCCTCACGACCGTGGTTACAACTATCTTGGTTCGACTGTATCTGCCGCCGATCTCATACTCCCGATTTTTCAAAGATGCGCTTGCCGCTGTGGCACTGATTCCTAATCTGGCATTTGCAGCACAGCAAAACGATTACTTGAGCCAATCTCTCGATCCCTCACCGTTCTTGCATTATTGGTCGTTGGGCGTTGAAGAACAGTTCTATTTCCTTTGGCCCTTGCTCTTTATCTTTTTTTTCCGTAAACATCGAAGCTGGATTCCTGGTTTAGCGGTTGTGGGAACTACTTTTGGAATTTGGTACACCTCCCACAATTCCGTCCAATCTTTCTACCTTCCGACTTCCAGGGCATGGGAGTTTCTCGTTGGTGCCGCCCTAGTTGGCGTTACATGGAAAACTGAGTCGACGACAAATCGAAGAGTGGTCGCACTTGTGGGCTGGATGGGAATATTGGCTTCGGCTCTCGTTATATCCACCAATAACCCAACTCCGAGCTGGAGCACCATCGTTCCGATCCTGGCCACAGGTTTAGTTCTTTGGGCCGCAGCGCCATTCTCTGATAAATATCTCTTGCCTCAACTTGGTGACTACTCATATTCGCTCTACTTGATTCATTGGCCGCTTATAACGGTAATTCTTTTCAAATATCCGAATGTTTCTCTCAGTTGGCGAGTTGCCTTGATACCGATCTCGATCGCCGTGGCGTATTTAGCAACCAATTATTTTGAGAAGCCATTGCGGTTTAACAAGAAGATTTCGTTGCCCCTTTGGAAGTGGGCGAGTGTCATGGTGGTTGGCGCCGCACTTTCTACTTTGATTCTTGGTACTGCAGCTGCTTCGTATAAAGGTGTCACAAAAGATTTAACAATCTCTACTGCATCTCCAATTATCTATTCCAATGGCTGTCACGTCCCATTCGCGCAATCGGTTCCTAAGACCAACTGCATTTATGGTGATGCCACCAGCAAGATAAGCATCGTCTTGGCCGGTGATTCGCATGCCGCCCAGTGGTTTCCAGCGCTCAACGCCCTCAGCACGAAGCATCATTGGCGTCTGATCTCATTAACCAAATCTTCCTGTCCGGCCACCATACTTGCGACAATGAGATCTGGAATTGCAGATAAGAATTGCCTTATTTGGCAACAGAATTTAATTTCGAGCATAAATACGATTAAGCCAACACTTGTGATTACAAGCGCATTCACCGAATCGCCTTATCCATTGGTGCAGCCGGAGAAGGACTATGCGATTCAATGGGTTAACGGACTTCAAGGTTTTTATTCGAAGATAGTTTCACCGAACACTAAGGAATTGTTTATAGGTGATACCCCGTATCCGCGACAAGATGAGGCAAGTTGTTTATCGGCTCATCTGACAAAGACGAAAATGTGTGATTTTGGCTTGATGCGCAGTGCAGCCTCGCTGGCAACAATGAGATTTATTCAGAGTTCGGTCGGTACATTCATTGACCCAACCGGATGGCTTTGCAGCAATGGGATCTGCGGTGCAACTCGAAACGGATTCAATACCTATCGAGATATCTCACATCTTTCGGTTCCTACGTCGGAAAACCTAGCGTTGCAACTTGACGCTCGATTGGTAAAAATTCTTAATTCGTAATTAACGAATGTGAATTTCGTGAGCGCTCTCTTTTGCCGCGATGTAAGCAATCGTGCTGGCCGGTACGCCGGCATCGACCAACGCTTCGCGGTAGGCAGAGATTGCTTCATCGAGATGGCCCAGGCCGGCATAAATGTCGCCGAGTTCGCGCCATACCAAAGCATTTTGTCGAGATGGTTCCATTTGAGACAAACTGGAACGAGCGGCGATGAGGTTCATCGACGATTCGATGTCATTGCCAAGACTGATTTGGGCACGTGCCGCAAGGAGATAAGCCTCAGCTCGTTGCAAGCGCTCGCCCGTGGTTTCGAGTCGAGCGATGGCTGATTTAGCCTGCGTGAGGGCAAGTTCGTATTCGCCATCGAGCCATTCGACTCGAGCTAATTCTGTTTCGAGGTTTGCAAAGTTAATGCTCGTGCCAATGTTTTCCAAAAGTTGATTGGCCTTAACAAGTTGTTGGCGAGCACCGATCGAATCTGGTGGCGATTGGCGAGTCATCAACCAAGCAATGGCAATTCGAAGGTTCCCTTCAGCCCGGGAATCATCTGCCTCAGAAAAAAGTCCAGCCGCTCGTTGGGCCAAAATCAAGGCAGTTGCGGTGTCTTGCATACCATCAGCGGCAAGACTTGCATTCCAAAGAACTGATGCGCGAGCAATGGCATCGGTCTCTTCATCAAATAATTTTATGGAGTTTGTCGCCACGTCAAAAGCGCGCGCGTAATCACCACGGAGATGATGCACTGCGATCATGCTCGAGAGCAAACGAGCATAGGTAGCGCTCTTCTGCAATTGAATAGGGAAATTCTTTTTTGCCTCGTCAAGTAATTCAAGGGCGGTGACAAAGTCGCCCATATTCCGTTCGCACCGACTGATATCAATCGTGAGTTCAATGACACGAAGAGGAAGCCCGGCCGATTCGGCGTATGTGCGGGATTGGCGAAAAAAGAACAATGCTTTTTCGAGATCGCCCAACATTTCTAAAGACTTTGCGTATGTCGCTTCAATATTCGAACGAAATTCAAGATCACCTTCAGCGGGGAATTCGGCCACCAATTTTTTCAGCAGAACCGAGGCAAATTTTGCATCATTATTTGTCAGGGCCATTTCGGCGAAGAGAAGATCCTTGCGCATCGATTGAATCGAAGAGGACTCGGGGCTCTGCGTCAGAGCACGCTCGGAGATATTTAATCGGAGCGCAAGTTGAGCGACAACTTCGGCTGAGGGATGGCGCAGACCGGATTCAATCAGGGAGATATGGCTGGGGGAGGTGATCCCCTGGGCGAGCTCTGGCTGGGTTAGCCCAGCTTCCTGACGAAAGTGACGTAGTCGAACGCCTAAATGCTGGGACGGCATCTGGTTTTCCATGCCTTGACAATAGCACGTGACACTGATTTACTAAAGGTGTTGCAAAACTTTACAAGCCGTGTTAAATTTCGGGAGTAACGTTGGTTTCATCGAAAGATGGATCTGACCTCAAGAATAAGGGGAACGACAATGACAAAGAAGATTATCGCTGTAGCCGCCGCGATCTCTATGAGCTTCATCTTGGTCGCAAGCCCAAGCCAAGCAGCAACCCGCCGTGCATTTGTCACCTACTCAGCACCGGTAGTTAGCCATTCCGCAATCGGACCTGGATACTGCTGCGAGTTCTAATTTTTGCCAACAATTAAATAGCGCCAAAAAAGAAATTAGCGGCCGCGAAGTGTCCCCAAGTCGCAACCGCTAACTTCCAAAACAATACTTCTTCCCCAAGAAGACCACATTAAGTAGTAAGTAGGATTAGTAGAGGTGAAGTAGTCCCCAAATCACCTCTACTAAAACTTCTCGATAGCGAACGAGGTCCGCGATCGACTACTTAGGGTAATGAAGTTAGTAGGGGGATAAGCACGTCCCCGCTTGACTCCCTACTAGTTCGTATCAAACCATACTTTGGGTTTATTGCCAACTGTTTGCCTGCTTTTTTTCATTACTTTTTAGTTATTTTTCGCCCGCCCTTGGCGGGCTTTTTTTCTGCCTCGACTCTGCCCAAGACAAAGAAGCCGTAGGCAACAATGAGAGCAAAAGGGGCGTTGTAACGCTCCTGCGGGCTCCGAGACGCGGCATTGACCAGGGTGCTAAGGCCATAGGCCAATGTCAGGCTAGTGCAGATTCTGGCCGTCCGCATGGACCAGGGACCCTTAGCGAGCCGCAGCTTGTTGGCGAACCAAATTTCGACGATGCTGGCGATTAAAAGGATCACGTAGTAGCCCCGCATAGTGGCGGGCAAGGAGTGAAATTGACCTCCGGCCACATGGGTTAAGACCCAATGTGAGTTGGCTATGGCAAAGATGGAAAGCACAATATTCCAAGCCGTGGCAATGCTGAGAAGAACGAACCAGAGATTCTTATTGCGACTAATCATCCCAGCAGATTACAGGGTCAAGGCAGGGGTGTAGCTCTATTCTTTCGGGGATTTCGGAGGGCGGTCAGCGCCCAGAGAACGGCCAAGGCATCGATAATTTCTTGGGTACCGGCGCCGACAGAGGAGGTCAAGCGGCCAAAACCGGCCAAGACCATCGCAATCATGGAGAGCGACATTCCAATAGTCGCCGCTTGTAGCGCCCGATTGACCGACGTTTTGGCAATCTC
>JBAXOT010000002.1:0-115022 GCA_037133095.1 Actinomycetes bacterium
CGTCGGCACGGATTTGAAGAGGTAACTGGTCCAGAAAACTGGATGTCCTTCAGAAGTGGCACTTACTCGTAGGTTTTACCATCGTCTTGGCTACCTGCTTCATTGGTTTCCGCAGTAAAGAGGGTTTTTAGGTCGCTGATCGATGGAATCTTTTCGGCGCGCAATCGCAAAATTTCTATGTTCGCTGAATGAAGGGCCTTATCCTTTTTTGCATCTGCAACTTTTCGATCATTCCTTGCATGGGTCCAATCGTCCAACTCAATGGCTGTGATGATGCTTGAGTCTTTATTACAAATGAGAAAATCAACGCTCATGCGGTTGATTTTGTTCCACCATTCGTGATGGTTGTAACCTTTCTTCACACCTAAAATCTGTGAAAGTTGCACTTGTGAAAGTATGATTTTGTTTGGAAGTGCCTCCACCAAACGCCAGTAGAGAATTTGTTCCGTCTCTGTCAGAGGATTCTTGGCAAAATAAGGCCAGTCTGTACCTTGCTCTTTTTTTATCTGAGCGCCGGGAACCCCAGATGCTCTCTTTTCGCCAACACTTCTTGTAGTTCTTGTTTTGAATAATTTAGCAATAAATCTAATCGCAAGTGCAAAAAGAATGATCGTAATGAGTGAGCCAAAAGGCGAATTTCCGACTATTGCGTGTGACCCAGTGGTAGGTATTGGGTTCGCTCTACTTATAAAGTGCAAAATCATTCTCGAAGCCGCCTTTAGCCTATTTAGATTAAATATTCGCTCAGCGGATTATCGTAGGTAAGTGGAGACGCTGCTAAATGCGTGGCGGGTAATGACCGAACAGAGATTAACTTGATTGTCAGATGAGTTCGCGGTTAACTCACGTTATTAGCAATTGCATCATTGATAAATGGGGAGGACCGGTATGAACGTAAGTGATTTCGTAACGGGTACCTTCCAGTCGTCGATTCGTATCATGGTACATACGGCCGAGTCAGCGCGAAATCCTAAGGATGTCGAAGCCCTTCATGACTTTCGAGTCGGTCTTCGAAAGTTGCGCTCCCATATACGCAGTTTTGAATCGGTCTTGGGGCCGAAGTGGGTGGGGCATCAAAAAGATCGACTGGAGTGGTTGGATTCTTATCTTCGTCCAGTTCGAGATGGTGATGTTCTCATTGCCAGACTGCAAAGCGATGTTTCCGAAATGCACGAGGAGTTGGACCAGGAAGCCGTGAGGTCCCTGAAGTTGTCCCTGGCGGTTAAGGGCCAGCGCGATCGAGCACGTTTGAAATTGGCCATGGACTCTCAAATCTTTGCCGAACTCATGGAAGATCTGAACTCGTGGAATTCGAACATCATTTCATTTCGTAAGGAACCTCGGGTTCTGGAGAATTGGTTGAAGGAATTGGGTCGGCAAAGTCGAAAAGAGATCTTTTCCATCGCTTCGAACATAAGTGATAGTTCAAGTGATCACGAACTGCACAAATTGCGGATTAAATCTAAGCGAGCCCGCTATTTAGCCGAGGCCTCTGTCCCAGTTCTAGGTCAAAAAGCCAAGAAGCGGGCAAAAGAATATGAATCGATTCAAACTTTGCTCGGTGGATATCAGGATTCATTTGTGATGAGCCAATGGTTGGACGCTCAGTCCCGCCTCGGCTCGGAACATGTGGCGGCAGTTACTCAGATACTTGACTGGGAACATGCTTGCCGAGCCACATTGAGAGTAGGTTGGCTTACGCTATGGAGTGGCATTGAAAATGGAATCTCTGAGAATTCGGAGTAAAAGGAAATGAAGAAGTCTGCGTTGGCAATTGTCGCAGGGTTAGTTTTAACTGGAATCTACGCGGGACAATCAAGCGCTGCGACCATTAATTATCCGCTGGCCATATCGCCCACATTGAGTTCCCAACAAGAGACTAATTTCTATGTCGTGAATTTTGATCCCTTTGTTATTCCAGGGGCAAGCACAACCATCACCGCGGTTTCCGGAAGCAAAGTTTTTATTGGAGATCGCCCAAGTCGGACTTTGTACTTAGCCACAATCGTGAAGAAAACCTTGACCCTGATTCGAACGATAAGGGTGCCCGCACCAACCCAGCCTTACGCCAAGAACAACGCGCTTTTAGACATGATCACTGATGGCGACCAGCTATATCTCGCTGTTGCTGATGGGGCAGATTCAACCTTTGTCTGTGGTGGCGCCCGGATTTACGAATATCAAATATCGCATCTCGATGTGAAACCAGTTTTGCTTTTCAAATCCACTCCTTGCGGTCATGGTGATCTCTTTTATGATGCTCGGTTAGCCATTCAGGGGAGCACGCTCTATATCGCAGGCGGCAACAGCATTGCCGATAACGTGACGGGCATTTTTCCGCTCACCACTTCTGTTGACTATGCGCCAGGAGAGAAGTTTCCTGCGACCAACTATTACGGATCCGTTACGGCAATTGATGTAAAGAGCAAGAAGGTGACACCTTTCGCGGTCGGTCTGCGTCATTTAGGCGGCTTGCTTTGGGATCCTGCTCGCAAGGTTCTTTGGGAAACCGACAACGGTCCACGTGGTGGCGACGAGCTCAACATCATTGTGAAAGGGAAAAACTACGGCTGGCCAAATGTCACGTTGGGTCGGCCATATGAATCTTTGGTTGCGCCAACAGATGGCGTAAAGATCAACACCAATGGTAAGTACCAGGCGGCGATCTACGGTTGGACGCCATCCATCTCACCATCAACGGTGCGCAAAGTTCCGGCGAAGGGTGAATTTGCTAAATACTGGGCGGGGGATTTGATTGTTGGTTCGCTGAAAGGAAATCAACTCCGAAGGCTTCGCATATCGCCGACTAACACGGTTCTCTATGATGAACCAATTCCAGTTGGCGATCGCATTCGAACTTTGGATTTCTTGGCTGATGGGCGACTGATTCTTGGCACGGACACCGGGCGAGTCATCATCGTTTCAGACTCTGGAATTTCTGGAACGGGAAGGTATCCGAAAGACCCGCCGCCACCTGACCTCACTCCAAGCCCCGTTCCGACACCGACTGTGACAACAGGCTCGGCCACGCCAACCCCGAGTTCCAGTTAGTTTCGATAGTCGCGTTCGAGAAAGTATCTGAACCAATTAGGCTTCCACCATGTCCCGAATAGTCATCGCTCCAGATACTTTCAAAGGATCGACTATTAATGTTGATGTGGCAACGTGGATTCGCTTGGGCTGGAAATCAGTGCGACCAAATGATGTTGTGGTTGAAATTCCAATGGCCGACGGCGGCGAGGGAACGATCGAGACCATTGCCCAGAATCGAGAAGATGTCGAAAAATTCACGATCTCCGTGATTGGTGCCGATGGTGGAACCAACCGCGCGGTGTGGTTGCTCTTCGACAATGGTTCGGCGGTGGTTGAACTTGCCAATGCGTCCGGTATTACTCACGTCAAAGACCTTGATGCCTTAGGGGCTCACACCTATGGACTTGGCCAAGTTTTGCAAGAGGTAAGTAAGCATCCAGAAGTAAATAAGATTTTTATCGCGGTCGGCGGTTCAGCCAGCACAGATGGCGGAACTGGCGCCCTACGTGCTTTGGGTTTTGGTTTTCTCGACGAGTTAGGGGATGAACTTGCACTGGGCGGGGCAGGACTGGTTGATCTTGCTGAAATAGATACCTCCAATTTCATCAAACCACCAAGAGGGGGCGTGGTGTGCCTGGTTGATGTCAGCAACCCGTTGCTTGGGCCTGAAGGCGCGGCCGCGATCTTTGCTCCGCAAAAAGGCGCGACGGCCGAAGATGTCACTGAACTGGATCGAGGTCTGGCTCGCTTTGTCGAAGTCTGCGGCGTTCCGGATTCACCAGGCAGCGGCGCAGCAGGCGGCACGGCATATGGATTTCGCGCTGCCTGGGGCGCGACCTTTGCGGCGGGATCCGCGATTATCAGCGAAATGGTTGGATTGCCGCAAGAAATTGAGCAGGCGGATCTCATCATCACTGGCGAAGGCCAGTTAGATTCGCAGAGCTGGAATGGCAAGGTGGTTGGCTATATTCGATCGCTTTCGAAGGCGTTGAATAGAAAGGTTGCCTACGTTGTAGGAAATGCGACGGTCGGGTTCCCTGACGAGGCTTTCCTTGGACTATCCCTTACGACTATGTCGGGTTCTAAGGAAGAAGCGATGGCGTCCACAGGGGAGTGGCTCTTTGCAGCTGGAAAAGAATTGGCAGAGCAATATTCACTCAGTCAATTGGATATCTAATCTCCGAGGTGATAGCCGCCATCGATGGGAATTTCGGCTCCGTTGACCCACGCCATATCTGCAGAGGCCAATGCGAAGATTCCATTGGCAATCATTTCTGGAGTCGCGACGTAGGGCTGTTCTAAATCTTCTGAAGTCCATGGCCGATCGAGGTAAAGATCGAGCCACTCTTTAACCATCGGAGTCGAGGTTCCACCAGGCATGATCGCATTTACTCGAACTCCGCTTGATCGAAATTCACGAGATAAACCTTTGGAGAGATGATTGAGTCCTGCTTTGAGGCTGTCATATAGATGGTTCTTGTAATTCACTTGAATAGCATTAATTGAAGAGACATTGATGATCTGTCCCTTGGCTTCACGAAGATAGGGAAAGGCTTGCTGCGCAAGGAAAAAGGGGGCTTTGAGGTTTACGGTAAAAATCAAGTCCCAGTCCGATTCGGAAACATCTTCGACCGGCTTGTGGCTGATGACCGCGGCACAGTTGATCAGGATGTCGATGCGACCCCAACGTGCAATGGCAGATTGAACAATTGTTTCTGCGGCATTAAGAGGATTTCGTAGATCGGCATGAACATACTGAACTTCGCAGCCCTCGTTTTGTAAAACCATACTGACGGTCTGATTTTCATCATTAGAAGTTAAGAGAACGTAGTCACCATTTCTTGCGAACCGTTCTGCGGTTGCTTTTCCGATGCCCGTCGTTGCTCCAGTTATGACAACTACTCGCGAGTCAGTCTTGTCGGTCATCATTAAATCATATAGGATTTTGGACAACATTCAGAAGGGTTCTTCATGTCCCAATCTCGTAATTTTGCGACGTTCATAGGGTCAACCATAGGCGAGATTCCAGAGTGGGCGCGGCTCGAACGCGAACTCATCAAGATTATCGACGATGCCTCGCTGGAATTTGCCGATCGCTATACGAATTCGGATGGCACTTTGATCTGGCGTGATTTTTGGCCTGGCATGGATGGGTCGGATGATCCGTATGAAGGATTCATGAACTTCACCTTGCATTACATCATGGGTGGGTCGGCAAAGTTGGATGCGGCTCACCGAAAAATTTGGGATGCCATCACTTGGCAATGGACACAATACGGTCAGATTGAAGACGAGTTCGATGGTGGCTATGACTGGATGCATCACGGCGAAGCTTTGCTTGGCTTTTACTGGTTTGCCCTTGCCAATCCGAATGTCTTGAAAGATCGCCAGCGAACAAAGAATTTCGCGGCGTTGTACAACGGCGAAAATTCCAAGGTATCGAACTGGGACCCGGTCCATAAGATTATTCGTTCTCCTATTTCCGGCAGCCGTGGACCTAATCACCTGCAAACTGAAGAAGATTGGATGACCCACCGCGAAATCTTGGAGAACTATCTTCCACCATTCGAGGATTTGCCAGGGGTCGACCCGTACACCATGAAATGTCCGTGGCTTGATGACGAGATGTACACCTTGCTCATTAAGAAGGTGAACGAGCGAATTGCACGAGGCGACGTTCCCGTGAATCTCACTTCCACTGGTCTGATGACTCATGCCTTTATGTATGACCACGACGAGAAGTACAAGACTTGGACGTTGGATTATCTGCAGGCGTGGAAAGAACGTACTGCACAGAATGGTGGACTGATTCCAGACAATATTGGCCTCGATGGGAAAATTGGAACCTACAACGATGGCAAATGGTGGGGCGGTTATTACGGGTGGCGATGGCCACACGGCTCACTTACTGTCTTAGAACCGTTGGTGGTTTCCGGATCCAATGCGGTGATGCTTTCAGGTGGAGACTTCACTCATTTGGACCTAGTTCGTTCGCAAATGGATTTCTTATGGGCGCTGCGCAAGGAAGAGAATGGTCAACAAGTCGTCCCAAAGCGACACTTCGACAGTGGCTGGGGACATTTCAAACCAGTTGATCCCATTCATCCCGTGTTGGTCTGGAATATTTCACTCGATGAAGCCGATGCGCAAAGGGTGGAACGTGGCTGGATTCCCGAGAACGAGAAAATAAGTACCGAGGGTTATGTCGAAGGAAGCGCCAGACCACAACACACTGCGGCTTGGTATGGCTATATCAGGGGGTACTCGCCTGACTATCCACTTCGCATTCTTAAGAACAATCTAGAAGCGGTCGACTTCCAAATAAAACGTTTTCGAAGTGAGGAGTGGAATCCCTACACGATGGATCATTATCGCGAGGCGATGTCAATCCATGACTGGCAGATTTTGCAACCGGCAATTTTGGAGGCTTTGATTCATCTGACCCTTGGTGGACCGATGTTCTCGTATCACGGCGGCCACCTTCATGTGGCAGTTCGATACTTCGACAATGTGAATAAGCGTCCTGGGCTTCCTGCGGATGTTGCGGCCCTGGTCGAAAAGGTGAGCATCAACGGAGTCGATCTCACGCTAGTAAATACCTCTGCGCTGGAGGAAAGAGAATTGATCATTCAAAGCGGTGCGTTTGGCGAGCATCAGATAATTGCTGCCATTGATCGTTTACATGGAGTCGAAGAATCTGTGAACAGCAAATATCTGCGAGTAGCTCTGGCGCCGAATACCCAGGTGCAATTGCATTTGGATGTAAAGCGATTCAGCAATGTTCCGTCTTATGCAACCCCATATGACCTGCCAAAAGAAGAATCCGATGTTCCGATGACTATCAACGCTCGTTTCCAATAGCAGAGGGAAACTGCATTCACGTGCCCCAAATTACGGAGAACTCTCCGGCGAATCAACGGCGGTTGCTTGGTCTTGCTGGAGCCATGGGTTTCCTTATGTACGGCCTTGGGTACTGCGTTCCCTTGGCAAAGCGTGACTTTCACGTATCGCGGGCGACTGCCTCCATTCACAATTTAGTCTTCGCTTCGCTGCTTCTATTGAGTTCTTATTACCTGAGCCGAATTATCACTAGGTATACCCCTTCGAAAGTCATGCGCTCTGGTTGGGTTGTTGTTATTTGTGGAGTTGCCATATTTACCAGTGCGCCGAATATCTGGATATCTATTCCTGGGTACGGGCTCTGCGCATTGGGCGCGACGCTTTTTAATAACACCAATGCCGGAACCCTGAGCCAAGGCAAAGGTAGTTCCTTAACTTTGATGCTGCGCGCAGCCGGCATTGGAACGGCAGGGGGAGCCTGTGCGCCACTTCTGATTGGAACGTTAGTTGGCAAGGGAGTCTCTTGGCGGATCACTCTTTTCCTTATTACTGCAATTGTTGCAGCGCTTGGATATTGGTTGGTGCCAGAAGTGCCCGATCGCTCGCCAACGACGGCTCAAGGAAAAGTGAAATTCGATCGTCAGCTGAAATTGCTACTTGTACTTGGTTTCACTGCCAATATGTTGGAAGTCGGAGCCGGAGCCTGGGCGCTAGATCTCATGACCCAACGATCCATCGCCAATGCGAGTGCGTTGATTTTTGCCTCGTTCTTCAGCTATGGCATCGCAACCAGTCGACTCTCTTTCTCTGTACTAACACGACTTGGCGCAGGCAAGATTTGGCTGATTTCTGCCGCGATTGCCGGCCTTGGGTTAGCAATGATTGTGATTACTCGCAGCGGCCCACTCACCGTAGTCGGCCTGATTGTGGCCGCAATTGGAATTGGTCCACTCGGCGGAATCGCAGTTGCCCTTGCGGCGGATAGTCCGAGAGGGGCTGATCTTGGCATTTCGGCTAACGTGATGGGGGCCGCAATCGCCATTGGGATTGGACCATGGCTGGTGGGAGTTATCAGTGACTCTTTAGGATTTGCCTACGCGTATTCCATGACCTTCATGATTCTGCTCATTTGTTCGGTTCTCTTCGTGATCTTGCTTAGAGAATTTGAACCGTATGAGCGTCGATAAAATCCCAGTCATATTCGATGCAAAGACCTTCGCCCTTAGGTGCCATGACGAATCCATCTTCAATATTGAGTTTGGTGGTAGTACCGAACTCGAAATCATCGAAGGGGAAAAGGGTTTCAAAGAATTCGCAATTGACCATCGCCAACGATGGATGGATTTGAATTTGTTCCATAGCGTGATAAATGGTGGTGTGGAGTTCGCATTGCACGCCGAAAGCCTCGGCCACGTGGGCGGTCTTCATGACGGCGGTAATGCCACCACGCCAAGAAACGTCGGTACGCACGATATCTGCGAGATCTTCCTTGATGTAATGAGCAGTGGAATAGTGGGCACCAGCAACAACTTCGGTGCCACAGATAGGGATATCCAACTTCTCGCGTAGTTTGCGAAGTCCGTTAAAGTTAACATCCAACAATGGCTCTTCAAGCCAACGATAATTTAATTTCTCGAGCTCTCGGCCAGCCTTTAGCGCTTGTTCGTAGGTGTAACTGATGACTGGATCGGCCATCAAAGTGAAGTCATCGCCGACCGCAGCTCGAACTTCTCGATAGCAGGCAATATCTAACTCAAGAATTCCTGGGGGATGAAGTTTGTAGCCTTTATATCCTTTGGCTTTAACGGCTAGCGCCTGAGCAACGTATTCCTCCGGGCCTGGCAAGAACATTGAACTTACATAGAGTGGAACTTTTTCCCGCGATGCGCCTAGTAATCGATAGACCGGCTGGTGTGCCATCTTTCCGACGATGTCCCAGCAGGCATTATCGAATGGGGCGTAAGAGTAAATAGGTACGTGATTCCACCTGCGATCAAAGAGTTCAAACTCCTTCATATTCTTGGCACCGTCATGCGCTGATCGACCTATGAAGAATGGTTTGACCTGGGACATCGTTGCAGCAGCAGCCTTGGCGTCTAAGGCACCAAAGCCGAACGATGTCCCGGTCACTCCATCGGTAGTCGTAATAGTGATAACCGTGAAATCAGGGCGAGAACCCCCCGGTAACTGCACCGCAGAAACAGCATCGAGATTATTTAATTCATCTCCGCCTCTGCAGGCCCTGATTTCAATACTTGCGATTTGGCTATCAGACATTATCGGCTCCCTCTAAAAATCCTATAGGATTAGAGCATACCCAAAAAGGGTGGCGAAATGTCAAATGCGAAGAAAGTTTTTTTACAGTTCGTTAATTGCTTCAGCAGCTGGAGAGAATCGCTTTAGCGAAGATTCGATGTGATCGTGCATTGCTTGGCGGGCGATTTTTTGCTCGCCCCCAATAATTGATTTTGCAATTTCATTGTGTTGTTTTATTGCCAATTGACCCGAGCCAGATTGGTAGTACTGCTCGAAGAGTTCCTGAACAAACTGAGGCCGATCGTTAGCCTCGATAAGATTCTTTTGATTGGCAACGAAGAGTCGGAAGAGGTGCAGGTGGCAGTGAGTCCGCTCGAATGCTTGGGCAAGGGAGGCATTTCCGGAAAGTTGGGTGATTAAGGTGTGAAAGCGCGCATCATGTTCAGTCAGCGCCTCGATTTTGCTGGTGGAATCAAACTTCAACGCCTCTTTAGCAATTTGCATCTCAGCCCTAATCGCAGCTTTGCCTTCCGCATCAATATTTTTTGCTGCTTGCTCGGCGGCCCAAGGTTCGATCAGAAGTCGAAATCGGAAGAGGTCGTCGAACTCTTTAACCGTGAGCAAATTTGTAGCTGAATAACCTTTGAGTGGTTCCTTAGCGATCAGGCCGTCAGATTCCAATCGAGCCAGCGCCTCTCGAATCGGAGTCTGCGAGACTCCCAGACGGAGGGAGAGCGCATCAATATTTACCCGCTGTCCTGGTGCAATTTCATGAGAGAAGACCATTGCCTTGACCATCTCATACGTTTCGTCCGAGAGCACAGAACGGCGTGGACCGGGTTTCAAGGCTTGCGCGAGTGCTCTATTCAATGGACCTGCTCCAATTGGCTCGGTCACTAAACATCATCGTTATAGCGCTTCTACTTGGGCAATCTTAGTCCATGCATTCCACCATCAACGGCTAACACGGTGCCTGTTGTGGAGGCTTGATATGGACTGGCGAGATAAAGAATCGCTCGTGCTACTTCCGGAGCCGAGACTAAACGACCAAGGGGTTGGCGCGCCTCGAGGGCAGCTCGTTCTGCGCCGGGATCCTCGGCCAGCGAGAGTAGTCGCTCCACCCATGGAGTATCTGCAGTTCCAGGGTTGACGCAATTAACGCGGATCTTTTCATTGACTAAATCCGCAGCCATTGCGCGCGTCAGAGACATCACGGCGCCTTTACTGGCGCTGTAGACGGCCCGTTTAGGCAGTCCGGCAGTTGCGGCGATAGAGCAGGTGTTTACGATGGCAGCAGCAACCGATGCTCGCAAGAGTGGGAGAGCGGCCGTGGTGACTCGACCAATTCCTGCCACGTTGATGTTCATCACTCGGAACCATTCATCGTCGGTTGCGTCCGCGACAGTTCCAACGGCACCAATGCCAGCGTTGTTGGCCAAGATATCTATAACTGAAGTCTCGGCAACGATCTTTTTGAAAGCGGCCTGGACGCTGGCCGTGTCACCGACATCGCATTCGATCCAGGTGGCGACTGCAGCCATCTCTCCCGCTTGAATGTCGAGGCCATATACCTTCGCACCAGCCGCGTGCAGCGCTTTACTGACAGCCAATCCGATGCCCGAACCTGCGCCAGTAACCACTGCGGTAAGCCCAGTGAATTCAGTATTCATTTATGCCACTCCACTCTCTTGTCGCGCATTGATCCAATATTGACCTTGTGGAAATAGGTACCGATCAATACTGGAGTCCAACATTTGTGCACCCGATCCAGGTAACTGGGGAGCGCGATAGTGCCCGTTCTGAATATTTGTTGGCTCGATGAAATGTTCGTGCAGGTGATCGACGTATTCAACGACTCGGCGTTCGTGATGACCTGAGACGGCTATGGCATCGAACATTGCAATATGTTGGACCATTTCGCACAAGCCGATACCGCCGGCATGGGGACAAACTGGAATGTCATATTTAGCAGCCAGCAAAACGTTCGCGATATTTTCATTTACTCCAGCCACGCGAGTGGCATCTATCTGCATAATAGATAAGCCTTGTAACTGTAAAAGTTGTTTAAACATGATGCGATTTGCGCCATGCTCTCCCGTTGCGATGGGAGTTGGTGAAACAGCTTTGGCAATCGTGGCATGTCCGACTACGTCATCCGGATGAGTGGGTTCCTCTACCCACGTGAGGTTGAATTCCCGCAATTGACTTATCCAATCAATAGCCTGATCGACATCCCACACCTGGTTTGCATCAATGGCTATGGGAAAGTCGGGCCCTACAAGTTCGCGCACCTTTCGAAGTCGACGACGATCGTCTTCAATGGATTTCCCGCACTTGTATTTCACCAACTTGAATCCAGATGCAAGAGCTTCACCGGTCAAACGCAACATTTTTTCGTCGTCATAGCCCAACCACCCGGGGGTAGTCGTATAAGCAGGTAGACCTGATTTCACTAACTTCTCTTGGTTCGCTGCGCGAAACGGCAGTCCTTTGTTGAGAATTCGCAACGCCTCAGACGGTGTGAGAGCGTCGGTGATATATCGAAAATCAACGGCTGCGACCAACTCTTCGGGTGACATGGTGGCAAGAAGTTGCCACAAAGGAAGGTTTCTTTCCTTGGCAAAAAGATCCCACAGCGCATTAAGAACTGCGCCTGCTGCCATATGGAATACACCTTTATCGGTACCCAGCCAGCGAAGTTGACTATCTGAAGAAAGTTTTCGAGCAATGGAGCCAATGTTGCGAAAAGCCTCGTTGGTATCCAAGCCAGCGATAGATTCCATCAATATCTCTATCGCCTTAACCTGGACATCATTTCCGCGTCCGATAGTGAAAACCAAAGAGTCGCCGGTCAGCTTGGGGTCATCTGTGATGATGCGTAAATATGCGGCCGAATAATCAGGGTCGGCATTCATCGCATCCGAACCATCCAACATTGTGGAGGTCGGAAAGCGAACATCCATCGCCTGGAGATCGGTTATTTTGGTCATTTAGGCAATAAACCTTTCTAAGCCTGCTGGGACGCCGTTCATAGCCCATTGGCCTTCATACCCGACACCGGGATCGGTGGGAGCATGCACGAGACCATTTTCATCGACAAACCACTCACGGCTCGTTGGATTTCCCCACACCAGTGATTCGTAATAGGTGTTGTTCTTAATAGCCATACACAGGTGGGCGCTTTCAATACCCATGCCATGAACTTCGGCGCGAAGATGATAAGCGTCAGCCAAGTGAGCGATGCGCATTGCGCCAGTGAAACCTCCGCGAAGGAACGTACTGGTTCGAAGACCGGTCGCAACTCCTGTTGCGGCAAAATCTCCAGCACTCATATGTGCGCCATCGGTGACTTCCCCTAGGAGAAGGGGAACTCGAACTCGTTCGCCCAGCCATTTGTATGCGGTGATGCTGAACTCTCGCATGGGTTCTTCGTACCAGAGATAGCCAGCGGCATCGAGAGCATGACCCAAGTAGACCGCATCAAGTAAATCAAAACCGGCAGATCCGTCGTACATCAAAGGAATGTCATCACCAACATGTTCGCGGAGTTTGGTGCAAAGGATTGCATCCTTTTTTGCATCACCAAATGCATGCAACTTGATTGCTGGATATCCAAGTTCTAAACATTGGTCGGCAATATCAAGAAATTCTTCAATGGAGGAATAGGTAACAGTGGATGCATAAGCTTGAATCGATTCGCGGTAACCGCCCAAGAGCTTATAAACCGGCAACTTCGCCGCTTTGCCTGCAATATCCCAGAGGGCCACATCAACAACGTGAGCCATGTTTGGTGCAAATCTTTCAATGCGATCTAATTCCCATGCGCGCTCCCATAAATATTCGCGCTGCAATGGATCCTGCCCGATTAATTCGGTGCGAAACCTTCGGTCTACATAGTCTTTAAGAATCACACCACGAGTAGCAGATGCAAAACCCGTAATCCCGACATCCGTTTCAATCACTAACCAACCAACCGTTATTGCTGGGTCCGAGCCGGGCAATCCTTGGCGCCAAACAAAGGCGGGAGAGTGGGCAGGGCGATCTACTAAGACAACCTGCACGTTAGTGATCTTCACTTCGACTACCTCTTTCTTAACTACTCAAATGGGGCATTTCCTATATTTTCGCCTAATCCTTTTATAACTTCTTGATAACAACTTCCCGACTGTCTTACCTTCCTGCCTAAATTGCGCTCAGATTGCCCTGTGCGACACGAATGAAGAGTAGAGAAGATTTCGTGAAAATACTATACGAAATACGATTTACCTACTAATGTTCAGCGCACTCAGGTCATCAAGTATTAATTGCTGACCCCAGTCGAGAGAGAAATGAGGCAACACTTGAAACGCAAGTATTCGCTTATCGCGGCTGCTGCAGCGCTGGTAATTGGTGGAACTATGGTTGCTCCAATTGCAGCACAAGCAGCTAAGCCATCGATTCTGATCTGGGTTGACGCCCCTCGTCTTCCTGGCGCACAGCTTTATGCGAAGATCATGGCGCCAACTGTCAACGTTAAAGTTGAGTTGCACGCGCAAGGTGATCTTTTAGCCAAGGTGCAGTTGTTTAACCGCATTAAAAAGGGTTGGCCAGATGTTGTCTTCGGTCCACCAAATGACGTCGCAGTATTGAACAACCCACTCATCAATGACGCTATGGCACTGGATAGCTTGCTACCAGCTGCAACATGGAAGGCTTTCGGAAACGGAAACAATTGGTGTAAGGGCGCTGACGGAAAGACCTATTGCATTAAGAATGACTTGGCCCAGACAGTTCTTTGGTACAACACGGCACTCTTCAAGCAATTCGGTTACACCGTTCCTACCAAGATGAGCGAGCTCTTCGCAATTGGTGCTGACTTGGCAAAGAATCACCCAGGATATTCCCTTGGTGCTCTAGGCGATCAAGCTGCCAACTCTTCCTACTTCTGGCCATCACAATGCCCATTGAATGCAGCGAAGTCATCAACTCGTGTTGTCATCAACAGCAAAGATCCACATTGCACCCGTGTCACCAAGGCGTTGCAACCATTGATCGATGCCAAGGTCTATGACCCACGCTCACCATTTGATGCTGGATTTATCAAGGATGTCGGCCAAGCCGGCAAGCTTGTCGCCAACATCGGACCATCATGGTACGGAGACTTCGTTCTTCGTCCTGCCTCTTCATACGCAGTTAAGGCTGGCGAGTGGACTGCCGCTCCAATGCCTATCTGGGATGGCGAGAAGGTCAACTACTCTGGTGAATATGGTGGCGGTATCTATACCGTTTCACCTCACTCCAAGTTCCCTAAGGAAGCTGTTGCATTCGCAATGTTCATGGTTGGCGACAAGCGAAATCTTGTCACTGTAACCAACCCAGACGGAAGCCATGGTGCTCCAACCTTCCCAGCATACGGACCAGGAAATGCTCTCTGGGCCGCTAAGGTCAACGCAGATACCTTCTGGGCCTCGAGCCCATACCCTGCAATGGCTGCACAAGCTAACAAGGTATTTTCCGGCGAGAAGCCAGTTCGCTATGACACCAATGGTGCATGGGGAGCAGCTTTCTCACCAGCCTTGGCCAAGGATGGAAACATTCAAGGCGCGCTGGATGCCTATGCGACTTACATCAGCAACTTGGCTCAGCAATTGGGCTACGAAGTAAGTAAGTCCTAATAGTCGCTCGCTTAAAGTAGTAAAGAGGTTGCGGCGGGATGGGAGACCAACCCGCCGCTTCTTCAAGTAAAGTCAATAAATTGCTTGCTTAGCAAGCGCGTGAAAATAGGAAAGTGATCCAAGAGAGGTCCATTAATGGCACGAGTTAAAAAGTACAAACAGCGCAAAACATTGATGATCGTGATGTTGTCGCCGTACTTATTATTGTTGTTCTTCCTTGGCATTGTGCCACTGATAATGGCTTTCTTTGAAATACCAGCAAAATCTCTCACCAACGCAAATGGTGGCTTCGACGCTTTTTGGATAGTTCTTCACGATTTCCGTTTTGCCACCGCTGCAAAACATGTTGGTGGTTTTATGCTGATCTTCGTACCCTTGATGATTGTATTCGTCATAGGTATGGCTCTGATGCTCGATGTAGACAATGCGAAATGGAAAAAGTACTTGCGCTTGGCCTACATCGTTCCTGCCTCCGTATCTGGCGCTGTTGCCGTTCTTATGTGGTACGTCATTCTTGAACCAACACTCAGCCCTTTCAAAATGGTGCTCCGATTCTTTGGTATCAAAGAGGCTACTCAAATCTGGCAGACTCAGAATTTGGTTTACATTTTGGCCATCATGGCCTTTTTCGCAATGGCCGGCAACTGGATCTTGATTCAATACGGCTCACTGCAAAGTATTTCAACGGAGATCGTTGAGGCGGCTCGAGTAGATGGCTGCTCTGGCCTTCAGCTCGCGCTTCGGATCAAATTACCGTTGATTAAAAAATATGTAATTTATATGGGTGTTTTGGTTTTTGCAGGCGGACTTCAAATCTTCGTGGAACCCCAATTGTTGACTACTTCGGTTTATCAAGGAATCGCAAACGCTTGGTCTTTCGATCAGCTTAGTTACACGCTGGCATTTACCACTGGTGACTTTGGCGGCGCCTCCGCTTTGTCCATCATGCTTTTGATTCCAAGCTTAATTGGTGCCCTGCTCGTTATTTTCAAGACTGATATGTTCGATGAAGCCAAGAAACCTGGCAAGAAATTAGAAGGAGAAGGTTAAATGGCACTTTTAGAAAAACCTGCTGCCAAGTCGGCCAAGAACCGCAAAATACATGCGCAGAGTCGTTGGGGTCTTGCGTTAGTTAACGGATGGCTAGTTTTCTTCGCCATCATCAGCGTTATACCGATGATTTGGTTAATTCTCGCGCCCTCTAAGACTGACCCTCAGGTGACACATCGAAATCCGCTCTCTTTCGGAAGTTTTCACGGGTATGTAAAAGCCTGGAAAAACCTGCAATTTTTCGATGGTGGTGTAATCGGTCAATGGGTCATTAACTCGGTGATGTATACGGCAGCGATTGTCATTATTGGCACGCTCACGGCTTCTCTGGCGGGCTTCGTCATCTCTGCTTCCAAAGTTCGATTCAAGCGAACTTTCTTGATTAGCACCTTGATCATGATGTTGGTGCCACCAGTGGCTCTTGTCATTCCGCTCTTTGTGGAGATGGACAAGGTGAATTTGATTGACAATCCCTGGTCGGTAATTTTGATCTCTTCGCTTTACCCTTTTGGTGCTTTTCTTTCTTACATTTACTACACAACGACAATTCCTATCGAGCTCTACGAATCAGCCAGACTTGATGGGTGCAACGACATTAAGTTGTACACCAGAATTGCCTTGCCGCTCTCGTGGCCACTTATTTCGTTGCTCGCCTTCTTCGCCTTTATTGGTAACTGGGCGAACTACTTCATGCCCTACATCTTTTTGCCATCCAGCCAGAACTACACCTTGCCGCTTGGGCTCGGCTTTCTCTTTTACTCCACGCCTGCAATCAACCCTGGTGTAGGTGCAACCTCAGTTCCGATTCTCAAACCGGAGATTGCGTTGGCCGGCGTTTTGGTAGCCGTGCCGATCATGATTGTCTTTATGGTGAGCCAGAAGCGGTTGGTTCGAGGAATGCTTGCAGGGTCCATTAAGTCTTAAGGCAGCGTTTTTAGAAAGGCTCTCATGTCGACCCGGGTATTTCCCTTTGACTTCGGAGACCGCTCCATGGGCGATCTCCTCGGCGGAAAAGGTGCGAACCTTGCAGAGATGGTCAAATTAGGAATTCCCGTTCCTGACGGATTCACTATCTCAACCAAGGCGTGCCAAGAATTCTTACTCTCTGGCGGTATCTCACCCGTCTTAAAAGAGGAGATAGATATCGCTGTTGCCAATTTACAGCGGGCCACGGGAAAGAAATTTGGCGATCCACTCAATCCGCTCTTGGTTTCGGTCCGTTCTGGCGCAAAGTTCTCTATGCCCGGAATGATGGAGACGGTGCTCAATGTCGGCATCTCACCAGAGATTGCTGAAGCACTTGCCCGACTTACGGGCGATGCCCGTTTTGCGTGGGATTCCTATCGAAGATTTATAGATATGTTTGGTCGGATTGTTTGTGGCCTATCTAATGAGATTTTCGATGTAGTTCGGCTCGAGATGCTGGCGGAGAATGGCGTAAAAGATCTCTCTGATCTAAATCCTGAGGCGTTGCGCGAACTTGGTGATCGTCACGTGGCCATAATCGAGCGCGAGACTGGTGTGCCATTTCCCTTCGACGCGCCAACTCAACTCCATCGAGCCATTGAAGCAGTTTTTCATTCTTGGAACTCTGACCGAGCCCAGTTGTATCGCAGACGTGAACGAATTTCGAACGATTTAGGTACCGCAGTCAACGTGCAGATGATGGTCTTTGGGAATGTTGGCTCTACCTCTGGGACTGGGGTGTGCTTTACCCGTGATCCCGCGAGTGGTGAACTCGGAGCATACGGAGATTACCTGCCCATGGCACAAGGCGAAGATGTGGTCGCAGGAATAAGAAATTCCTTACCGCTCGCCGATTTAGAAAAGTTAGATCCAGATTCATTTTCGCAATTGCAGAAAATAATGCACCGTCTTGAATCGCATTATCGAGACATGTGCGACATCGAGTTCACGATCGAATCCGGAAAGTTGTGGATTTTGCAGACTCGTGTCGGAAAGCGAACCGCGGAGGCGGCCTTTCGAATTGCCTCGCACTTGGTGGGCGAAGGAATGATCACTATGGATCAGGCCATATCGCGCGTTACCGGCGAGCAGTTAAGCCAGTTAATGTTTCCGCAATTTGATAAAACGGCAGCCAAGCAAGAGATAACTCGTGGAATTGCGGCCTCACCAGGAGCGGCAGTGGGGGCAGTAGTTTTTGAGTCCAGCACTGCGGCCGATCTGGCCCTTGAAGGTAAGAAAGTTATTTTGGTTCGCCGGGAGACGAGCCCAGAAGATTTAGCTGGCATGGTTGCGGCCCAAGGAATTCTCACCAGTCGCGGCGGAAAGACATCGCACGCCGCGGTGGTTGCGCGAGGAATGGGACGAGCCGCAGTGTGTGGAGCAGAGGAGATCGTGGTTCACCATGATGAGAAATATTTCTCCGTGGGATCACTTCGTATTAACGAAGGTGACGTGATTTCAATTGATGGCTCCACTGGTTCGGTCTTTCTCGGTTCCGTTCCCGTTGTCGCTTCACCGGTGACATCGTATTTGCAGGGCGAGATGGCGCCATCGGAATTCACACCTGTTATCGCGGCAGTGGACCAATTTTTGCGCTATGCAGATGCCGTGCGCGCGATGAGCGTGCGGACAAACTCGGATACTCCGGAAGATTCGGTTATAGCTCGCAAACTCGGCGCAGAGGGAATTGGATTAACCCGCACTGAACATATGTTTTTGGGCGAGCGTCGTCATTTTGTCGAGTCGCTTGTTCTGGCAGAAGATGAGGTCGAACGTAAAAGCATCATCGCCGAAATGGAGAAATTGCAGCTTGCTGATTTCATCGGAATTTTCACGGCAATGGATGGCCTGCCGGTCACGATCCGACTCCTGGATCCACCGCTGCACGAATTCCTGACTGATCGCACCACCCTCGCAGTAAAGATTGCGGTGCAAGAGGCGAGAGGTGAGTCCACCTCCGAACGCGAGCGAGCCATGTATCGCGCGGTGAACAGATGGCATGAGACCAATCCCATGATGGGTCTTCGCGGAGTTCGACTCGGGGTTCTCATCCCAGATCTATTTACCATGCAGGTGCGCGCGGTAACTCTTGCAGCCTTGGCAGCCCAACGCAAGGGAGTAATAGTCAGACCAGAAGTGATGATTCCTTTGGCTGCCAGCCAACGCGAATTGCTCTATTTCCGAGCCACGTTGGAACGGGAAATCGCTCGAGTGCTGGCAGAGAATGACAGCAACTTAGATATCAAGATCGGTTCAATGATAGAAACACCTCGCGCCGCCATTACCGCAGCAAAACTTGCAGATTACTCGGACTTCTTTTCCTTTGGGACCAACGACCTTACTCAATTGACTTGGGCATTCAGCAGAGATGACGCGGAATCCTCCTTCCTTCCACGGTACTTGGACCTCGAGTTACTTCCTTTCAGCCCATTCGAATCTCTCGACCAAGATGGCGTTGGCTTATTGGTGAAGATCGCTATAGATGAGGTTCGTAAAGTGAAACCGAAATTGAAGTTGGGCGTCTGTGGCGAACATGGTGGTGATCCGCTGAGTATTCACTTCTTCCATGCACTCGGTTTGGATTATGTCTCTTGCTCGCCATTTCGAGTACCGATTGCTCGATTAGAGGCTGGTCGAGCAACGGTTATGCAGGCTTCACAACGAACTTTTACTGCCACCACGACTGCCTAAGGAGGAGAACCAAATTGCGACACGATCGGAAAGTTGCACTGCACAGAGGCGTGAACGTTACTCAATTAGCTTTGGGGACCGCTCCTTTAGGTGGTCTCTTTAATTCCGTCTCCGATTCTGACGGCAAGTCTGCGCTGAACATGGCATTTGCCGCTGGGATAAATTTTGTTGATACCGCCCCTCATTACGGCAAGGGGGTTGCTGAAACTCGGTTGGGTGAATATTTACAGCCATTTCCAAGAAGTAGTTACGTGATCTCTTCCAAAGTGGGACGAGTTCTAGTGCCAACGAGCGGAGCCGCAGATCCGGATTTTGCTGATGCCAACACCGATGTAGAGCGAGTCTTTGATTACACCGCCTCAGGAATTGAACGTTCGCTCAAGGATAGTTTGGAGCGCTTGGGGCTGGACTTTCTTGACATTGCTTTCATCCACGACCCTGACGATTACGCAGATGTCGCGATCACACAGGCTTATCCAGCGCTCGAGAAGTTGCGCGATCAAGGATTGGTAAAACTCATTGGTGTCGGAATGAACCAAAGTGCGATTCCAACCAGATTCGTTCATGAGACAGATATTGACCTAGTTTTGATTGCTGGCAGATATTCCCTGCTCAATCAAAGCGCCGCTGTGGATTTACTTCCCGCAGCGCTGGTTCGAGGAGTGGACATAATTATTGGTGGTGTATTCAATTCTGGCGTTCTCGCTAATCCAACCCCACAGTCATTTTATGATTATGCACCAGTTACTACAGAGGTTCTCAATCGGGCTTTGGCTTTGGAAAAACTGTTGGAAGAGTTTGGAGTGACTCTGGCTCAAGCTGCTATTCAATTCCCATTGCAGCACCCAGCCGTCAAATCCGTTCTTGTCGGATGCCGTACCGCCAATGAAGTCAAACAAAACATCGAAGCCTTTAATGCGCCCATCCCACAAAGTGCATGGACTGCTGTTTCAAGATTTATCGAATCTACGAAGGCGAGTAAAAATGGCTGAGTTACACCCACAATGTCGCGCATTTCTTGATTTAGATCCTGATGCCCCTGAAATATGGACAATACCCTTGTACGAAGCTAGGGCCGGCGGCCATACTCCGGTGGATTTTAGCGGGCCAATTGATCGCACTGTGAAAACCGAACATCGCTACTTCACCGGACCTACTGCGGATCTGCCCATCACGATTTATTCACCTGACGGCTCGGGTCCGTTTAACGGGATGGTTTACTTCCACGGCGGCGGATGGGTCTTCAATGACATCTCTAAATATGATGCCCAATTGGCAGCAATGGCAAAAATGACAAATTCAGTAATCGTTTCAGTAAATTATCAAAAGGCGCCGGAACATAAATTTCCGATTCCTTTTAATGATTGCTATTCCGCCTTTGAATGGACCGTTGCGAACGCCGAAGAACTCCACATTGATCCAAAGAAAATTGGTATTGGTGGTGATAGTGCGGGCGGAAATCTTGCTTCAGCCGTTGCGCTCAAAATTCGCGATGAGGGCAGAGATCATCTTGCCTACCAGTGGTTGGTCTATCCCTGCAACGGAACAGATTTTGAAACCCCTTCTTATCACGAAAATGCTACGGGTTATGGATTAACAAGAGATGGAATGATTTGGCTCTGGGATCAATATTTAAGCGGCCCGGAGGACCTCAAGAATCCGTATGCCGTTCCACTCAATGCCACAAAATATGAAGGACTTGCCCCTGCGATTATCATCACAGCTGGATTTGATCCGTTGCATGACGATGGTGAGATGTACAAAGCCAATTTGGAGGCCGCCGGCGTTCCCGTCGCCTACCGCGAGTACCCGGATATGATTCACGGCTTTTTCAATTATGGCAGTTATATCGACGAAGGTATTTCGGTGCGCGAGTACTTCGCGGGCGAAATCAATCGGATTCTGCAGGAATAGCTATGTCGACGATTCTCAAAGGTATGACCTGGGACCATCCACGCGGGTTCACCAGTGTCGTTTCGTCGAATCAACTTTTAGCAGAACTTTGCCAAGCAGAAGTGGAATGGCAAGCCCGATCATTGCTGGCATTTGGTGATCAACACATCAGTGAGTTCTACCGCGAGAACGACCTCATGGTGATCGATCATCCTCATGTACCGGATGCTGTAGCCGCTGGGGCAGTGATTGCTTTTGATGAATTGGTCTCGCCGGCGAATCTGGATCTGCTTCGATTGACTTCGGTAGGAGCCTCGCACGACTCTTATCAGTACCGGAACAAGCAATGGGCGCTGGCAATTGATACCGCAGCCCAGGTGAGCGCATTTCGCCCTGATCGTGCTGATGGATCACCAATATTCTGGAGCGACGTTCTTGATCTTGCGGCAACTGGGCGTTTACTCTGGCCTTACAAGCCGGTGGACGCCTTCAGCACATTTGCCACTCTTATGGCCCAAAAGGAAAAACCGCTTGCCTCGGGAAAAGACTTCCTAGATTCTGAAACTGCGTTAGAAGTCCTGAGTTTCATGGTCGAACTCGCGGCGCTAGTTCCAGCCCTGTGTGCTGGGTTCAACCCTATTGATGCCGCAGAGTTGCTGGCAAAGAGTGATGATTTCGACCATGCAGTCTGCATGTATGGCTACACAAATTATTCTCGGGTCGGTTTTCGCGAGCATCTCATCACTTACGACGATGTGCCGTCTTTCGATGGCCTTGCCTCTGGTTCGCAACTTGGCGGCGCCGGTATTGCAGTTTCGAGTGCCTCGGCACATCCAGAGAAAGCAGCCGAGATTGCTATGGCGCTCTCTCTGCCACGAGTGCAATCCACGACCTACGTTCAAGGGGGAGGACAGCCCGGCAATTTGGTTGCTTGGCGCAGCGAATCGGCGAACTTCCAAACCAATAATTTCTTTCGCAATACTTTGCGAACGCTCGAACGGGCCTGGGTTCGCCCTCGACTTTTGGGCTGGCCAGATGTTCAATTTCATTCTTCACAGATCATTCATGGCGCCTTGGTCGAACGGTTGGTCGATCTATCGACCATCCAAGCGATCTCCGATACCTATGAGAAGTACATTCAGGAGTAAACATGATCACGCTCTATTGGGAAGATTACGATATCGGCAGTACTCGGTCGTCATCAGGTCGAACGATCACCGAAGCCGACATCGTGCTCCATGCTGGTCAAACTGGAGATTTTTACCCACATCACATGGACGCAGAATGGTGCAAAACTCAAGCCTTCGGTCAACGAGTCGCTCATGGCACCTTGATTTTGTCGGTCGGAGTCGGCATGTTGGCTGGGGAGATAAATGAAGTTGCCTTTAGTTATGGATATGACAAAGTCCGCTTTATTGCACCGGTTTTTATTGGTGACACGATCACTTCTACATCTGAAATAACGGCCAGGCGAGATCACCCCAAAAAGCCAGATGAATTTGGCTTTGTCGATGAAGCCGTCGTCGTGAGTAATCAAAGAGGTGAAGCGGTCTTAGCCTTTACCCACGTCTACATGGTGGAGCGAAGAAAATGAAACTTCACCTAGACCCGAGAGTGCGGACTGCCATGGTTTCCGATTCACTCGACACTTTTGGCATCAGAGATAATGTTATGGATTCCTCGATCAAGCCATTGCTCAATGAAATGCGGGCAGTTGGGATTGCTTCCACCATCGAGTTTGTGCCTGACGCGAATTTCGATCCGGCCGACCCATATGGTGTGGCCATCGATTACTTAGATTCGCTGCGAGAAGGTGAAATTGCCATTGTCGCCACTGGGCCTTCTGAACTTTCGGCGTATTGGGGCGAGCTCTTCTCGACCGCCGCGAAATCACGTGGTGCTACCGGTGTTGTCTGTGATGGGCCACTTCGAGATACCAACCTTATTTTGGAGGTGGGCTTCGCCGCCTTTGGCGCTTCAAGTCGGCCCATCGATTATAAAGGGCGAATGCGAGTGTCGAAGATTCACCAGCAAGTGGTGTGCGGCGGTGTCATGGTTGATCAAGGAGATGCCGTGATTGCCGATTGGGATGGCATTGTCGTGGTTCCTGCTGACTTTGTCGAGCGAGTTTTCACCGCCGCGAATGAGCGCGCACAAGGTGAGCGCACCGTTCTCCAAGAATTGCAAAGTGGAAAAAGTGTCAGACAGGTTTGGGATGAATATCGGTTGCTCTAGAGAGGAGATCTATCATGGCAAGTAATGAACTAATCGACACGCACCAACATTTATGGGTGATGAGCGAGCGGGCATATGACTGGATCGAACCGGCTTACGGTCCGCTGTACGACGACTTTCGGCCGGAACGACTCGCGCCCGATATTCCCGCCTCGGGGGTTACTGGAAGCGTGTTGGTCCAAGCGGCAGACACATACGAAGACTCGTTCTACATGCTTGATGTGGCCAAGCACAGCGATTTCGTGAGAGGTGTTGTCGCATATGTTCCCTTTGATCGCCCACATGAGGCACGGGCTGCTATTGACCTTTATTGCAAAGAACCGCTCGTAAAAGGTCTGAGAAATCTGACTCATAATTATTCCGATAAGAAATATGAATCGGATGATAAGTGGATCCTGCGACCGGTAGTTCAAGAGACTTTGGCGCTGGTAGCGGAATCTGGACTCTCCCTAGATTATGTCGCGGTAAACGCAGCACACATTCAGAATGTCGCTGTACTTGCCCGCAATTTTCCGAATCTAAAGATTGTGATTGACCATTTGGCCAAGCCAGATATTGCACACAAAGTGTGGGAACCCTGGGCAACCTTGATGGAAGAGGCGGCCGCATACCCCAATGTCTACGCCAAAATTTCTGGTCTCAACACTGCCTCGGCACCTGGTTGGACTGCGGCGGATTGGCAACCGTATGTTGACTTTATCGTTGCCACGTATGGTGCCGAGCGCACAATGTTGGGTGGAGACTGGCCGGTCATCCTGCTTGCTAACAGTTATGTCGAAGTTTGGCAGGCACAGGTCGCGGTTATTTCGAATTTTTCTTCCGAGCAACAAGAGTGGATCAAGTTCCGCACCGCCCAACATTTTTATTCCCTCTAGTTCATTCCCTCTAGTTCATGCCCTCTAGAAAGTAAGGAGTCTTAAATGAAACGCTTTGCATCTGTTATCGGAATGAAGCCAGAACACCGGGCCGAGTATGAGAAATTGCATGCCGATGTCTGGCCGGCCGTTTTGGCTCAAATCAAGAACAGTAATATTCAAAACTATTCGATCTATCGATATGGCGAATTACTTTTCTCTTACTTGGAATATGTCGGGGACGATTTTGATGGTGATATGGCTGCCATGGCTGCTGATCCAACGACTCAGAAATGGTGGGATGTGTGCAAGCCCTTGCAAACCCCAGTCCCAGATCGAGCCGAAGGTGAATGGTGGGCTGACATCCCAGAAATTTTTCATACTGACTGAATACTCGACAACTTGTTAAATCTTCGAAGGGATTAATTCTGTGAGTTCACGACTAGCACGACCGGATCTTCCATTAGATGGAATATTGGTCTTGGATTTCAGCCAATTTCTAGCCGGCCCAGTGGCCGCCATGCGATTGGCAGATCTAGGTGCCAGGGTGATCAAGATTGAACGTCCGGGTACTGGGGATATTGGGCGCACATTGGCCTTTGCCGGACTTGAGACCGACGGTGACACACTCTCTTTTCATATTATGAACCGAAACAAAGAGAGTTTTGCCGCAGATTTGAAATCATCTGACGGCTTGGCCGAAGTCTGGAAATTGGTGGCACAAGCCGATGTTATTGTTCAGAACTTTCGTCCAGGAGTCATCGAGCGACTTGGGCTGGGCTATGAGGCCGTTAAGAAAGTAAATCCCCGGATTGTTTACGGCAGCGCGTCGGGTTACGGCGCAACTGGCCCGTGGAAAGATCGTCCCGGTCAAGATTTGTTGGCGCAATCTATTTCGGGATTTCCATGGCTGAATGGTTCGCACGACAGTCCGCCCATTCCAGTGGGAATTGCAGTGGCAGATATATTCACTTCTACTCATTTGGCACATGGAATTACCGCCCTTCTCCTTCGCCGCGAACGTACTGGCGTAGGGGGATTGGTCGAGTCGAGCCTCATTGAGTCAATGCTTGATCTGCAATTTGAACTCATCAGTGCTCATATGTTTGATCCACAAGTTCTCGTTCATCGTGGGGCAAAGAATTCGGCGCATGCGTTTTTGCCAGCGCCGTATGGCCTCTACGAGACAGCAGATGGATACCTAGCCATCGCAATGACTCCTATCCCGCAACTTGGAGCGTTATTGGGGTTGGATTTTGCGGCTTATGAAGATCCTGGTACCTGGTGGAGCAATCAAGAAGAAATAATGACGACGTTGGCTGATCGGCTTAAAACCGCGGCAACTGAGCATTGGCTCGCAATATTGGACGCGGCAGATATTTGGTGCGCCCCGGTGTTGACCTTGCCAGAACTCGTGGCGCATGAGGGATTTGCCGAGCTCGAGATGACTCAAACGACGCAACGTCCGTCGCTGGACGGTCAGGAAAAGATCTCGGTGACGACAACTCGTTCGCCGTTGCGCATTGATGGCCAGACGCTCACGCATACCAAGGGCGCACCGCATGTCGGAGAAAATACTGATGAGATTCGAAACGAATTCTTTGGAGGAGCAGAATGAAAAACCCAAATCCAGATCCAACCGCGAGATATCAAATTCCTGTCTGGAATCAAGATGTGAAGTTCTATGAAGATTACGAGGTCGGCGAGACCGATAGGTCGATCCGGCGCACGATTTCCGAAGGTGAAGTAATGCTCTTTAGCTCGCTGCTCCTAGATCTTCATCCGTATGTTGCTGATGACAAGTGGGCGAGGGAAGAGGGGCTCTTCAAAAAGCGGATTGTGCCGGGTGCGCTGGTGTTCAGCTATGGCATGGGCTTATTTGCGCACAACAATGTCAACACATTTAGTTACGGCTATGACCGACTTCGGTTTATCAGGCCAGTTTTTATTGGTGACACTATTTATGCGATGCGCACTTTGCTGGAGAAGACGCCTAAATATGAAAATATGGGTCTTTTCAAAGTTAGCTATGAGGTATTCCGAGCCGACGATGAGGAGTTGGTTCTTTACACGGAACATTTGCAGACTGTTCTTTACCGCACCACACAGGCCGAGAATCAATAGGAGGTTTGATTATGATTGACATCTTTTCCGAGGTCTCCAAGTTTTGCGACCTGACAATTCCGCAAGCCAACAAAGTTCCGATTGCGATTATCGGCGCCGGAGGAATTGTCGACGGGGCCCACCTGCCGGCCTATGAAAAGGCTGGTCTTGAGGTTATTGGAATTACTGATGTCGATCTTACGAAGGCCAAAGATGTCGCCGAACGCCACGGGATTCGGAAGGTATATGCCTCCATTGACGAACTCTTGGCCGATCCGGCCCCAGTGGTTATTGATATTGCGGTACCAGCCGCGGCCCAGCCAGAGATTTTTCTTAAAGTAGCCAATGCTGGGCGAAACATCCTGGCTCAGAAACCTATGGCGACCACGGTCGCTGATGGCATTCGAATGGCGGAAGCGGTTAAAAGTAATGGCATTGTGGCCGGCGTCAATCACCAACTTCGCTTTGAGGAGGGTATGGCGGCTGCCTTTAAGATGGTGGACCTTGGCTGGGTCGGAACCGTGACAAACATGACCTTCAACGTAAATTTAGTGACCCCTTGGGAGATGTGGCCTTGGGCAAAAGATCTCGAGCGGCTGGAGATCATGTTGCACTCGATTCATTATCACGATGTGATGCGCTGGTTCTTGGGGGACCCTAAGACCGTTTTCTGTGCGGCTGGGCGCACTAAAGATCAATTTCCTGATGGTGAAACTCGAACTATTTCTACCTACGTCTATGAAAATGGCGTCACCGGATTGGTTCATGCCAATCACATTAATCGTGGCGGCGATAATTATGCGCAATACCGCATCGATGGCGACAAAGGATCAATCCGCGGAACGATGGGGTTGTTGTATGACTATCCAGTCGGTCGAGTCGATACCCTCGAAGTTAACTCTTCTCTCGTTCCAACTGATGGTTGGACACCCTATCCAGTTACTACTCGATGGTTCCCTGATGCCTTCATTGGCACGATGGGATCGGTCATGAACGCGATAGCAACTGGATCTACGGTCAGATCCTCAGTTTCCGAAACTGTCGGCACATTGAAATTAGTTGCGGCGCTTTATGAATCTATGGACTCAGGATTGGCAGTGAATCTCTAAGCCTGGTAATCAATTACTTGGTTGGAAATCTCACCAATTCCTTCAATGCCAGAGCGGATGACTTGGCCAGCCTTTAAGTATCTGGTTGGTTTGTACCCCATACCAACGCCACTTGGCGTGCCGGTATTGATGACATCGCCTGGGAAAAGTTCCATGAATTGGCTGATGTACCAAACAATATGATGAATTCCAAAGAGCAGATCGCTGGTTCGGGAATCTTGACGCATCTCACCATCGACGCTGCACCATAATCGCAAGTCATGTGGATTGATTTCATCGGGGGTAACAATCACCGGACCCATAGGGTTGTAATTGGGGAAGGACTTTCCCTTGACCCATTGGCCAGAACGCTCTAACTGCCAATGGCGCTCGCTAATGTCTTGCGAGATGGAGTAACCCAATATGTAATTGGCGGATTCGCTGGCATCTTTGAGATAGAGCGCGCGCTTTCCAATAACAATTGCCAATTCGACTTCGTAATCGGTGGCAGTGCTGCCAGGTGGGATTACCACATCGTCATTTGGACCAATAAAAGAATCTGGTGCTTTCATAAAGACGACAGGTTCGGGGGAGGCCGTCGCATTTGATTCGGCGATGTGTTTTAAATAATTAAGACCAACGCAGATCAACTTCGTCGGACGTTGTACTGGTGCCCCGATCCGTTGCGCGGAGAGTGGGGTGCTCGGCAAACCTTCGATTCCATGAGCGGAAACGCGATCCAGCGCTCCAGCCTCCAGGCTCTCGCGGCTCCAATCGGAGATGATGGAATCTACAAAAATCGCATCTTCTCCCACCACAACTACTGGGCGTTCGTGACCGACTGCTCCGACTCGTGCGATTTTCATGGTGATTTCCTTTAGCTAGCGGGGTAAATGTCCAAGACCCTGGTGGGTGGCGAGAATGCGGACGTGCTTTGGTTCGAGCTCATCAAGCGTCTCTACTCCAAGCAATTTCATGGTTCGGATCATTTGAGTTTGTAGGATCGTTAGAGCCCGCTCTACTCCTTCTTGGCCACCAGCCATTAAGCCGTAGAGATATGCGCGGCCGATATAAGTAAATTGGGCACCGAGCGCGATGGCGGCCAAAATGTCGCCGCCGTGCATGATGCCAGTATCGAGATGCACTTCTAAGTCGGAGGGAAGTTCTCTCCTTACTTCACTGAGAAGATGAAGTGGGACTGGAGCTCGATCGAGTTGGCGCCCACCGTGGTTGGAAATAAGAACCGCATCCACTCCGTAATCGGCGCAGCGCTTGGCATCTTCCAACGTCTGAATCCCTTTGATGGTGAGAGTTCCCTGCCACTGCTCTCGAATCCACTTCAAATCTTCAAAGGTCATCGTTGGATCAAACATGTAATCCAATAATTCGCCAACGGTGCCATTCCAACTTTTCATTGAGGCGAAGGTGATGGCTGGGGTCGTAAGAAAGTTCCACCACCATTCCGGCCTGGGCGCTGCATCTAGAATCGTCTTTGCTGACAACTTTGGCGGTACGGTCAAACCGTTTCGGTAATCGCGCATTCGGTAGCCAGATGCTGGAACATCGACTGTCAACATTAAATTTTTTACGCCAGCTTTTTGGGCTCGCTCCACCAGAGCCATACTTCCTTCGCGATCTTTCCACATGTATAACTGGAACCAGTTACTGCCATTGGGGCTGGATGCAACGACATCTTCAATGGTCGTAGTCCCCAAGGTAGACAAAGTGAAGGGAATGCCAAATTTCGCCGCGGCCCTGGCGCCGGCAATTTCACCTTCAGAGTGCATCATCCGAGTGAAACCGGTCGGGGCAATGCCGACGGGAAGTGAAAAATTTTCGCCCAAAGTGCTGCGCTTGGTTGATGCCAACGAAACATCGTGCAGAATATTCGGGCGAAATTCCAGGTCAAGAAAGGCCTGGCGGGCACGCTCAAGAGTCACTTCAGATTCAGCAGCACCGTCGGTGTAATCGAATGGACCAGTTGGAGTCCGTCTTTTCGCAATTGCACGAAGATCCCAAATGGTGAGGGCCTTCTCCAGCCGAGAGTTACGGGTTCCAAAGCCAGGGAGTCCGAATTGAAGCAGCGGGGAGAGTTCAGACCATTTTGGAAATTGGCGTTTAACGTTGGGATTGCTCACGCGGAACGGGCTCCTCTCGAAGGTACCCCAAAATCATATACGATTTTCACACCTGTCGGATATGACTAGATCTGCCGATCAAGGAGGGCGTTGATTTCGTCAACAGCATCTTGCTGTGCTCGAACTGCTTCACCTGTCACTGCCGCCATAGTCATAAAGCCATGAATCATTCCGGCATATTCGCGGTAGATCGTAAGTACCCCATCTTGCTTTAGTAATTGAGCGTAGTTATAGCCATCGTCGAGGAGCGGATCGAATTCCGCCGTGACAACGATGGTAGGTGGTAGACCGAGAAAGTTCGCCGCCTTGATAGGAACCGCATAAGGGTTCTCTTGATCAGCGGGACGTTGTAGGTATGCCTGCCAGAACCACTTCATCGAGGCAGTAGTGAGGCCATATCCCACACCATTTTCCTCGGCGCTGGCGTAGCCCATTTCATAGTCATTGCAGGGGTACAAAAGAAGTTGGAAGGCAAGATCAATCTCATCTTCATCTCTGGCCTTCAGTGCCACAGCGGCCGCCAGATTTGCACCAGCGCTGTCGCCACCAACACCGATCTGCTTGCTATCTATTCCGAGATTCGTCGCGTTGGCTACTACCCATTCGAGCGTCGCATAACAATCATCATAGGGGATGGGGAAGGCATGCTCCGGGGCTTTCTGATAGCCAACCGCGATAACGATGAATTGACCCTTGTTAGCAAAAGATCGAAGTTCTTGTTCATAAATATCCAACGTGTTTAATACCCAGCCACCACCATGGAAGAAGACCATCGCCGGCAAAGGGCCGCGCGCATGAGGTCGATAAATTCGAATCGGCAGGTCCGAAGTCGGTCCCGCAATATATTGATGGTCGACTTGATAAATTTTTTCGGGAGTGCCTGACAACGCGACTCGACCCATTCGATTCCTACGATGAACCGCAACCGGTGCTTGCCAGAGTTCTGGCGCAACGATTGATTTCAGCCCTTCGAGGTATTGCGAAATTTCTGGAGTTAGGGCCATCTCTTATTACTCCTTACCAATGAACAGTTCGATCTCGAAGCTGTCGATATTTGACGAGCACTTCTGGCGTGGCTGGGCTCTGGAAAGCCGCCGTGTGACCACCAAACCATTGTGGCGCAGTTTCGCCACCGAGGAGCGCCCATGCTGCTTGGCGAGCCGCGCCATCGGCGACATATTCACCAGGGGGCGGCAGAACTACTTTGCGACCAAATAATGAGGAGGCAATCTGTCCAACTGCGGGATTCTTGGCGGCCCCACCAATTAGCAGAATTCGTTGCACGTCAACCCCTAGATTGACCAGCGATTCGACGGCATCGACCAGTCCGCAGATCATTCCTTCAATCATCGCTCGGGCGATGTTCTCACGGTGCGAATTGGCTAGATTCATGCCTGCAAACACTCCGGTTGCTTCGGGGCGATTAGGAGTTCGTTCGCCTTCAAAATACGGCAGCAAGGTCAACCCCTGGGCGCCGGGTTCGCAAGCCAGCGCAAGTTCGCCGAGTCGATCATGATCCACACCCAGGATTCGTTCCGCAGCATCGAGAATACGGGCCGCGTTTAACGTACAAACTAACGGGAGAAAATTTCCGGTTGCATCGGCGAAGCCAGCCACTTCGCCCGTTCGATCTTGGGTGGAGGTTGCCGATACGGCGAAGGCGGTGCCGCTTGTCCCAAGGGAGACGACAACATCGCCAGGCCCTGCGCCAACCCCGAGTGCCGCCGCCGCGTTGTCGCCACTGCCGGCGCCGATAGGAATGCCAGATTCCGTGATGCCACCAAATTCAGTCGGCCCCACAATTCGGGGCAGAATAATGTTTCGATCATTTCGCAGCGCGAGCGCCAAAATGTCTCTGCGATAGCCATCAGAGACCGGGTCAAAATAGCCGGTTCCTGAGGCATCGCCACGGTCTGTGAAGAGATCACCAAGATCTGTGCTTCCAGTCAACTTCCAAGAGAGCCAATCATGAGGCAGTGCAATAGCGGCCACCTGGGCCGCATTTTCTGGCTCATGATCCGCTAACCAGCGAACTTTGCTGGCCGTGAACGAAGCAACCAAAACCGAACCAACAGCGCTCGCCATGGCCTCATCGCCACCGATTTCATTATTCAGGTCCCTGGCCGCTTGTGCGGAGCGGGTGTCATTCCAGAGCAGGGCTGGCCGAATGACATTGCCTAGCGCATCCAGAACCACCATGCCATGTTGTTGGCCACCGATGGAGATTGCACTTACGTCAGCCAAGCCTCCAGCAAGTGCGATGGCTTCCTGGAGAGCGCGCCACCAAAATTCTGGGTCAACTTCGGTGCCAGTCGGATGAGGGGCTCGACCTTCGCGAACTAATTCGCCCGTCTGGGCATCTCGAATGACGACTTTGACCGATTGAGTGGAGGAATCGACTCCTGCAACGTAAGGCATTAGGTGAGGGTAGACTCTGGACGTCATCGTTGACCATTCAAATGCTAAATTTTTTAGTTCTCATCTGGAGTTAATTATGCGTATTGGTGTTCTTACCGGCGGCGGCGACTGCCCTGGCTTAAATGCGGTCATTCGCGCCGTTGTTCGCAAAGGCGTTAAGGAATATGGCTACGAATTTGTCGGCTTTCGCGATGGTTGGCGAGGACCTTTGGAAGGTCTCACTATGCCGCTGGATTTGGCTGCGACTCGTGGAATTTTGCCAAAAGGTGGAACCATTTTGGGTTCTTCCCGCACTAACCCCTTTAAAATTGAAAATGGCGTAGAACGCATCAAAGAGAATCTCGCCAAAATGAATATCGATGCTTTAATTGCTATTGGTGGCGAAGACACCTTGGGTGTGGCAACTAAGTTGGATTCCCTCGGAGTCAAAGTAGTCGGCGTTCCAAAGACCATTGATAATGATTTGAACAATACGGATTACACATTCGGTTTTGATACCTCCGTCAATATTGCGGTAGAAGCGATTGATCGCCTTCACACCACCGCCGAGTCACACCATCGAGCACTTATTGTCGAGGTTATGGGTCGCCATGCAGGCTGGATTGCACTGCACGCTGGTATTGCCGGTGGTGCCGCCTGCATCCTCATCCCGGAGATCAAGTTCTCCTTGGATCAGGTATGCAAGTGGGTTGAATCCCGATTTGAATCTTCATATGCCCCCATCATCGTTATTGCTGAAGGCGCGATTCCACAAGATGGTGACATGGTCGTAAAAGATCAGACGCTTGATTCCTTTGGCCATGTGAAGTTGTCGGGTATTGGCGAGTGGCTGGCCGGCGCCATTGAAGAGCGCACCGGAAAAGAAGCTCGAACCTCGGTTTTAGGTCATATCCAACGTGGTGGCTCACCAACAGCTTTTGACCGCGTTCTTGCAACTCGCTTCGGACTTTCGGCGATCACAGCTGTTCATGAAGGCGATTTCGGAAAGATGGTTGCTTTGCACGGAACCAAGATTGACCGAGTTCCATTGGCATCGGCTACGGAAAAGTTGAAGTTAGTTGACCCAGCACTCTATGCAGAAGCGGAGATCTTCTTCGGGTAATTGGTCTCCTCCTGGAGTCCAACTTCCCTACGATAAATACTATGAGCCCATCCACAGTTTCTGGCGCGCCCGTTAACGACATCAATTCACTCTTTACCCCCGGCCTCGTTGCGGCACAACAGCCGCAATGGCCAGGAGGTGTCACTGGCGAGGCGGTGACGAGTGCAGTGGCTACCCTGAAGAAGTTGCCACCTTTGGTCTTTGCCGGCGAGTGTGACAACCTCAAAGCGCGGATAGCCGAGGCTGCTGCTGGTCGTGCGTTTTGGTTACAAGGCGGGGATTGCGCCGAGACTTTTGTTGCAGCGACGGCTGATTCCATTCGAAATCGAATCAAAACGATTTTGCAGATGGCAGCCGTGTTGCAGTATTTCTCTAGCCTGCCCGTGATCAAAGTGGGGCGGATGGCGGGTCAATTCGCCAAGCCTCGCAGCAATGACATGGAAACACGAGATGGCGTGACTCTGCCTGCCTACCGTGGAGATGCAGTGAATGATTTGGAATTTACTCTCGCCTCGCGCACACCCAACCCCGAAAGGTTGGTTCAGGTCTATAACACCTCGGCTGCCACACTCAATCTGGTTCGAGCCTTCACTCAAGGCGGCTTTGCGGATCTGCGCCAAGTGCATGAATGGAACAAAGGCTTTGTCAGTGATTCTCGCTTTGGTGCACGCTATGAACAGATGGCCAACGAAATTGGTCGTGCTCTAGAGTTTATGGTCTCTGCCGGCGTTGATCCCGAAGAATTTAAAACGGTTGATTTTTACTCCAGCCACGAAGCCTTGATTCTGGAGTATGAAAAAGCGCTGACGAGAATAGATTCACGTACTGGCTTGCCGTATGACGTCTCCGCGCACTTTGTGTGGATTGGCGAGCGAACTCGTCAACTTGATGGCGCGCATATGGATTTTGCCGCAAAAATTCACAACCCTATTGGGATCAAGTTGGGTCCTAAGAGTACGGTTGAAGATGCCCTTGCGATGATTGCCAAACTTAACCCAGAGAATGAGCCTGGCAGACTTACTTTCATAACTCGAATGGGCGCTGGTTTGATTCGCGAAAAATTGCCACCACTAGTTGAAGCCGTAACCGCCAGCGGCGCAAAGGTGCTTTGGGTCTGCGATCCGATGCACGGCAATACTTATGAGGCACCAAGTGGCTATAAAACGCGTCGTTTTGAGGATGTTACTGACGAAGTTCGAGGTTTCTTTGAGGTTCACAAGAAGTTGGGAACTCATCCGGGTGGAGTTCATATTGAACTAACCGGAGACGATGTTACTGAGTGCGTTGGTGGCGGTGACCAAATTTCTCACGAGGATTTGGCGATGCGTTACGAAACCGCCTGCGACCCCCGACTAAACCACACCCAATCTTTGGAACTCGCATTTCTCGTGGCAGAGATGCTTCGCGACCGCTAAATCAGATGCTTGTTCCGGTGTACGTTAAGCCAGGATCGTCACGCACTCATGTTGGCGGCACGCATGATGACCGGTTGGTTGTCAACGTGAGCGCTGCAGCAGTAGATGGTGGCGCCAATGCCGCAGTTATTGCAGCAGTTGCAGAGGCGCTAAAGATTCCCAAACGTGACGTTCGGATTAAATCTGGATTAACCTCTCGACGCAAGGTACTCAATGTTCAAATCAGTGATGCCGAGAGTATTTCAGTATTACGAAATCAGGATTAGTATCGACGAGTGCTGCAGCGAACTTCTCATAAAACCCCCATCGGGACCTTATTTCTCATAAGCAATGAGCACGTTCTTCTCGGAGCGGGTTTTCGCAACTTTGAAGATTTACTCGCAAGGATGGATGAGGCTGATTCAAGCGGAAAGATCTCATCAGTAAAAAATATCCCCATTATCAGTGATTTGATCAATGATTATTTTGACGGTGACTTAGCGGCCCTCGGTGGAATTCAGACTCGGCAACCTGGCGCTGAGTTTTCACAAGCAGTGTGGAAAGTTATGCGCAAGATTCCAGTGGGAAAGACGATGTCATATGCCGAACTTGCTAAACGAGCGGGATCACCAGAAGCAGTCCGCGCTGCGGGAAGTGCCTGTGCTCGAAATTTAATTGCGCCGATAATTCCTTGCCATCGAATCGTAAAATCGGGCGGCGCTCTCGGAAATTATGGGTACGGCTTGGAGACGAAGGAATGGCTACTTCGCTATGAGGGCGCGCTCAAGTAAATTAGGCAACACAGTATTTACCCGCTCAACATCGGTATCGTTGATATCAAGATGAGTGACTAATCGTAGAAATTTTGGTCCGAGGGCGCTGCCGGCGATTCCGGCTTCGCGCAACTGGGCATTAAGTTCTGCTGCGGTGCAATTTAGGTCAGTCAAATCAAAAACCACAATATTTGTCGGGACATTTCTCGGATCGACAACGGTCGGCGCCACATGGTGTGCGGCATTAGCAATTGCGGTTGCCCGTCGATGATCATCTTGAAGCAGCGCAATATTGTTATCGAGGGCATAGTCAGCCGCCGCCGCGAGAAGGCCAATTTGTCGCATACCAGCGCCATATCTCTTGCGCCACTGTCGCGCCATCGTGACTCGCTCTTGCGTAGAGAGCATCATCGAACCCACGGGAGCGCCGAGCCCTTTGGAGAAACAGACGCTGATGGTGTCGAAATACTTTCCATATTCCAGAAGGGGTACGCCAGTGGCAATGTGGGCATTCCAAATTCGAGCACCGTCTAGGTGGAGGGCGACGCCCAGAGATTTGGCGCCGTCATGCAACTTCGCAATCTCGTTGATTGATTGAACACTTCCGCCGCCAAAGTTGTGAGTGTTCTCAATGGCAATCGCGGTTGTGGATACTAGGTACGGTCCAGCATTCGGAGTCGCAAGTTTCAGCGGCAGCTCAGAACGAAGAATTCCATTTGGGTCTTCCCAGGTTCGAGTGGTGATGCCACTGAAAGCGGCAGCAGCGCCAAGTTCGGCGCGGACAATGTGAGAGAAAGATTCGGTCAGCAATTCTTCGCCAGGCTTTACCAATGTTCGAATTGCAAGCTGGTTGGCTAGGGAACCGGTGGGCGAAAATACGCCTGCTTCTTTGCCAAACATCGCTGCGACTTTCTTTTCCAGTGCGTTAACGGTTGCATCATCGCCATAGACATCATCGCCTACTTGGGCATCGAAAATTGCTTGTCGCATACCCAATGAGGGCTTTGTTACGGTGTCAGAACGAAGATCAATCATGCTGGTATCTTCTCACGGCCAGTTGCCCAGATGATGGCGTACATTGCAAAAATAAGCAAGGTACCACCTATTAGTGTGCGAGTGGTTAACACCTCATGGCTAAATATGACTGCAAAAACTGCCGCAAAGATGTACTCCATGGTGAGTATCACCGCAATCGTCGTGGCCGGAATAAAAGATTGGGTCCAGGTTTGAATGATGAATGCAAATGCAGTTGCAAAGACCGCCGTGAGAATAACCGAGCGCCAACCACTTACATCGGGCGGAAGGTGGAAACCACTTTTTAAACTTGCCAGTCCAGTAATAACCGCGCTGGTGCCAAGTTGAACCACTGTTAAAGCGTACGTATCAAGCGAAGAGCTCCATTCGCCCAGCGAGACGATATGAAAGGCAAAAAGAAGTGCGCTGATCAGCACTAACAACTCGCCTGTGCCAAAACTAAAACCTTTGAAAGAGAGGACGAAAAGTCCTGCCCCTGCGCAAACCACTGCGAACCATTGGAAATTCGTGACTCGCCTTTTGAAAAGCCCGGCAGCGATAAGTGGAACGAAGACGGCATACAAACCGGTGATGAACCCAGTCTTGGCAACGGTGATCATAGTGAGGCCAAAGGATTGAAAAATATAGCCAGTTCCCAAGAGGATACCTATGGTCACACCTTTAATGAGAAACGCTCGATCAATCTTTCTAAGCACGGAAGGTTTCAACAAAATTAATACCAATGTCGCAATCGCAAAGCGACACGCTAAAAAGGAGTTGACATCTTGACGATGCAACGAATCTTTCATCAGAATGAAGGCGCCACCCCACATCGCCGCAACGCTGAGGAGCAGACCAGCAACCGCCGGCTTGTTATTGGCTAACTTCACTTGAGTTTGGCGCGCATCTTCTTAAACAGAGCAACTTCATTTCCGTGTTCAGTTTCTTGACCTGGGGTTTCCAGAATGAGCGGTGCATTGCGAACTGCCGGATGGGCAATCAATTCTTCAAAGGGCTTGGATCCGATTTCACCATCCCCGATATTTTGATGACGATCTTTGAGCGCCCCGCAGACATCCATCGAGTCATTGGCATGAATGAGTTGGATCCTTTCAATTCCCACCAAGGAGACGAGAAGATCTAGCGTCGCGGTCATTCCACCTTTGGTCTTAATGTCGTGACCAGCTGCAAATACATGGCAGGTGTCCAAACAGACGCCAACCTTAGGATGCCATTCGAGGGCATCAAAATATTTGACGAGATCATCCAATTTCTTCACCAAGGATTGACCTTGGCCTGCGGTTGGTTCCAGAAGCAACCAAGGGTCATCATCGCCGAGGGCGTTAAGAACAGGCATCATGCCTTCGTGAATCTGCTTCCAAGCTTGCTCGATATGAGTTTCATCAACTGCGGAACCGGTGTGAATCACTGTACCTAGAGCACCGATTTCGCGCGAACGTTTCAAGGAGTAAGCGGTCGAAGCAAGCGAATTCTCATAAGTCGAAACGGTGGGCGACCCGAGATTAATGAGGAACGGGGCATGCACGTATGTCTCAATATCCAATTCAGATGCCAAATCACGAAAGGCAGAATCTGCGGCCAGATTTGCTTCGGGCATCGCCCACCCTCGAGGATTGGAGGCGAAGACTTGAATGGCTTCGGCTTGGATCGTCTGGGCGTAGGAAATCGACCGCTTTGCCATTCCACCTGAGGTGGGGACGTGAGCACCTAAACGAGGTTTTGCAGTGTTCGGCATTGGGCGAGCCTAGCCGACCGTAAGAACCACCGTGGAACCACGATTTACTTGGGTTCCAATCGCAGGGGAGACGCTAATAACTGTTTGGGTCGCCTTGTTATTGAGCGATTTAACGGTGACTTGCAGTTGCAGGTTTTCCAGCATCCGGGTGGCGCTTTCTTGAGAGAGCCCTACAACATTAGGAACAAAAACATTCTGTGGCCCCTGGGAGATAACCAGTTTGATGGCAGCGCCTTTTGATATCGGCAAGGTTGGATCGGGGGTCTGGGTAATGACTGCTCCTGCTGGCACGGTGTCGCTGTAGGCGTAGGTACTGGTGACCGAAAATCCTGCAGTCGTGAGTTCGTTGAGCGCTTGGTCACCGCTCTTGCCGATGTAATTTGTCGCCGCCACCGTTTCAGGGCCATTACTGACCAGCAGATTAATTAATGAGCCCGGGCGAACCGCAGTGCCAGAGGCGGGATCTGCCGAGATCACTAATCCTTTAGGCGTGTTGGCATCGAACTGAGTAGAGATGGTGCCGAGTTTAAGTCCTGCACTAACAATGGCCGTCGTTGCGCCATCTGATGTCATAGCGTTGACAGCGGGAACAGTAGAACGTTCTTTTCCTTTTGAAATCGTCAGGTGAACTGTGCCGCCGGCCGCGATGTGACCGCCACCTCCTGGGTCGGAAGAAATAATGAGCCCGCTCGGCACATCTTCGCTGTAGATCCGTTGTACAACGTCTTGGTGTAGACCCAGAGGTGCCAGTTGGTTTTTCGCTACGCTTTGGCTCATTCCGACGATGGAAGGTACCGCCAGACCTGAATTGCCGCCGCCGAATTGGAACCAGGCGGCACCGGCAATAAGTACTAGCCCGATAAGAAAAATAATACGATTTCGTAAAACTCGAGATGAAACCTTTCGTTTGGCAGTCGCCACGGAATCTTCTCTCTTTCTTCCCTCATTGGGCACGTGAACTGAATCAATCGTATTTTTTTCGGGCGAGCCGCCTTCACGGCGCCAGAGTTGTGGCATCTGGGTTGTAGCCGTGGCTGGCGAGCCGATACCGACTTCAACCCTGGGACGTGGCTTCTTATCGGACTTTCGCGAAGCAGGTGGAATATCGAGTTCCAGGCTTAGTTGAGATTTCTTTGGATCGAGAGCAATCTGAATTGTCTTGATGGCGACCAAAAGTGCACCGGCATTCATGGGTCGATCATCTGGATTTACCGAGGTAGCTTGGCGGACCAAATCGTCGAGGGCTGGCGGTATGTTAGGCGCGAGCGATGAAGGGGCTGGGACTTTTTCGTTCACATGCATGTACGCAATTTGAATGGGGGATTCACCTTCAAAGGGCTTCTTCCCGGTCAACATTTCAAAGAGCATGATTCCCACCGAATACACATCACTTCGGGCATCCGAAATGCCTCGTTGAACTTGCTCGGGCGACAGGTAAGAGACGCTGCCCAGAATGACACTTGCCTCGGCGGTCATAGTGCTGCCAATGCCAATCCCACGTGCCAATCCAAAGTCAGCAACCTTAATTCGACCATCGGTGGCAATAAGAATATTTTCGGGCTTAATATCTCGATGGATGATTCCGATTTGATGAGCCGCATTGAGCGCATTAAGAACCGGGGTTATAACCCGCAGAGTTTCATTAGTGCTAAGGGCACCTTGCTCGTGCAACATATCTCGAAGCGTGAAACCTTCGATGTATTCCATAACAATAAAGACTGCGGGGACGCCGCCAGTATTCCAACCTTGATCTTGAATCGCCACAACGTTGGGATGATTAAGCGCCGCAGTTGCTTTGGCTTCGCGAATAAAGCGGGTGACGAACTCCTCATCATTGGCCAAATGCTCGTGCATTATTTTAACCGCGACTGGTCTATCTAGTCGCAGGTCGACTCCAGCATAAATCGAGGCCATGCCACCAGAGGCGATTAACTTGTTGAGTTGGTATCGCCCATCGATCAGTTCGCCGGTCAGATCTGGCACGATTAAATCTTAGGCAAACACGGGGCGTACGAAGGTTATGGCGCGCCACTTATGCGGTAATCCGCAACAACTTCTGACCCTTCTTTCAGGAAATGGGCTTGCTGATGGTAAAAAAACCCCTCCATTGCTGGTTCGATGGCTAATCCATCTCGAGCCAAGACTCGTTCCAGTCCGATTTGGGGCGCAATTGCCAACCAAACCGAAATTGCAGTCCACGGTCGATTGATACGCTGACCGGCTCCGACGCCTTCGATAATGACCACTTCCGAAAATTCGTACTCAGTCGGCGCTCCTGGTGCATCTGCAACCCAGTCGTAACAGGGGAGAAAATATGAGCCACCGGTCGCTATTCCTGGCAACACCTGGTTTCGAAAGGTCTGGGTCAAGTGATCGCCTAATGGATCATTCCAACCTTCATATAAGTCATCAAGGTGAATAATCGCGCAACTCAGTTTGCCCGCAAGTGAAATCTGAAGCGCCGAAGCAAGAGTAGTTTTTCCTGCTCCTGCGTGGCCATCGATGGTGACAAGTTTGGACTGTCCAATCGAAGCCGGAGCCCGCAGGATCGCTGCTGATACTTCATTCACATCACATGCAGCCACGGCTATCACCAACGGGCTTTGAGTGCGCGCATAAAAGCTGGTGCGGCTACTTTGATACGTCGCCAGGTGGAAGTAGTCGCACGCTTAGTAAAAATATCGTAATCAATCTTTTCGACTTCATCGACAATTCCACAATACAACTCACTGGCCGCCTCTATACATGGTCGACTTGAGGCTTCAAGAAGTGCGATGCCTGATTGCGCCTCACCTTGCAGTTTCCGCACCCGAGCAATCTGTTCCTTGAGGGCGTTTCTAATTTCTGGGGTCAACTTTCGGGCGTAGAGCATTTTCTTAGTGACCCCATGCGTCGCGAGTTCCTGGAGTGGCAAATAGATTCGACCGCGATCTAAATCTTCACCGACATCTCGAATAAAATTTGCTAATTGAAAAGCAGTACCCAATTTTTGCGCCGCATCGTATGCCTCGGGGGAGAGCGGACCTAAAATCGGAACCATCTGCAATCCAATCACCGCTGCAGAGCCGTACACATACTTCATTAAATCGTCATAGGTCTCGTACTCACTGACAGTGAGGTCCATTTTCATAGATTCGAGAAAACTTTCGAAGTACTGAATCGGAATTTGGAAGCGCTCAACTGTATTTACCAGAGCGCGACCAATGTGATCATGGCTGATTCCGTGCTCTAGATCAGCGAGAACTCCATCTCCCCAAAGCGACAGTTCCGCTCCCTTCTCCTGGGGCGAAAGGGTTGAATTCAAATCATCCACGATCTCATCCGCATATCGAGCAAAACCATAAAGGGCGTGGACGTAGGGCCGCTTTTCCTTAGGCAGCAATAAAGTAGCCAAATAGTATGTTTTCCCATGCAAAGAATTCAGTCTCTTGCATTCAGCAAAGGATGTTCGCAAATCCGGGTCAACAATTCCCGCTGCTGTTAATTCATCCATAATAAAAGCCTACTTTAGGTGCCGATGAAGCTCTGCGCTGACTAAGTCAAGCTTGGCGAGTGATAGTGACCTCAACGCTCACCTCGCGGCTTGCGCCACCAGAATAGATTCCGATGAGTGGACTCACGTCCGAGTAATCTCGGCCTTTAGCGACAGTAATATGAGATTCATCCACGTCTCGCTGGTTGGTGGGATCAATCGCCAGCCAATCGCCGACCCAAGCCTCTACCCACGAGTGAGATTCTCCGATTGAACTGATACCAAGATTTTGGGAACCATGGAAAAGGTAACCCGAGACATATCGAGCCGGAATGCCGAAACTTCGCAGCAAAGAAAGAGTCACGTGGGTAAAGTCCTGACAGACGCCGACTTTTGCCGCAAAGGATTGACTTGCCGAAGTGTGAACATTGGTTTGCCCCGGGATATAGGCGATCTGCGAATTAACCAGTTCGCTGATGTGCAAGGCGAACTCCCGGGGTGATCGCTTTTCAATGGCAATCTTGGAAGTATCCAATTGATCGGTCAGCGTGGTGTGCTGCGTGTATTCAAAGAATCTATCGCGAACATTGTCATGGCGAAGTTCATTCCAGGTGCAACCATGATCAATTGCTTTCGGTCGTGATACCTCAACCAAATTATCGGAAACTACTTCGAGAGTTTCGTGCGGAGTTTGTAGATCGAAAGTCTCGACATCAGTACCCCAATAATCGCGAAATCGATTGATATGAGCATTCGGCGAAACATACAACCCGTGGTGAATTAGGTATTGGTCGGCATTAGACGCCGGGGTCATGCGAACTTCATTGAATGAAGCTATGACCGGGGCTTCGTAACGGTAGGACGTTCGATGTTGAATGCTCAATCGCCAGCTCATTAGTTGCTCCAAATGATGGAGCCTGCAGGGCGAAAGAATTCCGCGGAAACATGTGCGCTGGTACTGGCCGCAACTTCAGTGGCGCGTGTGGCGATTCGAATTTGGGAACTTTCGCTGGCGTTTGGATCTGCGAACTCGAGTTCACTTCGCAAAAGTGCGATATCCCGATAAATCGAGTCATCTCTCTCTTTCAATCGTCGAAGCGAATGCTCCGCGGTCTGGGCACAGAAATAGATCGAGCGAGGAAAAATTCGATCTCCAATGAGAAATCCTTTCGCTCTTTTGCCGGTCAACGGAATTTGGCCTCTTACGAAGGTCCCCAAAGCGTCGACCGATCGGAGCATGGTGGCTGGGCCCTGGTCCGGCCAGATACTTTCATAGCCAGCCGCCACGAGACGAGCAGTTAGATCAAGCCGTTCGAGCGACCTACCGAGTTGGAGGAAATCAAAAGATTGGTCCCGTGGTGCGATCCACTCGAGCACCCCGTTGATGACGGCAAGTCGTTGAATTTGAGAACGCAATACCGTGCCCGGTAATCGTGGATTTGGATTTTCCGCTAGCCCGGCGAAGTAAGCCGAATTCAATGCTTCGTAGAGATCACCAGGAATGGCATCGCGAATGGTTCGGGCATTATTACGGGTTGCCGAAAGGGCTCCTAGAATTGTGCTCGCATGTGATTCAGTGCCGTAAACCTGAGCAATCAACTCTTCGACGTTCTTCGCCTCCGGTTCGAGTACGAGCAACTTTGTTAAGAAAGTGACTGCTTCAATTTCTGAGACGGAGTGCTGTTGAACTGTCAGTTGATGATGTTCTAAGAGAAGCCGGGCCGTGGCTTCACATCTCTCAAGATATCGGCCCATCCAGAAGAAAGATTCGGCTAGTCGGCTCAACAAGTAGGCCGCCCATCTTGTTGCTGTTGTTCCTCTTGCTGTTGTAATCGGGCATTGGTCAATACTTCCGGTCCGGTTTCTCGGGCCGTCACGGAGCCTGCAATGCTGGGGCCACTTGGTACTTCGCTCGCATTTTCGTTGCTGACCACAATCTTTTCGGATTTAGGCTGCAATACCCAGGTATCTTTTGAGCCGCCACCTTGGCTGGAGTTGACCACCAGACTTCCTTCCACCAGGGCAACGCGAGTTAAGCCGCCAGGCAGTACCCAAATATCCTTGCCATCGTTAACCGCAAACGGGCGCAGATCTATATGACGCGGGGCAACCTCACCATCGGAGAGAACGGTTGGACAGGTCGACAAATTCACCACTGGTTGAGCAATCCACCCGCGCGGATTGTCGGCAATGACTTGTGAGATCTCCTTCAATTGTTCAGTTGTCGCAGAAGGGCCAATGACCAGGCCGTACCCACCAGAACCCGCAACTGGTTTGATGACCATCTCGGCGAGGTTTTTCTGCACATGATTAAGGACATCAGGAATTTGCAAGTCATAAGTTTCCACGTTGGGAAGAATGGGTTCTTCGTCCAAATAGTACTTAATAATGCGTGGAACATATGGGTAAATGGCTTTGTCATCGGCGACGCCATTGCCCACGGCATTAGCAAGGGTGACATTTCCAGCCCGCGCAACATTAAGAATCCCTGGAACGCCCAAAATACTGTCCGGCCTGAATTGCATCGGGTCCAGGTATTCATCATCAATCCGACGATAGAGCACGTGCACGGGTTGTGGGCCACTCGTGGTGCGCATATATAGATATCCGCCCTTGCAAAAGAGATCTCGACCTTCAACGAGTTCAATTCCCATCCGCCGAGCCAGGAATGCATGTTCAAAGTGTGCTGAGTTATGAATTCCAGGCGTCAAAATCGCGACTATAGGATCGCTGACTCCTTCGGGCGCCGAGGCACGTAAGGCTCGCAATAATTGTTCTGGATACTCTTCAACAGATCGAACATGAAAATTTCCAAATACTTCTGGCACCACATGAGCCAAGGTCCGACGATTTTCCAAAACGTAACTGACGCCGGATGGGCAACGAAGATTGTCCTCCAAGACGCGTAAGGTGCCCGATTCATCTCTGATCAGGTCTATCCCTGCCACGTGGATGCGAACGCCATTGGCCGGGTTGATGCCGTACGCCTCACGCAAGAAATGTTCGGAACTTGTAACAAGTTGGCGGGGAATAATTCCCTCGTTGATAATGGTCTGCGGACCGTACACATCGGCTAAGAAAGCTTCCAACGCTCGAATTCTCTGCTTGACTCCGGCCGAAATCGTGTTCCATTCGTGGGCATTAATAACTCGAGGAATGAGATCCACTGACAAGGGTCTTTCTTTTCCCGAGAGGGTGAAGGTAATGCCTTGCGTGGACAAGTAGGTATCGCGGATCTTGCCCCGCTCGATGAGGCCGGCCGAGCCCAAATTGAGCAGATTGGTGAGCAGAGGCAGCAGGTTGGTATCTACTGTTTCGAACGGGAAAAACTCGTCGAAGGCGCTCTTCATACCTCATGTCTAACGCGCCTAGTTTGAAATCCCGTTTCCGAAGTATTTCTAAAAGGTTTCGCGAGCTCTCTAAAGGTTTGGTGGAGAGTTTTCTCGCACAATTTCTCAAAACGTGCGTGTTAAATCCACAATTATCTTCAATTTGCTAGAGAGTTCTCCCAACTAAAGCGGTGTGGCCCCTCCACCTCGCCTACCTCAAAGATGAGTCACATCCATTTCGAAGCAGGCTAACAAAAAAATTAGGAGAGCATCAATATGAGCAAATTGGAGTATCGCGAAGGCGAATATGGCGACAAGGTCATCGCCGTCGAGCCCGGAGGTATCGAAGCAATTCCAGATAAAGATCGACATGGCAAGGCCTGGCAACTATTTGCCACCTGGACCAGCCCAAATCTTGAGTTCGCCACAATTTATGTAGGTGCGCTCGGAGTTATTGCCTTTGGTCTGAGTTTTTCGCAAGCCGTTTTGGCGATCGTGATTGGTAATGCCTTAGGCGCCGCAGGTCAATATGTTTTGACCAAAGATGGCCCAAAGTATGGCGTGCCACAGATGGTTATTGGACGAGCTGCCTTTGGAAAATTGGGAAACATTATCCCTTCAGTACTCAATGCCGGAGCCGCAGGTGTCGGTTGGTTCGCAGTTAATAGTGTTTCAGGTGCTTTCGCACTGTCGGACCTAACAAAAATGAAGCCGGTTCCATCTTTATTAATCGTTGTGATTGTCCAGATTATTATTGCCTTTATTGGTCATAACTTGGTCCAAGCGGTGGAGAAATTCCTCTTCCCATTTTTGGTCGTGGTATTCACTATCGCTGGAATCCTGGCGCTCACCAATTCCAAGACTCACCTGGGAATGGCGGGGGCGGGACATGTTCCTGGCGGCTTTCTGATTCTTGTTGGCGCCGTCTACGGCTATGCCGCAGGTTGGAATCCATTCTCAGCCGACTTCGCGCGCTACTTGCCAGCATCTACAAGTGGCAAGAAAGCCGGACAGGCTGCTGGGTTGGGAATATTTGTCTCGGCCACCCTGCTGCAAACTATTGGCGCAGCTGCGGGTACTGCCGGCTTGCACCTCTTTGATACCGGCAACCCAACCAGCGACTTCACTGGACTCCTGCCTAACTGGCTGGGCAAATTAGTGCTCATCGGCATCGTTGGTGGATCCATTTGCGCCAACGTTCTCAATATCTACTCTGGTTCGATGTCATTCTTGACCATCGGATTTAAGGTTGGATCTCATCTTCGCCGGGCAATTTCAGCAATTCTCTTTGGAATTTTGGGATTCTTGTTGGCTAAGGCTGCAATCGGAAACCCTGCTAACAACTACGAAAACTTCCTGCTGATCATGTCGTATTGGATCGGACCTTGGCTTGGAGTCATCTTGGCAGACAAGATGATCCGCAAAGGCAAGTCCATCGAAGGCTTGCTCTTCTCCAATAGAGAAAATATCGCTGGCCCGATCGCATTTGTAGTGGCCACGGCATTTTCTATTTGGGGCTTTGTTAACCAAACATGGGGTCATGGAAAATCGTTCAAATTTGTTCTGGGATACTTTGTTAAGAAGTCTCCAAACATTGGCGATATCACCTTCTTGGTGGGCTTCGTCCTCGCCTTCTTGATTTACTACGTATTGGCTCACTCTAAAATCGAAGCCGAAAAGTAAAAGTTGTGAATTAATGGGGCTAAGGGTCAGATTGACTCTTAGCCCTTTTTTCTACGAGATGAAGGAAAAACCATGTCAGATCAGGAATTTATGGCCCATGCGATTGCCGCCGCTCGACAAGGTCGAAGTGAAGGTGGCATCCCCATCGGTGGGGCGTTGGTTGTAGATGGAAAAGTTTTAGGCACTGGATATAACAAGCGGGTGCAAGAAGGCAGCGCCATCAAACATGGCGAAACTGATTGTTTAGAAAACGTCGGACGTCTGCCGGCAAAGATTTATCGTCAAGCGACGATGTACACCACGCTGTCACCGTGCAATATGTGCACAGGGGCAATCTTGCTTTATGGAATTCCAAGAGTTGTCTTAGGTGAGAATGAAACATTCATGGGCGCGGAGGATTTGTTGCGCGCCAATGGGGTCGAGGTCATCAATTTAAATTCGCAAGAATGCAAAGAGATGATGCGCACCTTTATCGCGGAAGAGCCTGAGCTATGGAATGAAGATATCGGGGTCTAGTTATTTAACAGGTCCGACAATCCGTTCCGCTGCCAATCTGCCCGAGATCAATACCATAGGCACGCCGACTCCTGGTTGAGTCCCGGATCCGGCAAAGACAACATTCTCAAAACCTTGGGCCATATTTCTCGGTCTAAAGGGTCCGGTTTGGAAGAAAGTATGTGCACTGGCAAAAGGTGCACCGCGCTCCATACCTTGGGCTTGCCAATCCAACGGAGTGGTCATCGATTCAGTCTCAATGGATTCTCCGAAGCCTTCGTAGCCTCGTGATTCCATAGTGGCGATCATGTGGTCGCGGAAAGTGGATCGTTGTGCGTTCCAATCAATATTGGCATCGAGATTGGGAACTGGGAAAAGTACGTAGTAGGAGGATTTCCCAGCCGGCGCGAGGTTTGGGTCGTCGTGTGTAGGAACGGTTACTAAGAGGCTCGGATCACTCATTACCGTCTGCTTGTTGATCAGTTCATCGAAAACGCCATCCCAGGACTGGCCAAAGTGAATATTGTGATGCGCCAACCGATCGTATTTTTTATTGGAACCAATCAGTAAAGTTACACAGGAAGGTGAGTATTTCAATCGCTTCACCGCTGGGGGAGTCCGGCCGAGCAGTTCCCGCCAAGCCACTGGGAGATCTGGGTTAAGAATCAAGGAATCACATTCGATTCTCTCGCCAGTCTGGGTAATAACTGCGGTTGCTCGACCGTGAGCATGCTCGATGGACGTAACAGTCGTGTCGTACTTGAAGACCACGCCATGTTTTTCAGCCGCACCCGCAAGTGCTCGTGGCACCGCGTGCATTCCCCCTTTGGGAAAGAAAACGCCATTCACCGAATCCATGTACGCGATGATGGCGTAGATGGCCAGCGCTTGTTGTGGGCTCACACCGGCGTACATCGCTTGGAAGGAGTAAACCTTTTGAGTACGCGGATCCTTGAGAAATTGATTTACTTTTGGGGCTAATTTTCGAAATCCACCTAACGCAACCAACTTGGCCAAATTAGGAGTGAGAAGGTTTAGGGGCGAATCAATATTTCTGTCGATGAAATCATTCATTTCATATTTATAAAGTTTGGTGACGAAATCGACGTACTTCCCGTAACCGATGGCTTCGGCAGGACTTATTGTTTTTGCTATTTCCTCCTGCATCCGCGCAGTGTCGGCATGAACATCTAGCTGCGATCCATCGTGATAAAAAGCGCGATATAACGGTTCGAGGGGGATGAGTTCCAACCAGTCCTTTAACTCTTCGCCAACGCATGCCAACGCATCTGCAATGAGGTCGGGCATCGTCAGTACGGTTGGTCCGGTATCGAAGGCATACCCATCTTTGTGCAGCAAGCCATTACGACCACCAGGAACAGATTCACGTTCAACTACTGTCACCTGTCGCCCAGCACCGGCAAGGCGAAGCGCCGCACTGAGACCTGCAAGTCCTGCACCAACTATCACAACGCGATCTGTTGGACCTTTTACTCGAGCCGACATAATGTCCTTAAATTGTTCGACGAATTGCGATGGAAATGAGATCGTGCAGAATATTGACACCGGTTGGCGCAAGGCGCGTGTGAGCGATGGACTCAGAGGCGGAAGTTGTCAGTTTTTCGATAAGAGCTTCAAGATGTTCCAGCGCGCCAGTTTCTACGATGATTGTTCGTAGGGCTTCGACTCCGGCCAAATCTAAATCTGGGTCAGCGAAGAGTCGCTCTATCACTTCTCTTTGGACCGCATTTGCGCGCTCGACAGTCGTGGCCATAAGTACAGTTCGTTTGCCCTCCCGCAGGTCATCACCAGCAGGTTTGCCCGTGGCAGCTGGATCGCCAAACACGCCTAGAACGTCGTCGCGCAACTGAAAGGCTTCGCCCAGTGGCAGGCCATAAGCCGAATAAATTTCATAGAAAGGTTCTGGGGTTTCGCTGGCTAAGGCGGCTCCGAAATGAAGAGGTCGTTCGATGGTGTATTTGCCTGATTTGTATCGTGCTACCCGCAAAGATCGCTCGACACTGGAGCTGCCAAGGGCTTGCTCGTGGACATCTAGATACTGGCCAGCCATCAGCTCCACTCGCATCTCGTCATAGACGGGTAGGGCGCGAGACATTGCCGGGGCCAAGATGCGAGATTGATGAAGGGCTTTTGATGCCCAAATCAGGGCCAAATCGCCCAAGAGGATGGCGCTAGAAATCCCGAACTGGGCGGCCGAGCCAACCATCTCTCGTTGTGTGTGCATCTGTTCGAATAACTTATGAATCGCGGGAGCACCTCGACGAGTGTCCGAGGCATCCATCACATCGTCATGGATGAGGGCACAGACGTGGATCAATTCCAAGGCTGCAATCGCCTGCAATATTTCGTTGGTTAGCGGGGCGCCTACCCCCAGAAAGCCGGCGGATGCGAAGAGCGGGCGAAGTCGTTTGCCGCTATCCAGGACAAAGCGCTCGAGTGCGTCGGCGACTGGTTCGAGTTCCGGGCCAATACTGCGAAGGTACCGTCCTTCAGTTTTAGCGAAATTCGCAAGGATTTCGTTTATGGCAAAGCGCAACTCGGTGACACTGGCATTTGGAGAAATTTCCACGTAGCAACGGTACCCTCCCTCGTTATGGCGGCAACTTCAATCTCCATCGAGCTCTTCCCACCCAAGGATGTTGCGGGTGAGGATCGGCTTTGGGAGGCAATGGCGACGCTTCGGCAATTGCACCCCGATTTCATCTCAGTCACGTATGGGGCTGGTGGTTCAACTCGAGATCGAACCGTGCGAATTACCAAGGAGTTGACCGATCGGACGGCAATTCCGACCGTGGCGCATCTCACCTGTGTGGGGTCGACTAAGGCCGAACTTCTTGGAACGCTGGGGCAGTATCAGGCAGCTGGAATCACAAGCATTCTGGCGCTACGCGGCGACCCGTCTGGTGGTCCCAGCGCCCCTTGGGAGAGCTTTCCCGGTGGCTTTGACCATGCCGATCAATTGGTCGAACTTGCCCAAGCGTTCGGCGGCTTTGATATTGGTGTTGCAGCCTTCCCGGATGGCCATCCAGCTTCGGCTGGAAATTTTGAAAAAGATATCGACGTCTTACTTCGAAAAGAAGAATTGGGTGCTACTTTTGCGACAACTCAATTTTTCTTTGAGTCGGCGCGATGGGGGGCCCTAGTCGAAAGACTTCGTTCGCGTGGTTCTCATCTTCCTGTTATCGCAGGAATCCTCCCCGTTACCAATGTTAAACAGCTCAAACGCATGGCCGAGTTGGGAGGAACTCCGATTCCTACGCATATTGAGAAAAGATTCGCCGAAGTGGCAGATAATCCGCAAGCAGTCCATGCCATGGGCGTGGAGTTGGCGACCACCCTCAGCCTGGAATTGTTGGAACTTGGTGTGCCGGGTTTGCATTTTTATACAATGAATAGTTCATCGGCCACCATGCAGATTGCTCGAAACCTGCAGTTAGACCAACGTGGTCCGCGCTGACTTTTACCAGCGCTGGAGTCAACTCCACGGTGGCGCCGAGGTAACTGGACTTGTTCGAGGTTGGCTATTTCTTTCTTACGCCATCGTTAAGCCCTTGGCGATTCTGCGAATTTCGCCCAATTTCGTCAGTCTCTCCGGTTTGCTGTTCGGTATTGCGCTGTGGCGAAACAGTCTCACGTGGTGGGGGTTAATTTTCTTGGCGCTCTCCTTGATGGCAGATGGCATTGACGGGACGCTTGCCATTATTTCTGGAAAAGATTCAGTGCGCGGGGCGATATGGGATTCGGTAATAGATCGGATAACAGAAGTCTTCTGGGCACTGACTTTCTATCAATTAGGCGCACACATGGAAGTTGTATTTATCGCTTGGTTGCTGGCCGCAACTCAAGAGTATGCCCGTGCGCGAATGGGTGGATTAAAACTTCGCGAGATTGGCATTGTGACTTTGGCTGAACGCCCGGTTCGTGCCAGTTTGCTCGCCATCGCCCTTGTGGCATTTCAACTGCAATTAGATTTTGTCGAGCCTATTGCAATGGTGTGGTTGTTCATGCAGGCGTGGAGCTTGGTTTCCGTACTTCGTTTTGCTTACCTGCGTTTGAGTACGGGGTCGAAGGAAGATCAGGCCTGAGCTTTTCCAATAATGTCCGCGACAATTTCAGCGCTCATGCCCACCAGGGGTAATCCACCGCCAGGATGGGCGGAACCACCAACACAATAAAGATTCTTCAGAGGCGAACGATTGCTGGCACGCAAGAAGGCTGATCTCGCAGAGTTGCTGGAAGTGCCATAAATCGACCCCCCTGGGGCTTGCACTGTATTTTGTAAATCGAATGGAGTCCGGAATTCCATGACTTCGAGCCGGGGAGAGACTTCCAATCCAAGTTCATCTAGTCGGGCAATAATTTTCTCCGCATATTCGAGGGGGTTGGTACGCCAATCCCACCCGCGATCTGGATCGTGGCGAGGTGCATTGACCAAGACAAACCATGACTCTTTATTCTCACCTTTAACCATCAGAGGATCATCTGGAGCGCAAATGTAGATCGTCGGGTCCGTGACGGGAATATTTCGGTCGAATACATCATTAAATTCTTGGTCGTAATCTTCCGGGAAAAATATATTGTGGTGACCCAATTTTCTTGGCAAATGATCCAACTTTGCATTATCTAAGCCAAGAAGCAGTGAAAAACCAGCAAGGGATTTTTCAGAAGCCGCGAGTTTAGAACGCGCCTTTTTCGTGGCCCGCAATGAAGTGGAGAGCAATTTGTTGTAGACGAGTTCGGCATCGGCATTGGCTACCACAATGTCCGCGTCGATTTTCTCCCCAGTTGCGAGAGTGATACCAGTAGCCATTTGACCATCGTTCTCAATCGCGGTGACCTGACTGTTGAGAAAGAAGGAGACGCCCAGCTTGCGGGCGCGTTCCTCGATCGCAACACTTAATTGGCCAATCCCACCTTCGATATGCCAGGCGCCAAAGGTGCTCTCTACAAAGGCAACAGTGAGAATCACGGCTGGTACTTTTCTCGGATCCGAACCGGTGTACGTCGCATATCTGTCAACAATTTTCGCTAGGTGCGGTTCGCGGGTGTATTTCGAAGTCAATTTTCGGAGAGAAGTTAAGGGAGAAATGACTCGCATTTCCGATAAAAAGTTCTTGCGCTTCAGCAGAGCCGCGATCGAGGTTAATTCGGATTCGATAAACGGACCGCGAGCCACATCCCACATATGTTCAGCGCGTTGCATAAGTCGGTGCCACTCGTCCGCCGCCACCTTGCCATATGACTTTTCGATTTCAGTGTAGGTCTTAGAGAGCGAAAGATTGGGAAATGTAACGGACGTGCCATCCGCGAAGTGGTAGATAAAAGCGGGATCTACTGGTTTGATGTTAAGAAGGAGTTCGATGCGTTTTCCAGTTTTTAAGAAGAGATCTCGATAGATGGCGGGCAAGGTCAAGAGAGAAGGTCCGGTATCGAAGGCGTAGTCACCGAACCATTCGGTGCGGCACTTACCGCCAGTTCGATCTGAACTTTCATAGACGCTGACCGTATGACCAGCGCGAGCCAAACGAGCAGCCGCCGACATGCCGCCAATTCCGGCTCCGATAACGACAATTTTCGCCATTAGTTCGCTACCGATCGGTCTCGCCATATAAGTGCGCCACGACTTTTTCGAACCCAGGAAAGGCACACTAAATAGATAAAGAAGAGAGCTGAGAGCGGGTGCAAAAGCGCCGCGTTTACTGCACCTTTTGTCTTTGCCGCCGCGACAATTCGCGAGAGGACGATCGCAAAGTATGCATACCAGCCCAACAAGGACCCGTTTATCGCAATCAGAAATGGGATGACCCCGGTTGCTAGAAAGAGGAGAACCGTGAGAACTGAGCCAGGAATTCCACCAAATGCTCGCCATAGTGATTTGGTGTAGCCATCAATCAAATCTGGTGCGGACCCATACATTCGACATTGCGCAACGGCAGATCCATCAGCAACGCCACCTTTAAATTTGGCTGCAATCAAAGATCGGGCAAGTTCCAAATCATCGAGAATTTCGTTTTTGATTGCCTCGTGACCGCCGACTACTTCGTAGGCGGATCGCCTCACAATAAAGAACTGTCCATTAGCGATTGTCATCGAACGATTGGGAAACTTCTCGGCAAGACGCAACGGGACGCTTGCCAGCCAAGACCACTGTAAGAGTGGCTGAATGAGTCGTTCTGCAAAAGTAATGGCAATTTCTTGAGGGTATGGCGAAATGAAATCCCAATTGAGCCGTTTCATTGTGGCTATCGCAGCGGAGACGGCGGTTGGCTGCAGTCGCACATCGGCATCAAGAAAAACCAAGAATTCCGCGGTCTCGTCCGCGCTCAACTGATGGCAGGCAAATACCTTTCCGAGCCAACCCTCCGGCAGGGTGCGCCCATTCACATAGCGAAAATTCGGAGAATGGATCGACTTCAATAAATCTTCTGTGTTATCGCTGGAACCATCATTAAGAACTGTAACTGCTAGTCCAGGAATTGACGTCTGCTCCAAAGCCGACGTGGTTGTGGCGATTACATTTGATGATTCATTTCGCATCGGTATCAAGATTGCGACACTTTCGGAGGTGAGTACTGAATCGGTGACTTTGACCGATCGCATTGTAAAAGCGTTAAGAATTGTAAGGAACAGGGCGACTGATGTGAGAATGAGGAAGAGCATCACTTAACGATCATCGGGTCGACCAAAGCGAGCTTTGAAAAAGTAGGGACCTAATATCGCACCAAAACAGAGTCCGCCGATGAGCGCGGTTCCCGGGCGATGAAAGAAAAAGAGATTGCCAATCACGCCAGAAAAGAAAGTCCATGCCAACATGATTTCAGGTATAGATTGGTTTGCACCATGGCGACGGCGCTCTTTTGGAAGTATGACGTTAAGTAAACCCATTAGCGCGATACCAGAGAGCAACCACCCAAAAGAGTTTGATAGTGGAATCGCGGCATTGAAAGGCGTGTGGGGACCAGAGACCTTCCATGTCCAACGATTGGCGGCAACCATTTGCGGATCGAGAAAGAGATCCCAGGCCATCAACCCGAAGCCTCCTGCAAGAAAAATCCAGTTCCGTGAAATTCTTCTTGCGAGAATTAGAATGGGATGAGAGAGCATCAACCAGGCAAAGGGAACGACCAAAGGAACGCCAGCAATCTGAACACCGAGTGAGTGGTCATAGTGATATCTGCCAAATGGCCAGCCAGTTCTGCTTCCGACCTGCTCAATAACCAGGGCAAAAGAAAATGTCACTAAGAAAAAAATCGAGAGATATTTGGCGCCGTACGAGAGATATGCGTGAATCAGCATGGTGGTAGCGCCAACGTAGACAATTGCCAGAGTCAGATTTCGAAGCGCGACTCCATGAACCAGCGGGTAGGCGATTTGAAGCCCCACGGCGGTGGCGAGGATTAGGTACATTCCCAATTTTTGCCCAAAGGATGGTCCGCGACGTCGGTCACCTCTTGGGCGGTAATGGCGCATCGACATGGGGCAATTCTGCCTTACTAATCTTGTGTGGGTTGCCCACTAATTTCACCACGCTGATCGATGACGGCAAACCGAGCAAATAACTCCTCGGAGTACCACTTTTCGGTTTCCGTAGCCGAAATGGCACCAACATGAGCGGATCCTTTATAGGCAAAATCGCGAAGCGCAGCAGCGTTGGACCAGAGTGAGAAAGTACCTTGAAGACCCAACGGTGCCTCACCTATTCCAATCGCATATGTCAAACCAGGGCTGGTGCGCAGACTTTCCACCACCGGGGGTACAGATTTCAGAAAGAGCAGATTTTTCCTTGGTTTTATCCGCGCCCTAGTAATTGCCGCCACTTCTCCTTCCCATCCTTCAATGGGAGTGGCCGCGAATGGCTCTTGACCAGACCACTCACCGTGCGCCGACAAGGGGTGCAAAACGGCTCGATATTCCGACTGCGAGAATTTTCGCCAATTGTTGATAAGAGCGGAATTATCAAAGTGATCTAACTTTGCCTCATCAAGAGTAACTAAGAGACCCCATCGCTTCAGGTCGGCATCTCGTGGCGTAAAACTCTTTCCCTTTCCAGTTCCCAGCAATTTGGAAAATGCGATATCTGAATTGAGTCGAAGTCGAACCTGGTCTGTAGCCATATGGCTGATTGCTCGAGGTATCGAACCCCAGGAAACTTTCCAGAGGTAGAGCGCGGTGATCACACCGATATTCCTGTGGTGGCGAAAATTTCTGCAATGACTTCTTCAGGGTGGTCCCACATAGGCGCATGGCCGCTTTGCGGCAGAATGGTCCACCGTGCATGAGGGGGAGTCAGAACTCGCTCCTGACTAGTTCGGGCTGGCAAGGTGTTGTCCGTATCGCCAAAAATAATTGTTACTGGAATCGCCGCAGAGATGGCTTTATCGAATCGCTTCCTTAACAATCCATCCCAGGCTGGGAAATAACCTTGCGCCCGACTCAATGCCAACGTCGCATCAACACACAATTCATAATCGAATTCTTCCCACAGCGGGCTGACCCCAGCGAATCCAATTTTTCGACCCCATGGAAATTTGAGCAAGCTCGGCGCTACGGTTCGTAGCCCAGTCGCCAGGTAACGCGAAATAGCCGAACCAGGGACTCGCATACTCCAGGGGGTTAACCAAAGCCCAGCCGGGGCAACGCCAGTAACCGAAAGAATTATTTCCGGGTAATTTGCGGCAAGTTCTAACGAGATCCAGCCACCAAGAGAATTGCCCGCAACATGGAATTTTTCGATCCCCAAATCTTGCATGTTCTGCAGCACCAATTCAGCGAGGGCTGAGGGATCCATTGCTTGCTGAGGATCAAAATCCGAATTGCCATGACCTGGGAGATCAATGGTGATGACTGTGAATTTCTTGGCCAATTCTGGGGTGACAAGTTTCCATGCAGTACTCGCCGAACCCATGCCATGAATTAGAAGAAGTGGTGTTCCAGATCCAGAGCGCTGGGTCGATAATTTCATTTCCATATTTTAGAGGTAAGCGATTGCTTTAAGTCCTTCGAATTACCCTAATAGCCTGCGTGCATCCTTGGTAAGCGCATAAAAAGCCCACTTTCCGCGCTGGGTTCTGGAAAGTAACCCGGCATCAACCAGTAATTTCAGGTGATGGCTGACCGTGCTTTGCGCCAGACCAATATCGGGGGTCAGGTCGCAAACACATGCCTCGGCATTTTCCCCAGCGGCAACCGCCATCATGATCTCTAATCGAGTGTTATCGCCCAAGGCTTTAAATTGAACCGCCATTTTCTCCAAGACTTTTGGCGCTTTAGTTAAACCAATGGTGTGCGACACAGATCAAGTATAGCGCGTCACATTGACGTTTATCGATATGACCTGATACTGTCATATCGAAATAATTCGATAGGAGCACAAGAGAAAATGACGATCAACCTCAGTGAATCGCCGAAATTCCTAGAGCTCGTCGATTCCGCGTCCTGTTGTGACGACACGACTTCAGATTGTTGCGTTGGCCAAGAATGTTGCCCTCCAGGCTTGCAGGCGGGCACCCCGATCTGGAAATCTGTCGGAACTTTCTTAGCGCTAGTCACGAGTTTCGGTCTCAGCGATTACTGGTTCGGCAAGTTTCTCTCTTCTCACATGACGGCACTTTCGCCAAGATTTCGGGACTCACTTTCCTTTTTCATCTCACACGCCATCGGTCTGCTCTCTTTACTTGGCGCAATCACGATGCTGGCAGTTTTTGCCCGCTCTTTCATCGACGCCGAGAAGGTTCGGGATCACATGAGTCGAGTGAACACTCTCAAGGGTCATGGGGTAGCCGCCGGAATTGGCGTAGCGACTCCCTTTTGTTCCTGCAGCGCTGTTCCGGTTTTCACGGGTTTTGTTCGAAGTGGCGTGCCGGTCAGCCAAGCAATCTCATTCTTAGTGGCAAGTCCGCTCGTCAATGAGGTCTCCATTGTCCTGTTGGCTACATCCATTGGTTGGGCTGTCGCTGGGCTGTATGCGGCAACTGGATTCGCTATTGCCGTAATTGCCGGACTTCTCTTGCGCCAATACGCCACTGCCGAGCGCACTGAAGTTCGCCCGGTCAAAAGTCTGATGCTCATCGATGCCACCGGAAATTCAGTCAAACCATCACTGCGCGTTCGACTCGATTCGGCCCTTTCGGAATCTCGCGAAACCGTGCGAACCACATTTATCTTTATTCTTATCGGTGTTGCAGCTGGTTCATTAATCCACGGCTGGCTTCCCGTGAGCACCATCGAGAAGTTTGTATCGTTCGGTCCTGTTCTCGGAGTCGTTGCGGCGACCGCGATAGGTGTTCCACTGTATTCAGGGATCGCCACGGTCATACCCGTGATTACAGCTTTGCACGAAAAGGGAGTTCCTATGGGAACTCTTCTCGCCTTCAGCATGAGCGTTACCGCACTTTCCTTACCGGAGGCTCTCTTGCTTCGAAAAGTTATGAAGCCGAAATTGCTAGCCGCGTATTTTGGCATCGTGGCATTAGGAATCATCGGTATAGGAATTCTTTTCAATATCTTGTTGCGGAATTAGTTATGAAGCCAACTTCATTAAGAAAATATGCTGCTGAATTTCTAGGAACGCAGGTTTTAGTCTGCGCCATTGTCGGATCTGGCATTATGGCCACAAACCTGACCTCGGATGTCGGGCTGCAGTTGTTCATTAATGCATTGGCAACCATATTTTCCCTTGGTCTGTTAATTTTCGTTTTCTCTGAAATAAGTGGATCACACTTCAATCCGGTGGTGACTCTCGCGGCGCTTGCTCAACGGAAAATTTCATTTCAAGATTTCCTTCTTTATCTTTTCGCTCAATTCCTTGGTGGCATTACCGGCGCTATCTTGGCAAATTCCATGTTCAGCCATACAGCAATATCGCACTCACGGCATATTCGAACCGAAGGCGGCTATTTTCTCTCAGAGGTGGTGGCCACGGCCGGCCTACTATTTTTAATAAATATTTTGGGATCCCAAGGTAAAGGTAAAGCTGCCCCCTTTGTCGTCGCTGGCTGGATTGGTTCGGCATATTTCTTCACTTCTTCGACATCTTTTGCCAACCCTGCCGTCACCTTGGCGCGCTCATTTACTGATACTTTCTCGGGCATTTCCCTTCACTCTGTGCCAATGTTTATCTTCGCGCAGGTCATAGGCGCTGGGCTAGGAACTGCACTTGTTCAAATATTTTTAACCTCGAAAAGGGAGAGATAAATGGCTACTGAAAAACCGACAGTCTTGTTCGTCTGCGTCCATAATGCCGGGCGTTCGCAGATGGCAGCCGGATTTATGCGTGAATTATCGGGTGGGGCAGTGGAAGTCCTCTCGGCAGGATCCGAGCCTAAGGAATCGATCAATCCTGTTGCTATCGAGGTCATGGCCGAAATAGGGATTGATATCGCCAACAATGTTCCCAAAATTCTCACGACCGAAGCCGTTCAAGAGTCAGATGCGGTTATCACAATGGGATGTGGCGATGTCTGCCCCGTGTTTCCCGGCAAGAAATATGAAGATTGGGTTCTCGAAGACCCTGCCGGCAAAGATTTAGAGACGGTTCGAATTATTAGAGATCAAATCAAAGGACGAGTTACGGCGCTAATGAGCGAATTACTTCCTGCTTAAAGTCCGAATTCTTCACGCCGTCCCTCGGGAACGAGAGTAAGAAATTCAGCGTTGTGCCGTTTAATAACTTTGGGTACGTACGGGCAGTAGGGGAGAACATCAAAGTTCTTTGATTTCGCCTCTTTGAGTACGTGCATCACCAACTCCTCGGCTATGCCTTTTCCGCCAAACTCTGGGAATACCTCCGTATGGTTGAGCAATATAGAGTTACCTTGTAACTGGTAGGTCAAGAAACCTGCCAAGACTTCATCGACATAGATTTCGTAGCGAAGGCTCCCTGGATTTGCTCGGACCACGTTCAAATGCATGACTCCCTAAAATCGATCAATTACCGACGAAAATTGGTCGTGCCCCATTGCACTTAATAAGTTCATCATATGTGGTCGGATAAACGGCGTGGAGCTGCTCGGCATCGGTCCGAACATTTGGCGAAGTTTTGACACTGGCCGCCCTTTTCTCGGGTGGCGAATCTGACTAACATTTTATGATGCAAGAATCGCTATTTACTCGCTCTAATGGTCAAATTGTTGCCTACTTTGATTACGGACAAAGCGACGATGTTGTTTTTTGGCATCACGGCACGCCTATGGCTGGTCCGATTTACCCAAATTTGAAGGCAAAAGCGGATGAAAATAGATTTCGAATCATCGAGATTGTTCGATCTGGTTATGGAAGCTCGACGGCGAATCCTGATCGCAGTGTCAATTCTCTTTCCAAAATAAATCTCGAAGTTGCGGATGCTCTTGGAATCGAGAAATTCGCCATTTACGGAAACTCGGGCGGAGGTCCTCACGCGTTGGCAGCCGGTCATCTTTCCGGCAGCCGGTGTTTAGCTCAGTTGGTCATCTCAAGTTTGGCACCCGTGGATGATGCGAACTATGACTTTCTTGACGGGATGTCTGATGAGAACCGAGAGTGGTGGAGCCTCTTAAGACATGACATGGGCTCCTTTGAAGCCAAGTTATCTGCGGAGGCTACAAACATGGCTACATATACTTTTGATCAAATTAAAGAGATGCTGGAAGGAGATCCAGAAAATCCAATTTCTGATGAATATATTTTGAACTTTCTAGCAAGACTTGAGTATTCGTTCACACAAGGATCCGCTGGCTTGAAAGAGGATCAGCTGGCTTTTGGAAAACCATGGGAATTTCTTTTGACGGAAATCTCGTCACCTGTACAGCTCTGGGCTGGGATGAAGGATGTTGATGTGCCACCGGCTCACGCTCGATACTTGAACCGAATGATTCCTAACTCAGATTTGCATGTCATTCCTGATAAAAATCATGACACTATTTCCATACCCGCAATTGAAAGCGGTTTTGCATGGTTACGCCAGATCTTCGACTCACAGTTTTAACCAAAAGTCGAAAAGGATTTCGCCCGAATTAATCCCCAACAATCATTGGCCGGGCGCCGGTCACGAGGACTAATTCTGCAAAAGTAGTGGGGAACACCGCGTGCGGATGGCCTGCAGCAGCCCACACAACTTTGTAGTCATTCAACGCTTCATCGATAAGAATTGTTGCGGGGGAAATCCACCCAATTGGCGCTACGCCACCGATAGAGAAACCCGAAACTTCTTTCACATAATCTGCATCGACGCGGTGCAGTTTCTCAACGCCCAAATGGGAAGCAACGAGGTGGGTGTCTACTCGATGTCGGCCGCTTGTGATTACTAACAAGGGAGAGTGATCTGGCAACTTGAAGACTATTGAAGAGGCAACTTGCCCAACCAATATATCTAAAGCATCCGCTGCCTCTTGGGCAGTGCGAGCGCTGTCGGAGAGAGCGCGAATATCCCCTGTAAGTCCAAGTTTGACTAAAGCAGATTTAACTCGTTGGACGTTTGCATTTCTAAGCACGGCTTCCATGTCGGTACTTTAGTGAGAATCAGTCTTTGGAAAATCGCCTAAAGTACTGTAATTGTGATTATCGAATCCCTGACACCAGCAATTGAGCGAAAGCTCGCTATTCGGGCTCGAAATATGGTCTGGCTCAGTTTTATTCTGATGGGGATCGTGCTGATTGCATGGGTGCCAAGAATTCCCGAGATTAAACATTCATTGTTACTTTCGAACTCGCAGTTTGGCTTTATCTTGGTTGGAGGTCCGCTGGGACTTTTGGCCGGTGCACAATTAAGCGGCCGTCTTATTCATCAATTTGGAACCAAGAAAATTGCCTTCCTCTCCGGACCGCTGTCGTCCTTAAGCCTGGTTCTGCTCTCAAATGCACATTCGAGATGGACTTTATTCGGCTCACTCTTTGTTATGGGGTTTGGTTACTCGGGTATCGACAATGCAATGAATACCCAAGGTGTTGCAATCGAGCGAATCTTGAATCGCAAGTACATGTCCAGTTTTCATGGATGCTGGAGCCTTGGCGCGCTCTGTTCGACCCTGATTGGCGGCTTCTTAGCTCACAAGGTTTCCCCACATACCAATTTGTTAGGGATTGCCATCGTTACCTTCTTCGCTTTCATACCGCTGTTAAGCAATCTCTTGCCCAAATCCCTTGACGGTCATCGAGGGCATGAAGAAGGAATGTCGGCAAAGCTCGCATGGTTCGGTAAGGGAACTGGATTGATGTGGTTGATGGGAATAGGTCTTATCGGTTGCTTGATTCCGGAGGGTTCAGCGACAGACTGGGCCGGGATTTTGCTCCATGAACATATGCATATCGCGACTGGATTAGATGCCAGCGCTTTTGCTTGCTTCACCATCGCCATGATTGTTGGTCGATTTAGTGGCGACTGGCTCATGATGAAATTCTCACCACAGCGAGTGGTAAAACTTGGCGGCTACATCGGGGGCGCTGCTTTCGGACTTGGAATTGCGATGGCAATTCCACTTTCAACGTCACATCAGAAAGTGGCGTTGGTGATTATAAATATTGGGTTTGCTATCGCCGGTTTTGGGATCGCACCAATGGTTCCGGCTTTCGTCTCGGCGACCGGTCGCATCCCTGGGATTGCTCCCTCGATTGCGATCGCGCGGATTTCGGTAATAAGTCTCTTCTCGTATTACGTAGGTCCGATCGTTACCGGTGGGTTGGCCGATGCGATTAATTTGCCAGTGGCTATGGCCTTTCCATCACTAGTTCTCATACTTACAGGTTATTTATCCCGAACGATTCGTTCATAGCGGATTTATAAAAACCAAGTCTTGGCAAGTGAATACAGTGCAATAAGTATTAAGAGAGCGGCAAAAGATTTTCGTAAAATCGAGGTTGGAACTTTTACGCTGAAGTGTGAAGCAAAGATAGTGACAACTACAGCCGCAATTGCCATAGCAACAGGAATTGACCAGCGAATCTCATGCCAGATGGAATGGTGTGCGATGAAGGCGGTAAAGCAGTTCAAGGCAATAATGAGAAGTGATGTTCCGGCTGCTTTATTTTGCGGTGTGTTGTAAAAGAGAACCAGAATGGGAATTGCGAGAAATCCGCCGCCGATTCCGAACAATCCAGTAATGGCTCCGATGATCAAAGAGATTGCAATCAATACTCCAACAGGAATTCGCCGTTCTGGGTCTGGTTTAACGGGACCCCGAAGCATGGAGAGCGCAGCGACAAAGAGAACTCCAGTGAAGCCAGTAACGATGACATCTCCAGAGAGATGTTTGGAGAGCACAGAGGCGCCCACATTGGTGACCAGACCAATGCCCCACACGGAGAAGGCATCTCGAAAGAGAATGTCTTTACTGCGAAATTTTGGAATCGTCCCAGCCAGCGCTGCGACAAAAACGATGGCCAGCGCTGCAGTTGTAGCGTGGCTGGGGGAGAAGTGAAATATGTAGAGCAGGATCGGAACCGAGAGCATCGCCCCGCCTGCCCCAACAAAACCAAGGACGGCTCCAATGAAGGCGCCGCTGGCGAGCGCTAGGGCAATATCCACGGGGTCATAGTGCCAGTTATCGAATTTCGTTCTGGCTATTTGTCCCTTTTGCCCGATATTTCACGGACTGTTTTACCAATATTCATCCGTTGGCAGACCGGGGGTCCGTCCCGATTTTGGCATCTTGCTACTGTCGGTAGAGGTGACTATCTTTCGAACATATGTTCGAATACTCCGTGAACCCAGACCAGCCTGCACCCACCCCCCAGGCTCGAGTTATCGCGCCCGAAGGCGAGCCGATTGAGTTCATGTACAAGGGTCGCCATTTTCATGTCCACGCCATTGTTTCGCGCTGGCGCGAATCTGGTGGCTGGTGGAATCGCATTGCTGATGGCAATCACCATCTCAATGAGAGCAACATTTTCGATGACGGCGCTCGGGCAATCTGGCGAGTCGAAGCGGCCCCTGTTGGCGCCATGACCACCTTTGAAATTGAACGTGATGAGATCACCGGTACCTGGCTCATTCGTCCAACCTCACGTCCACTCTAGATCCGTATCCGACTGCCATGAAGAGAATATCTATCTTTACTCACCTCCATATTTCTAGTGGCTACTCTTTTAAATATGGCACGGCGCAACCTGCGCAATTAGTTGAACGGGCTGCGGAGTTTGGGATGACCTCACTCGCACTTACCGATCGCGATGGGATGGCTGGCGCGATTCGATTCGCTCAGAGTTGTGAGAAGTTTGCAGTTCAACCCATTCTGGGCGTCAACCTCAGTCTTATTCATAAGAAATATCGAGTCACCATATTGGCGCAGGCCGGTAAATTGCCTTCGCTATATCGCTTAGTAACAGCCATAAACCTCGCCAGCGAAGCCAATCTTTTAACGTATCCGCTACTCGAACAATTTTCACAATATTCAGCCGACCTCTTGCTCTTACATGGTCCAGATTCGCAATTGGCTGCTGCTCTGGCTGCGCGTCGCGATGAAGAGGCCTTATCTATCTATAACTCACTGCGCGAACTCTTTGCTGACCAAGCGCTGGAATGTGTATCGCACCAGACAAAAGGTGATGGCGCATTCTCCACTCCGTTGGCGGCTCGGATGTTGGGATTTGCTCGTGATCATGCACTGCCAGCCATCCTTACTAACGCGGCCCGAATGCGCGATCGTGCTGATGGTCCGGTGGCGGATGTCCTTGATGCGACCCGCAATCTGGTTCCGCTGCATCATCGCCATGTACAACGGCAGAACAGCGAGGGTTATCTCAAAACCAGCCAACAGATGCATATGTTGGCCGATGAAATTGCCCGAGCCGCTGGCGAACGCAATGGTTTGACCTTGCTTGCTACCACCAATGATTGGGCACAGCGTTGTCTGCTCTCACCGCGACGCGATATTGGCATCGGAGAGATTCATTTGCCAGAACCATCAGTTGTGGGTGCAAAGAACCGCGAAGGGCTGGTTGCTCAGTTACGTGATCGATGCGAGGTGGGGCTACATCGCAGATATTCGGGTGCAGCATCCATAGCTGCGGCGACCCGATTGGAAGAGGAATTAGCCACAGTTCGAACCTTGGGGTACGAGTCTTACTTTCTTACCGTTGCCGATATAACGGATATGGCGCGCGGTCGTGGGATTCGTGTCGCCGCCCGAGGCAGTGGCGCGGGGTCGTTGATCTGTCATCTGCTGGGCATCTCAGGGGTAGAGCCCATGACATATGGGCTACTTATGGAACGTTTCTGCTCGCCGCTGCGAAATGAACTACCTGATATTGATATCGATGTTGAATCGGCTAGACGGTTAGAAATTTATAACGCAGTTTTTGAAAGGTATGGCGACCCCGATTGGAGCAAGCCGGGCAATAGTTCTCGTTGTGTCACCGTTGCTATGGTCGAGACTTACCGCGCTCGCCATGCGATTCGCGATGTCGGTGCCGCTTTAGGAATTTCGCCGATGGAGATTGATTTAATCGCCAAGTCTTTGCCACATATTCGCGCTCGCAATATTGCTAAGGCGCTGGAGAATCTGCCCGAACTCAAGAGCCTTAACCTGACCACTCCGATTATGCGAATGGCAATTGAATTGGCTGGGCGATTGGATGGCTTGCCACGTCATCTCTCCATGCACCCGTGTGCAGTGGCGCTCTCTGACATTGGTTTACTTGATCGCGGCGCTGTGGAACGTAATGCCAGTGGTTATCCCATGATTGTTTTTGATAAAGATGATGTCGAGGCCATCGGTCTGCTCAAATTAGACATCCTTGGCGTTCGGATGCAATCTGCTATTTCCTATGCACTGCAGGAGATTGAAAAGGTTGATGGTATTAAAGTCGATATCGATGCGGTTCCATTAGATGATGGAAAAACATACGACTTAATAAAGTCCACGAGGACTTTAGGAATCTTCCAAGTTGAGAGTCCAGGCCAGCGCGAACTCGTTGGCAAGCTCGCCCCCGAGACTTTTACCGACCTCATTATTGATATCTCGCTCTTTAGACCGGGCCCAGTCAAGAGTGACATGATCACGCCTTTTCTTAATTCGCGCCATGGCCAGCGAAAGCGAGTGAGCATTCACCCCAATCTTGACGAGGTACTTCGAGAGACCGAAGGGGTTGTTGTTTTTCATGAACAGGTTATTCGCATTATTGCAATCATGACTGGAATAACTTTGGCAGAATCTGATGAACGCCGGCGACAACTTGGCACGATTGATGGGCAACAAGAGGTCTGTGATTGGTTCTATCCAGCAGCACTGGCCCGTGGCTATACCTACACTGTTGTTAACGAAGTCTGGGAAGTCCTACGCGCTTTTGCCTCTTTTGGTTTCTGCAAGGCCCATGCCGCTGCTTTTGCGCTACCGACATATCAATCGGCCTGGTTAAAGACTCACCACACCGCGGCTTTTATCGCCGGGGCTCTCACTCACGATCCGGGGATGTATCCCAAGAGGTTGCTCTTGGATGAAGCCAGACAATGGGGAGTAACTATTGCTGCCTTAGATATCAATCGATCTGATCGCACCTATCGAGTAGAGCGAAGCGATGTGGCAACTCGTGCCCCATATATCGCACCGAATTTGCAGAGCACTGGTCCTTCATTAGAACTTCCCGATGCTCGCGGTTACGCCATTCGGATCGCTTTCGCAGATCTGCATGGCATCAGTGATGGCGAGATCGACAGCATTCTCGCAGGCCAGCCCTATGAAGATATTCCAGATTTTGTTCTCCGATCCGGCGCCAGCAGACCCAGTACCGAAGCGCTCATTCTTGTCGGAGCCTTTGATTCGTTGTATCAATCCAGTGCCAATATCAATCGCCGAGATTTATTACTTCACCTGCAAGATATTGGTCGACTTTCGGGCAATCAGAAACATCTAGGCGGATCACAGTTAACGCTTGGATTAACACCACCGCAATTGCTCACCAGCGGATTACCTGATCTCACTCCCAGCGAGCGAGTGCGTCATGAAATAGATGTTCTAGGCATGGATGTTTCGCATCACATGATGGAGTTCTACGGTGAATTTCTTAACCAGATAGGGGCCATTCGATCTTCAGACCTTATCCACCAACGCTCTGGAAGTTCGGTTCTTGTTGCTGGGGTCAAGGTTGCTCTCCAAACTCCACCAGTACGTTCTGGGCGGCGCGTTATTTTTCTTACCTTAGATGATGGTTATGGGTGTAATGACGTGACATTCTTTGAAGATGTGCAACAAAGCTGTGCCGACCTTCTCTATCGTTCGAAGTTATTTCTTATTCGCGGCGTGATTAGAAGAACTGGACCGCGCGGCATATCGCTGCGCGCGAGTAATGCGTGGGAACTTTCCGACTCTTATGAAAAGTGGCGTAATCTCGCAGTTTGTGAACCCATCAGTGGCTGACAATTCTGCCTCGCCTCGCACCTCGCACCTCGCGACAATTCTGCATGTAGATATGGATGCCTTCTATGCCTCTGTCGCCGAGAAGGATGATCCGACACTGCGGGGGAAAGCAGTAGTGGTCGGTGCTGGCGCTCGAGGCGTTGTTTTATCAGCTAATTATCAAGCCCGAAAATTTGGAATTCGTGCGGCAATGCCGGTCTCCAGGGCGCGACGAATGGCCCCTTCCGCAATTTTTGTTCCACCAGAGCACGAGCGATACAGCGAAGTCTCTTCTCACATTATGGAAATCTTTCGCTCGGTTTCGCCGTGGGTAGAACCGCTCTCGCTAGATGAAGCATTTATCGATGTAACTGGCTCAAAAAGATTGCTTGGCACTGGTCGCGAGATCGCTGCCAAAATTAGATCTCAAGTAGAAGCCGAGGAAGGAATTACTTGTTCGGTTGGCATCGCCAATTCAAAATTTATTGCCAAACTTGCCTCCGGACATTGCAAACCTAATGGCATGTTGGAAATTCCGGCAGATCGAGTTCTCGATTTTCTTCATCCGCTACCCGTATCCGATATCTGGGGAGTCGGACCAAAAACAAATGAAGAGTTGCTTCGGTTAGGTCTTCGTACTGTTTCAGATATTGCTCATACCCCGCGCGAAACGTTGATTCGCGCGCTCGGCGAAGCCGCAGGCGCATCGCTCTTTGAACTAGCCTGGGGTCGAGATTATCGAGATGTAGCACCGGATGAACCAGATAAAAGCATTAGCGCGGCCGAGACATTCGGTACTGATATAGATGATCCAGAGTTGATTTTGCGCGAGTTTCTGCGATTAACCGAACGCGCCACATCAAGGCTTCGAGGCCGACAGATGTCTGCCAAAACAATAAGTATCAAAGTTCGCTTTGCTGACTTCCGCACCATTACTCGGTCGAAGACCCTTGACAGTGCCATTGATGGCACACAAGAGAGTTATGAAGTAGTGCGAAAACTTTACGAGGCGCTCAAATTGGATCGGGCGCGACTGCGATTGGTTGGGGTGAGTTTTGAAGGCTTGCGCGCCACCTCCGATTCTCATGAGCAGCTCTTTTTGGGTGAGCGCGAGAAGGGGTGGCGAGAAGCCGAAGCGGCTATCGATCAAGCCAGCGCCCGATTTGGTAAGGGCAGCGTCCGACCGGCGCGTTTAGTTCGACCTGGAACGGCGGAAAATCCAAAAATTGATGAGTAAGTGCTTGATTTATCATGAATTTAACCTGCGCCGAGGGAAGTTGGACTTTCTAACTTGCTGCGGCTGCTCTATTCTCTAGACATGCCGCTCTCCGATCATGAACGCCGACTCTTGGCCGAGATGGAAGCTGCCCTGCAGCAGGATGACCCACGGTTAGTTTCTACTATGACCGGCAAGGCCCGAACCCGCCAATCCAGCCGAGTTCTCATTGGCTCCCTTCTTCTGCTCAGCGGAATGGCAATCCTCCTAACTGGCTTGATTTCGCAGACAATCCCGGTGGGAATCGTTGGTTTTATCGTGGCCCTAATCGGCGTGGTCTTCATTTTCTCGAATCTCGGAGGCGCTGGGCCAACTCACGCTATGCGGGGCGAGCGCGGAGCAAAGCCGAAGAAGGCTCCCTGGAGTTCACGATTAGAGGAGCGCTGGGATCGCCGTAATTTTGAAAACTAGTCGTCCTTAACTAAAACCACCGTTATTGCTGACCACCCCGACCGGGGTGGTTTTTTTATGCCCCGTTACCCGAGCCAACTGAGGGCGAAAGTTTCCCGATAAAAGCAGAAAATTGGCGAAATATGGTTGAAAGTGGAGATAAATGGAGTAAAGTGGTGGAAAGCGCCTAATTCAGGGGAATTAGGGGCGCTGTACGAGGGAAGGGGAGTGCGCCGATGTTTCTTGGCACCCACGAACCCCGACTCGACGAAAAAGGACGAATTATTTTGCCTGCGCGATTTCGTGATGAATTGGCACAGGGCTTAGTCATTACCAAAGGTCAAGAGCGCTGTCTCTACGTCTTCCCAGCCACTGAGTTTGCTGCCATTACCGATCGACTCCGACAGGCACCAGTAACCGAAAAATCCGCTCGAGATTACATGCGCGTGATGTTCGCTGGCGCCCATGATGAGGTACCGGACAAGCAAGGTCGGGTCACTATCCCGAACCAACTTCGAACTTATGCCAACTTGGCGAAAGAGTGCGTTGTCATCGGCGCTAATACCAGGCTGGAAATTTGGGACCAAAGCGCCTGGAACACATATTTGACGGAACAAGAGCGCACTTTCTCGGATGTCTCCACGGAGGTGCTGCCCGGGTTGTTCTAACTCAGATTGGCCCTCTCTGTTGTGGCCATCGTCGACCTCAAGAGGCGGCGCCCCTTCCCCGGCGCCGCTCTCCCCAAGATCCGTCGGGCGACGATGACCAGAGCAGAGAGTCAGATTTCACGGTGGCATGTCATCAACGCTTTTTTAATGGGCAACGCGGGAGAGGGGGAGAACATGCAACATACGCCAGTAGCTCTCGATCGATGTATTGCCCTTCTTAGCCCTTCAATCATCGCTGCAGCGTCACCCATCGTCATCGATGCGACGCTCGGTCTCGGTGGCCATACCCGAGCACTGTTGGAAAAATTTCCTCACCTTCGCGTCATCGGATTTGATCGCGACCTCTCGGCCATTGCTATTGCACAAGTAAACCTCGCGCAATTTGGCGATCGAATTCAAATAATCCATTGTGTCTACGATGAAATTTCTGAAGTGCTCGATGAACATGCAATTGCTGGGGTTGATGGGATTCTCTTTGATCTTGGAGTTTCATCTATGCAACTGGATCTTGCAGAACGTGGTTTTGCTTATTCGCAAGAGGCGCCACTGGACATGCGAATGGATCAAAGCATTGGGATTAGCGCTTTTGACGTGCTCATGGAGTATTCCAAAGGTGAACTGATTCGCGTAATTAGAAATTATGGCGAAGAGAAGTTCGCAAAAAATATCGCCGAGAACATCATCAAGGCTCGTGCCACCGATTCCCTTCATACGACGAAGGAACTTGCCGAACTCGTCAAGAACAGCATTCCCGCCGCTGCTCGCAGGACCGGCGGCAATCCTGCAAAACGCACTTTTCAAGCGTTGCGGATCGAAGTAAATCATGAACTCGATGTCTTAGAGCGAGCGATTCCCGCGGCACTTGCCTCACTGCATGTCGGCGGCCGTATTGTTGTCATGGCTTATCAATCCCTCGAAGACAAAATCGTTAAATCTTTCTTTACCAAGGTGACCGAATCTGGCACGCCTCGCGGCCTTCCAGTCGAATTACCAAATTCAGCGGCGAAGTTTAAGTTTGTCATCCGAGGCAGTGAGAGCGCCACCGAAAATGAAGTTGAAGCAAATCCTCGTGCAAGCTCCATGCGACTTCGTGCCATCGAAAGAGTGGCTGCGTAATGGCTATTTCCACTCTTCCACCGTCCATTGATTGGGGCCAACGTCCGCGGCTCAAGATAATCACGGCGGCCGTCTCTGCTAATGCCCAATCAGCACACCCCCGAAAATTTATTGCAGCTCTGGCTGGAATATTCCTTGCTGGCCTGCTCTCACTTTTGTTGATCAATACCCTTCTCACTCAAGACGCCTTCGTACTACAACGGCTAAAACATCAAGCGAATATGGCACTCGATCAGAGAGATGCCCTCATTCAACAGTTAGCTTTCAAGTCCTCGCCGGATCAACTTGCAACGCTGGCAGTAAAAATAGGAATGGTGCCGGGAAATTCTTTGCAGTTTATCGATGTTACTAAAGTTTCAGAACAAGGCGGAGTACCTACTCGTCCAAGCGTCAAGGTCACGCAATAATGGCGCACAACAATTTGGTGAGATCTCGAATACGAAAGTTATTAGCAACCTCACTAACCGTTTTGCTGGTCCTAGCTCTTCGCTTGGTACAAGTTCAAGCAGTCGAAGCACAGAGCTATACGGCTCGAGCGCAAAGCGAACTCCTCAGTTCTTCAGTACTCCTCGCCCCACGTGGCACGATAACCGATATCAATGGTGTCGAACTCGCCCGAAGCATTGCTGCGTTTACGGTGATTGTTGATCAAACGATGATTGCCGATCCGGCAAAAACGGCTGCGGTCGCGGCTCCAATATTGCATATGAAACTTTCGGAACTTCAAGGGCTGCTCACCGGAGTCCTGCGTTATAAAATAATTGAAAAGAATGTGACTCCAGCTGTGTGGCAAGAGCTTAATGATCAAATTCTGGCCTATAACAATTTGGTCATGAAAGAAAAGGGCGGTCTCGCCAAAAGAATTGTTGGCTTCTTCTCAGAACGAGGATTCATTCGCAGTTATCCGACTGGTTCGCTCGCCTCTTCACTTGTTGGTGTCACAAATGATGCGGGAGATGGAGCCTCCGGTCTCGAAAGCAGTATGAATCAAACCCTGTCTGGAATTGATGGAAAATATGTTTATGCGAATGGTGCTGGAACAATTATTCCAGGGTCGCAACAAATCAGGACTGAAGCAAAATCTGGAACCAGCATTCAATTAACCATTGATCGGGATATTCAATGGGTGGCACAGGATGCCATTACCGCGGCGGTCAAGAGTGCCCATGCGAAATCTGGAACCGTAATTGTGATGGATCCCAAGACCGGTGCAATTTTGGCAGAGGCGAGCTCGCCCAATATCGACCCGAATAACAAGAAGACAATAACTGTAGAAAGCCTTCGTAATCCTGCGGTCCAAGATGTTTATGAGCCTGGCTCGACGGGAAAGGTTATGACCATCGCGGCGGCTTTGGAAGAGAAGAAGATCGGCCCTGAAACGATTTTCACTATTCCTTATACTCTAAAAAAGGGTGGGCGAACATTTCACGATCACGAGAAGCATCCAACGGAAAAATTGACGACGACGGGTCTCTTAGCAATATCAAGCAATACCGGGGCAATCCAAGTGGGGGAGAAGCTTTCAAACGCCACTCTCTATAACTATCTCTCCAAATTTGGAATCGGACAGAATACACATTCACACCTACCGGGTGAATCTGCAGGAATCCTTCACCCCGTCGACCAGTGGTCAAATACATCGGCCCCTACGATTGCGTTTGGTCAGGGTTACTCAGTAACTGCGCTTCAAGCCACGAGCGTTTTTGCCACCATCGCAAATAATGGCGTTCGAGTTACTCCCAATGTCGTGGCGGGACAGATTGATGCGAGCGGTAACTATTCGCCAACTCCCATGCAACCAACCGAGCGTGTAATCAGTGCGAGTACTGCCACAGAACTTCGAACCATGTTGGAAAGTGTGGTTTCCGAAAACGGCACGGCACCTTCTGCGGCAATTCCTGGGTATCGGGTTGCCGGTAAAACTGGAACGGCCATGCGCATCGATGAAACTTGTGGGTGCTACCGCGGATACACCGCCTCATTTATTGGATTTGCGCCAGCCGATGCGCCGAAATATGTTGTGAGTGTGACGATTCAAGATCCACAAGGTTTGCACTGGGGTGGCTCACTTGGTGGTCCCGTATTCAAAAAAGTAATGAGTTTTGTGCTCCAAGCAAAGAACATCGCTCCTACTCCGAGCCTTACCAAGACTTATCCATTGACCGCTGCCGAGGCCGTGGCAGCAAAAAAGAAGCCCGCGTTTACCCTAAAACACACTCTCACCTCTTCACTTCAACTCACGATTCGATAGCTGGATGAGACCCTTAACAGTTATCACGCGCTCGGTTAACGCGTTAGCCGAGTTTTTGGGCGTGCCAGGCATTGATCGTGACGTCGCGGTCACCGGGATTGCAAGCAACACTAAGGAGATCGAGGACGGCGACATTTTTCTTGCGTTACCAGGCGCAACGGTCCATGGTGCAGCCTTTATCGAGCAAGCAATACTGAAGGGTGCAGTTGCCGTAGCGACCGACGAGGCTGGTGCGCGCCATCCAAACTCGCTACCCACCCTCGTTATCAGTAATCCACGCCAGCAAGCGGGCGAGATTTCGGCTTGGATTTACGGTCATCCATTTAGAAGATTGTCGGCGGTTGGCATTACTGGTACGAATGGTAAAACCACAACCAGTTCTTTACTGCAGCAATTGTGGTCACTCGAAGGTCGTGAGACTGGTTTCCTCGGAACTGTAGGAATCTCGATTGGCCGAGATGAATTTCCCACTCGATTCACGACGCCAGAAGCGACTGAACTTCAAGGCATAGCTGCCATGATGGTGGAGCGACATATTGATAATTTTGTTATGGAAGTGAGCAGCCATGCCCTGGCCCAGTTGCGAGTGCGGGGCGCTCACTATGTGGCTGCTGCGTTTACCAATTTAACTCAGGATCATCTCGACTTTCATGGCACGATGGAGGAGTACTTTCTCGCAAAAGCAAAATTGTTCACCACCGAATATTCCGATATTGGTTTCATAAATATTGACGACGATTTTGGTCGCAGGCTGGTTGCACAATGCGAAATACCTTGGGTTTCACTTTCTCGTAATAATTCCAAGGCAGATTGGTTTTACAACGAGATCACTTCGGTCCGGCAGGGATACGAGGTGGCCATTCGTGGAACTGGCGGAATACTGATTGAAGGTTACCTTCCTCTTATCGGAGACCATAACCTTGATAACGCTCTGATGGCGATGGCTTTGTCGGTCCAGACGGGACTTGACCCTATTGCCATATCGGCAAATATGAGATTCCTTCAGGCAGTTCCTGGTCGGCTTGAAAATGTTTCTCTAGGCCAGCCATTCACAGCCCTCGTGGATTTTGCTCATTCGCCAGATTCAGTTAGGCGAGTTCTCTCGACGCTTCGCAAAGGTTTCAGCGGAAAAATTATTGCAGTACTGGGTTGTGGCGGAGATCGGGATCGACTCAAGCGCCCCATCATGGGTCGAGCATTGGTTGAACTGGCTGATTGTGCAATATTTACCAGCGATAATCCGCGAAGTGAAGATCCAGAATTTATTCTCTCTGAGATGATTGGCGAAATTGCGTTAAATGACGACGCGCGAGCCATTGTGGATCGCAGTCTCGCAATTCAGGCGGCAGTAGATCTGGCAGTTGCGGGAGATATTGTCATCGTTCTTGGAAAAGGGCACGAAACGGGTCAAGAGATCAAGGGAATTAAATATCCCTTTGACGATCGTATTGAACTTGCTCGAGCAATCGAGGCGAAATCATGATCAACCTGACCGTTCGCGAGTTCGCCGAAATAGTGCACGGTACGATTCATCAAGTATCACCTGAAATGGTTCTCGACCAGAATCCAGTCATCGATTCTCGCTTGGTTAATGACAAGACTTTCTTTGTGGCGTTCCGAGGTGAAAAAGTTGATGGCCATGAGTTCGCAGCAGAGGCAATTACCAAAGGCGCAAAAATAGTGCTGGCTGCCCGAGATATGGGTTTGCCTGCAGTGGTGGTGGCGAATACCGGCGAGGCTTTGGCACAACTTGCCCGTTATGTAAGAGACAAACTTTCGAATTTGACCGTAATAGGAATAACCGGCTCTCAAGGTAAAACTACAACCAAGGATTTGCTTGGTCACATGCTCAGCATCGTTGCCCCCACAGTGGCTCCGGCAGGAAACCTCAACAACGAAATTGGAGTTCCATTAACTTTACTTCGCTGTGATGAAACAACGAGATATTGCATTGTGGAGATGGGTGCTCGGCACGTTGGCGACATCGCCGCTTTGGTCGAGATAGCGCGACCCAATGTTGGGGTAGTTCTGAACGTTGGTCGAGCGCACATCGGGGAATTTGGCTCTCGAGATCTCATCGCGCAAGCGAAAAGTGAATTGATTACTGGACTCGATTCCACCGCAACGGCAGTTCTAGGAGACTACGACGAATACACTCCAAATATGGCAAAAGCGTTGCCTAATCGGGTGATTCACTTCGGCGAAAAATCTAGTTGTGATGTCCGAGCCGCTGATATCGAATTCCGTGAAGGTCGGGCTCATTTTGACCTCGTCACTCCGGCTGGGCGTCAAGCCGTCGGTCTACAACTACTGGGCCTGCATCAAATCCCCAACGCACTCGCCGCAGCGGCGGTCGCAACCGTGCTCGAAATCCCCATTGAATCCATTGCTGCAGCCCTTTCCACGGCGGAGGCAAGCAGTAAGTGGCGGATGGAGTTGCACGAGGCAAATGGAATTCTGTTGATTAATGATGCCTACAACGCCAACCCGGAGAGCATGTCTGCCGCGTTGCGAACTTTAGTTCTCCTTGCTCAAGAACGTGGCGGCCAATCCTGGGCTTTCTTAGGGAAGATGAACGAACTCGGCGAGTCCACTGCGCTGGAGCATCAACTCATTGGCAGACTCGTCTCCGATATCGGGGTTGATCACCTCGTGGCAGTTGGAACTGACCTATTTGATCTGACGGTGACCGAGCACGTTGCGGGCGGCGGAGGCGATGAAGTAGCGACGAAGATGGGTGAAGAGACCACTATGCATAAGTACTCCAATATTGATGCCGCAGCAGTACTTTCGCAGTTTTTTGCTCCCGGAGACGTGATTCTCGTCAAGGCCTCGAGGTCAGAGCACCTAGATGATTTAGCCACCCGGTTAATGGCACCGTGGATTGGGCCGACGTCGTGAAAGAGATTCTTTTTTCAGGCGCTATCTCGGCATTTCTCAGTATTTTTCTCACCCCAATTTTTATCAAGCTATTGGCCAAGCGCGGATACGGCCAATTTATCCGCGATGATGGACCAACGACTCATCACACCAAACGAGGCACCCCCACGATGGGCGGGGTGGTTCTCATACTCTCGAGCATCCTTGCCTATTTGATTAGTCACTTGGTGACTCGAAGTTCAGTCAGCGCTTCGGCATTTCTGATTTTCGGTTTGGTCTTTGGCCTTGGCCTTGTCGGGTTGGCAGATGATTGGCTAAAAGTATCCAAGCAACGTTCGTTGGGATTAAATGCCAGACAGAAACTTTTTGGTCAAGCGGTAGTTGCTGGAGTGTTCGCCGTTGTAGGCATTCATTTCAAGGATGATGACGGATTAACCCCGATTTCACTTCATTTGTCTGGTGTCCGGGATACCTCTTTGGTTTTGGGCTCCGTACTAGTTGTTATTTGGATTATTTTCATGGTGCTCGGAACCAGCAACGGAGTAAATCTGACCGATGGACTCGATGGTTTAGCGACAGGCGCTTCGATTATGACCTTTCTGGCTTTTGTCCTGATTGGAGTGTGGGAGTTCGGACAGGGATGTGCCGTGACCCATGTTGCAAAGTGCTACGCCGTTCGGGATCCCTTAGATGTCGCAGTTGTGGCGGCTGCCTTCGCTGGCGCTTGCGCGGGCTTCCTTTGGTGGAATGCGTCCCCTGCAAAAATATTCATGGGGGATGTCGGTTCACTCTCCCTCGGGGGCGCGGTTGCGGCGCTAGCGATTACGCTTCGCACCGAATTACTCCTTATAGCCCTGGGTGGATTATTTGTTCTGATCACGCTATCAGTCATCATCCAGACTGGATATTTTAAGCTTTCTGGTGGTAAACGAGTTTTCAAAATGGCGCCTCTTCAGCATCATTTTGAATTGGTGGGCTGGGGCGAGGTAACAATTGTTATTAGATTTTGGATACTGGCTGGATTATCTGTTGCCACCGGTCTAGGACTTTTTTACGCACAGTGGGTGGTTTCTTAAAATGTCGTTTCTCGCAGAACTTGCGAATAAGAAAGTTGTGGTGCTCGGCGGCGGAGTTACGGGTCGCGCGGTCGTAAAATTTCTCATCGATCAGAAATGCCACGTTTCTTTAATCGATGATGTTGAAAGTCTCGTTCATGGCGTTTCTTCGGCGGCCACGTTGCCAAAGGATGAGAAATTTGATCTAGCCATTGTTTCACCGGGCTGGCGTTTAAATCATCCTGAGGTTCTGGCTTTACGAAGCGCACAAGTAGAAATCCTGAGTGAATTAGACCTTGCTTGGCTCGTAAAAAGTGAGATTGCGCCCGAACAAAAATGGGTTGCGTTAACCGGAACCAATGGAAAAACTACGGCAGTCAAAATGGTGGAATCGATTTTTAAGGCGGCCGACGTGGCTGGAGTGGCCTGCGGAAATGTTGGGAATCCGGTTATCGAAGTTTTGACCAGTGGCAAGCTTTATGACGTATTAGCTCTGGAACTCTCCTCATTCCAAATTGAGTGGAGCCGACTTCCAGAATATGAAGCAATTGCAATCCTTAATATCGCTCAGGACCATATTGATTGGCATGGATCTTTCGATTCCTATGCGAATGCGAAATTGCGCCTACTCGATCACACCAGAACGGCAATATTGAATTTTGATGATGTGGAAGTTGCGAGTCGAAGCTTCGCCCACTCGGTTCGAAAAATTTACTTTTCCTTGAACACCCCAGCACCGGGCGAACTTGGATTAGTGGAAGAGCTGCTGGTTGATCGGGCGTTCAACGCCGATCCATCTCAAGCAGAATTTGTTGCCGAATTAGTCGATATCAAACCCACTGTCCCACATAACGTTTCCAATGCTCTTGCCGCGATTGGGCTGGCCCTGAGTTTAAAAATCTCTTACCAGGCGATTCAGACAGGATTGCAAAATTTTAAGACTGACCATCATCGGCAAGAGTTGATCGCGGTTATTGATGATGTTTCTTGGGTTAATGATTCCAAGGCAACAAATCCCCACGCCGCGGCTGCATCCCTTCTCTCCTTCTTTTCAGTGATTTGGGTAGCTGGGGGTTTGGCAAAAGGCGCGACAATGGATTCACTCGTTCAGAGGGCCTCGAGCCGAATTAAGGCAGCAATTCTGATTGGCCAAGACCGCCAACTTATTGCAGATGCCTTGCAGAAATATGCCCCTCAGGTTGAAATTATTTTTGTTGATTCGAGCCATGGACCAGAAGACCTGATGCGCCAAGTAGTGGCAGCAGGAAAGAGTCTCGCAGAGTCAGGAGACACCGTCCTTCTTGCACCTGCCTGCGCATCGATGGACCAATTTACAAATTATGCCCAACGAGGAGATCTCTTCGCTGCGATGGTCAGAGAGCACATGCCGTCATGACCGAGAAAACATTTTTGGCTCGCCCCAATTCAACGATTTATCTCATCACTATCCCTGTGATGGCCATGGTCAGTCTCGGACTGCTTATGGTGCTTTCTGCCTCTTCGGTTAAGTCCTACGAACAGAGTGGGAACACCTATTCGATTGTGGTGAAACAACTTCTCTTTTTAGCAATCGCATTAGGCGCGGGTGCTCTGGCTTTTAGATTCTCGGTTGTGGCTTGGAGCAAGATTGCTCGGGTCGCGCTTATTCTCAGTTTGGGAATCCTCCTCTTGCCCATCTTTCCTGGGCTGGGACGAACGATTAATGGAAATACCAGTTGGATCGGGGTCGGACCCTTCACCGTCCAGCCAAGTGAATTTGCTAAATTTGGTTTGATTCTATTTTGCGCGTTGCAACTTCGTAGGTATGAAGAACGAGGCGTGAAGACTCACACCTTCAAACCAGTGTTGATGGTCACGCCGGGCGTACTTTTGGTCCTCGCATTGATCATGGTGGGGAAGGACTTGGGGACAGCTTTGATTGTCATGGGAATAGCCGGTTCCATGATCTTTGTGAGCGGACTTCAAATCTCACAATTTCTTCTTTTAATGGTTGCTGGTTTGGGCATGGCCAGTGCTTTTGTTGTGGCGCAACCAAATCGATTGCATCGCTTCACGGCAATACTGCACCCGTTCTCGGCCCAGAACTATAAATTTGCGGGTTGGCAAACTGCGCACAGCATTATGGGTTTGGCGAGTGGCGGTTGGTTTGGCGTCGGGCTCGGTGCAAGCCGGCAAAAATGGGCCAACCTTTCCGAAGCAAACACCGATTTTATCTTCTCTGTGATCGGCGAGGAGATGGGTTTACTTGGCACGCTCTTTGTACTGTCGCTTTATGCAGTTTTGATTTTTGGTATTTTTAGAGTGGCACTTCAAACAAAAGATTTATTTTCGCGCTATGCCGCTGCTGGTGTGGCCTGCTGGCTAATGATTCAAGTAGCCGTGAATTTAGGATCGGATGTAGGACTTTTTCCGGTGATCGGCGTGACTCTGCCCTTCATTTCTTATGGCGGGTCTTCTCTCATCTCGAATATTTTTGCAATTGCGTTCGTTCTCAACATTGCTTGTCGCGATCACGGGATAAAACTGTTTAATCGTAAAGCCGCGGTTCGTCTAACCAGTGTTCCCGGTGGCGAGTAATGCCAACAAAGATTTCACTTGCAGCCGGTGGCACCGCTGGTCATATCGAACCAGCTCTCGCGGTGGCTAGATGGTTTCGCACATTTCATCCGGAAATCGAGATTGAATTTATTGGAACTCGAACTGGCTTGGAAATGGAACTTGTTCCTGCGGCTGGCTTTGCTCTCGTAACATTGGCAAAAGTCCCGTTGCCGAGAAAATTTTCGGGTGCGCTACTGCGGCTTCCCTTCTCCTTTTTTAAGGTGGTCCGAGAAGCTTATGGGCTGTTGACTTCTACTGACCTGGTGATTGGTTTTGGCGGCTATGTCAGCGCCCCTTGTTATTTCGTGGCTAGGCTTCGAGGTATTCCGATTTTAATTCACGAGCAGAATGCGAAACCCGGCATTGCCAATCGATTGGGTGCATGGTTGACACCTAATGTTCAGATTGCCTTCAGCCAGGCGCGGAGAACGGGATCTCGCTGGCACAACTCAAAATTAGTAGGGATGCCGTTGCGAGAAAGTATTTCTAACGCAGCGAGATTGACGATTGTGGAGCAGAATCAGATTCGGCATTCACTCTGCGCTCGGATCAATTTCGATCCGTCATTGCCCATTGTTGTTCTATTTGGCGGATCTCAAGGTTCGATGCATCTCAATCTTGCCATGTCCGACGCGCTCGAAACCTTGCTGAATTCAGGGATACAAATTATTCATGGCCTCGGCAAAGGGAATGAACTGCCTCCGGCGCAATCTGGATATTTGCCGGCTCCATATTTATCCGACATGGCAGAGATTTACGCTAGTTCCGATCTGGTCATCGCGCGAAGTGGGGCAGTGACATGTTCGGAGGTCGCTGCATTTCCTCGTTTTGCCATTTTCGTTCCACTGCCAATTGGGAACGGCGAGCAACAGGCAAATGCTGCTGAATTGGTTTCGGATGGATTGGCAGAGATTGTCCTTAATCAAAACTTTACCTCTGAATGGTTGATTGCCAACATCCAAAGATTGGTCGAACAGGGGGCGCACGTTCGAGCAACGCCTCGCGCTACACCACCTGTAGATTCTGCAGATCTCATCGGCAGTTTTGCAATAAAACTTTTGGGCGATGCAAGGAGGGATAGTTAGATGTATTCGATCGACGATCTCCAACAGCGCCGGATTCATTTCATTGGTTTGGGCGGCGCCGGAATGAGTGGTATTGCAAGAATCATGCTTGCCAAGGGTTTATCTGTATCTGGATCTGATGCTAAGGATTCGCCAGTCCTGCAGGGACTCCATGCACTAGGTGCCACGGTGTTCGTGGGACATGCTGTGGGAAATATCGAGACTGCAGATCTCGTGGTTGCTTCATCCGCCATAAATGATAAAAACGTCGAATTAATACAGGCGAAAGAACTCGGCATCGAGATTCTGACACGTGCTCAGGCACTCGCGATTTTAATGTCGGAGAGCGTCTCCGTTGCAGTTGCAGGAACCCACGGCAAAACTACGACAACATCCATGCTGACTGTGGCTCTCCAACAAGCCGGGTTAGATCCTTCCTTTGCCATTGGTGGCATGATCAACAGTTCTGGCACGAACGCCCATCTAGGTACTGGCAATATTTTTGTTGCAGAGGCAGATGAATCTGATGGTTCATTTCTCGAGTATCGGCCCACGGGTGCCATCATCACCAATATCGAATTGGACCATGTTGATCATTTTGCTTCTTTTGAAGAAGTATTGGGCAGCTTTCTTAATTTTGTTGAGACGATCAAACCTCATGGCTTTTTAGTGGCTTGCTCGGACGACAACGGAGTGCAAAAGTTGCTTGGACTCATATCCCGCGACGATCTTGAAATTATCACTTACGGACTCTCAGGGAATATTGCAATTTCGCGATCGACCTTAACCCCCATGGGCAGCACTTCTCGAATTACCAATAATGGCGTGGTACTTGGCGAACTTTCCCTAACAGTCCCAGGTTCTCATAACATTCTCAACGCAACTGCCGCGTTGGCAGCCGGAATTTGGCTAAAAGCGACAAATCACGATCTCTTTGAAGGTCTTGAGCTCTTTTCTGGAACTAAACGCCGATTTGAAATTAAAGGTACAGCCCGTGGCGTGACGGTTATAGACGATTACGGTCATCATCCCACGGAGATTGCGGTAACTCTCGAGGCCGCACGACGATATGCGCAAGGCGGCGAGGTTTATGTAATCTTTCAGCCACATCGTTTTAGTCGGACCAAAGCCTTCGCTCAGGAGTTCGGTAACGCGCTGGCTTTAGCGGACCACGTTTATCTGACCGAGATTTATCCCGCCAGCGAAGCCCCAATTCCCGGAGTAACTTCGCAATTGATCACACGAAATATGGATAGCACAAAAGCCGAATTTGAACCTTCCTTGGTTACCTTGATCGAGAAAGTGGTATCCCAGGTGCACTCGGGAGACATTATTGTGACGCTAGGAGCAGGTGATGTCAGCGCACTCGCACCGGTTATTTTGACTTCACTTTCATAAAGAATGAAGAAATTTCTTGTCGTCCTACTAGTGGTCATCCTTTTTGGCGGCAGTATTTACACACTCGGCTGGTCGAAGGTGCTGCCTGTCAAAAAAATTCAGATATATGGCACCGCACATACAGATGTTGTCGAGCAGATTTTGCAATCTGGAACTGCTCGAATATATGTAGGCCAACCGATAGCGCGTGTCAACATTCACGCGTTGCGCAGTAAATTGAATCTTGTTCCATGGATTGGTAACAGTCTGGTCAGACGTGATTGGCTAAATGGCATCATAGAAGTAGATGTAACAGAGCGAATTCCGGTAGCGCAATTTTCGCCGAGGTCTGGCCAGCTGATGTTCTTTGACGATACAGGGGTCGAATTCATTCCAATTGGAATAACACCAAAATTGCCAGTAATTAATTTTACGACGTCAGATATTGAAGCCCGTAGGTCAGTGGCAATATTGGTGCAACAACTACCTGCAGATCTGCTGGCTGCAATGCGTGGCATGACCGTTTCATCACCACGTTCTCTTCTGATGTCCTGCACATTCAACACCCATAATTTTAGTATTGAATGGGGGGCAGCGACAGAAATGGCAAGCAAGGTAAAAGTGCTTCGTGCATTACTTCGCCTGCCAGAAAATACGTCTGCCACACTCTTCAATTTGGCAACAGTTGCATCACCTGTCGTAAAGTAAAGAAAATACAGTCATTTTTCGTGTCGGTCGTTGATTGCAGTTGCTTCGCGCTTTACTTTAACTAAATCAGAAAGTGTGAACTTTAAGTCTCTAGTAGAGATTTAGAGTATAAAGAGAGGCTCATTGTGGCAACACCGCAGAATTATTTAGCAGTGATTAAAGTTGTTGGTATTGGTGGCGGCGGAGTTAATGCTGTCAATCGCATGATCGAAGCTGGATTAAAAGGCGTCGAATTCATTGCGATAAATACCGATGCACAACAACTCATCATGAGTGATGCTGATGTGAAATTGGATATAGGTCGCAAACTCACTCGAGGTCTTGGTGCCGGTGCTGCGCCAGAGATTGGCCGTCAAGCTGCGGAAGATCATTCGGAAGAAATTGAAGAAGTGCTGCGCGGTGCAGATATGGTTTTTGTCACCGCAGGCGAAGGTGGCGGTACTGGCACTGGTGGCGCGCCGATTGTTGCTCGAATCTCCAAAGAGCTCGGTGCATTAACTGTCGGTGTGGTCACAAAGCCATTTACTTTTGAAGGTAAACGCCGCTCGTCACAAGCCGAAGAAGGCATTGCTCTCTTGCGATCAGAAGTGGATACGTTGATTGTGATCCCTAATGATCGTCTTCTTGCCATTTCAGATCGCTCGATTAGCCAATTAGAGGCGTTCCGAAGTGCCGATCAAGTTTTGCTCTCTGGCGTTCAGGGAATTACCGATCTCATCACGACACCAGGTTTGATTAATCTTGATTTTGCGGATGTGAAAAGCGTGATGTCCGGAGCAGGTTCAGCGCTCATGGGCATTGGTTCTGCTCGCGGGGAAGCCCGAGCCACCCGAGCTGCTGAATTGGCAATCGCCAGTCCGCTGCTAGAGGCATCTATAGATGGCGCCCGTGGAGTTTTGCTCTCCATCGCCGGTGGTTCAGATTTGGGGCTCTTTGAATTGAGTGAGGCTGCGGAATTGGTCGCACATTCTGCTCATCCGGACGCCAATATTATTTTTGGAACAGTTATTGATGATGCGCTTGGCGATGAAGTTCGAGTGACAGTGATTGCCGCTGGTTTTGATAGTGGCGAACCGACTCATGTGTCGATGCCGGTTATATCGGCCGCATCGATCAGTGGGAACGCTGACCCAGTTGCAGCCAATGACCCGCTCGCCGTAGCGCTGGATCACCAGCCCGACTCCGAGAATGTGGCTGCTTCTCCTAGACGTAAAATAGTTTTTGAAGATCTAGACATCGAAGACGAAATCGACATTCCTGATTTCATGAAATAGTCCAGTGGCTCGAATTCTCTTCACCTCCAGAGATGGAGGGGTGAGTGAAGGCAATTATGAATCCATGAATCTTGCACTTCATGTCCTCGACGAATCCGAGAAAGTTGAAGCGAATCGAGCTCGACTAAGGTCGGAATTTTCTGCAACGCAAGTGATTTTCATGAACCAATCTCATGGAAATGAAGTTGCTGAAGTAGATTTCACCACGGTTGCTGCACCTAACGTTGATGCAATTTTTACCCGATCCAGAGGATTGCCACTTGCCGTTTTGGTCGCCGATTGCATTCCATTACTTCTGCATTCAGCTGGGGCCGTTGCCGCTATTCATGTGGGTCGAAAAGGAATGGTCAATGGGATTATCGAAAAAGTTGTTCAGTTGTTTCACCATTACAGCGAAGATCTCATAAGCGCGGATATCGGTCCTGCGATCTGTGGCAATTGTTACGAGGTAGATGTTTTGATGTACGAGGAGGTCATCGCGCGAGTGCCCGCGAGTGCGACCTCTCACGAATTGCATTCGTTGGATTTGCCTGCTGGTGTTATATCAATATTGTCAGATCTCGGAGTAGCGACGATGAATAGGAATATCTGCACCCTCGAAAGTGGTCATCACTACTCGTACCGCGGCGGTTCAATCACTGGCAGACAAGCGGGAGTGATCGCGCTGTGAGCACTCGTTCGCAACAAATCGCTGAGGGACTGGCGGATGTCAAAGGGCGAATCGAGCTGGCAGCACAGAAAGCTGGCCGCAACCCCAGTGAGATATCGCTGGTAGTTGTTACTAAAACTTTTCCACTCTCCGATTTGGAAATTCTCTACTCTTTAGGTGAACGCAATTTTGGCGAGAATCGAATAGCTGATGGGGCAGAAAAGCAGACTCAATTACCGGATGACATCAATTGGCATTTCCAAGGTCAGATTCAAAGTAACAAAATTAGAAAGCTCCTCTCGTGGGCTGAGGTAATTCATTCTTTAGATGACCTAGACCACGCAAAGAGAATTCATGATTTAACGCCAGTGGGGGAGGCAATAGAGTGTTTTATCCAAGTGAGTCTCGACCCACGTTCTGACTCTTCAACCCGCGGTGGCGTGTGGCCGGAGGATCTGTCGGCGTTCGTCACTTATGCAGCACAGTTCGAACGGATTAATCTCCGAGGTCTAATGGCAGTGGCCCCCCTCGGAGAGGTCCCAGATCTGGCTTTCCACCGACTTTCTGAGATTCACCAGAGAACAGTGAAAGAGTGCGCTTCATTGCCAGAACCACTTCTCGGGCTTTCAGCCGGCATGAGTGGTGATTTTGAGAGTGCCATTGCCCATGGAGCGACACTTGTGCGTATCGGCAGTTCAATCCTCGGTCTTCGTTGACCCTTAATCTAAGATTGATATATGGCAAATGCGTTCAAAAAAATGGCTAATTACTTGGGCTTGGTAGATGAAGAAGGCGCCGAGATTGAGTCGTCGGTTGCCGCCGAAGAGCCTCGCCGCAGCGTTCGCCCGCTACCTAGCTCGGTTCCGACGCCAGCCACCACCCCTTCTTGGGCGAAATCTTCGTCGGTAACTGCCGTACCCGCGGTACGAACCGCTCCGAACGTAGAAGTTCGTGAGGCGGCGGTTATCGATCGCATCATCACCTTGCACCCACGTTTCTATAACGAGGCGAGAGTAATCGGCGAGCATTACCGCGAAGGTCAGCCAGTTATTATGAACCTCAGCGATATGGACGATGCAGAGCGCAAGCGACTCGTAGATTTCGCCTCGGGTTTAGTCTTCGGCCACCATGGCAGCATCGAGCGTGTGACTTCCAAAGTTTTTCTCTTAACGCCACCAAATGTGATGGTGAGCGTGGAAGATAAAACAGCGGCAGCAGAAGCAAGTTTTTTCAACCAAAGTTAATTCGTTACTCTCTACTACATGCCTAGTATCGGAACGATTCTTTCCAATTTGATTCAGATTTTTCTGATCTTGCTCTTTGCGCGTTTAATTTTGGATTACGCAAGAATGTTTGCCCGCAATTGGCGACCACGGGGAATCATTTTGGCCTTCGCTGAATTCGTTTTTGCCATCACGGATCCACCACTGCGATTTGTTCGACGATTTGTGCCACCACTAAGACTGGGCGCGGTCAGCCTTGACCTTTCCTTCATCGTGGTCTTCTTTGTCGCAAAAATTATCGCCAGTGCTGTTTATCTCATTCCTTAACGAGAATCGCTCCGAGTCCCAGTTCGTTGTCGCCCAATACCTGCGACTCATCGCGCAATAATTCGACAGCCAGTACTTCACCCGAAATCTCTGCCTGCGCACCAGCAATTACTTGCGCTAAAGCATCCGGGGAATTCCAACGGATGCGAATTCGATCGCTGATGTCAAAGCCCGAGTTCTTGCGTGCGTCTTGTAAGAATCGAATGACTTCCCGCACCAGGCCCGCAGCAATTAACTCTGGCGTTAATGCTAGATCCAGTGCCAGGCTTTCACCTGAGTGCGATGCAACAGACCAACCCTCTTTAGGCGTCTCTGTGATAACTAAGTCAGCCTCATCTATCACGGCTTCGGCATCTTGCCCTTCTTTAAGGTAGGAAATGGCGGCATTGGAGGTCGCTCGAATGGTCTGGACTAATCGAGTTGGATCTTGGGCGGCAATGGCTGTGGCAATGGCTTGAACATCGCCACCGAATCGAGCCCCGATAGTTCGGAAATTTGCTTTGACGCTCACATCGACGAGATCGCTCCCGGCAGAAGCGAGATCGGCAAGATTTCGGACATTAAGTTCATCGGCAACATGAGATCGAATCTCTGGATCCATTTTTTCCCAGCCTGGAGCCGCAACAAGCGCGCGAGCTAGTGGCTGTCGGATTTTGACCTTTGATTCGGCACGTGCTGAACGTCCAAGTTCCACCAGTCGCCTGGACAAGGCCACCGAACTAGAAAGATTTTCATCCACCAAATCAAGGTTGGCAACCGGGAAATCCATCAGATGAATGGATTGCGCGACATCTGAAACCGGACGGATCAGGCGCTGCCAAACATGTTCGGTTATGAATGGAACCATCGGAGCCATCAGCAGAGTTAATTTTTCGATGCAGGTGTACAGAGTGTGAAGCGCTGCGTTATCGCCATCCCAAAAACGTCGCCTAGACCGACGGACGTACCAGTTGGATAAGTCATCGATAAAAAGCGCCAGAACTCGACCTGCTTCTTGTGAATCGTATTGCGCATAAGCGTTATCGACTTTGGCGATCACGGAGTTCAGTTCGGAGAGAATCCATCGATCCAAAGTGCTGAGCTCAAAATCCGCACTCGCGAGATCGAAATTAGACGCACTGGCGTAGAGGGAGAAGAATGAGACGGTATTCCAGTAAGTCAACAGCGTCTTTCGCACTACATCGGAGATTGCATCGTGCCCCAGTCGACGGGCACTCCACGGCGAACCAGCAGCAAGCATGTACCAGCGGACTGCGTCAGCACCATGACGATCCATGAGCGCGACCGGTTCGAGAACGTTGCCTAGGTGCTTGCTCATTTTGCGACCATCTTTATCCAAGATATGTCCTAAACAGAGCACCGACTCATAAGAACTTTGATCAAAGACCAAGGTGCCAATAGTCATGAGCGTGTAAAACCAGCCGCGAGTTTGATCGATGGCTTCAGCAATAAAGTTGGCAGGATAGGCAGCGGCAAATTTTTCTTCGGACCCCGCTTTATGAGGATAGCCCCATTGAGCGAATGGCATCGCCCCAGAGTCGTACCAACAATCGATAACCTCAAGGACACGAATCATCTTGGCCGAACATTCCGAGCAGGCAAAGGTAATGTCATCAACGAAGGGACGATGTGGATCTGTGCCTGAAAGATCTTGGCTGGCGAGTATTCCGAGTTCGGCCAGAGAACCGACGCAGTAGTCGTGTCCATTTTCGCAACGCCAAATCGGTAGCGGGGTACCCCAATAACGATTTCGGGAGACCGCCCAATCAATATTGTTATTCAACCAGTCACCAAAACGTCCCGTCTTGATGGTCTCTGGGTGCCAATCTGTTTTCTCGTTCTCTCGCAATAGGTCAGATTTAATGGCAGTGGTTCGGATATACCAAGATGGTTGTGCGTAATAAATCAGAACGGTGTGGCAGCGCCAGCAATGTGGGTAGGAGTGTTCGAACTGAACGTGGCGAAAGAGCAGCCCGCGCTTGCGCAAATCTTTAATGAGTGATTTGTCGGCATCTTTAAAGAACATACCGCCGACCAGATCAATCCCCTTAATAAAAGTTCCATCTGGCGCTACAGGATTCACAACCGGCAACTCATACTTTCGACAGGTAAGTAAGTCATCAGCACCAAATGCTGGCGCCTGATGGACCAGTCCAGTTCCATCTTCAATGGTGACATAGTCAGCCAAGACGACAATATGGGCATCAGGAATATCAACTAGGTCAAACGGTCTGGTGTATTTGCTGTGCTCTAGTTCTCGGCCAGTGAAACTTTCCAAGACTTTTCGATCCTCACCAAGGACTGATGCCAAATTGGAAGCAACCACCAATCGTTCAGTTCCGGACTCGGTGGAAATTTCGATTACCTGATACTCAACTTCAGGATTGACTGCAATCGCGGTATTAGAAACCAAAGTCCAAGGGGTGGTCGTCCAAACTAAAAATGAGGCATCCCATTTCGCAGCAGGACCAGTGATTACTGGAAAACGAACAAAAACTGAAGGGTCAGTTACTGTCTCATAGCCTTGGGCAAGTTCATGATCAGAAAGACCAGTGCCACATCGTGGGCAGTAAGGGGCTACTCGATGATCTTGAACGAGCAAACCTTTCTTCCAAATTTGTTGGAGTGACCACCAGACACTTTCTACGTATTCACCTGACATGGTCCAATAGGCTTCGTCGAAATCGACCCAAAAGCCCATACGTTTGGTCATGGTCTCGAAGGCATCAACGTGGCGTTGAACTGAGGCTCGGCAACGATCGTTAAATTCGACGATGCCATATTTTTCGATATCGCCCTTGCCGTTAAAGCCCAACTCTTTTTCAACAGCAATTTCAACGGGCAAGCCGTGACAGTCCCAACCTGCCTTACGAATGACTTGGGAGCCCTTCATGGTGTGGTACCTAGGAAAAGCATCTTTGAAAACACGAGCCTCGATATGGTGCGTTCCAGGCATGCCGTTGGCAGTGGGTGGACCTTCGTAAAAAGTCCAGCGAGGTGCGCCATCTCGATTGGAGACAGATTTTTGAAAAATATCTTGGGTTTGCCAAAAGGTCAGAATCTCGTGCTCCGTCGCAGCAAGATCGATATGGGGGGAGAGCGCTGAAAAAGCAGTCATCTCGTGGTCCTTTCCTCCGGTTGCGATCCGCAATAGATCTTTGGAGGGGCGACTTTTCGGCCGCGGTACCACCCACCTTGAATCTGCCAAAAGTACACAGATTCCACTCATAATTCCGCGGCTAGTTCTACCTCGATTGCTCGACTCTTCTAGCGGTTCAGAGGTGATTGCCTCATCATTACCGGTTCACGGTGAACAAACTCTACCAAGAAGGGCTGATTTCGAGGAAAAAGGATAAAAACGGGAGATTTGCCTGCCATTCGTGGGTCGGGCCAGTACTTATAGGAGATAATCCACCGTTCCCAGGAGTTGGCGAAAAAGGGCTGGAGGTTCTAGCCTGTGCGCCGCAAACGGAGGAGTTCACGTGGTGACTAAGAAAGTAGTTGCTAGCGCTGTAAAGCGCGCGGCGAAAGCAGCCAGTAAACCGGTCAAGAAGACTGGGGCCGGCACCTCCGCCAAACCGAGCGCTTCTAAAAAAGGCGCACCGGTGAAAAAAGCTGCAGCTGTGTCAGGCAAGGTCACCTCCAAGAAAGTTATTCCAGCCAAACCTGCAGCCAAGAAAGCAGTACCCTCTAAGAAGGCGACATTCGCCAAGAGCGTTGCACCAGCAAAACAGTCACTTACGTCCAAGAAAGCTCCTTCCCCTGCCAAGAAATCGGCACCTGCAAAGAAAGTTGTCCCAGTGAAACAAGCAGTACCTGCAACAAAGAGTCCAGTTTCGAAGAAACTTGCCAAAGTACCGGCGAAAGTCACCGCAGCGAAAAAAGAGAGCGCACCTGCCAAAACGGCAGTGAAAGAGCGCTCACCAAATATTGTGAAACCTTCCCTCGCCAAGCCAGCAAAAAAGGCTGCGACCAAAGCGTTTCCGGCAAAATTGCAGAGCACAACCACCGGAGATTCCACGACAATTACTGTTACTCCGCACGAGGTGAATTCCGGACCCGAGCCGGTCATTGAAGAGCGTCGACTCGTCATGACTCCGCCACCTCGGCCATCGAAATCGACAAAGAAATCCACCTTGAAACCGATTAAGTCAGCCCCGGCACCACTTGTGGCCCAGATCGGCGAGAATCCTTGGACCTCAGCCGAACTCAAGGTAATGCGTGTTGAATTAGCAAAAGATCTCATCCGTTTGCAAAAAGAATTGGCTGAAGCTGAAAGTGAAATGCAAGACCTCATCAGCGCCGCAGGTGTAGGAGCCGGTGATGATCAAGCAGACGCAGGCACAAAGACTTTCGAACGCGAACACGAAATGTCCTTGGTTTACAACGCACGAGATATGGTGTTGCAGACGGAGAGGGCCCTTGAACGGATTGAAAATAAGACATATGGGCGCTGTGAAGAATGTGGGAACTCCGTCGGTAAAGAGCGTCTTCAAGTCTTCCCCCGAGCAACTTTGTGCATGTCATGCAAGCAAAAAGAAGAACGCCGCTAGAGGTCGCTTCTCGTAAGCGATTCGCACTTATAGCTTTTATTGTTTTTCTCGTAGATGATGCCACCAAAGCAATAGCTATATCGGTTTTGCCCAACCACTCGGTTGCTGTTCTTGGCTCGTTGTTGCGGCTTAATCTTCGCTTCAATTCTGGTGCCGCCTTCAGCTTCGCAACCGATAAGACCGTTTTTCTGAGCGCATTTGCCGTGATTGTTGCGGGATTGGTGCTGCTCTACGTGCCCAGGGTTACCAACAAGCTTTGGCTTTTAACCTTCGGATTACTCTTTGGCGGGATAGTTGGAAACCTCGCCGACCGAATATTCCGGGCCCCAGGATTTCTACGAGGCCAAGTGGTCGATTGGATTGAGCTCCCGCATTGGCCAACCTTTAATGTGGCCGACTCCTCTATTGTTATAGCCGCAGTCATAACTGTGTATTTATCGGCGCGGAATATCAAACCCACAGCCCCTCAGCAAAGAAGTGGAAGTGGAGAATAAATGAACGAGCGCGAATTGAAGATTGTTGCCATTCCGGAAGGGCTCGATCAAGATCGAGTCGATTCGGCGCTCGCCCGATTATTGGGGCTTTCTCGATCCGTGGTCGTGGGTCTCATCGATGGCGGTGAAGTTTCACGAGGTGGCAAAGTTTTGGGAAAGTCTGATCGAGTGCGTCAGGACGATGTGCTGGAAATTCTCATGCCAGCAGCCGCTGTTGCCGCAACCTTGGTTTCGACTCCCATATCGGGGCTGGCAGTGGTGTACAACGATGACCACATAATTGTGATTGACAAGCCGGCCGGAATAGCTGCTCACCCAAGTCCAGGTTGGACCGGTCCGACGGTTATCGGCGCAATTATTGGTGCCGGCTATCAGGTCGCAACCAGTGGCGCTGCAGAGCGCCAAGGCGTCGTGCATCGCCTCGATGTGGGCACTACTGGGCTCATGGTGGTTGCTAAAGATGAACGCTCTTACAGTGGCTTGAAACAACAATTTAGAGACCGCACCGTCGAAAAGGTTTATCACGCATTAATACAAGGGCGGATGGATCCATCAGATGGAACGATAGATGCACCTATCGATAGACACCCTCGCGAAGATTATCGATTTGCGGTCGTTGCCAATGGCAAGCCCAGCATCACGCACTACACGACGCTAGAAGTTTTTCCTGCAGTTTCCCTGCTAGAAATTGAGTTGGAAACTGGTCGCACCCATCAAATTAGAGTCCATTTTTCAGCTCTGCATCATCCACTTGTCGGAGACCTCACTTATGGGGCTGATCACACAATTGCCGAACGACTCAATATCACGAGACCGTGGCTGCATGCGCGCGAGTTGCGCTTCCGACACCCGATATCTGGTGAACCGCTCGCGTTTTTCGCCGAGTACCCCGAGGATCTGACACGCTCGTTAGAGGCTCTGGCGCACAATGAGCGACGACGCTGATTGTTAAGTAGTAATCTCGCTAACCGTGTCTGATTCAACAACTGGAAATTTCGCCCACCTTCACGTTCACACCGAATATTCGATGTTGGATGGTGCGGCCCGAGTTGAGGAGTTGGTTAAAGAAGTTGCGCGGTTGGAAATGCCGGCGATTGCTATTACCGACCATGGCAATGTTTTTGGTGCCTTTGAATTTAATAAACAGGCGCGCAAAGTTGGCGTAAAACCCATAATTGGAATTGAAGCTTATGTGGCACCAGAATCTCGGTTCGTAAAGAAACGGGTGAATTGGGCAAGTGGCGGTGAAGACGACGTTTCAGGTGGCGGTGCATACACGCACATGACATTGCTCGCCGAAAACAATGTTGGACTTGGCAATCTCTTTAGGCTCTCATCACTCGCATCTCTTGAAGGCTATTACTACAAGCCTCGAATGGATCGGGAATTGCTCTCGACGTACGCCACAGGAATTATTGCCACTACCGGCTGCCCGGGCGGCGAAATTCAGACTCGATTACGCATGGGTGCCTATAAAGAGGCAAAGCAAGCGGCGAGCGATTTCCGAGATATTTTTGGCGCTGAAAATTTCTATCTAGAAATTATGGATCATGGGATTGACATTGAAAATCGAGTGCGAGTTGATCTCTTAAAGCTTGGCAAAGAGATGAACCTACCTTTGCTGGCAACCAATGATCTGCATTACACAAAGCATGAAGATTCCGTTGCGCACGAGGCGCTGCTGTGTGTTCAATCTGGTTCGACATTGGCAGACCCCAAGCGTTTCAAATTTGATAATGATGAGTTCTATCTAAAGACCGCCGCCGAGATGCGCAAACTTTTTTCTGAATACCCAGAAAGCTGCGATAACACCTTACTTATCGCCGAACGTTGCGATACCACGATGCGTGAAGGAGAGAATCTCCTTCCTCGCTTTACGGTTCCAGAAGGTGAAACTGAAGATTCTTGGTTGCGCAACCTTTCCCAGATTGGTCTCGCTTCGCGAATGGGCGGCGAAGTCACAGAGCCGTATCAGGCTCGACTCAATTACGAATTAGATGTGATGATCAAAATGGGATTTCCAGGATACTTTCTCGTCGTTGCCGACCTATGTGCCCACGCCCGAGAAGTTGGAATTCGAGTCGGCCCGGGCCGGGGATCAGCTGCCGGTTCGCTCGTTTCCTATGCCCTGGGCATTACGTCACTCGATCCCATCGAGCATGGTCTTTTGTTCGAGCGGTTTCTTAATCCAGAGCGAATCTCTATGCCTGATATCGACTTGGACTTTGATGAGCGCAGGCGCAGCGAAATGATTCAATACGCGACCACAAAATATGGCGAGGATCGAGTCGCACAGATCATCACGTATGGAACTATCAAATCGAAGCAGGCAATTAAAGACTCGACTCGAGTTCTTGGGTATCCATACGCAATCGGCGAAAGGTTAACAAAAGCTTTGCCTCCGTCAGTGATGGGCAAAGACATTTCCTTGGCTGGTGTTTTTGATGTCCAAAATGATCGCTACTCCGAGGCCGGTGAATTTCGGTCGATGTATGACTCAGAGCCAGACGCCAAGCGAATTGTCGATACTGCTCGTGGCCTTGAAGGCCTTAAACGACAGTGGGGTGTGCATGCTGCTGGCGTGATCTTAAGCAAAGAGCCACTGTTGGATGTGATTCCCATTCACCGCCGCGAAGCCGATGGGGCCATCATCACTCAATTTGATATGGGGGCATGCGAATCAATCGGGCTCTTGAAGATGGACTTCCTTGGTCTTCGCAACTTGTCCGTTATTGACGATTGCCTACTCAACATCAAAGCAAACCAAAACATCGATCTTGATCTTTCAGATGTGACTTTGGATGATCTGAAGACGTATGAGCTATTGGCTCGGGGAGACACACTGGGAGTTTTCCAACTTGATGGTGGACCAATGCGCGCCTTATTGCGACAAATGGCACCGGATTCGTTTGCGGACATTTCTGCAGTTATTGCTCTATATCGTCCTGGTCCAATGGGAGTTGATGCCCACACTGACTATGCCGATCGAAAGAACAAGCGACAAAAAGTGGAACCGATTCATCCAGAATTAGAGGTGCCTCTGGCTGAGATTCTTGGCGATACCTATGGGCTCATCGTTTACCAAGAGCAGGTTATGGCTATTGCACAGAAAGTGGCTGGATTCTCGCTCGGACGCGCAGATCTGTTGCGAAAAGCAATGGGCAAGAAGAACAAGGCAATTCTGGATAAAGAATATGTAAATTTTGAAGAAGGAATGAAAGCGAACAATTTTTCTAAAGCAGCGATTGACAAGCTGTGGGAGACGCTAATCCCGTTCTCCGACTATGCCTTTAACCGAGCCCACAGCGCGGGTTACGGATTGGTCTCTTATTGGACTGCATATTTGAAGGCTAACTATCCGACCGAATACATGGCGGCGCTTCTTACCAGCGTGAGGGATGACAAGGATAAGAGCGCTCTCTACTTAAATGAATCGCGCCGAATGGGGATCAAGGTATTGCCCCCTGATGTGAACGAATCAGATTCCAACTACACCCCACTTGGTGTTGACATCCGTTTTGGTTTGACTGCCATTCGAAATATTGGCGAGAATGTTGTGGGTTCTATAACGGCACAACGAAAAGCCAAAGGACGGTACGCCTCCTTTGGTGATTTCCTAGCAAAAGTTGATGCACAAGTGTGCAATAAGAAAACCATTGAGTCGCTCATTAAGGCTGGCGCTTTTGATTCGCTCAACCATTCTCGCAGGGGCCTAATGATGGTTTATTTGGAAGCCATTGATTCCGTGATTGAGGCCAAGCGCGCCGAAGCCATCGGACAATTCGACCTATTTGGCTCTGGGGGAGCAGATGCGACCTCATCCATATCTGGCGTGGAACTTGATATTCCACAATCTGAGTGGGAGAAAAGTTTGTTGCTCAGTTATGAGCGAGAAATGTTGGGTCTATATGTCTCTGACCACCCGCTCTTCGGGGTTGAACATATTCTTCGTGCCGCGGTTGATATTCCCATTAGCGCCTTGACGGATGACGGTGTATCGCACGATCAGATTGTGACGATAGGCGGTCTGATCACTCAGATTCAACGTAAGGTTTCCAAACAGGGGACTTCGTGGGCGATTGTCACTATCGAAGACCTCGCAGGCGCGATTGACGCCAACTTTTTCTCGAAGACGTATGAACAATTTGCGATGCAACTTCAGGAGGATCGAGTTGTACTGCTTCGTGGCAGAGTCGACAAGCGGGAAGAGCAAGTGAGATTCACGGCTATGGAACTTTCTCTTCCTGACGTTAACCAAGTGCCCACTGGTCCGCTTCTCATCACGATAGATGCCGCCCGGTGCACACCACCGGTAGTCGAGCGAATGAAAGAGATTCTGCGAACTCATCCGGGGCCGCGTGAGGTTCATCTTAAATTAGATGATGGTCCGAAGAGCATGGTGATGCGTCTTGATGATGGGCTCAAAGTAACCGCCTCCCCGAGTCTTAGCGCTGACCTGAAATCGGTCTTAGGTCCGGATTGCTTGGTCTAACTCCGTTAGATGCTGGTGAAAATGGGGGGCGGGGCCTACTTCCAAGCCTCTAGAATTCGCAGGTGAGCGATTTCCCCATCCGAACCGTCGATTTTCGAGGTCAGAGCCGAACCAAATCTGGCTATCAACGCGAGCTGCCTCGCGCAGCTATGGACGTTAACGCGGCAATGATCGCCATTGAACCAATCTTGCACCGAGTTAAGAACGCACAGGAAAGTGATTTATTGGATCTCTGTGCCGAGTTCGACGGTGTCCGACCAGCCGCCATTCGCGTCAAAGCCGAAGAGATAGCTCGAGCACTTGCGGAGTTGGATCCACAAGTTCGACTTGCTCTCGATGAGGCGATTAAGCGGATTACAAAAGTGCATGGCGATCAGGTGCGGGCAGATATTTTCACCGAGGTTGTTCCGGGTGGCGAAGTAACTCAACGTTGGATTCCCGTCGATCGAGTCGGACTGTATGTTCCCGGTGGCCGGGCGGTATATCCAAGTTCGGTGATTATGAATGTAGTGCCTGCGCAAATTGCAAAAGTTCCCAGCATTGCCGTGGCCTCGCCGCCGCAAATGAACAACCACGGATTGCCTAATGCCACGATTCTTGCCACATGTGCTCTCTTAGGGATCACCGAAGTTTACGCAATTGGCGGTGCCCAAGCGATAGCGATGTTTGCTTATGGCGTCGAAGGTGTCTGCGAGTCAGTTGACATGGTGACGGGCCCAGGAAATATTTATGTTGCAGCCGCCAAACGGGCACTGCGTGGCAAGATCGGCATCGACTCTGAAGCTGGCCCGACTGAAGTTATGGTTTTAGCGGATGAGACCGCAATTGCTGGCGATGTTGCTGCCGATTTAATTAGCCAAGCCGAGCACGACACGATCGCCGCGGGGGTTCTGGTGACAGATTCCCTGGCCTTGGCTCAAGCCGTTCGAAGCGAGTTGGCCATTCGAGTTGCCGCGACTCGCCACTCCGAAAGAATTCATACTGCACTTACAGGTCAACAATCGGCAATCGTTCTGGTGGACTCGATGGCACAAGGAATTGACGTAGTGAATGCTTATGCAGCGGAGCACTTGGAACTTCTCGTTCAAAGTCCAGAGGAGATTGCGGGAGAAATTCGAAATGCTGGCGCGGTCTTTCTGGGTCGATTCGCACCAGTTTCCCTTGGTGACTATTCGGCAGGATCGAATCACGTTCTTCCGACAGGAGGCTGCGCTTGTCACTCCAGTGGGCTTTCGGTACAAAGTTTTCTCAGAGGTCTGACATTTATTAATTATTCTGAGGCTGCCTTCTCCGATATTGCGGCAAATGTGGTGACTCTGGCAAATGCTGAAGATTTGCCAGCTCATGGCGAGGCGATTACTGCTCGTTTTGAAAGTTTGAGAAATGGGTAACTGGCCGGATTGGTTGCCGTTGCGAGAAGATTTGCGTTCGCTCTCCGCGTATGGTGCGCCACAAATTGAAAATGTTCTTCATCTCAATACAAATGAGAATCCCTATCCACTACCTTCCGAAGTAAGCCAAGCCATAATTTCTCGAATCGGTGAAGTCGTATCCACACTTAATCGCTACCCCGATAGGGATGCCATTCGACTTCGATCCCTACTTTCTGGATACATTAATTCGCTTTCCAAGACGGCTTTCAGCGAATTAAATATCTGGGCCGCCAATGGGAGTAATGAGGTATTGCAAACCCTGCTTCTCGCTTGTGGGGGTGGCGCTAGCTTGGCTCTGGGCTTTACTCCTTCCTATTCAGTTCATCCACTTATTGCGCGAATCACTGGTACGCCATGGCAGTCTGGCCATCGGGAAAAAGATTTTGGTTTGGATGTTAAAGAGGCGATAAATCAGATTAGAGAAATTCGACCACGACTAATCTTTATCACGACTCCTAATAATCCCTCAGGCACCATCACGACATTTGCTGACCTTGAACTTCTAGCCATTGCAGCCAAGGAGATTAGCGCCCTCTTGATTGTTGATGAGGCCTACCAAGAGTTCTCTGATGAAAGATCTGCAGTGGAACTGATCAACGAGTACCCACATGTTGTTGTCACTAGAACCATGTCCAAAGCATTCGCCTTCGCCGGAGCTCGCGTTGGTTATCTGATTGCCCGGTCGGAGGTGATTGAGGCGATGTTGATCGCCAGGCTTCCCTATCATCTGAGCGCTCTTACTCAAGCCGTGGCAGAGGTTGCCATAGAGCATCGAGAGTTGTTGCAGGCAGAAGTTCAGGCGTTAGTTGCTGAACGAATCCGAGTTGCGGCAGAGATGTCGGAACTTGGTCTCGAGGTTGTTCCCAGTGGCGCAAATTTCTTACTCTTTTCCGGATTTAGCGCACCATCAGAGGAAATCTGGCAGCGCTTTCTTGACCATGGCGTTCTTATTAGAGATGTGGGCTTGCCGGGATATCTGCGAACCACCATAGGTACCGAATCGGAAAATAATCGTTTTTTAACGGTACTCAAAGAGGTTAAGTAATAATGGGCACTTGGGAACCAATCAAGGAGATGAAATGAGAACAGCTCGGGTGGTACGAGAGACCAAGGAATCCTCGGTTGATGTTTTGTTGAACTTGGATGGTTCTGGCGCGATATCTATCGATACCGGAGTGCCGTTCTTTGACCACATGCTCTCCCAATTGGGCAAGCATGCAGGCTTTGATCTGACGGTCATCACTAAGGGGGATGTCGAAGTCGATTCTCACCACACCGTAGAAGACACGTCGCTGGCGCTCGGTCAAGCGCTGCGTGAAGCTTTGGGGGATAAGTCGGGTATTCGTCGATTCGGTGATGCCATGGTTCCGCTGGACGAGGTTCTTGTGCAAGCAGCAGTCGATCTCTCAGGTCGGCCCTATTTAGTACATCGTCAACCAGAGATTGTTGAATTGATTGGTACCTTCGATACCACTCTTGGTCGCCACATATGGGAATCACTCGTGGCCGAGGCTCGCATCGCCTTGCACGTTCGCGTGCTCGAAGGTCGGAATGCTCACCACGTATTTGAAGCCCAATTTAAAGCGGTGGCACGCGCGCTTCGCGAAGCAGTAACTGTGGATGCGCGGGTTGCCGGAATTCCTTCCACAAAAGGCACTCTTTGATCGCGATTCTTGATTATGGGTCGGGCAATCTTCGTTCGGCCGAACGCGCCTTTGCGCTTTCCGGCGCCGGGTTGGGACACGAGGTTATCGTCACATCTGATCCGAAGTTGTGTCTTGCCGCGGATGGATTAGTTGTTCCAGGTGTTGGGGCTTTCGCCGCTTGCGTTGAACAACTGCTTGCAATTAAAGGCGATGAGATCATTTCTGCACGGCTATCTCAAGGCAAGAAGAGTTTTGGCATTTGCGTCGGAATGCAGATTATGTTTGCCCGCGGGACGGAGAAGACTGGCAGCCTTGGCTTGGGGATTTGGCCGGGCAGCGTCGATCAGATTGCGGCACCGATACTGCCTCACATCGGTTGGAATACGGTAACTGCCGCCGCCAATTCCCAACTCTTTGCCGGAGTGGAAAATCAGTCATTTTATTTTGTCCATAGTTTCGCCGCGCACGATGAGGTGCCAGGGGCGGTTAATACGTATTGCAATTACGGCGAAAATTTTCTTGCCGCAGTGGAAACGCCACTTTTAGTGACTACCCAGTTCCATCCAGAAAAGAGTGGAAGAGCTGGGGCCCGCCTTATTAAGAATTGGATTGATTCATTATGAGTGCACTTAATCGGCTTGAACTTCTACCAGCAATCGACGTTAAAGATGGTCGTGCGGTTCGTCTTGTCCAAGGCGAGCTCGCGCAGGAAAGTCGTTATGGCGCACCGCTTGAGGTGGCACTCGAGTTTGTCCGGGCTGGCGCCCAATGGATTCACCTGGTTGATTTAGATGCCGCTTTTGGACTTGGCAGTAATTTCGACATTTTAGCGAAGGTGATTTCTTCCGTTGAGATTGACGTGGAACTGTCCGGGGGAATTCGCGACGATGAATCGTTGCGACGAGCGTTATCTACTGGCTGTCGTCGAGTAAATCTGGGCACCGCAGCCCTGGAAAACCCGGATTGGACTGCTCGGGTAATTTCGGAGTTCGGTGATCGCATCGCTGTAGGTCTTGACGTGAGAGGAACGGTGCTGGCAGCCCGAGGCTGGACACAAGAAGGCGGCGATCTCTTCGAAACTCTCGAGCGGCTTGATCGCGACGGTTGTGCCCGCTACATCGTTACAGATGTAACAAAAGATGGAACCTTATTGGGGCCGAATTTGGAATTGCTGCGAGCAGTTTGCGCTGTCACCGACCGACCCGTTGTCGCAAGTGGTGGAGTTTCGACTCTTGCTGATCTCCGCGCACTTCGCGAATTGACTGCCATCGGAGTTGAAGGATCTATCGTGGGCAAAGCACTTTATGCCGGCGCGTTCACTTTGGAAGCCGCACTGGCGGTGAGTTCCGAATGACCTTGGCCAAACGAATAATTCCCTGTCTGGACGTTTCTGGTGGGCGCGTTGTCAAAGGTATTAATTTTAAGAATCTTGTGGATGCGGGCGATCCAGTCGAATTGGCGAAGATTTATGGTGATGAAGGGGCAGATGAACTGACCTTCCTTGATATATCTGCGAGCGTAGAGGATCGAAACACCACTCTCGAGATAGTTCGGCAGACGGCTGAGCAAGTTTTTATTCCATTAACAGTGGGGGGTGGTATTAGAACAGCGGATGACGTCAACGTTCTCCTGCGAAATGGTGCCGATAAAGTTTCGATAAATACCGCCGCAATTGCTCGTCCTCAACTCATTAACGAGATTGCTGATCGGTTTGGTAATCAGGTCTTGGTTTTGTCGGTAGATGCCAGGAGGGGAAGAACACCTTCAGGGTTTGAGGTAACGACTCATGGCGGCAGGCAAGGAACCGAGATCGATGCTTTGGAGTGGGTGGAAACCGGAATTGCCCGAGGAGTCGGCGAGATCTTGTTGAATTCGATGGATGCAGACGGAACTCGAGCGGGCTATGACATCGAAATGCTGACGGCGGTCCGTGCAATTTCATCAGTGCCGATTATCGCCAGCGGAGGCGCGGGTGCCATCGAAGATTTTGCCAGCACCTTAAATGCTGGGGCTGATGCGCTCTTGGCCGCCAGCGTTTTCCACTTTGGCATTCACCGGATTTCAGAGGTAAAACGCTATCTCGGCGACCAAGGGTTTTCGGTCCGCCGATAAAGGCAAGTACGGCAGAATAAGCCAGTGAATACATCCAGCCCAGTAACCATTCCCGTTGCAATCTCCCAGCACTTCGATGACTCAACCTTGGTGGCTGCTATTGCTCAGGATTGGCAGAATGGTGAAGTCCTGATGATGGCGTGGATGAACCGCGAAGCGCTCACTGCAACTATCGCAACCGGGCGCGCAACCTACTGGAGCCGAAGCCGAAACTCGCTTTGGATAAAAGGGGAGAGCTCAGGTCACCATCAAATCGTGAAAGAAATTGCCTTTGACTGTGATGGCGATGCGATTCTGCTCAAGGTGGATCAAGAAGGCGCCGCATGCCACACAGGCGAACGAAGCTGCTTCTTTTCCGAGATCCCTTTAGGTTCACATCAATGATGGACCTCGACGCATTTCGTGGGTATGCCAAAGACTTTAACGTCATTCCTGTGTGGCGAAAATTTTTAGCCGACAGCGAAACTCCCCTAACTCTCTATCGGAAGTTGTGCGCTGATCGAGCCGGAACTTTTCTTTTGGAGTCGGCCGAGCATGGCGGGGTCTGGTCCCGTTATTCCTTTATCGGCGTTAACTCGGAAGCCACGCTGACCGAGAGAGATGGTCTCGCTTGTTGGGAGGGTGTTCGCCCTGCCGGGGCGCCGGAAGGAATCGATCCACTAGCTGCCCTGCGAATCTCGTCGGCGCACTTGCGATCACCAAAAATTGAAGGCCTACCTCCGCTCACGGGTGGTCTCGTGGGATATATGGGTTATGAAGTAGTACGTCGACTGGAGCGAATAACACCAAATGCCATTACCGATGTGGATCTGCCTGAACTCGCTTTTATGTTGACTTCCGACTTGGCCGTTTTTGATCACTTTGATGGCACCATCACCCTCATAGCCAATGCGATTAATTGGGATGGGAGTGACGACCGTATTGATGCGGCATTTGCTTCGTGTGAGTCGCGCTTGGATCACATGCAAGATTTGTTGACTCAGAGCAGTATGGCCAAGGTGGCTCACCTACAAGAAAAAGTTTTGCCACTTTTTGAACGGAACATGAGCTCTTCAGAATATGAAAATCGAGTCGAGGAGATCAAGGAAGAGATTCGATCTGGCGAAGCATTCCAAGTTGTTCTCTCTCAACGTTTCACCATGGAGTGCAAGGCAGATGCTTTAGATGTCTATCGAATGTTGCGGCTCAATAATCCAAGCCCATATATGTATGTGCTTCGCTTTTCTGCTGGTCTCGAGATTGTTGGTTCGAGCCCTGAGGCGCTGGTCAAAGTTCATGGCTCTGAGATCATGATTCATCCCATCGCCGGAACAAGACCGCGCTCGGATGATCCCGAAGTAGATCAAAGGCACGGCGAGGAGCTGCTAGCAGATCCAAAAGAACGGGCTGAACATCTGATGTTGGTGGATTTAGGTCGAAACGATCTTGGTCGGGTCAGTGTTTCAGGTACGGTGGAGGTCATCGAATTTATGCATATTGAACGTTATTCCCACGTGATGCATATCGTTTCCACAGTTACTGGCGAACTTGCTCCTGACAAATCACCAGTAGATGCCCTCTTTTCGGTTTTTCCCGCCGGAACACTTTCGGGCGCACCCAAGCCACGAGCCATGCAAATTATCGAGTCGAAGGAGCCAACTCGCCGTGGAATTTATGGTGGAACCATCGGTTACATTGATTTCGCCGGCAATGTAGATACGTGTATCGCAATTCGCACTGCTGTGCTCAAGGATGGCCTTGCTTATGTTCAAGCTGGCGCTGGAATTGTTGCGGACAGCGTTGCCGCCAGTGAAAACCAAGAGTGTCTCAACAAGGCAGCCGCCGTTTTGGGTGCCATAGCCCAGGCCAATCTTTTGAAGTCGCTATGACGACCGGCAGCGCCCTTGCTCTCATCATCTCGATTGTCATGGTTTTGGCTGTCGTTTTTTTAATCAATCGTGGATCACGAAAGCTGCGAGAGGCGAAAATCAGAACATCCGATGCGCGACCAAGTAAATACGATCGTCATCATCGATCGGCTTGGGCATCCCTGAACGAAGGCGAAGACCCCACTTTATGACATCGGTTTTGGAATCCATCATTGAAGGCGTCTTGGAAGATGTGGCGGCTCGAGAAATTCCCATCGAAGAACTCCGGGCACAATTAGTTGCCGCCCCGCCAGTGAAGGATGCATTCGCAGCACTTAATCGCACTGAACTTTCGTTAATAGCTGAGGTCAAGCGAGCTTCGCCGAGTAAGGGGGCTCTGGCTGATATTCCTGACCCGGTTCAACTTGCGCACGAATACGAGACCGGCGGTGCCCAGGTCATCAGCGTTCTCACCGAAGGACGAAGGTTTAAAGGTTCGATCACGGATTTCCTCTCGGTGCGCGAAGGCGTTGCCATTCCCTTGCTCCGAAAAGATTTTATCGTAACCGAGTTTCAGGTGATCGAGTCCCGTGTCATTGGGGCTGATCTGCTTTTGCTGATTGTGGCTGGTTTATCCGATAGTCAATTGCGAGATTTTTATCAGATCGCCACAGAGCTAGGAATGAATGTTCTTGTCGAGGTGCATGACGAATTGGAGATCGAGCGAGCCCTCAGGCTTTCGCCGAAAATCATTGGTATCAATTCGCGGAATCTTAAAACCTTAGAAGTTGATCCAACCGCTTTTGCACGGCTACTGCCGCAGATCCCGGCTGACATTCTACGAGTTGCCGAATCCGGAATTTCTTCACACCAGCAAGTGGTCGAAATTGCGGCTCTTGGCGCTCGCGCCATCCTGGTGGGGGAGACGCTCGTCAAGTCCGGCAATGTCCAAGCCGGAATTAAAAGTCTGTTGGGAAGGTAGCGCCCGAGCCACCTACGGCTCAAATGTCGGAGATTGCATTAACCCCATAAACTAGGAAAAACTTTCTTGGAGGATCATGAGTAGCGCAACGCCACAGGCTGAACACATTTTGGGGCACTTCGGTCCGTTTGGTGGTCGATTTGTTCCAGAAGCGCTGATTGCTGCTCTTGATGAACTCGAGGCGGCGCACTTATCCGCCCAAAATGATCCTGATTTTCAGGCGGCGCTCACTGAGTTGCATCGAAGTTATACCGGTAGGCCCAGCATCGTTACTGAGGCGCCGCGATTTGCTGAACATGCCGGGGGAGTTCGAATCCTCCTCAAGCGAGAAGATTTAAACCATACGGGCAGCCACAAGATTAATAACGTTTTAGGTCAGGCGCTTCTGACCAAGCGGATGGGTAAGAAACGAATCATTGCCGAAACCGGAGCCGGGCAACACGGCGTCGCATCCGCAACGGCTGCCGCGTTAATGGGGCTCGAGTGCGTGGTCTATATGGGTGAAGAAGACACCAAACGACAAGCCCTCAATGTCGCAAGGATGAAGTTGCTAGGTGCGCAGGTTGTGCCAGTAACTCAAGGTTCACGAACGTTAAAAGATGCCATTAATGAAGCGATGCGCGACTGGGTTACTAATGTTGAGACCACTCATTACCTCCTCGGCACTGTCGCCGGTCCACACCCTTTCCCCACCATGGTTCGAGATTTTCATCGGATAATCGGCGTGGAAGCCCGGGCCCAAGTGCTCGAGCTGACTGGTCGACTTCCCGATGTCGTTATGGCTTGCGTGGGTGGTGGTTCAAATGCCATTGGCATTTTCCATCCATTCATCGAAGATGAGCAGGTACGTTTGATCGGTCTAGAAGCTGGTGGGCGCGGGGTTGAAACTGGATTTCATGCCGCAACAATTACTGGCGGAAGTCCCGGCGTGCTTCATGGCACTCGGTCCTATGTGCTTCAAGACCTGAATGGGCAAACTGTTGAGTCGCATTCAATTTCAGCAGGCTTGGACTATCCCGGGGTTGGTCCCGAACATGCATATCTGCATGACATCGGACGTGCCGAATATCGTGCCATTAACGACGATCAGGCAATGGCAGCATTCGCCATTATGTGTCGGACCGAAGGAATTATTCCAGCCATCGAGACTGCCCACGCACTGGCAGGCGCCATGATTGTAGGAAAGGAACTTGCCGACTCCGGTAAGCCAGACTCCGTCATATTAATTAATCTCTCGGGTCGCGGTGATAAGGATGTTCAAACTGCGGCCGAGTATTTTGGAATCACGCTATGACAACGCCTTTAGATCAATTATTCATCGAACTTAAGAATCAAAATCGCGCCGCACTGATTGGTTATATCCCGGCCGGGTTTCCCAGTAAAGAAAAGTGCTTCGAAGTCATCAAAGCAATGGTTGCGGGCGGTGTTGATGCGATCGAAATTGGATTTCCCTACAGCGATCCGGTTATGGATGGCCCCATCATTCAAGCGGCAGCAGATATTTCGCTTAAAGGCGGGACAGGCGCGGCTGATGTCTTCGAAACATTAGCCTATGCAACCAGCCTCGGTGTTCCAGCCGTAGTCATGACCTACTGGAATCCCATAGAACGTTATGGCGCTGCTAACTTTGCTCGCGAACTGGCACGCAATGGTGGTTCTGGTGTAATCACGCCAGATCTAACAATTGAAGAATCAGAGGAGTGGGCACGCGCAGCGCTCGAGTACGGGATCAATCGCATTTATGTCGTGGCACCTAGTACAAATGAGGCTCGACTTCCTCAAGTAACGTCGCAATGCTCAGGATTTGTTTACGCTGCCAGCCTTATGGGCGTGACTGGGACTCGGACTTCCGTCTCCAGTGGGGCAGAAGATTTGGTGGCACGAGTCCGTGAAACTACGTCGACTCCAGTTTCAGTTGGTCTGGGGGTTTCCACCCGGGATCAGGCTGCCGAGGTGGCCAAGTACGCAGATGGCGTGATTGTCGGTTCGGCATTCATTCGCCTCGTACTCGAATCCACTGATTTTCCAGAAAGTTTGACTCAAGTCCACCACCTCGCGGCTGAGTTAGCGCTGGGAGTTCGGCGAAACGAGCGCAAAAACGATTGAGTTCAAGGTAAGTTTGGACTCTGTTCTATAAATCTAGCGCGGTTGAAAAGTCAAAAGGAGAAGTAATGGCGACACCAAAGAAGAACGAAGGCGAAAAGGGAACCCGAGCACTTGTCATCGGCATGGTGGTTTTCGTGGTCCTGGTGGGCGTTATCTTCTCGATCACAACTAAAATTTCCGCGGCCAAAGTCAACATTCCATCCTCGGTCTCCAAGGCTGATGGTTATGGGATTGTTTTCAATGCGACCAAAAAGCCAGTTATCGATGTTTGGGAAGATTTTCAATGCCCCATCTGCCAACGTTTTGAAGGCATTAATGGCAACTATTTGAATTCAGTGGTGCGTTCTGGAAAAGCCAAAGTGGTCTATCACGTTATGTCCTTCATCGGGCCAGAGTCGGTTTTGGCTGCCGCCGCGAGTGCATGTGCGGCTGATGAAGGTAAATTCTTGGAGATGCATACCATCCTTTATCAAAATCAAAGCGCGACCGAGAACTCTGGCACTTGGACTAATCCAACGTTGATCTTGATGGGCGCAGGTGCTGGCATAACCAGCAAGAACTATGTCAACTGTGTCAACAATGGCAAGTACGTTAACTGGACTAAGAACATTGAAAACGATGCATCTGCTCATAAGGTCAATGCAACACCGACCATATTTGTGAATGGCAAAGAGATAAACCGTCAAACCCAGTACATGGATGCGGCCGCATTTAAGGCAGCCCTTGTTGCAGGTGGCGTTAAGTAAAAGATGCAGACATTTATCCCGACTCCGAATTTTTCGGCAGTCGGGATAGGGCCCTTCACCATTCATCTCTATGCCCTGGCGATTTTACTGGGGATCATTGTGGCCCTTGTGGTTGGACGTCACCGCTATGTTGCCTTAGGCGCAAACCCCGAAGAGATCTTTGAAGTAGCCATATGGGCGGTGCCGGCTGGAATCGTAGGCGGCCGTCTTTATCACGTAGTTACCTCGCCTGATGCCTACTTTGGCGCCCACGGTCGACCATGGGATGCACTGAAAATTTGGCAGGGCGGAATGGGAATTTGGGGTGCAATTGCATTAGGTGCCCTCGTGGCATTTTGGCGTTTTAGGAGCGCCCCACGTTCGTTGCCATTTGCCAACTTCGCAGATGCTTTGGCACCGGGAATTCTTCTTGCCCAAGCAATTGGTAGATGGGGAAATTGGTTCAACGGCGAACTCTTTGGATCTCCTTCAACACTTCCGTGGGCGTTAAAGGTGCCAAGTAATTTGCGACCAATGGGCTACGAAAATATCGCGACTTATCACCCCACCTTTCTCTACGAATCTCTCTGGTCCGTGGCCATGGCCCTACTCCTCATCTTCTTACCTTTTTTTAGGCGACAGGCAAAATTTCGACCTGGCTTCATCTTCATCTCCTACATTTTTCTCTATTCGGTAGGAAGAATTTGGATCGAAGCACTGCGAATAGACCAGGCTCATCACATATTTGGAGTTCGGCTCAATATCTGGGTGGCCGGGATAGTGATTCTTCTCTCGGGGGGAGCACTTTTTTCACGTTTGGTCCAACCAGGGCCAGCAAGAGCGCAAGAGTAGAACACGTTAGAATCCTGACATGGCTCTCGAAGATGTCTATCAGCGAAATATCCATCATAAAGTTCATAAGGCAGGTTGGTTAAGGGCTGCCGTCTTGGGCGCCAATGATGGCCTAGTGGCCACCGCCAGCTTGATGATTGGTGTCTCTGCGGCGAAGGGCGGAAGTTTTCTCATCACAGCCGGAGCTGCTGGCATTACCGCTGGCGCAATGTCGATGGCCGTGGGCGAGTACATCTCCGTTCGATCGCAAACCGATATTGAAAATTCAGATCGAGATTTAGAGATTCAGCACCTTGCTCTCGATCCCGAGGGGGAACTTGAAGAACTCACCCAGATTTACATAGGTCGGGGGCTTGAGCCAGAATTGGCGCGCGAAGTGGCGACCAAAATGCACGAGCGCGATGCGTTAGAAGCCCATCTGCGCGATGAACTTGGTCAATTTGAGCATACAAAAGCCCGACCGGTCCAAGCCTCAGCCGCCTCAGCTATCAGTTACACCGTGGGGGGCTTCATCCCTTTTCTTGGCGCCCTCGCGCCAAGTATGGGGACAAAAGTGGCGAGTATTGTGATCTTCACGCTCGTGGGACTCACCATTACTGGTGTTATTTCCGCTCGAATGGCCGGCTCTTCGCTCACTAAGACGACGCTTCGAATCCTCATCGGTGGTTCCATCGGAATGGCTATCACGGCTGGGATTGGCTCTTTGGTTCATGTCTCGGGTATCTAGTTGCTACCATTTCGCCCTTATGTCCGTGAGATTACATAAGACAGCAATCTAGCCAGTTGGGCCACTGACGTCCCGACCGTTCATAAGGAGCGATCGTGACACTTTTTAGCACTGTGCCCTCGGCTCAAGGTCTCTACGACCCACGTCAAGAACACGACTCCTGTGGCGTTGCCATGATTGCTACCCTCAATAAACAACCTACCCATGAGATCGTTTCCCAAGCCCTGACTGCGCTGCGAAATTTGGAGCACAGGGGTGCCTCTGGCGCTGAGCCTGACAGCGGCGATGGGGCCGGCATTTTGATTTGTCTGCCAGATGAGTTCTATCGCGCCATAACTGGCTTTGCCCTGCCCGCTTTTGGTTCCTACGCCAGCGGAATCGCCTTCCTGGATCACACCTTTGTGGATAAAGATCGACTAAATACGATTGCGACTGAAGAAGGCCTCGTCATTCTCGGCTGGCGCCAGCTTCCCACCAACTCAATGTCGCTCGGCGCCACTGCGCTCTCCGTGATGCCGAAGTTTGAACAGATTTTTCTTGCAGGTAAGAACGGTGAGACAGATCTTGATTTGGATCGATTGGCATTCTGCTTTCGCAAGCGAGTAGAACACGATTATCCGGTCTATTTCTCTTCGCTCTCTTCCCGAACAATTGTCTACAAGGGAATGTTGACCACTGGCCAATTAGAAGAATTCTTCCCAGACCTTTCGGATCCGAGAGTTGTCTCGCCACTTGCCCTAGTTCACTCCCGATTTTCTACCAATACTTTTCCTTCCTGGCCCTTGGCACATCCCTATCGATTCATCGCCCACAATGGTGAAATCAATACTGTCAAAGGCAATCGAAATTGGATGCGAGCGCGAGAAGCACTTCTTGAGAGCGAACTCATTCCTGGAAATCTTTCCCGACTTTTCCCAATCGTTGATAACTCAGGCAGTGACACTGCATCCTTTGATGAAGTACTTGAGTTGCTTTATCTTGGTGGGCGTTCGTTGCCACATTCTGTCCTCATGATGATCCCAGAGGCGTGGGAAAACCATGCGACGATGTCGCAGTCACGCCGCGATTTTTATGCATTTCACTCCTCCATGATGGAGCCCTGGGATGGTCCAGCCTGCGTGACCTTTACTGATGGCCGCCAAGTAGGCGCCGTCCTGGATCGCAATGGTTTGCGCCCGTCACGATTTTGGGTAACCAAATCAGGACTCGTGGTTTTGGCTAGCGAAGTCGGCGTTCTCGATTTTCCAGCTGAGGAGATTGCTCGAAAGGGTCGACTCCAGCCGGGCAAAATGTTCTTGGTCGACATTGAGCAAGGTCGAATAATTGAAGATGAAGAGATTAAAGAGAATTTAGCAAGCGCTGCGCCATATGGCGAGTGGCTGCACAGCGGCATCGTCCGATTGGCCGATCTACCCGCCCGCGAGCACATCGTCTACCCACACTCCTCAGTTATTCGCCGCCAACGGGCTTTCGGATACACCGAGGAAGAGCTCCGAATCATCGTCACTCCAATGGCAAAGAACGGTGCCGAGCCCTTAGGTTCCATGGGAACGGATACTCCCATTGCCGCGCTCTCTGCAAAGCCTCGTTTGCTCTTTGATTACTTCTCTCAACTCTTTGCCCAGGTTACGAATCCGCCTTTGGATGCAATCCGGGAAGAACTTATTACGAGTCTTGGTGGGACCATCGGACCTGAACACAATCTTCTCGATCCCGGACCAGCCTCATGTCGTCAAATCTCCCTTGATTTTCCGGTGATTGACAATGATGAACTCGCCAAAATTATCCACGTTAATGCTGATGGCGATCATCCTGGTTTTGCCGCACATATTGTCCGAGGGCTCTTTCCCGTATTGGGTGGTGGAGAAGCTCTGAAGGAACGTTTAGCAGAGATTCGCATTGAAGTCTCGCAGGCGATTCAGGAAGGCGCTCGAATTATCGTACTGTCCGATCGCGATGGGGATTCCGAGAACGCGCCAATTCCTTCGCTCCTACTTACTTCAGCAGTTCACCATCATTTAATTCGCGAGAAGACCAGAACTAAAGTCGGCCTTGTTGTTGAAACTGGCGAGGTTCGAGAAGTTCATCATGTCGCACTTCTTGTGGGGTTCGGCGCCGCAGCCATCAATCCATATTTGGCTATGGAAAGCGCAGAAGATTTAGTTCGTCAGGGCGTCATCACTGGAATTACGCCAGAAAAAGCAGTGGCCAACCTGATTAAATCTTTAGGCAAGGGTGTCCTGAAAGTCATGTCCAAGATGGGAATCTCCACCATCGCCTCGTACACCGGAGCTCAAGTTTTCGAAGCCATCGGCCTCTCGCGCGAACTTGTTGATGAATACTTTACTGGCGTGACTTCGCGTCTGGGCGGTATCAGCCTCGAGACGATTGCCGAAGAGACGATCAAACGGCACCATATCGCCTACCCACCGGGGGGAGAAATTCCGGGCACCAAAAGGTTGCCAATTGGCGGCGAGTATCAATGGCGTCGCGAGGGTGAACCACACTTGTTCGATCCAGAGACCGTTTTCACTTTGCAACATTCCACACGATCAAAGCGCTACGACATCTTCAAGCGTTATACCTCGAAGATTGATGATCAAAGTAAATCTTTGATGACTCTCCGTGGACTCTTCACCTTCAAGGAAGGTGTTCGGCCAGCGCTCGATATTCTTGAAGTGGAACCGATCTCCTCGATTATCAAGCGATTTGCAACCGGGGCTATGTCCTATGGCTCCATCTCTAAAGAGGCGCATGAAACGCTGGCCATTGCGATGAACCGAATTGGTGGCAAGTCCAATACTGGCGAAGGCGGCGAAGATCCATCGCGATATGAATTAGAGGCTAATGGCGACTCAAAGCGCTCGGCTATCAAGCAGGTCGCCAGCGGCCGTTTTGGCGTGACGTCAGAGTATTTAGTTAATGCCGACGATATCCAAATTAAAATGGCGCAAGGTGCCAAGCCTGGTGAAGGTGGACAGCTGCCTGGTAACAAGGTTTATCCGTGGGTGGCAAAAGTCCGATACTCAACCCCTGGAGTCGGCTTAATTTCGCCACCGCCGCATCACGATATTTATTCGATTGAAGATCTAGCGCAATTGATTCATGATCTGAAGAATGCCAATAAGAACGCCAGAGTTCACGTGAAATTAGTGGCCGAAGTTGGGGTGGGAACTGTCGCGGCTGGTGTCAGCAAGGCTCACGCTGACGTGGTTTTGATCTCAGGCCACGATGGCGGCACTGGTGCATCACCACTTACCAGTTTGAAACACGCGGGAGCGCCTTGGGAGTTAGGTCTTGCCGAAACCCAACAGACTCTGATTCTTAATGGACTACGCGATCGCATCGTGGTTCAAGTTGATGGGCAAATGAAAACTGGTCGAGATGTCATTATCGGAGCCCTCTTAGGCGCTGAAGAATTCGGATTTGCGACCGCGCCATTAGTGGTGTCGGGTTGCGTGATGATGCGTGTGTGTCATCTCGACACCTGCCCAGTTGGCGTCGCTACACAGAACCCGATCCTGCGCGAAAGATTCTCGGGTAAACCAGAATTCGTTGAGACATTCTTTGAGTACATCGCTGAGGAAGTTCGAGAATGGTTGGCGAAACTCGGCTTTCATTCCTTGGATGAGGCGATTGGCCAAGTGGAATTTCTTGATACCTCAGCGGCCATTAACCATTGGAAGGCCAGTGGGCTAGATTTGGCGCCGTTACTTCATGCACCTTACGGTGATGAAAATACGCCACGAAAGAATCTCACCGTGCAAAATCATGGCCTCGGAGCTGCCTTAGATAACGAATTAATCGAGCGCGCGATGCCAGCCCTGATGGATGCCCAATCAGTTCGATTTGCAACTTCCGTAAGGAATGTCAATCGAACTGTCGGAACCATGTTGGGTGCAGAAGTAACGCGTCGTTTTGGTGGTCAAGGTTTGCCCGATGGGACGATCGATATAACTCTTCGCGGTTCCGCCGGGCAATCTTTGGGTGCCTTCTTGCCTCGAGGTATCACCCTTCGTCTTTTTGGCGACAGTAACGATTTCGTCGGCAAGGGGCTCTCAGGTGGTCGAGTAATCGTCCGTCCGGATGAGGGCGCAACTTTCGTTTCATCAGAGAACGTTATTGCGGGAAATGTCATCGGATATGGCGCAACGTCGGGGGAGATTATGGCCCGCGGGGTTGTGGGCGAACGCTTCTGCGTTCGAAATTCCGGCGCCACAGTGATCGTCGAAGGAGTCGGTGACCACGGCTGCGAATATATGACTGGCGGTATCGCCATGGTGCTGGGCAAGACTGGTCGTAACTTCGCTGCGGGAATGTCTGGCGGCCGAGCATTCGTTCTCGATCTTGATCCCCACCTTGTCAATGGCGATCTGGTTGATGTCTTAGCGCTGCCTGACGATCAAGAAGAGATAGTTCGTTCGCTGATTGCATCGTTCGTTGCGGAGACCGCTTCCATGATCGGAGCCCAGCTTCTTGGTGATTGGGAAGCTAATAAATCTAGAATTTCGATGATCATGCCTCGCGATTATGCTCGGGTGCTGTTAGCAATTGCCCGAGCCGAACGTGAAGGACTTCCTGTTGATTCAGTAGTGATGGAGGCTGTACATGGCTGATCCCAAGGGCTTTTTAACAACGACTCGACAGACTCCGACTCGTCGTCCGGTAGATGTTCGAATCTTGGATTGGAAAGAGGTCTACCAGCCTCAAGATTTTACCGACCTGCAACAGCAGGCCGGACGTTGTATGGACTGTGGCATTCCGTTCTGCCATAACGGTTGCCCACTTGGTAACTTGATCCCAGAGTGGAACGATTTGATTTGGCGCGGCGAAAAGAAAGAGGCCATCGATCGCTTGCACGCCACAAATAATTTTCCAGAATTTACCGGTCGACTCTGCCCCGCTCCTTGTGAAACGGCTTGCGTGGTAGGAATCAATCGAGAAGCGGTAACCATCAAGCAAGTTGAATTGCGCACCATCGAAGAAGCTTTTGCCAATGGCAGTGTCGTTGCGCTGCCGCCAGATCGTTTGACGGGGAAGACTATTGCCGTCATTGGATCTGGTCCCGCTGGTCTTGCCGCCGCCCAACAGCTCACCCGAGCCGGCCATACAGTCGCGGTCTATGAGCGGGCGGACCGCATCGGTGGCTTGCTTCGTTACGGCATCCCAGAGTTCAAAATGGAGAAATCAATACTTGATCGCCGAATTGCTCAGATGGAAGGCGAGGGAACTCGTTTCCGTACCAACGTTAGAGTCGGCGAAGAGTTAACCGGTTCGCAACTGAAAGTTAAATACGATGCCGTTGTACTTGCGATCGGCGCCACAAATTGGCGCGATCTCAACGTCCCCGGTCGACAATGTAAAGGTATCTACCAGGCCATGGAATATTTGCCATGGGGTAACAAACAAGCACTGGCCGAAATTGATGGCGAACCGCCAATCAACACCCATGGAAAACATGTAGTGATTCTTGGTGGCGGCGATACCGGTGCCGATTGTTTAGGAACTGCGATCCGACAAGGCGCAGCCAGCGTCACCCAATTAGAGATTATGCCAAGACCTACTGAAGAACGACCAGCATCTCAGCCTTGGCCAACTTATCCGATGATTTACCGCGTTAGTAGTGCGCACGAAGAAGCCGGCGAGCGGCTGTATGCCGTCTCCACTGAAGAATTTTTGGGCGATGGCAATGGCAATCTTCGCGCCCTTAAAATTGTTGAGACCGAATTCGTCAATGGAAAGTTCGAAAGAGTTCCTGGAACTGAAAAAGAGATTCCAGCCGACTTTGTTTTCTTGGCGATGGGTTTTGTTGGGCCAGAGAAAAGTAATCTTTTGCAACAACTAGAGGTAGAAGTTGACGAAAGAGGAAACATTCGCAGAGATGGCAAGTTCCAAACTACTTCGGAGGGCGTCTTTGTTGCCGGCGATGCTGGACGGGGACAGTCGCTGATCGTCTGGGCAATAGCCGAGGGTCGCAGCGTTGCTTCCGCCGTAGATGAATTTTTGGTGGGAGTTACCCAACTACCTGCGCCAATCGAACCAACCTCACGTTCACTAATAGTTTAGGGTTATCAATATGCGAAGAGCGAAAATTGTCTGCACTATGGGTCCTGCTGTTGAATCACCGGAGAAAGTCAAAGAGTTAGTCGATGCCGGAATGAATATGGCTCGACTTAACCTTTCTCATGGGGGATATGACGAGCATCAAAATCGATTGAACCTCGTCAGAGAAACCGCAGCCGCATCGGGCAAGGCGATTGCAATTTTGGTTGACCTCCAAGGTCCCAAGATTCGGTTGGCTCGATTTGCCGACGGACCGCACGAACTTTTCCGAGGCGACATCTTCACTATTACGACCGATGAGGTAGTTGGAACCAAAGAGCGAGTCGGAACCACTTTCAAAGGATTACCTGGCGATTGCAAGGCTGGTGATCGAATATTGATTGATGATGGCAAAGTTACCGTCGAAGTCATTGAGGTTCAAGGAAACGATGTCATAACTAAGGTGATCCAGCCTGGCTTTGTCTCAAATAACAAAGGGATCAACTTGCCCGGAGTTGCGGTATCAGTTCCAGCTCTTTCCGAGAAAGATATTGAAGATCTTCGATGGGGGCTTCATGCCGGTGCCGACTTCATCGCTCTCTCTTTTGTTCGAAGCGCGAAGGATATTGACGATGTGCACCGCATCATGGACGAAGAGGGAATTCGTCGCCCCGTTATTGCCAAGATTGAGAAGCCACAGGCGGTAGAAAATCTGGAAGAGATTGTCAATGCGTTCGACGGAATTATGGTGGCTCGAGGCGATCTCGGCGTCGAATTACCTATTGAAGAAGTTCCCTTAGTGCAAAAGCGTTGCGTAACCCTAGCCCGTGAAGCCGCAAAGCCTGTCATCGTTGCCACCCAAATGCTGGATTCGATGATTACGAATTCTTCGCCAACTCGGGCTGAAGCCACGGACTGCGCCAATGCGGTCCTTGATGGGGCTGACGCACTCATGCTCTCGGGTGAGACTAGCGTCGGAGATTTCGCGATCGAGGCCGTCAAGACCATGGCTCGAATTATCGAGCGAACTGAAGAAGCCATGCTCGATCAGATTCCAGCGCTCAAGCACAATCCAAAGACCAAAGGCGGGGCGATAACAAAGGCCGCTGCTGAAGTTGGCGCAATTGTCGAAGCGAAATATTTGGTCGCCTTCACCCAGAGCGGGGATTCAGCACGGCGAATGTCTCGGTTGCGTTCGGCGATTCCGATCTTGGCTCTTACTCCCGAAGTTCCGGTCTATAACCAATTGGCGCTCTCTTGGGGTGTGGAGTCCATGATTACCCCGACAGTAGATCACACCGATGCCATGGTGAAGCAAGTGGACAGCATTCTCTTGGATAGCGGTCGGGTGCAAAAAGGCGAGTACGTCATCATTGTGGCCGGCGCCCCCCCAGGAATTCCTGGCTCTACCAATGCGATGCGAGTTCATAAGGCCGGCGATGCCGTTGAAGGTGTGGCGGCCGCTTACCGTAAGTAATAGCGCGAGGGACTTTTCTCAGGCATTACACTTACCTTCACTAGCGCCCTCGGGCTCTAGTGGGCCTCGGTACTCCAACGGTAGAGAGGGCGGACTCAAAATCCGCACAGTGTCGG
>JBAXOT010000003.1:0-104941 GCA_037133095.1 Actinomycetes bacterium
TCTGAAGGAAAGAAGCCTGGGGCGAGGGCATTAACGCGAATACCTTTTCGCGAAGTCCATTGCGCTGCCAAATCGCGCGTCAATCCAATCAGTGCAGCCTTACTTGATGAATATGCTGCTTGAGGTAATCCCCCGGTTCGCATTCCTAGGACGCTGGAAATGTTGACGATGGATCCACCGCCAACATTCTGGCGAGCGAATTCTTGCGCCATCCAATAGCAACCCATCAAATTAGTTTCGATAACTGATCGAAATTCATCGGGTGTCTCGCGAGTAGAAGGTACTGCGGTTCCGACTCCAGCATTATTGACGAGAATATCTACACGACCAAAGGTCTTTATCGCCAGTGCAATTAAGGCCGCACAGTCTTCGGGTTGGGTCACATCAGTTTTGAGCGAGACCCATTTTCGTCCGGCGCCGGTGACCAGTGCTCCGGTTTCCGCGAGGCGATCCTCGCGTCGGGCACCGAGTACTAAATCGGCGCCAGCCTCTGCGAGTGCTTGCGAGAAGGCCACGCCTAATCCAGATGAGGCTCCAGTCACTACCGCGACCTTGCCATCGAGCTTAAAGCGATCTAGAACTCCCATGGAATCTCTCCTCTTTTACAAACACTGCTAGTAGGTTAAAGGAATGGAGTTCACCTTAAGCCCAAAAACGCAGGAATATGTTGGACGTCTTAAGGAATTCATGGAAAGTGAAATTCTGCCCGTTGAAAATCTTTATCAGTCGCAGAGGGAAGAATTAATTGCTGCTGGTAAGGCACATCAAGTGCCTCCAATAATGGAACAACTAAAAGCCAAAGCCAAGTCCCAAGGTCTCTGGAATCTTTTCTTGCCGAACAGCCATGATCCAGCTCACGGTCTCTCGGTCACCGACTATGCAACGCTTGCCGAAATAACGGGCTGGTCACCAGAAATCGCTCCGGAAGTTTTTAACTGCTCGGCTCCTGACACCGGGAACATGGAAGTTCTCGAGATGTTTGGAAATGCAGCTCAACAAGAGGAATGGCTGGAACCATTACTCGAGGGAGTGATTCGTTCAGGGTTCGCCATGACCGAGCCCGATGTGGCATCCAGCGATGCTCGAAACATTCGAACATCAATTGACAGGGTTGGCGATAACTACGTCATCAATGGCCGTAAATGGTGGACTACCGGTGCCATGGATCCACGCTGCAAGATTCTGATTGTGATGGGTCGAACTAATCCAGAGGCTGATCAGTATCACCAACAATCTATGGTGTTGGTTCCCATGGATACTCCGGGTGTAAAAATCGAACGAAACCTTTCAATATTTGGTTATCAAGACCAACACGGACACGCGGAAATTTCATTCTCCGATGTCCGAGTTCCAATTTCACATCTGATTGGCGAGGAAGGCGCTGGTTTTGCTATTGCCCAAGCAAGACTTGGACCAGGACGAGTTCACCACTGCATGCGGGCAATTGGCATGGCCGAACGCGCGCTAAGTCTTATGGTTGAACGAGCCCAGTCCCGAACCGCCTTTGGAAAAGAGTTATCCCAACAGGGAGTCATCCAACAGTGGATCGCCGAGGCACGTATTTCGCTGGAACAATCGAGATTACTTGTTCTCAAGTGTGCCTGGATGATCGATACCTACGGGGCTAAGGCCGCACGAGGTGAGATCGCTGCGATCAAAGTCGCTATTCCGCGGATGGCAGAGGCAATAATTGATCATGCCATTCAAGTTCATGGCGGCGCCGGAGTAAGTCAAGACACCGTCCTGCCGTTCTTGTTCGCAGGTGTTCGATCTTTACGAATTGTTGACGGTCCTGACGAGGTTCACATTCGAGATATCGCGAGAATGGAACTGCGAGCAAAGACATCTAAAAATTGAGCGACTTAACTGAAGTACGAGGCGAAGATTCATTTGATGTAGAAAAGCTTCATTCATGGCTGGTTCAACAGTTGCCAGATTTATATGGTCCGCCTCAAGTCTTGCAATTTCGCAGCGGGGCATCGAATCTGACCTATCTGCTGCAATACCCGGATCGCGATTTGGTCCTGCGACGACCACCGTTCGGTGTTAAGGCGGCATCGGCGCATGACATGCGCCGGGAAGTTTTAATTCAGAGCGCGCTGCGTCCGCATTTTCCTTATGTACCGAAAATTATTGGATTTAGCGACGATCTTTCCATCATGAATTCCGATTTTTATGTGATGGAGAGAATTCCAGGAACCATTTTGCGACGTGAGATGCCAAAAGATTTAACTCTGAGCGAGGCTCAGATCCGAGATATAGGAGAATCGATGATCTCCGGGTGGGTGGAACTGCACTCTGTGGATGCATCAATACTTGAATCGCTCCATAAGGGCGAGGGATACGTCCAGCGTCAAGTCGAAGGTTGGAGTCGAAGGTATCGGGCTGCTCTCACTGATGATGTGCCTGATGGCGAAGATGTTATGAATTGGCTGGAACTTCATCAACCAGCAGATGTTAAACATTGCGTTATTCATGGTGATTGGCGATTGGACAATATCGTTCTAAATCTCGATGCCGCCAAGCTAGTCGGCGTGCTCGATTGGGAATTAGCAACTGTGGGAGATCCACTGATGGATCTCGGGTCCAGTCTTGCTTATTGGATCAACGCAGATGATCCGCAAGATTTTGCCCTGCTGCGTCGTCAGCCAAGCAATTTGCCGGGAATGCCAACTAGAAGTGAGATTGTTGCTCGTTATCTGGAACTCTCCGGCATTGATTGTGACGACTTTACTTTCTATGAAGTGTTTGGGCTTTTCCGATTGAGTGTGATCATCCAACAAATTTGGATTCGATATCGCCTTGGGCAAACGACGAATCCTGCTTTCTCAGACTTTGGGAACGCGGTTAATGTGCTTATCAGCAGAGCGAGGAGTTTGATGTGATGCGTGCAGCACGTTTGACGGTATCGACAAGAACATTCGAGATTGTTGACCTGCCTATTCCAGAACCGAAGGCAAACGAGGTCAGAATCAAAGTCATGGCCGCGGGCGTTTGTCTATCCGACGTCCACTTCCTTGATGGAACTCTCTCGCCCGGCTCCCTTGAATCTGATGCTGTGACGTTGGGTCATGAAGTGGCTGGAGTGATTGAGAAGTTAGGCAATTCCGTCTCAAATTTCAAAGTCGGTCAACATGTCGTAGTGGTCGCGGGCGCTCGCGATGCTAACGGCAAATTAAGCACACAAGGCTTTGACTATGACGGTGGATTCGCCGATTACGTCATATGTCTTGCCGAGAATTTGATTGTGATACCTGATTCGCTCGCCTTCGAGCAGGCCTGCATAATTCCAGATGCAGTCTCCACCCCATGGGCTGCGATCACGCAAACGGCACAGATGCGAAGTTCTGAATCTGCCGTTGTATTTGGAGTAGGCGGCTTGGGATTTCATGCCGTTCAACTTCTCAAGATCATTGGGTGTTCTGTCATCGCCATTGACCCCTCCGAATTTGCCCGCGACCGCGCGCTACAAGCCGGTGCTGATTTCGCCTTCGATTCACACGATCTAGATGTGGTTGCAAAGGTCAAATCAGCAACTTACGGCAAAGGCACGAACGCCGCGTTTGACTTTGCTGGGGTGGCTTCCATCAGGAAGCAGGCGCTCTCGATGCTGGCCGAAGGAGGCAAGTTAGTCATTATTGGAATAGCCAACGAGCCAATTGTTATCCCCAGCGACATGGCATTTACCTATCGAAGGACGCAAATTCTTGGTCACTATGGTTCGGAGGGTTTTCACACCGAAGAAATAGTTGAGATGGCCAGCAATGGGATTCTTGATCTTTCCAAATCGATTACGCAAGTTCTTCCGTTAGAACACGCCCCCGATGCTTTGAAACAGTTGCAAGAGAAAATCGGAAACCCGATTCGGATCGTTCTTAAGCCTTAAGAACGCAGAACTCATTTCCCTCAGGGTCTGCCATCACTATCCAAGTTGTAGCCGGATCCGAATTTTGACCAATATCAATCTGTCGGCCACCCAAGTCTTCTATGCGTGCCACCTCTGCCGCCTGGTCGGATGGCCTTAAGTCCATGTGCATTCGATTTTTCACCTGTCGAGGGTCGGTGGTGCGGATGAAAAGTATGTCTGGAATATTTCCTTGGAGTGGGCTGCCATCAAGCAGTTCAATGCACACCTCATTTGGTTCGTTATAGGTGATTTCCCAAGAAAGAACTGCAGCCCAAAAACTCGCCAACTTATGCGGATCTATGGCATCTATCGTTAAACACTGTATTCGCACCATAAAGAAGAGGCTAGCCGATCGACTAAAAAGTAGAAATGGTATTTGACATGTTCGGAACTATTCCCCGGCAACATTTGCGTATGCCCAAAGATCAATTTCATCGAGATCGAGAATACGTATTCCATGCACTCGCAAAGTATCCGAAATTTGAGCTCGATGTTCAGTTGCATGATGAATTGACTGGGAAATGATTGTCGAACGAGCCCGCTTGACTTCGCCGTCGGGGCGCTGTCGAATAATAATCGCCTCCGGTTCCTGAGCCGCCAGCCGCAAGAGTTCGTCAGAGTCTTTGGCGATTCGGGCCAGTTCATCCAAGGAAATCAGCATCTCTTGATTGAGATTATCGAAAGTCCACGTCTGACTAAGGGCGTGGGCATATCCCCCGGCTGCCAAAATAAGGTGATTGGCAAGTTCACGAACGGACCAATCAACTGGTGTTAGTTTGAGATCGAGCGCTGTTTCGGGCAACTCTTGCAACTTCACAATGAGGTGTTGATTAGACCACGCCATATGGCGCATTAATTTTTCCAGGTCCACAGACCCTCCTAATTTCCGGAAACTACGCGCTCGATATGCGCAAGTGAATTATGGAAAATTAATTCAGCATCGTTATCCATCGTGGCAACGTGATAACTGTTAGTGATTTCAATCCGTTGTTTCTCTTTGCTGGAAATTTCAGCCATGATGATGTTGGAATTCGAGATCGGTAGGACATGGTCATCCACACTGTGAAAGAGCAAAGTGGGAACATCGACTTTGGCTAGATTCGTTCGAGTTGCCTTGAGCATCTTGTTAAGTTGCAACACTCCTCGAGTGGGAAGGACGTCATAGCCCCATTCAGTGACACCAGGCTTCTTAATGTCGTCGCCAACCGAAGCCATACCTTTTTTGAAAAGCGCGATGAGCGGGGCAAACTGGACTTGCACCCCGGGGATATGAATCATTGGGTTGACCAGGACGATTCCATCCACTGGAACAGTCTCGGTGACATTGAGAGTGGTGCAGCCGCCCATCGACAAACCAAAGACAAAAACTTTGCTACAACTCTGACGAAGTTCAGCAACATCTTGCATTACTCGATCGGGCCACTCCTGCCACTTCACCTGGTTTAAATCATTCCAATGAGTTCCATGTCCAGGCAGTCGAGGGACGCGGATGGCATAACCGCGATCTTGGAGGAAATGTGCCCAAGGACGCATTGAGGCGGGTGAACCAGTGAAGCCATGAACGAGTACAACTCCCACTTGTGCATTGGCGCCATGTCCAGCATAGGAGTAATCGGTAAGCCAGCCTTCAGGTGCGGTGTTTGTCGCCATGAAGCCACTTTATTCGGAGTTCACGGCAACTGTCACTCCTCTGGCGTAGCGTTCTTGCTGTGTCCGCCATCCTGAACTTTCAACCTTCCTTTGAAGAGTTGGGTCGATCGTTACAGGCAACCACTTTTGTGGTGGTGGACCTAGAGACAACCGGCACCTCCCCACGAGACGGCAGCGGAATAACTGAATTCGGCGCAGTAAAAATCTGCGGTGGCGAGGTTCTCGGAACTTTTCAGACCTTCGTTAACCCGCGGCAAGATATTCCTGCTTTTATTACTGTCTTGACTGGAATAACCAACGCGATGGTCATTAACGCACCTTTCATTGAAGAAGTCTTTCCGGCATTTATCGAGTTCTGTGGGTCCAAGACTGAGACCGTTTTGGTGGCACACAATGCGCCTTTTGATGTCGGCTTCCTCAAAGGCGCCGCCCAGCAATTGGGGTACGAGTGGCCAGGTTATGCGGTCATTGATACGGCACGTATCGCTCGATTGGTTCTTTCCAAGGAAGAGGTGCGAAACTGCAAACTTGGCACACTCTCAGAATTTTTCGGCACCAAAGTCACACCTACCCACCGTGCCCTTGATGATGCCCAAGCCACAGTAGAAGTCTTGCATGGACTTTTCGAACGTCTGGGGCGGCTTGGCGTCTCGACCTTTGAAGATCTGGTCTCTTTTGTCCACCGAGTAACTCCAGAACAGCGCTCGAAGAAACATTTGGCCGAAGGAATCCCAGCAGCGGCGGGTGTTTACATTTTTCGAGACCGCGCCGGCGAAGCGCTCTATGTCGGGACCTCGCGCAATTTGAAAACGCGGGTTCGGAATTATTTCGGTGCTGGCGAGACCAGGCGCAGGATTCGAGACATGATTACGTTGGCAGAATCTATCGACATCATTGTTTGTGCCACGGTGCTCGAGGCAGAAATTCGCGAGTTGCGTCATATTTCAGAAAAGCAACCTAGATTTAATCGCAGATCTCGGATGCAAGAAAAAGCAGTTTGGCTGACTCTGACTGATGAAAATTTCCCTCGCCTCTCCGTTGTTCGAGGTGGGCAGAGCCTTAGAGATGCACGTGGTTGGTGTGGCCCTTTCAATGGTCGCCTCGAGGCCCAACTGGCGATAGAAGCAATTCACGAAGTCGTCCCGCTGCGTCAATGTACGAAAAAAATCTCTACCAAATCGATTGCGAATGGCACCTCATGTGCCCTCTATGACATGGGCAGGTGCGGTGCGCCCTGCATCGGTGAAGAAACTGCTTCCGAATATGAAAATCACTTAACCCGTGCCCGAGAATTAATGCAGATTTCCGCGACCGGTCTCCATGGTCATCTCACCTCAAAAATGCTCGCTCTGGCGGAGGTTCAAAGGTTTGAAGAAGCCACTGAATATCGAGATCGACTTTCCGCATTTATCAAGGGCAGTTCCAGATCGCAACGAATCCGATCTCTCACTCGAATTCCCTTCCTCATCTCGGCGAAATTATTGAGCGAGGAACGAGGACCTGCCTGGGAATTTATCTGCATTAAATATGGCCGATTGGCGGGATCAGCCATCTCCACGGATGCGGTCACGATGGTAGACACCATTAATTCGCTCAAGCTCACGGCAGAGGTCATCAGTAATTCCGAACAGGTTCTTCCCGCTTCCTCCTACGAAGAGGTTGAGAAGTTACTCAACTATTTAGAAGCGCCAGGCATTCGGTTGGTCGACATGGAGGGTGATTGGGTGAGTCCCGCAGCTGGCTCGGGAAAGTATTTCTCCCAACGGGTCGAGCAAGAATCCAAGTGGAATCTCTTTACGCAGAAGGAGTAGTAGCCAACTCTTGGCTCAGTTCGATCCAATTCTGCAGCAATCTTTTCGCTGCGCCAGAGTCCACTGCCTGATTAGCCCGAACCCAACCATTGGCAAATTGCTGTTCCACGCTCAGTGAGAAATCAGCTTTGAATGCCGCAATCGAAGCCGCGGCATTGAGCAAGACAGCGTCACGCCTTGGACCTATCTCGCCATCAAAAATAGATCGAGTCACCGCGGCGTTAAATGCTGGATCTCCGCCAACAATTTCCGAGATCGGTGAAAGTTCGATCCCGATATTTCGAGGATCAAAGGATTCCCAGCGCATCTGGCCATCATTGATCTGAATCACGGTCGTGGTCGTCGAAATCGAAATTTCGTCGAGACCATCATCACCTCGAAAGAGGAAACCTTCACAACCTCGATCGGCCAGTACCTTGGCCATGATGGGCAACATTCGCTCGCTGGCGACCCCAATCGCGACCGCCTTAGGCTGGGCCGGGTTGGAGAGCGGGCCCAGAATATTGAAAATGGTCGGGACCTTGAGCTCTTTGCGGGCTGGGGCGGCAAATCTCATCGCTGGGTGAAACTTGGGTGCAAAGCAGAACCCGATGCCAATTCGGCGGATGCACTCGGCAACTTGGACCCCATCTAATGTGATGTCGATGCCCAGCGCCTCCAACAGATCGGCCGAGCCGGCCAAAGAGGTGGCGGCCCGGTTCCCATGTTTGACCACCCTGGCGCCAGCCGCAGTGGTCACGATGCAGGCCGTCGTTGAAATATTGATGGTGTTCGCGCCATCGCCACCCGTTCCGACGATATCTAAAGCGCGATCGGGAATGGTTATCGGGGCGGCAAATTTAAACATTTGGGCGACCATGGCGCTAATTTCATCCGGTGTTTCGCCTTTTTCCTTGTAAGCCAAGAGAAAATTCTTTATCTCTTCGATATCGGCAGATCCACTGAGGATATTTTCCATCGCCCAAGAGGTTTGTTCGTTAGAGAGCACCTCTTTCGCACGCAATTGGGCGATTACTCCCGCCCAGTTCAAGGGTGCGGAATCAGGCAAGATCGGAGAGGGCTAGGCGCGATCGGAGCAATCCAGCCGCCTTTTCAGCAACAATGAACGGGTCAATTGGGTGCATCAGGGTGTCCTCAGCGCGAGACCAAGAAGCGAGCCAGCCATCTTGAACTCGACCCGTGATGAGAAGGACAGGAGGACAGTTATATACCTCGTCCTTGAGTTGCCTGGCGATACCCATGCCACCTTCTGGAACTGCCTCGCCATCCAATATAAAGAGCGAGACCGGGTTCTTGGCATCAACATAAGCGCGAAGCGCAGGACCGGTGGCAATCTCCATGATGGTGTGGGCGGGAAGATCAGTCGCAACCTGGGAACCAAGTGCGGAAATCAGGCTGGCACGGACACTCTGATCGTCCGAATAGATGAGAATGACTGGGCTGCTCATGGTTGCCTAGTCTAGCCACGCTTTTGCGAGCCTTGGAGCGTAACTAGCCGAATCTCGGTTGAATCTGGGCTGAACAGCGCGCGTGATGAGTCTCACCCTGACCCACGGCTCGCGGGGCAACGATGAGGTGCGTTTTAGGGAGTAAATCAGGAATAATCCCCCCGTGACCACAGTGGCAGCACCCCCAGTAAAAGCAACCAGACCGAATCTCGTTGCTGTAGGAACAATCGTCTGGCTCTCCAGCGAATTGATGTTCTTTGCCGCGCTTTTTGCGATGTACTTCACAACGCGTGCGGTGCAAGGACCGAAAATTTGGCTGGCTTCGACTGGAATGTTGAATGTGAAGTTCGCCTCAATTAACACCACAGTCTTGGTGCTCTCTTCAGTGACGTGTCAGTTCGGCGTCTTCGCCGCTGAACGTTTTCAAGGGCGACGTTCCGGACCAGTATGGAAATTCTCCAAGTGGGGAATGCGCGAATGGTTTGCACTCACCTTCCTTATGGGCGCCTTCTTTATTGGTGGCCAAATTTACGAATATACCAATTTGGTCCGCGACGGGCTCTCCCTTTCTTCTCGCGCATATGGATCAGTTTTCTACTTAGCAACTGGCTTTCACGGTCTTCACGTAACAGGTGGGCTGGTCGCCTTCCTTATCGTGATGCTGCGCGTCAATAAGGCGCGCAAATTTGGTCATTCGCAGGCGACCACTGCAATAGTGGTTTCCTATTATTGGCACTTCGTCGACATTGTTTGGATCGCACTCTTCTCTGCGATCTACTTAATCAAGTGAGAATGGGCTACCAAAACTGATGAAACATCTCTCGAGATATCGCCGTCACAGATTTGCAGCACCGGCACTTATTTTGGCCGCACTCTTCACTTTGGGCACCACCTTCTCCCTCGCGAGTGCGCTCCCCAATAAAGCGCATATGGAAGCCACCTCGCAGAGCACTTTGGTTTCAGAAGGAAAGCAGATCTTCGCTCGTGGCTGCTCTTCGTGCCACGGTCTCAATGCAGAAGGCGGCACAATCGCACCTTCTCTTATTGGAGTCGGAGCCGCTTCCGTAGATTTTCAAGTTGGCACTGGCAGAATGCCCATGGCTGATATGAGCCAACAAGCCATGCGCAAGAAGCCGCTGTACAACGAGCAAGAAACAGCGGCATTGGCTGCTTATGTGGCTTCACTTGCCCCTGGTCCAGCCTCGGTGACTAACGAACAACTCACTTGGGAACGCGATGGCAACGTCGCGCAAGGCGGCCAACTTTTCCGAACTAACTGCGCTATGTGTCACAACTTTGCTGCCCAAGGTGGCGCTCTTACTTTGGGTAAATATGCACCTTCTCTTATGGGCTCCGAGCCCAAGCAGATCTATGAAGCAATGATCACTGGTCCACAATCAATGCCAGTCTTCGCTGACAAGACCATTACACCTGCAGAAAAATTGTCCATCATCAAATGGATTAAGGCCGCACAGAGTGAACCAAGTTTGGGTGGCGCTGCGCTGGGTCGAGTCGGGCCGGTTACTGAAGGATTATTAGTGTGGACACTGGGACTCGGACTTCTTGTCGGCGTCGCAGTCTGGCTAGCATCGAAAGCGAGATAACGGTGAGCAACGAAATAAGTAAATTCACTGATCCTGGACTGCCGGAGCATGTCCATCGACGCGCTGACAGCGACCCGAAGGCCGCTAAACGTGCCGAGCAACAAGTAGCCATTCTCTTTTTGCTCTCCGCCGCTGGCACGGTTCTTACTATCTATGCCTACATCTTTATGAAGTCGAATACTTTTATTTTTCTCCCAGTTCTTGGGGATACCAATGCCCAGCAACTCGCACTTGGAGTCGGCCTCGCGCTCTCACTCTTCTTTATTGGAATGGCTGCAGTTCATTGGGCTAAAACTTTGATGCCAGATACTGAAGTCATCGCCGAACGACACGAGTTTCGCTCCGAAGATGTTGATCGAGCTGACTTCGTGGCCACCGTGAAAGAGCAGGGTGGTTCTGCCGGACTTGGTCGCCGCACTTTAATCAAGCGCACCATGGGATTGTCGCTGGGTCTGCTCGGGCTGGCGCCACTAGTTCTCTTGCGGGACTTAGGCCCGATGCCGAAGAAATATTTCAATACAACAGATTGGAAATCGGGAACTCGCCTGGTCACCGATCCGGGTGATCGTCCCATCAAGCCGGAAGACCTCGAAGTAGGCGCAGTCGCCCAGGTATTGCCAGAACTTACTTCTGGTACCGAACGCACCCTCGAAAATATTGGCAAAGATGCGGTCCTTTTAATCCGGTTGCGACCAGAAGATTTCAATCTCGATGCCGAACGCCTTTCGTGGACACATGAAGGCATCATCGCTTTCTCCAAGATTTGTTCCCACATGGGTTGCGCGGTTGCGTTATACGAACAGCAGACCAAGCATTTGCTCTGCCCTTGCCACCAATCCACCTTTGATGTAACTCGAGCTGCCAAAGTTATCTTCGGTCCTGCAGCCCGACCGCTGCCGCAATTGGCAATCACTGTTGATGCAGATGGCTTCCTTGTCGCCCAAAAACCATTCACCGAACCCATCGGTCCTAGCTTCTGGGAGCGCTCCTCATGAGTGTAAAAGATCGAGCTGTTGGCGGCCTAGCCAATTACGTCGATGAACGTACCGGCGCGGCCAAATGGTTAAAGAAGAACCTCACTAAAGTCTTTCCCGACCACTGGTCTTTCATGCTGGGCGAAATAGCGCTGTACTCCTTCATCATTCTTCTACTCACTGGAACCTTCTTAACATTTTGGTTTGATCCTTCCCAGCGCGAAGTTATTTACAACGGTAATTACGCCCCACTCTCCCAAGTCCATATGTCGGCTGCCTACGCTTCGACTTTGCGTATCTCTTTTGAGGTCCGTGGCGGCTTATTGATGCGACAGATTCACCACTGGGCAGCTCTTATTTTCATGGCTGCGATCGTGGTTCACTTGTTGCGCGTCTTCTTTACCGGAGCCTTTCGCAAGCCACGCGAGTTCAATTGGCTCATCGGTGTCGGTCTTCTCACTCTAGGTATCGTCGAGGGCTTCCTTGGCTACTCCTTGCCAGATGATCTCCTCTCCGGAACTGGTATTCGAATCGCCGAAGCAATTTTGCAAGCAATCCCAGTCGTTGGTTCCTATCTAGCATTCTTCGCTTTTGGCGGACCTTTCCCAGGTACCGCCTTCATTCCGCGCATTTACACCGTCCACGTTCTCCTCTTGCCTGGCATTTTTCTCGGCTTGATTACTATCCACTTGATGTTGGTCTGGTATCAGAAGCACACCCAATATCCAGGTCCGGGTCGAACCGAAAAGAATGTTGTCGGCTATCCATTGATGCCGGTCTACATGGCAAAAGCCGGCGGCTTCTTCTTCATCGTTTTTGGCGTCACCGCATTCCTTGGCGCCGTTGCCTCCATCAACCCAATTTGGCTCTATGGCCCATACACGCCGGGACAAATTTCTGCTGGTTCACAGCCTGACTGGTATATGGGTTGGCTCGATGGTCTGGTTCGTATGTCGCCACCCTTGGAGACGCACGCCTTCGGTCACACGATCTCGTGGAACATTTTGATTCCGGGCCTGATCCTGCCTGGCATTCTCTTCACCGGAATGGCGCTCTATCCATTTATCGAAAGTTGGATGACTGGCGACAAGCGCGAACATCATCTTCTCGACCGCCCACGCAATGCGCCGAACCGCACCGCGCTCGGAGTCATGAGCCTTACCTTCATGATTATTTCGCTCATCAACGGTGGTAACGACGTCATCGCCACCCACTTTCATCTCACCATTAACCAAATCATGTGGTTCACCCGATTTGGACTCTTTCTTCTGCCGCCGATTGCCTTTGTAGTAACAAAGCGCATCTGTCTCTCCTTGCAACGTGCCGATCGAGAACTCGTTCTGCACGGCCGAGAAACCGGACGCTTGTTGATGCTGCCTCATGGCGAATTTGTTGAAGTTCATGAGCCTATTTCGCCAGAGAAGGCCTGGACCTTGACCCAACATCTTCAACCAGAGGCGCTCACAGTGGCACCGGATGATCTCAATGGGGTGCGCAATCCTGCTGGCCTCAAAGGCAAGATTCGCGCCAGGTTCAGCATGGCTCATGCTGAACAAATTGCGGCTCCTACGGCGAAGGAAAAGAATGAGATCGAGGGCGGGCATCACTAATCCCGCCATGCGAATTCGTCCAGCGCAACCCGGTGATGTGGCTGAGATAATCGCTCTGATTGCTGAACTAGCCGAGTATGAAAAGGCGCTCCATGAGGCAAAGGCAGAGCCAGATCAAATCCTCGCTCACTTCTTTTCTGCCGATCCGAAGGTTTTTTGCGAAATTATTGAGAGCGATGGCGTTGTCGCTGGGCTAGCAATTTGGTTTTTAAATTACTCGACCTGGACCGGAACCCACGGAATCTATCTAGAAGACCTATTCGTTCGGCCGCACTATCGCGGTTTGGGTTACGGAACGTTGCTGTTGAAATACTTAGCAAAAAAGGCGGTCGATAATGGCTATGCCAGGTTCCAGTGGCAAGTCTTAGATTGGAATGAACCTTCGATTGAATTTTATAAATCCCTCGGTGCCTATCCGTTATCCGAATGGGTCCCCTATCGAATTACCGGTCCTGCCTTAGAAAAGCTGGCTGAAGAATAGGCTCATCTTGCCTCTAATAATTCTTTTAGCCGAACCAGAGATTTAAGAATTGCCTTTTGATTGTTCTGATACGCGTTGATCTTTCGCAGCCAATATTGCGACCTGGCTGGTCGACCATCGAAAAATTCTGTCACCTGCGTATGAAGCGAATCTAACTCGAGAAGTTCATAGCGCCAGATATGGTGTCCGAAGTGGCGCCACGCGATCGAGGAATTCACATTAAATTCCACGCAAGTGTTGGTAATTCGATAGGGAATTCTTATTCGCATCTTCATGCCAAATTTAGCGCCTAAATAAAGTTTCTCTGGCCCGAAAAAATTTCGTATGAGCGTCCTAGAGCCATCGAACTCGGGGTGGCGGTGCGGGTTGGCTAAAATATCGAAGACCAGATTGACCGGAGCGGTTATGACAATTCGACCAGCTTTGAGAAGGTCTTCGCCAGTATCAAGTTGTTCAGCCCGAAGGGTTGACACCTAGTGTGCCGAGACCGACTTTTCTGGGCCTTCGTACTCGAGAACAAAGCCCAGAACGCTGATGATGAGTGCGCCGACCGCGATCAAGGTGAGCCACCAACCAACAAGTAAACCTAGCCCGGCTGCAACCATAGAAGCGGCAACTGGCAACGGCCACCACGAATGTGGTGAATAGAAGCCAAGTTCCCCAGCCGAATCAGCAATCTCCCCCGCCATATTGTCTTCCGGAAGAACGCCACCGGAACGACTGACCGAAAACCAGAGATAAAAACCAATAAGGGCCGCGAGTCCGGAACTGAGGGCAACTGCGGTGATACCCACGGCCTCGCCACCGAGCTGCCAATAAATGACCGCCATGATGGCGTAGAAGACGGCTAAGCCGCCAAATAACTTCCAACCAGCTCTCATGGTCAGTGACCTCCGTCAGTATGAGCCATATGCGGGTAATGCAGATCGAAGGCTGGACGTTCGCTTCGAATTCGTGGGATGGATGTGAAGTTGTGACGAGGTGGTGGGCAAGAAGTCGCCCACTCCAAAGATGCGCCATAGCCCCAAGGATCATCGACCGTGACTTTAGGGCTGTTCCGGCTGATCCAGACATTGATGAAGAATGGAATCATCGAGAGCGCCAGAAGGAAGGAACCGATTGTGGAGATGGTGTTCAAAGTGGTGAAGCCATCGGTTGCCAAATAGTCGGCATACCGGCGCGGCATTCCCTTAATTCCCAGCCAATGTTGCACCAGGAAGGTTAAGTGGAACCCGAAGAAGAGAGTCCAAAAGTGGATCTTTCCTAAGCGCTCATTGAGCATATGACCGGTGAACTTAGGCCACCAGAAATAGAAACCGCCGAACATCGCAAAGACCACGGTGCCGAAGAGCACATAATGGAAATGCGCCACCACAAAATATGAGGCGGAAACGGCAAAGTCCATCGGAGGGCTAGCCAAAATAATTCCGGTTAGTCCACCCAGCAAAAAGGTAATCAAAAATCCCATGATGAAGAGCATTGGGGTTTCAAAGGAGACTGAACCGCGCCACATGGTTCCGATCCAATTGAAGAACTTCACACCAGTAGGTACGCCAATCAAAAAGGTCATAAAGGAGAAGAAGGGCAATAGGACTTGGCCAGTCGCATACAAATGGTGAGCCCAGACTGAGACTGAAAGGGCAGCAATACCAATGGTTGCCGCAATCAAACCCTTGTAACCAAAGACCGGCTTGCGACTAAAGACCGGAAGAATTTCCGTTGCAATACCAAAGAAGGGCAAGGCCAATACATAAACCTCAGGATGGCCGAAGAACCAGAAGAGGTGCTGCCAGAGCATGGCACCGCCATTAGCCGGGTCAAAGATATGTGAACCAAAGATTCGATCCGACTCCAAGCCAAAAAATGCGGCAGCCAAAGGTGGGAAGGCGAGCAGAACAAGAATCGAGGTCAAGAGCACGTTCCATGTGAAGATAGACATACGGAACATCGTCATTCCTGGTGCGCGCATCGTGAAAATAGTTGTAATAAAGTTGACGCCACCGAGAATGGTTCCGACGCCCGTGAGCGCCAAGCCGATGACCCAGAGATCGCCACCGATTCCCGGTGAATATTGCGAGTTGGCCAACGGAGCATAGGCAGTCCAGCCAAACGAGGCTGCTCCGCCCGGGCTTAAGAAACCGCCGAAAGCCATGAGACCGCCAAAGAGAAAAAGCCAGTACGAGAGCATATTTAGCCGAGGAAATGCAACGTCCGCAGCGCCAATTTGCAACGGCATAATGACGTTGGCGAATCCAACAAACAGCGGGGTTGCAAACATCAAAAGCATGACGGTGCCATGCATGGTGAAAATCTGGTTGTACTGCTCGGTGCTTAAAAATTGCAACCCTGGGCGGGCCAGTTCGGCTCGAAGCAAAAGTGCTAACACCCCAGCGATCAAGAACCAGGCAAACGATGTCATCAAGTAGAGATAGCCAATAGTCTTGTGGTCAGTGGAGGTAATCCACTTAACAAAAATCTTTCCTTTACTTGTGGGCGCAGCCTTGACAGGAAGAGTGCTTGCTGTTGTGACTGGATCGGCGTATGTCGTCATATTTAGGCCACCTTAAGCGTCTTGAGATAATCCTGATATTGGCTCGGTGTTACAACCTTGACCTTGAAGAGCATTTGCGAATGATCTCTTCCGCACAAGATGTTGCAGCGACCTGGATATGTTCCTAATACATTGGCCGAGAACTCCAAATGATTGTCAACATGAGGCAAGGTCTCCATTTGAATCATGAACGCGGGAATCCAGAAACCATGAACCACATCGCTTGAAGATAGTGTAAATCGCACCTTTTCGCCCTGTGGCAGAACTAGTACCGGAGGCTGAGCCGGCGTACCGGTGACAGTCGCATTTGGACCAGCGTCATCATAAGTAAATTGCCAGGACCACTGAATTCCATTGACATGAATGTTGTGTGGCGCGGTCGCAGCACTTTCCACTTTAATAATTTTTGACTCATCACGAGCGGTGTAGGCAAAGAGAACCGCAACAATGATGAATGGAATTATTGTGTAAGCAACTTCCGTTGGAACGTTGTAACGGGTCTGCTTAGGAAATTCATCGTTCTTACGACGATGAAAAACTGCAGGCCACAAAATCAAGACTAAGGTGATCAGGCCGACCACTGCAGCGGTGATCCAAGCGCCTTGCCACAACGGCAAAGTGGTGTCGTTGACGCTCGAAAGTCCCTTGTCGTATCCAAATCCGGAGATCTTGGAACTAGAGCAAGATGTGAGCGAGGCAACACCAACGGTGGCTAAAAAGGCAAACGACATTCCCCGTTTAAATCGCATTGCAGAAGGATACTTGCCTCGCTCGCATCTGCCGACAAGTGGGGGTACGGTTCGAAGCGTGGTTCCCATCACAGCCAAGTTTCAGAGCGAATCCGCCCTCCATCCGGCCGCGCTTGCGCTGCTGACCACCCTTTTTGAGCGTGGCTGGGCCGACCCCAGCAAACTTCATCAAGATTCGCGCCGAGCCGCGATCTTGCTTCAAGAAGCCAGGGCCAGCTTTGCTGGGATTCTGGGGGTCACCAGCGATGACATTCACTTTCTCGGAGATCTCACCCTCGGATTTCACCTCGGAATTGCTGGATTGCTGAGGCCAGAGCACGTTTTCACCCACTCCAGTGTGGATCGACAGGAAATCTTCGCCCAGAGCCACGCCCATGCGCTGCGGGGCGGACAAACCCAGACTTTGCCAGTTCATCCGAATGGCCAAATTGACTGGTCCAGCGTTCAGTCGGGCTCGATTGCCACTTGGCAACTCGCCAATGGCGAAACTGGAGTGGTGCAACACCAACCGCCGCCAGAAGGCCATGCCTACTTCGTGGATGCAACAGCCAGTGGCTATTCCCATCCCTTGCCGGTGAATTGGAGTACCGCACTGTGGGACTCTCGGAGTTGGTCTGGTCCAGCCGGTTTGGCAGTTTTGGCTATTGGCACAGGGGCAGAGTGGCGCAATCCACTGCCTCACCTCGACCCCCTGCGAATCTCTGATTCGTTCTCTCTCCCTCTGGCGCTGGCCAGCGCCATCGCACTCGAACATTGGAAGAGCGAGGAAGCGGTTCGGGAGCAGCAACTGCGCAAAATTCGGATGGAGATTGTCGCCTTTATCAGGGATCGAATTACCGATGTTGATTTCGCGTCGGATCCAGAACAGGGACTGACTGAATTACTCTCGATCTCATTTCTCTACGTCGATGCCGAACGCCTGATCACCGAACTTGAGGCGCGAGGTTTTTCAGTCGATTCTGGTTCGGCATGCGCCAGTTTAAATCTCCAACCCAGTCACGTCTTGGCCGCAATGGGCAGACTTACTCATGGAAATATTCGACTGCATCTTCGTTCAGATTTAACGGACGAAAGTCTTTCTGCTTTCCTCACCGCTCTCGAAGAAGTTGTTAAGCAATTGCGCCAATGATGGAAATAGACGCCCGCGGCAAACTCTGTCCACTTCCCATCATCGAACTCGCGCAAACGTTACGAAGCATCGAGACCGGAAGTGAAGTCGTGCTCGTTAGTGACGATCCGGCAACGGCCGTTGATTTAGTTGCCTGGGCCCGAATGACCGGCAATGAGATTACTCATCAAGAAAAAGAAAGATTCACGATTCGAAAACTAGCCAACTAAATGCGGAGTTATCTTTCCTTCGATGCCTTGTCGCGCGGCTAGACCATAGGCCACTTCGAATCGAGCCAAGAACTCCGATTCGGTGAAGCGATACTCCTGGGTCCCTTTAGTTTCCAAACAATAAGTGGCGAGCAGCGAGCCGAGTTCAGCGCACAGTTGATGATCCAGCCCCGCCGCCAGACCTGCCACGAAACCAGACCTAAAACTATCCCCGATCCCGGTTGGATCTACCTTCCCTTTCTCCACCGGCACCGCAACACGGATCGTCGCTTTGCCATGTTCTTCAACAATCGCGCCCTCAGAACCCAGGGTGACAACTCGAACTTTGACGCGATCCATAATCTCCTGATCGCTCCAGCCGGTTTTTTGAATCGCGAGCGCCAACTCATATTCGTTGAGAAAGAGATAGGTCGCGCCATCGATGAGCAATCTAATTTCTTCCCCGCTCATTCGAGCTAGCTGTTGTGAGGGATCAGCGGCAAAGGCAATACCGAGATTTCGAGCCGTCTCCGAATGTCGAACCATCGCTGCTGGGTCATCTGGTGAGATCACTAGGAGATCAAACCGACCGACTTTTTCGATGATCGGACCAAGTTCAATCTCTCGAGCTTCACTCATAGCCCCCGGAAAGAAGGAAGCAATTTGATTGAGATCATCGTCAGTAGTCACCATAAATGTCGCGGTGAAAAGTTCGGTAGAAATCCGAACGTGTGAAGTATCGACCCCGTGACGTGAGAGCCAAGCATCGTAATCAGCCCAATCTTTGCCCACCGCGGCAATCAGAATCGGGTTTAGCCCAAGCGCAGCCATACCAAAAGAGATATTTGCAGCGCATCCGCCACGCCTAATGTCGAGGCTATCGACAAGAAAAGAGAGTGACACTTTGGCCAGCGAGTCAGCCACCAGGGAATCACTAAATTTTCCTGGAAAGGTCATCAAGTGATCTCTACCGACCGAGCCAGCGACTGCAATTTTCATGAGTGCATTATCGCGAGGCGCGGAAGAAAAAACACTTTACCCGCGCCCAACTAAAGGGTGATCTAGGCTGGTTCCTTAATTAAAGGAGTCGCCACAGGCGCATGAGCCCTGGGCATTTGGATTATCGATAGTGAATCCTTGCTTTTCGATGGTGTCGACGAAATCAATGGAAGCACCCATGAGATATGGGGTGCTCATCTTGTCGGTCACTACTTTTACCGCTCCGAATTCAGTGACGGTATCGCCATCCAGGGCGCGGTCATCAAAATACAGCTGGTAACGAAGCCCTGAGCAACCACCCGGCTGTACGGCAACTCGAAGACTTAAATCATCTCGACCCTCTTGAGCCAGAAGAGAAGCAACTTTCTCGGCTGCAACATCGGAAAGCAGAATTCCACCAGTTTGGATGGTGACAGATTGTGCGGTTTCGGTGCTCATATTTCTCTCCTTGAATATCTCGATCTCACGATCTAATGACGCGTAGGTTACCTGCTTTCACAACCAAATACCCCACCGAAACATTCCCAGCGATGAATAATTGGCAGTTAAGCCAAGTTGGGGCGAGAATGTGGGCATGGCTCTTTCCGACCTATTTTTGCTTGGTAGCGAATCTGACCTTGCCAGTGAACGTGGCGTTTCCTGTGCGGGCGAACTGCCAGCTGCCAGCGATCCGACTCTCGTCGCTCGGGCCTATGCCGCGAAGGCTGCCCTCGGTGCCCGAGCCATGATCTTGGGTCACCATTATCAGCGCGATGAGGTTATCCAGTTTGCCGATATCACGGGTGACTCATTCAAATTGGCGCAAGCCGCGGCCTCCAATCCGCAGGCCGAGTACATCTTTTTCTGTGGCGTTCACTTTATGGCCGAGAGCGCCGATATCTTGACTACTTCGGACCAGAAAGTGATTTTGCCTGACCTTTCGGCTGGCTGTTCGATGGCGGATATGGCAACCGCTGCCCAAGTCGAGCAATGCTGGGCAGATTTGACCGCGCTGGGAGTAGCAGGCGCCACCATCCCCATTACCTATATGAATTCCTCTGCCGCAATTAAGGCTTTCACCGGACGAAACGGTGGGGCAGTCTGTACCTCGTCAAATGCGCAACGGGCGATGAAATGGGCTTTTGACCAGAAGGAGAAAGTCCTTTTTCTCCCGGATCAACATTTGGGTCGAAATACCGCGATTACCCAGTTGGGTCTCTCCCTATCTGATTGCGTGGTCTGGAATCCATGGCAGCCACAAGGTGGTTTAACCGAGTCCCAAATCAAAGCAGCCAAGGTGATTCTCTGGCGCGGGCATTGTTCCGTTCACGGTCGCTTCTCATTGGCAAACATCATCGACGTCCGGGCGCGAATTCCAGGCGTCCAGGTCCTCGTTCATCCCGAATGCCAACATGATGTAGTTCTCAATTCGGATGTCGTGGGTAGTACCGAAATGATTATCAAGACAATTTCTGAAGCGCCTTCCGGTTCTAAATGGGCTATCGGAACGGAGCTAAATTTGGTTCAGAGATTAGCAAATTCTCACCCAGATAAAGTGATTACCTTCCTCGATAAAACTGTCTGCTATTGCTCGACGATGAATCGCATCGATGTGCCTCATCTAGTTTGGGCCATGGAATCGCTGGTTGATTCGCGCTTGGTGAATCAGATTCGGGTTAATTCAGAGGTCGCAGAACATGCCAAAGTTGCGCTAGAAAGAATGCTGGCTCTACCGTAACCGCATGAGCAAAGCCCAAGACGACAATCAGGTAGACCCGACCCCCGGCAAAAAGGGTCACGCTACGCCCAAGCGGAAAGATGCTGAGGCGGCTCGAAAGGTTAACGCTCTCGCTCCAGCCACCACCAAAGCCGGCAAAGCGAAACAGCGGGAATTAGATATTTCTCGACGCCGCGAAACCCGAGCCGCATACATGCGGGGCGAAGAGAATGCGCTTCCGATGCGCGATCGCGGACCGGCCCGAAAGTTCATTCGCAACTATGTAGATTCCCGCCGATCAATTGGCGAGTATTTCTTGCCGGTAATTGTTGTTGTTCTCGTACTTACAGTAATTCCGAATAAGTACATTCAGCTCTTGGCCATTCTCTTCATGTATTCCGCAATGATCTATTCTCTGGCTTCCGGTATTTTCTTTACCCGAAGAATCCGAAAGGAAGTTGCGGCGCGCTTTCCGAATGAGCCACTTAAAGGACTGGGAATGTATGGCTGGTTACGTTCTACGCAGATGCGCAGAATGCGTGCCCCAAGTCCTCAGGTCTCCCGCGGTGAGCGAGAGAAGATTTAGCTTTCCAACTGATTTTCCACTCGCAGTTTAGGGACGAGGTTGCGGACTGCGAGTCTTCTCTGGATCGCGCTCGGGTAATTCGCCGAGCACATCATCAATTCTTCGCAAGATTTCGCCATCTAAAACGACACCGCTGGCCTTGACATTTTCCTTCACCTGAGCCGGCTTTGAGGCGCCCATGATGACTGAGGAGACATTTGGATTGGCCAATGCCCAGGCTAGGGCAAGTTGCGAAAGCGTGAGACTGAGATCATCGGCGATAGGTCGTAGATTTTGAACCGCCGATAGAACATCATCACGCATCCAGCCCGAAATCATCCCAGCGCCCCCGGACTTATCAGTTGCCCGAGAGCCGGCTGGTGCCTTCTTCCCGGGAAGATACTTTCCAGTCAACACTCCCTGCGCAATCGGCGACCAGACGATTTGGCCGATTCCCTCTTCGACACACTTAGGCACTACTTTATTTTCAATCACTCGCCAGAGCATGGAGTACTGCGGTTGGCTAGAGACAAATCTGTCATAACCTCGATCCCGCTGAATCTGAATTGCTTCGCCGATTTGGTCAGCGTTCCATTCGGAGAACCCGACGTAATGAACTTTTCCCTGTCGAATCAAGTCATCGAAGGCGGCAAGCGATTCTTCCAACGGAGATTCGAAATCAAACCTGTGAAACTGATATAGATCAATGTGATCGGTGTTGAGACGCTTCAGCGAAGCATGCGCAGATTCCATGATGTGTTTACGGGAGAGACCACGATCATTCTTGCCCGTACCCGTTGGGAAAAATACCTTGGTAAAGAGTTCATAGCTTTCGCGTCGAACCCCTTTCAGTGCCTTTGCCAAGACCACCTCGGCCCTGGTCCCGGCATATACATCTGCCGTATCGAAGGTGGTTATTCCCGAATCCAATGCTGCGCGCACGCATTTGATGGCGGCTTCCTCTTCAACCTGAGAACCGTGTGTGATCCAGTTCCCATAAGAGATCTCTGAGACGTACATTCCACTGCGGCCAAGGCGACGATATTCCATGGCGGAGAGCGTACTCTGAGACCATGAGAAAGTTCGCCGCAGGATTCGCAGTTCTAGTTATCGCCACCATCTTTCCACTCTCGATGGCTCGTGCTGATGATGCGTCTTCGACACCTTTGCCAACTGCCGCCACCGCCCCAGCTATGCCGAACACGACGGAAAATCAACAGCCGGGCGAAGAGCGCCACCGGGTAGATGTCGAACATGGCTTTGAAGCAAACCAGATCACCATCGTCCTCGCCGCCATTATTGTCGCTGGCGGTCTGGCAATAGGAATTGGACGACGCCGCCGTCAATTGTGACGAATCTGCCGCCGTTACGTGCTAACTTTCGTTTGCTGATGTAGTTCGACTTTGTCAGTAGTTTTGGCTTTAGCGAAGTCCGGTGAAATCCCGGCGCTGTTCCCGCAACTGTAATGATCCGATAAAGATCTGAGCCAGGTCGCCTAACTCAAGACTGAAGTATCCGACCTCGGAGGAAGGTCGGGCCTCTCTGGCTTAAGTGAAACTTAGGAAAGAAGCCCTCTTCCTCCCTCAAATTTTGAGGGAGTTTTTTATGTCTCGATTTACGAAATCTAGATCGCTCATTCCCATAGTTGCGATCCTGCTGGTGCCATTTACTTCCAGCGCTCACGCAGACGCTCACACCACTATCGTTAAATCCGGTGGCTTTACTACGAAATTGTCAGCAATTCCACACCGCATTATTTCACTCTCGCCAACCGCGACTGAGAATCTTTTTGCCATCGGTGCTGGGCCACAAGTAATCGCCGTCGACAGCCTTTCAAATTTTCCAAAAAACGCACCCATGTCAAAATTGAGCGCGTTCACTCCGAATGTGGAAGCCCTTGCTGCGAAGAAGCCAGACCTTGTGATTTTGTCGGTGGATTCAACCAATTCCGGTGCAACGAGAAAGGCGTTAGAACTTCTCAAGATTCCAGTGTTGATGGAGAAAGCGCCACTGCAACTGGCAGATGCGTATGCTGAAATTTTGGCTATCGGCCAGGCAACCGGCAAAGTTGTGGCAGCCAAAGCAGTTATTGCAAAGATGAAGAATGCCATTTCTCGGATTCTTGCCTCGGCTCGAAAATCCACACCGATCTCGTTCTTCCACGAGTTAGATTCGACCCTGTACTCGGCAACATCAGAAACCTTTATTGGTCATGTTTATTCAGATTTCAATCTCGTGAATATTGCTGATAAAGCACAGGGAGCAGATGCTTCTGGCTATCCCCAGCTATCTGCCGAGTACTTGGTGACAGCCAATCCGCAAATAGTTTTCCTTGCAGATGCGCAATATGGTGAAAATATGAAGACGGTATCGAATCGACCCGGTTGGTCCGGCATCGACGCGGTGAAAAATGTTCATGTGATCTCACTGCCGGATGACATTCCTTCTCGATGGGGACCGCGGTTAGTGGACTTCTACTCCTTCATCGCCGGTGCTATTAAGAACATCAACTAAATGAGCGAACAGAATCAGACGCCGATGCCCCTCTCCCGGATGTGGAGTTGGCGCATCACTTTTGCCGCGGCCTTGATTCTGCTGCTTGTCGTTGTGATGGGTCTGAGTTTTGGACCCATCTCGATTAATTTCCAACGTATTTTACGAACTCTCTTAGGCTTACCTGGCAGCCTGGAGGGGCAAGATCGCACTTTGCTCCTCTACTTAAGATTGCCAAGAGTTATCCTCGCCGGCCTGGTCGGAGCAGCTCTTGCGACTAGTGGCGCCGTTTATCAATCGGTTTTCCGTAACCCGCTGGCCGATCCATACCTGCTAGGCACCGCCGCCGGTGCGGGTCTGGGTGCAACCCTCGCCATCACAAGTTCGCATGCCAATATCTATTCACTTCTGCCATTGTTCTCATTCATCGGTGGCGTTCTTGCGGTACTTGTGACCTTCTTTATTTCGGGTCGATTCTTCGCCGAGCCCAATTCGCTCCTTCTCTCTGGTATCGCAGTTGGTTCTTTTGCCACTGCGATTCAAACATACTTACAGCAACGTCATAGCAATGCTCTCAGGCCGGTCTACTCCTGGATTCTTGGCGAACTCACCGCGGCCAATTGGACCGTTGTCCGTTGGTCGGCGATCTACATACTCCTAGCGATCGCAGTCTTGATCTCGATCTCCAAACAGTTGGATGGTCTCATGCTCAGCGACGAGGAATCGTTCTCACTCGGCATTAATCCCAATCGACTCCGCGTTATTGCAGTTCTAGCCGCAACTCTTGCAACAGCAACGGCAGTCTCTGCCAGCGGATTGATTGGCTTTGTCGGAATCGTGGTGCCGCATTTGGTACGTGGCATTACCCACCGCGTGACAAATCGCTCTTTAGCCACGATAGCGATGATTGGAGCGAGTTTTCTGGTTCTCGCCGACCTTGGGGCTCGAACTTTGCTCTCCCCTGCCGAGTTGCCCATTGGTGTCATAACGGCCTTCGTTGGGGCGCCATTTTTTCTTTTTGTACTACGAAGAAAGCGGGTATCGCAATGATCGTTGTCGAAGATGTCACAATCCGATTGGGGAATCGGACCATCTTGGAAAATTTCTCCGTCGACATACCTGCACATACGTGGACCTGCCTGGTTGGCCCTAACGGCGCCGGCAAAACCACTTTTCTGAAAGCTTTGCTCGGAGTCACGGCCTACTCAGGTTCGTTGAAAGACGATGGTGTAGAAGTCTTTCGGGATCACCAGCGAAACGTGGCTTTCGTCCCGCAGCATCCGAACATTCCTGTGGGGATGACCGTCGCGGAGTATGTAATGCTCGGCAGATCAAAACGCGATGGTTGGGGCCGAGAATCGATCGCAAGTCGAGCACTGGTTCGCGAAATATTGGATCTCACTCAACTATATGGACTACATCGCCAATACGTTTCATCACTCTCTGGCGGAGAGATGCAACGCGCTCTCATCGCGCGAGCGCTGGCGCAAGAACCCAATCTTATCCTCTTGGACGAACCGACGAGCGCCTTGGATCTTCATCACCAAATCGCCACTTTAAATAACATTGAGGTGTTGAAGGAAAAAGGCGTAACAATTGTTTCGACGATGCACGACATCACCTTGGCTGCGATGTATGCGGAAAGAATTGTCGTGATACACGAGGGCAGAAAATTACTCGACGGACCAAGTCAGTCCGTGATCCACTCTCCGGAGTTGCGCGAGGCTTTCGATAATCGAATCAATGTTTTCACTTTGGATTCGGGAAGGCCAGTCATCGTTGCGAGCAAAGAGCGCTAGCGCACGTGTGATTCGACAAAAGGTGGCTTAGTAACAATCGCCTTAGAAGTGCGCCCTCGTACATCGATGGTGACTTCATCGCCTATGACAAACTCAGGTGTAATTAATGCCAAAGCAATCCCTGCTTTTAGGGTCGGTGAGAACGTACCGCTCGTCACTTCACCAATGACTGTGCCCTCTCCATTCAATACACTCATTCCGGCACGAGGAATGCCACGGTCTACTACCTTGAGTCCTCGACAGATTCGACGGAGACCGCCACTCTTTTCAGTAAGAAGTGCCGCTTTCCCTATGAACGATTCTTTGCCCAAAGCAACAGCCCAGCCAGCATTTGCTTCCAGCGGTGATATCTCCAGTGACAACTCATGGCCGTGAAGCGGATAACCCATTTCGGTACGTAAGGTATCGCGAGCGCCGAGACCACAAACTCGTCCCGAGATCTCCGTGACTTCTTCGACGAGTAATTTCCATAGGGGTAAAGCGCTCTCCCAAGCCGGCAGCAGTTCGTAGCCATATTCACCGGTGTATCCGGTTCGACAAATGATCACCTTTCCCAAATCATCGTGGCCGGGAATTTCCACTTCTGTAAATTGCATGTAATCCAGTTCGGGCGCAAGACCGATGTTTTCCAAAAGGGTTCGGGACGCTGGACCTTGAATGGCAAATACCCCGAAGCCTTGATGAAGGTTGGTCACCAGGATTCCTGCAGGTGCTCGTTGCGAAAGAACCAAGGCGACATCAGCGCAATTTGCGGCATTAGGAATCAGAAAGAAATCAGATTCATTCTTCTGATAAATGATGAGGTCATCAATCACTCCCCCATCAGGATTGCACAAGAGGTTGTACTGGGCACTACCCGAATTAATCTTGCGCAAATCATTTGTCACTATTGAATTGAGAAATTCAAGTGCGCCGACTCCAACAACAGAAATCTTCCCGAGGTGAGACACATCGAAGAGTCCTACCGACTCTCGAACTGAGGTGTGTTCGGCAATAACTCCGCCAGAGAGCGCATGAACCCCCTTCGGGTATTCGATAGGCATATCCCAGCCACCAAAGTCGGCCAACTTCGCTTGCGCTGCAACGTGCCAGTCATAAATAGGAGATTTCATACTCTTAACTTATCTCACCCGCTTGCAACACACGCGCCGCTAAGTTCGCGTAGGCTTGCGAAAGAAACAGTGAAAAACGATGAATGAGGTAGATGAGATGACTTCCTTAAAATTGGTCACGAGCGCCGGGAAAGATCCTTTAGTGATTGCCCTCTCAAGCGCAGATGGCGTTCTCAAAGTCCACTCGTCCACAGCTATAGATGCTAAGAAACTATTGGTCGCCCTGAAAAAAATGGGGGCTACAGGCGCGGCTGATGAAGTACTAAAGATTGCCAGCGATGTCACCGGGATTATTGTCGTAACTGGTTTGGGTAAGACTCACTCACAATTCGACCATGAAGTTCTCCGCCGCGCAGCAGGCGCTGCTTCGCGTGCGCTGACGGGCAACGCATCTGCCACTTTTGCCTTGCCACACTCTGACCTCGTCGGACTCGCGGCGATTTCTGAAGGCGCCGCCTTAGGGGCATATGGTTTTCACCAATTTCGGGTAAGCAGTAAATCCAGCCATCCGCTGCCCTTGTCCAATATTGCAATTCATACCGGACTCGAGATTTCAAGCGCTACCAAGAAAGTGGTGAAGCGAGCCGAAATTATTGCTCGATACTCAACCTTGGTTCGGGATTTAGTAAACACTCCAGCGAGTCACCTGACCCCAGATTCCTTCAGCCAAATAATGAAAAAACGGGCGCTGCAACTGGGCTTAAAAGTAGAGATCCTGAGCCACGTTGCTTTGAAAGCAAAAGGTTTCGGTGGCATTACCTCTGTTGGCCAAGGATCCGCCAATCCACCTCGATTGCTCCGCGTTTCCTATACCCCCGCCAAGGCTAAGCGCCGATACGCATGGGTGGGAAAGGGAATCACTTTCGATACTGGCGGACTCAATCTAAAGCCGGGACTCGGTATGGAGGCAATGAAATCTGATATGGGTGGCGCGGCTGCCGTCATCGCCACCGTCATGGCTATTGCAGAATTGAAATTGCCCATTGCCATCGATGCCTGGGCGCCACTTGCGGAAAATATGGTCAGCGATACCGCCACCCATCCAGGAGACATTGTTTATATCTATGGTGGCAAAACTGTCGAAGTGCTCAATCCAGATGCTGAAGGTCGATTAGTTCTGGCTGATGCCCTGGTTCGAGCCGTTGAATTCGCCGAAAAATTTGGCGGACTCGATGGCATCATCGACGTCGCGACGCTGACTGGGGCTCAAGGCATCGCCCTAGGCAAGCGAGTGGGAGCAACCATGACCAATGACTCTCAGATTCAGACCACTTTCCTTGGGGCGGCAGATCGGAGTGGCGAAAGCTTCTGGCCGATGCCGTTGCCGGAGGAGCTACGCGCCTCCCTCGACTCTCCGGTTGCAGATCTGGCCAATATCGGCGAGCGCATGGGCGGGATGCTCGTGGCAGGACTCTTTTTGCGCGAATTCATTGAACCAGGTCTGCCTTGGCTGCATCTAGATATCGCCAGTCCAGCCTTCAATGAGGGCGAACCATTCGGGTACACCCCGATTGGCGGCACTGGCGTCTCCTTGCGCTCCTTGATCACTTTTGCTGAGTCGGTTTCATCACAAGCGTGAGCACTCCCATTTCGGCGGGAATTGTGCGGGAAAATCGTGGCAGGATTAGCGTCTGAACTTACGGCAGAAATACTCGGGTTGAGTCAATCCGCTTCATTAGCTCTTTGGAAAGGTCGACTGTGTCTGAATTTGATCTCGTGATTCTTGGTGGCGGAAGTGGCGGCTATGCCTGCGCACTCCGTGCGGCGCAGTTAGGACTAAGCGTTGCCCTGGTTGAAGAGGACAAATTAGGTGGCACCTGTTTGCACCGCGGGTGCATTCCAACCAAAGCCCTGCTACATGCTGGAGAAGTGGCCGACAGCGCCCGACACGCTTCGGATTTCGGCGTTAATGCTGAGTTCATCTCTATCGATATGTTGGCAGTGAATGCCTATAAAGATGGTGTGATCTCCAAGTTGCATAAAGGTCTCCAAGGATTGGTCAAATCTCGAAACATTACCTACATCGAAGGTCACGGTCGGTTGGTTGCTAAAAATGTCATTGACGTCAATGGCACCCAATACACCGGAAAAAACATCATTCTCGCTACGGGTTCTTATCCAAAGACCTTGCCAGGCTTGGAAATTGATGGTGTGCACATCGTCACCAGCGAACAAGCGATGAAGTTTGAGAAAGTTCCAGCGAGTGTGATTGTGTTGGGCGGCGGCGTCATTGGTTGTGAATTTGCCTCAGTATGGAAGTCCTTTGGCGCTGAAGTAACAATCATCGAAGCCTTGCCGCATCTCGTTGCATTGGAAGATGAAAGTTCCAGCAAGCAACTCGAGCGCGCGTACCGAAAGCGTGGCATTAATTTTGAATTAGGAACCCGTTTTGCATCTGCAACGCGTTCCGACTCTAGCGTGAGCGTTACTTTGGAAAATGGTTCGACTTTTACCGCCGAGGTACTTCTCGTTGCCGTTGGCCGTGGTCCGGTCTCCGCCAACTTGGGATATGAAGAAGCCGGAGTAACCATGGATCGTGGTTATGTTTTGGTTGACGATAAATGCCGAACCAATGTCCCAGGAATTTGGGCAGTCGGCGATCTCATCCCGACTTTGCAATTGGCGCACGTCGGTTTTGCTGAGGGTATTCTCGTTGCCGAAGAAATTGCTGGCCTTCATCCTCGTCCAATTAATTATGACGGAGTTCCTCGCGTCACGTATTCAGAGCCCGAAGTTGCATCGGTTGGATTAACCAGCGCGCAAGCAAAGGATCGCGGCTATGACGTAGTCGAATTGAGCTACGACCTGGCTGGAAACGGTAAGGCAAACATCCTCAAGACCGCTGGCTCGGTCAAATTAGTCGGCCAAAAGAATGGTCCAGTTCTGGGCGTTCATATGGTGGGCGATCGCGTTGGCGAACTGATTTCCGAAGCCCAACTTATTTTCAATTGGGAAGCCGAGGCATCAGACGTTGCCTCTCTTATCCACGCCCACCCCACGCTTTCAGAAGCGCTTGGCGAAGCACATTTGGCACTTGCAGGTAAACCACTTCACGCTCACGGTTAATAGGAGATCAAGTAATGACCTTTTCAGTAACAATGCCTGCGCTCGGAGAGAGCGTCACCGAAGGAACTGTGACTCGTTGGCTCAAGGCTGAAGGCGATCAGGTGTCAGTTGATGAACCACTCCTTGAAGTTTCGACTGACAAAGTTGATACGGAGATTCCTTCACCTGTTGCTGGAACGTTGACTCGAATCGTGGTAGCCATCGATCAGACCGTCCCCGTTGGTGCGGAACTGGCAATTATTGCTGATGGGGCTAGTTCTGAAGCGGTACCTGCGGCACCGGCTCCAGTTATTTCGGCACCAGCACCGACGCCTATTGTCGCCGAAGCGCCAATTGAAGTTCCGCCCGTGGCAACTGTGCCAGTCACTTCATCCACTTCGGGAACAGTCGTTTCGATGCCAGCACTTGGTGAGTCTGTCACTGAAGGCACGGTCACGCGTTGGCTTAAAGCTGTGGGCGATACCGTTGCGGTTGACGAAGCGCTGCTAGAAGTCTCCACCGATAAAGTCGATACTGAAATCCCTTCGCCGGCATCTGGCGTAATTCTTTCGATTGATGTTCCGGTAGATGCCACTGTTCCGGTCGGAGCTCGCTTGGCTCTTATTGGGGTAGTAGGCGCCATCGCAGCACCAGTCGCAGCACCAGTCGCAGCACCAGTAATCCCGGTCGCCCCGGTCCTCCCAACTCCTGCCCCTGCAGTACCGGTTGCTCCGGTTGCTCCGGTTGCCAGCGCGACATCACCAGATGATCTCTATGTCACCCCTATCGTTCGCAAGCTCGCCGCCGACAGTGGTGTCGATTTATCAAAGGTCTCCGGTTCTGGTATCGGAGGTCGAATTCGAAAAGAAGATGTTCTGGCTGCTGCGCAACCCGCAGCCCCAACGGCTGTTGCGGCCGAACCTGTTGCCGCACAATCTGCTGCAGTCGCTGCATCTCCTTTGCGTGGCACGACAGTTCCGATGTCGCGACTTCGAAAAGTCATCGCGGCTCGAATGGTTGAGTCGCTGCACATCAGTGCGCAATTAACCACTGTCCTAGAGGTGGATGTGACAAAGATTGCCAGACTTCGTGATCGCGCTAAGGGCGCCTTCGAAGCCCGAGAGGGTGTCAAGCTCACCTTCCTGCCATTCTTTGCAGTTGCCGTTTGCGAAGCACTCAAACAACACCCAGTTCTCAACTCCTCCATCAGTGGCGACGACATTACCTATCACGGTGCCGAGCATCTTGGTGTAGCCGTTGATACTGAAAAAGGTTTGCTCGTTCCCGTGATTCGTGATGCCGGTGATCTCAACATTGGTGGCATCGCGCGAAAAATCTCTGATGTCGCCAACCGCACGCGCAGCAACAAAATCACCCCAGACGAACTCGGTGGTGGCACCTTTACTTTGACCAATACTGGTAGTCGAGGCGCGCTCTTTGATACTCCGATTATCAATCAACCTCAAGTTGCGATTCTTGGACTCGGAGCAGTCGTCAAGCGCCCTATCGTCATGAAGGGTGAGGACGGCGGCGAAACTATCGCCATTCGCTCTATGGTCTATTTGGCACTTTCTTATGACCACCGAATCGTAGACGGCGCAGATGCTGCCCGATTCCTCGTCACCCTCAAAGAGCGCCTTGAAGATGGTCGCTTTGAATCTGATTTAGGTCTCTAGGAACCAATGACACCACCGCAACGTATTGCCATATCTGGCGCCTCCGGCCTTATCGGAACCGCTCTAGTCGGACATCTCAAAAGCGAAGGACATACGGTTCAACGCCTAGTTCGCCGAGATGCAATATCTGCCGAAGAGATTTCCTGGAATCCGATTGAGGGTACTGTCGATCTTCATGCCCTCGAAGGCGTAGACGCAGTCATTCACTTGGCCGGCGTTGGTGTTGGCGATCGACGCTGGACCTCGAAATATAAAGCCGAGATTCTCAACTCTAGATTGCTGGGAACAACAGCCATTGCAAACGCCGTCTCTCAGGTAAAGCCTTCGGTATTTATCTCTGCCAGTGCTGTGGGCTGGTATGGCGAATCTGGTAACCGCGCGGTTGTAGAAAGTGACCGAGCTGGCGATGACTTTCTTGCCACGGTGTGCAAGGAATGGGAAGGCGCCGCTGATTTAGCTGGTCCAGATGTTCGAACAATTAAAATTCGAACCGGGTTAGTCCTCGACCCGACAGGCGGAGCACTTGGAAAATTGCTCCCACTTTTTCGGTTCGGTCTTGGCGGTCGCCTCGGATCTGGCCAGCAATGGTGGTCCTGGATTACGTTGCACGATGAAATTCGCGCCATTTGTCACCTCTTAGAATCTAAGATTTCCGGCCCGGTAAATCTCACTTCACCTAATCCAGTGACAAATCAAGAATTTACTGCGGCCCTTGCCCGTGCGCTGCATCGCCCAGCAGTCTTTCCTGCTCCTGCCTTCGCACTCAAATTAGGACTTGGCGGTTTTGCCTCCGAAATTCTCGGATCGAAAAAAGTAATGCCCCATGTGCTTGTTGAAGATGGTTTTACTTATGACTACCCGCACCTGGCTGGAGCTATCTCCGCATTGGTCGAATCTGATCGATAATCGCCTCGGCGGCTAATCGACCACTTTGCAGCGCCCCTTGTTGCGAAGGCAGTGCTGCGCTATCTCCAACAACAAATATTCCATTCTGCTCCTGAGAAGTTGGATAGACCTGATGCAACGGTAGTGATTGTTTAATCTCATATTTGCCGACCAAATCCCAGTTTCGCGTATCGGCGAGCCACAATTTGGCCAGCGATTTTCGAACCTCACTCTCAGAAATTGGTTCCAAAGATGTAGATGCAATTAGGTGAATACCTTGCGGCGCATAGGCGTCGGAGACTTCGGACATGACAACGGAGTTCACCAGGGGTGATTGGCCATCCACTACCAATGTATTGGGCGAGTCGATCTGTTCGGAAGTCGCGTGGTACCAAGTGGTGCTTGAGAGCATGATGGGCGCCCGGTTGAGATTGAGCAACTGGGCACTGGTGGTGGGATCAGTCGCCACGACAATAAAGTCAGCAGAAAGTTCACCGCGATTAGTTCGGATGCGGCGATCGGAGATTTCATCTACCGCGTGTTGAAGTCGAAGATCTACTATCGGCGCCGCAAGTGCCACTGCAAATTCCCCAACACCTTTGCGAGGAACTCCTGGAATGCCTTTCGCAAAAGGCAGAACGATTTTTCGAACCACTTCGGCATTGACCAGGTTTGGATCAGTCAAGAAAACGCCACGAAGAAAAGGATTTAATATATTTACTGCAAAATTTGCAAAGCCTAGAGAGGCGCTGGCAAAACTTTCGCTGTGACTCTGTTTGGTGGCGAGGAATTTAAGGAAAACCATTTTCTCTTTGAGCGACCCCGTTCCAGCGGACAGCGCGGCTGCTAGATACTTCGCCGATTTTCGTGGGTCCCCCATCACGATGTCTCCAGTGTCACGACTAAAACGAATTGCCGGATTGATCGGGCAAAAATCCAAATTCGCTAGGCCATCAAGTCGGACAATCTCGGAGTAGGAGGGATTGATTACCTGAAAGCCACGATCCAAGATGAATCCATCAATCTGATCTGAGGCAACTCTGCCACCGACACGATCGGAAGCCTCCAAAAGCACAACATCGACTCCAGCGCTCTGAAGGTTTCGAGTTGCTGCGATACCGGACAGCCCGGCACCAATCACCACAACTTGATGATTCATTATCTAACTGAAATTTCCCGAGCACTATCAAGTATTTCGGCAACCGCCAACGCATCAGTGGCAGGTACTGGCCACCCACCTTCTCCTTTGAGCGCAGCTTTCACGGCTTGGTAGAAGAGGGCGTAATTACCTGGAATCGATTCGTACGGGTGCTCTTCCGTTCCTAAAACAATCTTTGCCTGTGACCGGGTTTCTTCTTGCCAAAGTCCGCCAACAGGAATTTTGCCAGAGCGTAAAAGATCTTCTTGTTTGTCGAGGTCGGTGATGACCAACGCACCCTTATCCCCTATCAATCTAATGCGCGGACCGGGCGCTCCGACAATGGCAGAGGCAGAAAGGTAGGAATCAACACCGGTTGCATGATTGAGAACTATGACAACATCATCATCGCTCAGGCCCCGGATCGAACGCACTGAGGCATAGCCAACCTTTGCCGGACCGAACCAATCTAGGGCCAACGAAATAAGATGCGGCTGCAGATCCAGCAAATTTCCGCCGCCCTCTTTGGCAGGTAATTTCTCGCGCCATGACTGTGAATTTGCATCAGGACGAAACCGTTCGAATCGTGAATCGAGTCGAAAGACATTGCCCAAAATGCCTTCGGCCAAAACTTTCTTGATGGTGAGCGCGTCACTGTCCCAACGACGATTGAAGTAGACCGTGATTGGAGTACCGGTCTCTTGCGAGACTGCCAGCACCGCATTGGTTTCTGCTAAATTTAACGCCATTGGCTTGTCCACGACTACCGGAATGCCGGCCCGAAGTGCCGCGATTGATTGCGGTGCGTGGGCGCGATTGCCCGTAGCGATGACGACCAAATCAAGATCGAGATGTAACAACTCTTCAAAAGAATCCACAACCGAAATATCTGGAAAATCCGATCGCGCAGCAACCATCCGTTCCGGATTCGTTGTTAACGCACCCACAACGGAAAATCCGCACCCTTTGAGTAAGGGGGCATGGAAAAAACGTCCGGCCAGTCCGTAACCAGCAATTCCAACTCGGAGTTCATTACTCATGGCACCAAACTTACAGGCTGGATTGAGGCGCCTCGTCTTTTAACCGTGACGGCCACCAAATCTTTGGCCCTATGGAATGAATCAGAGCCGGCACCAGAATCGAACGCACCAATAAAGTATCCAGAAGTACACCGAATCCAACGGCGAAACCAATCTCTGCCAAAAAGACCAATGGCAAAATTCCAAGAACGGTAAAGGTGGCAGCCAACACGATACCCGCCGAGGTGATGACGCCTCCCGTGACCGTCACGGCTTTCGTCACTCCGGCGCGAGTACCAATTCGTAATGTCTCTTCTCGAACTCGAGTCATGAGGAAAATGTTGTAGTCGATGCCCAGCGCAACCAAAAAGACGAAGGCAAAGAGTGGGAAGGAGGTGTCTTCTCCCACGAAATGGAAGAGGTGATGAAAAACCACCGCGCAGACGCCAAGCGTTGCCAAGAACGAGAGCACGACTGTGCCAAGAAGAAGCACTGCCGCGAGAATGGATCGAAGTAACAAGGCAAGGATCAGAGCAATCAACAACAAAATAACTGGGATAATGAGGTTGCGATCGTGCGCACCAGCCTGACCAATGTCGTAACTCACCGCTGAGGTTCCACCCGTGAGAATTTTTGGATCGATTTTATGCATCGCATCGCGAATCTTCGGCACCAATGCTCGAGCGGCCAAGGAATCTGGGCTTTGGGCTAAAGTGACATTCAAAAGAACTTTGCCATCGACAACCTTAGGAGCAGGCAGTGCTTGCCCCGGTACTACAGGACCAGAAAGCGCCGGGACGACGGCAGTCACGTCTGCAAAAGTTTTTAGTGTGGCCGTGGCCTGAGCCACCTCTGTCTCAGGAACCAAAATCAGCGTCGGGTCACCCGATCCACCTGGAAAATATTTCACTAACTGTTCCTGACCAATCAAAGAATCAGGGCGAGTCGTAAACGATTGCACTTCAGAGATGCCGTTCGCACGCAATGTCGTAGAAAAAGCAGCCATGATGACGAGAATGAGAGTCGCGGCTATCCAATATTTTCGCGGATTGCGACTCGTTGCATTGGCAACCTTGGCCCAGAGACCAGTTAATTTTTCATCCAATGAATCAAAGTGAGGAATCTTTGGCCAAAATATCCACCGTCCAAAGAGCAGCAAAAGCGCGGGTAGGAAAGTCAAAATGGTAAACATTGAAGAGACAATGCCGATGGCACCAATTGGACCTAGGCCGCGATTGTTGGTGAGTTGACTAAGCAAGAGAACCAAGAGCCCAAGAGTTACGGTGCTGCCCGAAGCAACTATGGGTTCAACCACGCCGCGCCAGGCAACTCGCATGGCATCGAATCGAGAATCATGAAGATGGAGCTCTTCTCTGTATCGGGCGATAAGTAAGAGCGCGTAATCCGTCGCCGCGCCAAGTACCAAAACCGAGAGAATTCCTTGGGATTGACCATCAAGAGTAAGAATGTTGTGTTTTGCCAATTCGTAAATAATGGCCCCGGCTAGTGAGAGCGCCGTGACCGCGGAGAGAAGTGGCAGGATCCAAAGTAGTGGCGATCGATAAACAAAGATCAAAATCAGGGCAACGATGCCGCCAGTTGTGAGCAACAAGCTTGAGTCAAGGCCACCAAAGGCGCCGAAGAGATCCGCCAAAATCGCCCCGAAACCGGTGACGTGTGAAGTAAAACCATTTCCTTGTGAAAATTGGGTCACGTAGTAACGGACCGCAGTAACGACACCAGTCAGAGCTGGAGTTTTATTTGGTAAAAGTGCGGTGGCTTCCTTGTAGCCGATGGGAACGCTGGCAAGAATTGCATCGCCTTTGGCTGAAGGAAAAGCGGCCATTGGGACTTTCGGGACTAAAAATTGCGAAATAGGCAAGGAGATCTCGTTGCCTTTGGCATCTTTGAGAAGTTTGCCATTTTTATCGACGAGGGGTTTGGCCGCCAAGCCTTGAAGAAAGGCATTCGCAGCGCCGACCTTTGCCGCATCAGCCGGGCCGATAAAAAGCACCAGCGCGGGAAGTTCATCAGAAGCGCCTAACTGGAACTTCGAGGCTAAAGAGCTGATTTGAGTTGATTCGACTGAATCGGGAAGAAACTTTGAATTATCGTTCTTCTGAACTGTGGAGAGACTGCCGAATAGCGGACCTGCAACGCCACTGATGGCCAACCATGCCACCACCGAAAGGATGGCCGCCCACAGCATTCTTCGCGATTTCTTTGTCGACATAAACTCCCCTAGCGTCGGTAACTGCCAAATCCTACATTTGGTCCGCGCCTCGGGCGCGCTCAAAACTGCTGAAATATCCGAAATCTCCGCCTGTTTAGCGAAAATTCACCCAGCCAATTAGGCTCATGACATGGCTTTAGCAGCAGTAACGAAGGTAGCGCTCAAGCGCCAAGGCATGGTTGATTATGAAATCGCCTGGGCTAGCCAGCGCAAGATTCACGAAGAAGTGGCTTTAGGCGATAGGCCAAACACTCTCATCTTGCTCGAGCACCCTTCCGTGTATACCGCTGGTCGTCGCACCGAAGATCATGAGCGCCCTATCGACGGGACTCCAGTAATAAATGTTGATCGTGGGGGAAAAATAACTTGGCATGGGCCAGGTCAGCTGGTGGGCTATCCGATTATCAAGCTTCGCAACCGAAACGAAGTGGTCGGATTCGTGCGCGAAATAGAAACCGCCCTCATTGAAGTTTGTAAAGAGCTGGGAATCGATGCCGTTCGATATTGCGAACGCTCCGGCGTCTGGTTGCGAGATGAAAAGGGCGACCGCAAGATTGCGGCCATCGGAATCCGTGTTGCCAAAGGCGTCACCATGCATGGCTTTGCCCTCAATGTGAATCCCGACTTATCCGCTTTCAACTCCATAGTCCCTTGTGGTCTCGCAGACTCCGCAGTGACATCTCTAGAACAAGAACTCGGCCGCCCAATTACTATTGATGAAGTTTCACCATTGGTCGAAAAATATATGTATGAGGCCTTGACCCGGGTGGCTCAATGACATTGGCACCAGAAGGCCGAAAGCTCCTTCGCATCGAGGCGCGAAATAAAGAGACACCGATCGAACGCAAACCCGAATGGATCAAGACTCGCGCCAAAATGGGTCCTGAATACACCGAACTCCGATCACTCGTAGTACGCGAAGGTTTGCACACTGTCTGCCAAGAAGCCGCTTGCCCGAATATCTTTGAATGTTGGGAAGATCGAGAAGCCACGTTCCTTATTGGCGGCGAGCAGTGCACTAGGCGTTGCGATTTCTGCAATATCGACACCGGCAAACCTGGTCCACTCGATCGAGACGAACCACGTCGGGTTGCCGAATCAGTCCAAGCTATGCAACTTCGTTATGCCACGATAACCGGCGTTACGCGTGATGATTTAGAAGATGAAGGCGCTTGGCTGTATGCCGAAACAATTCGAAAAGTTCACGAACTCAATCCCAACACTGGCGTAGAGATGTTGGCCCCAGATTTCAGCGGCCATTCACACCTGCTTAACCAAGTGTTTGAAACCAAACCCGAAGTTTTCGCGCATAATTTAGAGACCGTACCTCGTATCTTCAAGCGGATCCGTCCCGCTTTTAGATACGAGCGTTCGTTGGATGTCATATCTCAAGCCCGCGCTTTTGGCTTGATCACAAAATCCAATCTCATACTAGGACTGGGTGAAACCAGGGAAGAAGTTTCCCAAGCATTGGTAGACCTTCACGAAGCAGGATGTGACCTCATCACCATTACGCAATACCTGCGACCTTCGCCAATTCACCATCCAGTGGAGCGATGGGTGAAACCACAGGAATTTGTCGAGCTCGCTGCCGAGGCCGATGAAATTGGATTTTCTGGCGTGATGAGCGGACCGCTGGTGCGTTCGAGTTATCGGGCCGGCCGCCTTTACAAGCAAGCCCAAGAGAAGAAGGCTTCTGTTGTGGAGGCTCACCATGGCTGATTTTGTTTATCCCCCAGTTGTTGTCGCAATCAAGACGTTGTGGCGCGCGCTCGATTTGAAATTCACTTTCTTCGGAGAGGCATATGTGCCGCGAAAAGGTGGCGCGATTCTGGCGATGAATCATGTGGGCTACTTAGATTTTGCCATCATTGGAACCGCCACATTGCCTGCAAATCGATATGTTCGATTCATGGCGAAGAAGGAAATTTTCGATAATAAATTGGCCGGTCCTTTGATGCGCGGCATGCACCACATCAGCGTCGACCGTTCTAATGGATCTGCCTCTTTCGTTGCCGCACTTCGGGCATTGCGCGCCGGCGAGATTGTCGGCATTTTTCCTGAAGGCACCATCTCCAGAAGCTTTGAAATCAAACAGCTCAAAACGGGAGCCGTCCGCCTTGCTATGGGTTCCGGGGTTCCAATAATCCCTACCGTGGTGTGGGGCAGCCAACGGATTTATTCCAAACGTATGAAGCGAAGTTTTGGCCGTAATCACTACCCAGTGACCGTAGCCTTTGGTGAACCCTTCACCGTCGAACGCGGAACCGATGTCGAGGCTGCCGAGGCAGATCTTAAGAATCGAATGGTCGCTTTATTACACTTTGTCCAAGAGAAATACCCGGATTCTCACGAAGGACAACGTTGGGCGCCTGCCCGTCTTGGTGGAACTGCCCCAACCTTGGAAGAGGCTCAGGCAGAACATGATGCGTTCATGGAGAATTTGAAAAACAAGAAAGAGGAAAAGTAGAAAATGGCGCTATTCGGTCGCAAGAAGAAGGAAAGCAAAACTCTCGGTAAAGGTGAAGTCGTCAAGGAATCCCAACTCAAGGTCCTCAAGGATGCGTACCGAGTAACAAAAAAAGAGAAGCCACTCACACTTGTCTACTGCATTCTCATTTTCTTTGTCGTGCTCGCCGGTGCCATCGCCTTAGGCGTATCACTACATCACCCAGTTTATTTTGGCATCATTCTGACTCCTCTCGCACTTCTTGCCTCTTTTTTCTTTTTCACGCGACAAGCTAACGCTGCCGCTTACTCCTCCATTGAAAACGAAATTGGTGCTGGCGCCTCCGTTCTCATGTCGATTCGACGTGGCTGGGACACCACCCCGGCGGTGAATGTGACGAAGAATCAAGACATGGTCCACCGGAGTGTGGGTCGAGGCGGAATCGTTCTCGTCGGCGAAGGTGGAAATGGCGTTCGCGGTCTCATGAATGATGAGAAGAAGAAGATGGAACGCTTTGTTCCTGGTGTACCAGTCACGGAAATAATTGTCGGAAATGGGGAAGGTCAAGTTTCCTTAAGAAAATTGCAAAAGAAAATGAAGAAGTTGCCGAAGAAATTATCGGCCACTCAAATGCGCGAAGTTCGAGTACGTCTCAAGGCGGTTGGCGGCATTAATATGGCAATTCCTAAAGGTCCAATGCCTAAGAATGTGAAGATGCCTCGACGCTAATTGGGTTTGCGGGCTCTCCCCCAATACACCCAAAGGGAGAGCACCGAGAGGATAAGTGCGAAACCAAAAAGAAGATCTTCCACAGGCGCGGCTGCAATTCGCACACCCCAAATATCGCGTGAGTTGTACATGACGATATTTCGAGACGTCAGCCACCAATTGGTTAACAATTGAAATGGCAAGATAATCGAATACGACGTCCAAAATGCGCGGCGACGCAGCAGCAATGTTTTGGAAACAAAGATATCCAGAAGCGCCGCTAGCGCTACGGCGACGAGAGCAATTTGGGTGTAAGTCATTGCTCATCCCCAATAGACCAATTACCTTTGACTTTTCGAACCGCCTCTAAAGTCATAATGGCCGCAATCGGCACGATGAGAAAGAAGAGAAATTCTTCCACGGGGATTTTAAAGGGGCCGAAGAGTCCTAATATTTGCGCGCGATCAAAGTGCCAATGTCCCTGCGCGATTGCATATGCGTCCCAAAAAATGAATAAGACACCAACTGGAAGGATCGCTGCTAAAACCCGACGCCAACGTTGCAGGACTCGAACCTTTAACACAAGTTCCAACCAAAACGAACCCAGAACCGTGAAACCCAACATCGCCAGATAACCTAAATGGCGCATCAAATTCGAACCACCGTCGAGTTCGTAAAGAGCTCGTGATAACCACGACCATCTTTCAAAAAGACGGCGGGAATCACCAAACAGATCATGAGCGTTCGAGCCAGGACTCTGCCTGGCGAAACCAACCCGCCGGTGGTGAAATCGACCACCTTAAGGCCCAACAGTCGTTGCCCTGCCGACGCCTGCGTCAAAATCGTCAGCAGGCAGACTTCGATAAAAAAGATGAAAAGGGGAAAGAATTGCGCCGCGCCATTGACCTTTGGCGTTACCAATGTCGCGATGAAGAGGGCCATAAACCAGTCAATAGTGAGCGCCAAAAATCGCCGACCAAATCCGGCTTTAATGGGTTCTCTCATAAGGCCAAGATTAGTGGGCACCCTTCACATCTCGCCCGCCCTATAACCCTCGACTCATACTTTAGGTTCGGAAACATCCCCGTAACTTTAGGGTCACAACCCCTTCACGCGTCGGCCGTACCTTCACACCATAAACGTTTCGGCCAGGCACAGTGTCGCGTCTATCCGTCCACAATGAACAAAACGGGAGCAGCATGTTTAAAAATTCAGCTGAAATCTTTGACTTCATTAAGAAAAACGATGTCAAACTTATTGATGTTCGTTTTATCGATCTTCCAGGAATCCAGCACCACTTCAACGTGCCGGTTGAGTCCTTCGATGAGGCGATCTTCACTGATGGATTGATGTTTGATGGTTCTTCGATTCGCGGATTCCAAGCCATTCACGAATCAGATATGAAACTCTTGCCAGTTCCAAGTTCGGCCTACGTCGATCCTTTCCGTGCGGTAAAAACTTTGATCATCAACTTCTCAGTTCACAACCCGATCGACAACACTCCTTACAGCCGCGATCCTCGTGGCGTTGTCTCGAAGGCCGTTGAATACTTGAAGAGCACCGGCATCGCAGACACCGCTTTCTTTGCGCCAGAAGCCGAGTTCTATGTGTTCGATGCTGTCCGATTCAACACTGGCATGAACGAGTCCTTCCACCACATTGATTCCTATGAAGGCGCATGGAACACCGGCGCTGAATTCGATGCTGATGGCACACCAAACCGTGGTTATCGCACTCGAATCAAAGGTGGATATTTCCCCGTCTCCCCAACCGATCAATTCGCTGACCTTCGCGATGAGATGGTTATGAATCTTGGCAAAGTTGGACTTCTTGTAGAGCGCGCCCACCATGAGGTCGGAACCGCCGGTCAGATGGAAATCAACTATCGTTTCGCCGATATTCTCCAAGCCGGAGACGATGTCATGAAGTTCAAGTACATCATTCGCAACACCGCGTGGGAAGGTGGCAAGAGCGCAACCTTTATGCCAAAGCCACTCTTCGGTGACAATGGTTCCGGTATGCACGTGCACCAATCACTTTGGAAAGACGGTGTGCCCTTGTTCTTCGGAGATGGCTACGGCGATCTCTCCGATATTGCACGTTGGTATGTAGGCGGATTACTAAAGCATGCTCCATCACTTCTCGCCTTTACTAACCCAACCGTCAACTCTTACCGCCGTCTGGTTCCAGGATACGAAGCACCAGTGAACTTGGTTTACTCCGCTCGTAACCGATCAGCATGTATCCGCATCCCGATCACCGGTTCCAATCCAAAGGCCAAGCGCATCGAATTCCGTTGCCCAGATCCATCATCAAATCCATACCTAGCCTTCGCGGCAATGTTGATGGCCGGTCTTGATGGAATCCAAAACAAGATCGAGCCACCACTACCAGTGGACAAAGATCTCTACGAACTCAGCCCTGAAGAGGCCTCGCACATTTCCCAAGTCCCTGGCTCTCTAGACGCAGTTCTCGACAACCTAGAAGCAGATCATGACTTCCTGCTCAAGGGTGGCGTATTCACTGCAGACCTCATTGAAACTTGGATTTCATTCAAGCGCGAACAAGAAGTTGACTACGTTCGCTTGCGTCCACATCCAGCAGAGTTTGAGCTCTATTACGACATCTAAGCAATAAGCGACTCTCTCGCAGAAAAGGCGGGGATTGAGCGTGAATCAGTAGTTTTGGTTCGCATCAGTTCTCGCCTTTTCTCATGCGTTTTAATATTGTCGTTCGTCGACCTTGTCCGATCTTGATAGCCAAATCGGATTCTCCTTTATTTCTCATCCGCCGACCAGTCACCAATCGCGAGGACGAAACGAGAACCTTCGCCAAACTTGAAAGTATGCGCGCGGCGACCGTTGTCCGTAAGAAGCATGGGGCTGGTCTATGGAAACCTTTCGAATTTCGAAATGACCGTACAAATTCGTTTCGCGGCACCACAAAGGTTTTTTTCCAAGACAAATTTGTCTACTATCGCCGAGGCGAAAGGACCCAAATGACCCAGAATAAATCCGGATCGTCGAATCCGGAGGATGTTCCACGTTCTGCATCGGGCCGTACACCAAATTGGGTCTTTGAGGAGTTACAAGGCAAGAAGGTCGAGCCCGAGGCCTGGCGATCACCTTCCACATTTCAAAAGAGATCAATTAAGCGACAACAATATAAGCGGTCGGCTCGAAATATAATTCCCTTGATTGTACTTATTTCTATTGTTGGCATTTCTATTGCCGCAAGAAACAACACCCAATGGCAACGATTCTTGAATGGATCTTCCAACTCAGCTCAGCCCACGCGACAGAGTCCACAAGATCAACCTCAGATCGCGAGATCCGCCACTCCTCAGGTGCGAACCGAACCAGACCCAGACAGCGCCGAATCATCGACCCCCTTGGGTTATCCAGCTCCACTTACAACCAGTAGCAACTCTTTTAAGTTTATGGACTACCAATCCAATGGAATAACTCCTGTTTCGTATGACCCGTGTCGCCAAATTCACTTTGTAATACGACAACAAGGCGCTCCGATCGGCGGAAATGAAATAATTACCCAAGCTTTTTCCCGAGTTTCACAAGCGACGGGACTTCAGTTCGTTTACGACGGTCCATCAACGGAAGCTCCTTCTTTTCGTCGCGCGGCATTTCAGCTGACCAGATACGGCAATCGGTGGGCACCTGTTTTGATCGCCTGGGCATCTATTGATGAAAATCCAGATTTTGTTGTAAACGTGGAAGGCGAGAGTGGAAGCGATGCAGTCTCTAGAGGATCTGGTCCAAAGATATATGTCACTGGGGTCGTAGAGCTCGATGCCGTAAAACTGGGAGCAATGCTCCAATCACCAGGGGGAACTAAAATTGTCTATGCAATTGTCCTACATGAATTAGGGCATTTGATTGGTCTTGCACATGTCATAGACAAAAATCAACTAATGTTTCCGGCGTCTGGTCAAGGTCCCTTAGATTTCGCCGCAGGTGATTTAAATGGCGCTTACCGACTTGGAACTGGTCAGTGTGCATCGAATCTGTAGATTGCAGTCCCTTATATTTTCGAGTCGCGCTTGGGTGGCTCTAAGGGGTTCATTCTTTCTCACTTGATTGGTAAAGTTTTTGCATGTCATATGCCATCAAGAAATTGCTGCGTCACATGTCGTGGGCAAACCAAAAAGTTTTTGAGTCAGTGAGAGGTTTACCGGACGAGGCGCTCCAGTCTTTTCTCGTGAACGAGGATTGGTCTGCCGCCCATATTTTGCACCACATTGCCGAAAGTGCGGATTGGTATGTATTCTGCCTGACCCAATCCCCATGGAAGGAGCCGGCACTTCCCAAAAAGATGGCAGATATAGAATCACTCCAAAAATTGCTTCTCGATTCTGATGCGATCATTCTGGCGCAAGCCGACCTGCCGGAGGCAGAGTTAACAATTGAAGAGAATGAAGAAACCTGGCAGACCTTGCGCTCCACCGTTCTTACACAAACAATCCATCATGCGACAGAGCATCGCACCCAGTTAATTGATGCACTCGAATCACGAGGCTACCAACCAATTTCACTCGATGATATAGATTTGTGGTGCTTCGCTAGATTTGAACGCGGACTTGAATCCTAAATTTGTTGCTCGAAGTCAATCGTCACACTTCTTTAACTTTGAATCTCCTTGATCCCACCGAAGAAGAAGGCATCCAGCAAATAGGTGAGGGTGCGGAACCACGCCGTTGAATCCACATGGCTGTAGGAAATATCGTCTATGACGCGGGAGAGGTTTGCGCCTTGAATCAAAATAGCTACCGAGCGGCTGTCTAGTTGGTCATCGGTCCACCCCCGACTCTTACAGATGTCGATAATTTCCATCCATCGGAGAATTAAATTCTCTTGCGTCGGAATCAACTTCGCGCGCATGCGCTCGCTGACCATGGCACCGTGAACAACACTAAATCTCTCGATTCGCAATTTCTGCGACATATTCAACTTGCGTCGAAGCGCCTCATTGTCAAACAACGACCGCGCTGATTGCGGATCTGCAGTTGCGAGCAGAATATTCTTTAGTCCGTCAAGGACTCCTTCCACATGCCTGGAGAACGATAAAATCTGAGCACTTTCCAGTAGGTCGCTAAAATCTTCAAAGTGGTAGTACATGGAACCTTTGACCGCGTCGGCCTTCGCCAAGACCTCTTCACTTTTGATCTCGGCAAGATTCTTTGAGTCAAGAAGTTCAATCACTACTTCGAGGAGTCTCTGCTTTGTTGGATGGACTCGAACTCTGGCGTGCCGAACTTCCTCGTTCATCATTGTCATACTTCACTCCCTACGTACTTTCGCAGTTGATCGTGTGAATTGAAGCCGAGATGCTCTAGAACTTCCTGACGTTGCGGGATATTTTGATCACCGAAAGCTGCAAAATGTTTGACACCCTCATTGGCCCAATAGAGAATTGCAAACGAAGTCAATCCGGTCGCAATCCCTTCGTGCCTTCGTTCTGGGTCGACATGCAGGTAAGAGAGCTCGACTCGATCCACGTTCAACTTTGTCTCCAGCACACCGATAAGAAGTTTGCCGTCGAAGGCGCCAAAGAAAACAGTGTTCTTCTTCCACTCTTGTGCAAGCTCCGGCAGGGTCGGCGCGCGATCTCCTTCGCCAAGAAAATGAAATTCAGTCTTGGCATTCATCATTTTGAGGGCATAGACCGCTTCCAAGTATTCGCAGCCGATCTTCTTCACCTCGTACATTCGACTAAGGGTCGAGATGTATCGCTCCTTCATCAGAACCAATTGCTCATCGCTGTAAAGATCAAACGAAGCCGCCCAAACTTGGCTCTCTACTGAATATCCTTTTTTCTCGAGATCAGCACACATCGGGTCAGAGGCAAACACTCTTATAGATTTCAATATCTTGGTAAACATCTCTCCCCCTGACTGGGTACCTCGCGATATCCTCTACAATAAGTCATTTTATTGCGACAAGGCAGAGAAATAAACTGAGTGTTCGGTCATAAATTTGTAGACGAATCGTCTAGTACTAAAAGAAGTCGGATTCACTTCTTCTGATCGTGTTCACAATGCCGCGAGCCCTTCGCCTGGCTAAGAATTCGCTTACTCGATTTCGATTCATTGCCCCGGCGGTTACTAGGACGTGAGTGCCACCGCCACTGGTCTCTTTGCAACTAATCTGAAAAGGAACTTTGACGAGCAGAGTTGCTCCGTTAGCGGGGCTATGAATGGTGAATTTCTCGGGAATGACAACTAAATTTCGATGGCCAGAACTTTGGAGCTTGGACACTATGAGTGGATAAGTAGAGTGCAGCGGCGCATTCCACTCAAACGTTCGTTCAAACATACGTCTCCCAAAGTAGTCCCAGTGAGGAATGTATTCGCTCAAATCAAACTTTTAATTAATTCCCAACGAATGACTGGTCTGGACTAAAGGTCCACGATTTCGACACTAACCGCCATAATTAATGGATGGAATCCGTACGTCTACGAGACATGACCAAAAATGAATACGACACCTTCTACGAAAAATCAATTGTTGATTATGCGGAGGCAAATGTGGTTTCCGGGCGATGGTCGGCAGAAGAGGCCCAGAAAGCCGCCCGTGAACAATTTGAAGTACTTTTGCCGGAAGGGTTAATGACGCCTGCTAATTTGCTAAAGATGGCTGAAAAAGCTGATGGGACGGTCGTTGGATATGTCTGGATCAATCTGGATTATCGTCCGGGGACGAATTCTGGGGCCTACATTTACGACATTGAGATACATGAAGAATTTCGGGGGCAAGGGCTGGGTAGAGCGCTGTTACAGGCTGCTGAGGAAACCGCTCGCGATCATGGCGTACTAAAAATGGGGCTGAACGTCTTCGGCCAAAATGCCGTTGCCAGGAAACTTTACGAGAGTTCTGGGTATGAGACTGTCGCCATTCAGATGAAGAAAACCTTGTAAAGTGTCCAAGGTATGTCTTCCTGAGAGGGTCCTAAATGTCGGGTGAAGTAATTGTCCAAGAGCGGGCGCCACACTTTAAAGCTTTCGTTACGATGTTGGTTTCATCGCTGCTCAGCCTGACTGCTTCACTCGTCCTCTCCATCGACGCGATAAAGCTCGCAAAAGATCCAAATGCGAGTTTGAGTTGTAACGTCAATGCCATTATCTCGTGCGGCAAAGTAGGCGTCTCCTGGCAATCCAATCTGCTCGGATTTCCCAATGCCTTTCTGGGTCTCATTTGCGAGCCTGTAGTTATCACGGTTGCCATGGCTGGTTTGAGTCGGGTCAAGTTCCCCAAGTGGTTCACCCGCGCTGCTTTGACCGTCTACTTCGCCGGACTCCTCTTTGCTTTTTGGCTCTTCTCGCAGTCCTACTTCGTTATCAAAGCCTTTTGCCCATGGTGCCTTCTAGTCACCATTTCAACGGTCACGGTATTCGCCAGCATGTTTCGGATAAATGCGCTGGAGGGCAATTTGCCGGTAAATGAACGGGTGAAGGAGTACCTGAGCCGAAAACTTCTCAACGGCTGGGATTCAGTCGTGGTCACCTTCGTTTATTCCATTCTGATTTTGCTGGTCATCTTTAAATATGGATCATCCATTTTCGCCTGATTTGAATATGAAAAATCAATACGCGGACGAAGCGAAGGGTCGTTGGCCCGAAGAGTTCCAAACCAGCGAAAAGAACCTAGGAAAACTTTCAGCCTTTGAACAAGAAGCGCTCTTCCAACGCGGCGAAGCTATCACCAAGACCATGGCGTCCGTACTTCTCGCGAAAGCCGAGCCCAATTCGGATGCTTGCCAAGCAATTGTCGCTAATCACTTCAATTGGATTGCTGCCTTTTGGCAACCTAATCAAACTTCATACATCGGTCTAGGTGAGATGTATTTACAGGATCCCCGCTTTATGGCGCACTACCAAGATTATGCGCCAGGTTTAGCTGCTTATATGTGCGCGGCTATGCGCTTCTTCGCAGAAGCCAATCTTTAAAAGATTATTGCGAAATGTCGAAAGTGCGGTGACCCGCGTCAAATATTCCAAGAGAGCAATCCGTGAGAACATTCGCCAGTGATTGCTACTCAAAGTGTCGAACTACGCGCCGGAGCTCGGTTATTAGTGAGCGGGGTCACAGTTCGCATCAATAATGGTGATCGAATTGGATTTGTCGGCCGTAATGGCGCCGGGAAGAGCACGCTGGCGAAGGTACTAGCCGGCGAAACCCTCCCCGCGGGTGGCCAAATCACTCGTACCGGCACAATCGGTTATTTACCCCAGGATCCACGAACTGGAGACCAAGAAGAGTCGGTTATTAATCGGATTCTTTCCGCACGTGGCCTCGATCAAATTGTGACTCGGATGCGCAAAGCCGAGGAAGCGATGGCTACAGCGGCTCCAGAGGATCTTGAAACGGCCATGGACCGATATTCACGAGTTGACAGCGAATTTAATGCTGCGGGCGGGTACGCCGCATCTTCCGAAGCAGAATCCTTTGCCACAAATTTGGGAATTCCCGAAAGACTCTTTGATGAGGCGTTAAGCGTTCTCAGCGGAGGACAGAGGCGCCGAGTTGAACTTGCCAGACTTCTCTTCAGCGGTGCGGAAACTTTGCTCCTTGATGAACCCACAAACCACTTGGATGCCGAATCCATCACATGGCTCCGCGATTATTTGGCCAAGTACTCGGGTGGCTTGGTCGTCATCAGTCACGATGTCGCTTTGATCGAAACTGTGGTTAATAAAGTTTTCTATATCGACGCTAATCGAAATGTCATCGACGTCTATAACCTCGGCTGGAAGAAGTACCTACTCCAGCGCGAACAAGATGAACATCGCCGTAAGAAAGAACGCGCCAACGCAGAGAAGAAGGCAGCGATTTTAGAGAAGCAAGGCGAGAAGATGCGCGCCAAAGCATCCAAGGCTAAGGCTGCTCAAGGAATGTTGCGTCGCGCCGAACAACTCGTTTCTGGTCTCGAAGAAGTTCGCCGAACCGATCGTGTGGCAAAACTGCGCTTTCCTACGCCTGCGCCTTGCGGAAAGACTCCCCTGACGGCCACCGAACTTTCGAAGTCGTACGGATCGCTCGAAGTCTTTACCGATGTTGATTTGGCCATCGATCGAAGTTCCCGCGTTGTCATTCTCGGACTAAACGGTGCTGGTAAAACTACCTTACTGAGCATTCTGGGTGGCGACAAGGAATCCGACACTGGCGAAGTAATCCATGGGCACGGATTGAAAATTGGCTATTACACGCAGGAACATGAATCACTCGATTTCGAACGAACTGTTCTGGAGAACATGCTCGCTTCTGGGGAGAAAATCGGCGAACCGCAAGCAAGGCAAGTTCTGGGTTCATTCCTCTTTACTGGGGATGATGTTCACAAGCCGGTGAAAGTATTGAGCGGTGGCGAAAGAACGCGACTGGCGCTAGCAACTCTGGTCGTTGGCTCGGCGAATGTTCTCTTGCTGGATGAACCAACAAATAACTTGGATCCGGCATCTCGGGATGAAATTCTCGCCGCTCTTGGTGAGTATCAGGGGGCCGTGGTCTTAGTCAGCCACGATGAAGGTGCGGTGCGGGCTCTTAAACCAGAGCGAGTACTCCTGCTTCCAGATGGCGATGAGGATTTGTGGAACGAGAGTTACCTCGACCTCATCGCCCTGGAATAAGAGCTTTACTTCCTTCTTAACTACGAAGCGCTTTGGCAATCTGGTCGAAATCTTCGACCAAGAGATCAATTTCGGCTTGGGTATGTGCCAAGGAAATTAACCATTGTTCATCAAGTCCCGGAGGCGTGATGATTCCTCGATTGAGAGACCAGAGCCAAGATAATTCGGCGACTTCAAAATCAGTTGCTTTGTAATCCCGGTAGTTGCGAACTGGGGTCTCGGACCACGTGATACAGCCTTTAACGCCAAACCCAACAGTGTGTGCTGGCAACTCGTACTCGTCGATAATTTCGGAGATTCGATTCAACGCTTGCAGGTTTAATCTTTCGGCCTCACCAAGTGCTTCTGGTGTGCAGAGTCGATCCATTGCCCGAACTCCAGCCATGGCAAGTGGATTGCCATTGAACGTACCAAAGTGCGGCATCCGATTGTCGGCGACAGCATCCATGATCTCTTTTCGACCTCCGAAAGCCGCGAGTGGCAAACCGCCACCAATCGACTTCGCAAGACAAATCAGATCGGGAATTACTCCGATACGTTGGGCAGCACCTTGCACGCCTGCAGTGAGTCCTGTTTTAACCTCATCAAAAATCAGTAGCGCACCATAGCGATCGCAGATCTCGCGCACGGCAGCCAAATAACCTTCATCGGGCAAAACAATCCCGAGGTTCTCAAGTACCGGCTCCATGATGACGCAGGCGATTGATCCGGCATCAGAGGCAAAGCGACGTTCCAGTGCTTCAATGTTATTGAAGGGAACTACGAAAACAATTCCTGGGTTTACTCCAAGTGGAACGACTGGATGTGGATCATCCGCCGGGCCAGCTTCGGAGAGCGCGGGCTTTGCCGAAACAGTCAATGGGTCGTAACTACCGTGGTAGCCACCTTCCATTTTGACGATTGCTGGCTTTCCAGTAAATGCCTTTGCCAATCGAACGGCATACATGGTGGCTTCGGTGCCAGAGTTAGCAAAACGGATTTGGTCGATGTTGAATCGCTTGCACAGTAGTTCAGCGCCATTTCGCGAAATAGGTGACGGAGTAACAAAAAGTGTTCCCTGGTCTAACGCCATTTTCGTTTCGCGGACCACCTCGGGGTTCAAGTGACCAGCAAGCATTGCGCCGAATCCCATGGACAGATCGAGCAGTTCTCGACCATCGACGTCGGTCATCCACGCACCCTTGGCGGAGACAATCGATATTGGATAAGGATCCCAGTGCTGGAAGCTTGAGGTGACGCCCATGGGAACGCTCTGCATAGCCAAAGTATTTTCGATGCCAGAAGAAAAAGTGGACTTAGTGAAATCTTCCCATTCAGAAGCGAGAAGTTTCTTTACTTTCGAGCGATCAACAGGACGTGAGTGGGTAGGTAACTTGCGAAACGTTTGTGGTTCTAGAGTTCAGGTCATTTTAGAAATGTGTACATTTTATAGTTCGAATTATCCGAACTTTTAATGCACATGCTCCTTTATGTTGTTGGGGTGGTGCTTATTAGCGGTGAAGATATCAGTAAGTCATTGAAAGTTCACACAAAACACCAGCAAATCTTGCGCGGTTAGAGATTACTTTCCTTCTTTTCCCGCGAAATTGGAACATTCTTCAAAAAAAATCCAATAAAGTGGTTATTTAGCAGCCACTTCGACCATTTCGCGATAGAGCGACGACGCAAACAACTCCCTGGAATCTTGATATTTCTCCATGCCCCAACCCCAGAAATCAAAGTCAATAGTTGAAATCGAATCCTGAATACTGGCCCACAGTGTCCAACCATATTTTGCAAAAACCGCGTAGAGCCAAGCCCGAGCAAATTGTTCTGGACGGTCTGCGTCGAAATAGAAATTGACAAGTGAATGAAGAGAATCGAGTTCCAATTTCGCCTCGGACCAAATATTTCCTAATTCAAAACAGCGATCGTTATTGCCAGAATATTCGTAGTCAATGAGCCAAATTTTCTCACCACCATCAATAAAGTTGCCGGGAAGTAAATCGTTATTGCACGGGACGAGCGGTTGGGCATTGATATCCAAAATTCGCTGCAACTGGATTACCTGATCGGAAAGTTCTGAATAATCGCTCGGGATACGAAAACCTCGATCCTGAACTATTTTCAAATAATTCTGTTGGATAGCAAACATGTTGAAATTTCGAACGAATGGCCGGGCCGAATGCAAAGTTCGACAACTCGTCGCAATCCGTTCCAGATTTCTATTGACGCCATCAGGATCCAACGTCTGACCTTCAAGATAGCCAATCACCAATAAACCGTCGGTCGGAAGATAATCAAAAACTTCCGCGCCCACTCCAGCATCGGCTGCAATTTTAGAGTTTTCAAATTCACTTCCTCTATCGATCGCAAGAAGTGAGGATTCATTGCTGGAAATTCGTGCCACGTAAGAGCGTTCGGGGGTCACCACTTTGATATTTTTATTTGTGAGACCGCCCGAAAGTTCAAGCACCGAAGTCCGAGATCGCAGGTGATCCACAGAATCAAAGAGCGCGCCAAAGGAATTTTCGATTTCGATCTGAGACAAAGGCACGAGGTCAGGATACATTTCAGTAATGGCACAAAACGATATCCCGAGCCGAGCAAAGATTGTCATTATTGGCGGTGGGGTTGGTGGCACTTCGGTTGCTTATCATTTGGCCCAACTGGGCGAGCGGGATGTGATCCTCCTTGATCGGAGCGATCTCACCAGTGGTTCTACTTTTCACAGCGCAGGTCTTGTCGGGCAACTGCGAGCTGATCCAACTCTTACCAAAATGAATATGCACTCGGTTGACCTGTACCGCGAACTCGAAAAGTCCGAGACGCCCCCAAGTTGGCGCGAATGCGGCAGTATCAAATTGGCATCAACCCCGGAGCGACTTGAAGAGATCCGCCGCCAGATCGGCTGGGCTCGCACCTTTGGCTTGGACCTGAGAGAGATCTCACCTAAGGAGGCGAAAGAACTTTTTCCGCTGATTGATATCAATGGCGTGGTCGGTGCCTGCTTTATGCCATCAGATGGTCAGGTGGATCCTTCTCAACTTGCCCATGCCTTAGCCAGCGGCGCACGCAAGGGCGGGGTCCAGATTTTCACTCATACTCGAGTCACGGCCATTTTCACTTCCTACGGTCGCGTCACCGGAGTTCAAACTGATAAAGGTTTTATCGAATGCGAAGTCGTAGTCAATTGTGGCGGCATGTTTGCGCCGGAGATTGGCCGTTTAGTCGATGTGCGAATCCCGATCGTACCTATGAGCCATCAATATCTCATCACGGAAAATTTCCTACCTGCTGGATCGCCAACTTTGCCCTCACTTCGTGATCCAGATTTGTTGATCTACTTCCGCCAAGAAGTTAACGGCCTGGTCATGGGTGGCTATGAACGCAATTCCAAACCGTGGACTGCTTCGAGGGAAAGTTTTGATGCGATTCCTTCCGATTTCAACGGAAAATTACTCCCCGATGAATGGGAACGCTTTGAAGAGATCGCCGTCAATTCCCAGATCCGCGTACCTAAAATGGCCGACGTTGGAGTTAAGAACTTCATCAACGGTCCTGAAGGCTTCACCCCTGACAATGAATTCTGTTTAGGTGAAACCAGCGTCGGTGGCTTTTATGTTGCGGCGGGCTTTTGCGCTCATGGCATCGCTGGCGCGGGCGGCATCGGCAAGGTGATGGCCGAATGGATTGTCGGGAATGAACCACCCATGGACCTATGGCACATGGATATTCGACGATTCGGAAAGTCATACAACTCCCCTGCCTTTACTCTGGATCGCATTCAAGAAAATTATGAGCAGTATTACGACATTCACTACCCGGGTGAAGAACGGCAAGTAGGAAGACCGCTGCGGACGTCGCCCATCTATCCATGGCATCAAGATCAAGGTGCCACGTTCGGCGAAAAGGCTTCCTGGGAACGGGTCAACTTCTACCCGGCGCAGAACGCGGATGAAGCAACCAGGCCGTATGGTTGGGCTGGAAAGAATTGGTCGCCTTCAGTCCAAGAGGAACACCGAGCAACGCGCGAGAGCGCAGGAATTTTTGACGAGTCCAGTTTCGTGAAGATATCCATCACCGGTGATCGTGCTGGTGAATTTCTCAATCTTGTCTGTGCGAATAACGTCGTTCGGGGTGTCAATCGAACGATCTACACCCAAGCGCTCAATCATCATGCTGGCATTGAATCTGACTACACGGTCACGCAAATATCCGATACCGAATTTATGATCGTTACTGGAACCGCTTTCGCCGGACATGACATTGGATGGTTGTTGAAACAACGACGCGAAAAAAATTATGAAGATGTCACCATCATTGACATCACAGATTCCTTGGCAGTATTTGGAATTTGGGGACCAAAAGCCCGTGAGATATTGCAATTGACGACTGATTACGACCTGAGCTCGATTAATTTTCCTTTCATGCACTCGCGAACCATTTCGATTGCAGGACACGAACTGAGGGCGACCCGCATCACTTACGTGGGCGAACTCGGCTGGGAACTTTATCTCCCCGTCACTGCTGGTCCAGATGTATGGGATGCGCTCATTACCGCTGGAGTTCCGTTGGGTCTACGTCCGTGCGGATATCGAGCCATAGAGTCGCTCCGTCTTGAGAAGGGCTACCGCGCTTGGGGCGTCGAAATCACTTCGGAGACCAACCCAGTCGAAGCTGGCTTGGAATTTGCAGTGTCCAGCAAAAAGCAAGATTTCATTGGCAAGTCCGCACTAAGGCCTGCCGATCAACAAACGCGAAAATTGGTGGCGCTCACTTTCGACGATATACGACAAGTGCCGCTCGGAAATGAGCCGATTCGCAAAGGCAATCGGATTATTGGTCGTGTAAAGAGCGGCGGACAGGGCTACACCATTGGCAAGGCGATCGGGTATGCCTACCTTCCGATAGCCGATGCGATAGTCGGTTCCGTTGTCGATGTGGAATTTTTTGGCCAATGGCATTCTGGAACCATACGTTCAGAACCACTTTTCGACCCCGAAGGTTCTAGAGTTCGGCAATGACCACTGCCGTACCTCCAATCATTCTCGCTATTCAGAATGACCATACTGATCCCCCTCATTTGGCCGGTCGATGGTTGATGGAACTTGGGTTCCAGATTCAGGTGTTACGGGCAGATCAGGGCGAGTTTGTACCAGCTACGGTTCCGGACGGAGTTGCGGGTGTGATGCCGCTGGGCGGGCATATGGGCGCTCTCGATGATCACATCGCTGATTGGTTGCCGAACGAGCGCGCGCTCCTCGCAGATGCCGTCGCGCGCGAAATTCCAGTCTTTGCCATTTGCTTAGGTTCACAATTGTTAGCAGAGGCGACTGGCGGTTCCGTCTCTCGTGCCGAAGTGGGTGAAGTCGGCGTCTACACGATTGAAACCACATCTGATGCCGGGGATGATCCAGTATTTACCATGCTCGGTGGCAGCAAGGTGGCTCAGTGGCATGAGGATGAAGTATCGGTCTTGCCACCAAATGCGGTGAGATTGGCCTATAGCCCCCTCTGTCCGAATCAGATTTATCGAATTGGAAGAACAACCTATGCGGTGCAATTTCATCCCGAAATCGACACGTCCATTATTCGCAATTGGGAAGCGGATGCGGATAACGCATTCCTGGAGTCCGGCAAGAAGACCGTGGAACCAGAGATGGCCGCAGCCGAAGCTGAACTTGAATTGATTTGGAAGCCAGTTATTCAAAATTGGGGCAGATTAATTTTATCGCTGTAACAAATAAGGCGGTCCGAATTAATCGGGCCGCCCTATTTGTTTAGTTATTTCAGATCTGACGAATTGGTCCCTTGAACCACTTCTTTACCGACAGATGCCACCAGATCCACAAGAAGATCAAAGCGCCACCAGTGATGATTGGTGCATAGTTCACAGCGGTCCAGTTAAAGCCTTTCGCTCCTGGCCAGCCCAATGGTGAGAATGGCAGAACAAAATAAATCGTAATAAATACGATTTCAGCAACCGCAAGAGTGTTCATCCACTTGTACTTGGAACCCAAAGTCCAAGCGCCTGGCACGAAATTACTTCCGGCCCGAAGACGCAAGAAAATTGGAATCATGAAAGCGGTGTACAGCGAAATGACACAGACGGAGACAACAGCGTAGAACGCAGTTGGTACGCCGGCAGAACTCTTCCATAGAGCAGGCAAAGTCATAACGACTCCAGAGATTGACGAGATCAAAATTGCATTTACTGGAGTGCCGTTTTTATCGACCTTGCGCCAGTGCTTGCTGCCAGGCACTGCACCATCGCGCGAAAACGCGAACATCATGCGCGAGCAAGAGGTAAGGCAAGCGGCAACGCAGAACAATTGGCCGAGTGTGGTGATGATGATGACTAATTTGTAGAGGGCGCCATCGCCGAGTGCACTGTTAATCAGCGCAATGACTGAGCCAATTCCAAAGGGATTTACCTTCGGATCAACGGAGTTGATGACATCCGACTTGGTGGCGGCAAAGAGGAATGCCATCAAGAGCAAATAGCCACCAACGGCCGAGTAGAAAATGGATTTCCAGATTCCTTTAGCAGCGGCGACATGCGCATTCTTGGTCTCTTCAGAGAGGTGGGCTGAGGCATCAAAACCAGTAATCGTGTATTGAGTCAGCAAGAAACCAAGCGGCAGAACGTAGAACCAATAACTGTGGCTACTAAAACCAGAGTTATTGATCCGAGTGGTGAACATCCACTTCAAAGTGGTGTGATGTGTTGGGGCAAAGACCATAATCAAGATGATGGCTGCAGATCCAAAAACGTGCCACCATACCGAAATATTGTTAATCATCGCGAGAATTGTGTGCCCGTAAATATTTATCAGAGTTACCACTGTGATGATGATCAAGAAGAGGACGAATTGTTGCTTTATAAAGTCCCCACCCATAAAGCTGGTGAGGTATGACTTCCAGAACTCGCCAATAATAATGTTCACGAATGCAGTGGCACCGTAGCCGACTGAAGCGGTCACAGATACAAGTCCGATGAGGTTGAGCCAGCCCGTATAGAAACCAGCCTTAGCCCCACCTAATTTAGAAGCCCACCAATAGATGCCACCCGATGTTGGGTAAGCGGATGCGAGTTCGGACATACTGAAACCAATAATCAAAATAAAGGCCGCAACCACCGGCCAGCCAATCGAGATTGCGATTGGACCACCGTTATTCCACGCTTGGGCAAAGGTCGTGAAACAACCCGACAAGATGGAAATAATGGAGAACGAAATCGCGAAGTTGGAGAAACCGGACCAGGATCGATGAAGCTCCTGTTTATATCCGAGTTCTGCTAAACGTCTTTCATCATCATGTTGTTCAGTGGACATGAAGGGTAATCCGCCTCTCTAGAAGTTGAACCTGAGTGTGCTACTTCACAAAGGATTTTGGAAGGTAACTCACGGGGATTCCTCACATTTGTTACAAATATTTAACTCGAAAGTTAATCGCTTCTAAAGTTGTTCAGGCAATTTCGGTTACACCGAACGGTGCTTGCTTAAATTTTTTCTTGTGGAATGCTCACGGCAGGAGGAAAAAATGTCGCTACAAGGAAAACGTCTTTCGCTGGAGCAATTACGATCTGATGTCGCTGCTGGTGTGATTGATACCGTCGTCGTAGGTGCCACGGATATGCAGGGTCGCCTACAAGGCAAGCGGATTCATGCACCATTCTTCATCGAAGACACCTTGAAGAACGGCACGGAGGGGTGCAACTACCTGCTTGCTGTCGATATAGATATGAATACCGTGCAGGGATATGACATCTCCTCGTGGGACACCGGATATGCGGATATGGGTATGGCGCCAGATCTTGCGACGTTGCGCATGCTGCCCTGGCACCCTGGAACCGCCATGGTGTTGGCCGATTTTGTCGACCATCACCACCAAGGAATCTCGGTCTCCCCGCGAACTGTTTTGAAAACTCAACTGGAGCGTCTTCACAATGCTGGGATGGTTGCGCTCTGCGGCACCGAACTTGAATTTATCGTCTTTAAAGAAACCTTCGAGGAGGCATGGGATAAGGGCTATAACGGCTTAACTCCAGCCAATCAATACAACGTGGATTACTCACTCAGCGGCACCGCGCGGGTGGAGAAGTTGCTCCGGGCCATTCGTCTCAATATGGACGGTGCGGGATTGATAGTGGAATCAGCCAAAGGCGAGTGCAACTTTGGCCAGCATGAGATTGCCTTTCGCTATGAGGATGCCCTCACGACCTGTGATAACCATTCGGTGTACAAAATGGGCGCTAAAGAGATTGCTTCGGAACAAGGTTGCTCCTTGACTTTTATGGCAAAGTTCAATGAAAAAGAGGGCAACTCTTGCCATATCCACCTCTCGTTCCGCGACCTGGATGACAAGGCCATCATGGCGGGCGATGCTGGCGATGGGATGTCGGAATTAGGTCGGGTATTTCTGGCTGGCCAGCAAGCTCATATGCGCGAGCTTTCACTCCTTTTTGCACCGAATATCAACTCCTACAAGCGCTACCAGGCGGGCACCTTCGCTCCAACAGCAATCAAGTGGGGTCGAGATAACCGAACCTGCGCATTGCGATTGGTTGGCCAAGGACATTCACTGCGGATCGAAAATCGCGTTCCAGGTGGCGATGTCAATCCTTATCTAGCCGTGGCAGGAATGGTTGCAGCGGGGCTCGATGGCATCGAAAAGAATCTTCCTCTCGAACCGATTTTCACGGGTAACGCCTACGCGTTAGAAACGTCCAGGTTCCCCACCTCATTGCGCGAGGCCCGAGATCTTTGGGTAAATAGCGAATGGGTGAGAGAGACTTTTGGGGAAGATGTCCAGAAGCATTACGCCCACATGGCTGATACTGAGATTGATGCTTTCTCTCGCGCCGTCACTGATTGGGAGCGCTTCCGCAGTTTCGAACGTATGTAACACCAACTCAAAGATTACGAGAGAATGAACCCATGACCTCCTACACAATCATTAATCCGACGACCGCAAAGCCAGTTCAAGATATCCATCTTGCCGATCTCTTCGAGACCGATGTCGCGATTGAAAAAGCGGAACGTGCCTTTCAAACCTGGCGCCTGGTCTCCCCTGGTGATCGTGCCAAATTGTTGCGTCGATTTGCCGCCATCGTTGAAGAACACAATGAAGAACTCGCCCAATTAGAGGTTCTTAACTCTGGTCACACGATTGGCAATGCGCGATGGGAAGCCGGCAATGTTGCCAACGTATTGAACTATTACAGCGCCGCACCAGAAAGACTCTTTGGCCGACAAATTCCGGTTCCCAACGGCATCGACATTACCTTCAAAGAACCACTGGGCGTCATTGGAATTATTGTTCCCTGGAACTTTCCAATGCCTATCGCGGGTTGGGGTTTTGGTCCAGCGCTGGCTGCCGGCAACACTGTCGTACTGAAGCCAGCCGAAGTCACCCCTTTGACCGCAATTCGTTTGGGCGAGTTAGCCTTAGAGTCTGGTATTCCTGAGGGCGTCTTCAATATCATCCCAGGCAAAGGATCCGTTGTCGGCGAGCGATTTGTCTCCCATCCTGCCGTCAGGAAGATTGTCTTCACCGGTTCCACGTCGGTCGGAAAACACATCATGCAAGGCTGTGCAGCACAGGTGAAGCGGCTGACCCTAGAGCTCGGTGGCAAGAGTGCAAATATTATTTTTGATGATGCCGATATTGAAAAGGCAGCAGCCGGTGCACCAGGGGCCGTCTTTGATAATGCCGGTCAAGATTGTTGCGCTCGTTCCCGAATTTTGGTTCAGAAGTCGGTCTACGACCGCTTCATGTCGCACTTCGAGACCGCAGTCAAAGCATTCCGATGCGAGGATCCCGCTCTGGAGACGGCTGAGATGGGTCCGTTGATTTCTGCCGCTCACCTCGAACGAGTTCGTGAGTTTGTGCCAGAAGGTTCGGAGATCGCTTTCCAAGGCACGGCACCATCAGGTGATGGCTATTGGTTCCCACCCACGGTTCTGACACCCAAGAGCTCGGAGGATCGTGCCTACCGCGAGGAAGTTTTTGGTCCAGTGGTATCGGTACTGCCTTTCACGGACGAAGCCGACGCAATTCGGATTGCCAACGATTCGGAATACGGCCTTTCTGGATCCATCTGGTCCCGAGATATCGGCCGCGCTGTTCGCGTTTCCCGCGGGGTCGAAGCCGGAAATCTTTCGGTTAATTCCAATTCTTCCGTCAGATACTGGACCCCGTTCGGTGGCTACAAACAATCTGGCCTAGGTCGTGAATTAGGCCCTGATGCCCTTGATGCATTTACAGAAACAAAGAACGTTTTCTTCGACACTCAAAACTAGGAGATAAATAATATGGAGCGATTGAAAGATCGAGTTGCTGTTATCACTGGCGCTGCCAGTGGCATTGGTTATGCAACGGCAAAGCGATTCGCCGAAGAAGGCGCAAAAGTAGTTGTCGTTGATCTCAACGAAGAAACAGGAAATCAAGTTGCCACTGAACTTGGTGGCACTTACATTAAGGCGAACGTCACCTCGGAAGAAGATGTCCAACGGATGTACAAGGTCGCATTCGATACTTACGGCCGAATTGATATCGCATTTAACAATGCTGGTATTTCACCACCAGATGATGATTCCATTTTGACTACAGGCATTGACGCTTGGCGCCGAGTTCAGGAAGTAAACCTGACCTCAGTATTCCTCTGCTGCAAGTACGTATTGCCATATATGCAAAAGGCCGGGAAGGGTTCCATCATCAACACGGCATCTTTTGTGGCAACTATGGGAGCCGCTACCTCTCAGATCTCGTACACGGCATCTAAAGGTGGCGTCCTGGCGATGAGTCGCGAACTCGGTGTGCAATTCGCGCGTGAAGGCATCAGAGTCAACGCACTCTCCCCTGGTCCAGTTAACACACCTCTGCTTCGCGAACTTTTTGCCTCCGATCCGGAGCGTGCCGCACGTCGACTCGTACATATTCCCTTTGGCCGTTTTGCTGAAGCGTCAGAAATAGCAGCCGCCGTCGCATTCCTTGCTTCGGATGACTCCTCTTTCATCACCGCATCAAACTTCCTAGTTGATGGTGGTATCAGTGGCGCGTACGTGACTCCACTGTCAGAATAAGCACTTACAAAGGAATTAAGGAGAGCGCAGAATGTGCAGATTAATGGGCTATGTCTCACCGCAGGCCACAACTCTTGCGGAGATTTCGGGCCCGAATTTTGCTCAGTTCGCCGCGCTCTCTGCAGTTCACAACGATGGTTGGGGAATTGCTACTAATAATGGCACCGACCACGCGATGGTCATTCTGGAGCCATCACCGGCAATCGATAGCCCAAAGTTTCTTGATTCTGCCGAGCATCTAAAAAGCGATGCCGCGTTGTTGCATTTTCGTTGGGCCACGGCGGGCTTGGATGTTAAAGAAGAAAATACTCACCCATTTACTTACGGCGAATATTCGTTCATACACAATGGTGGTGTCACTCCTAAGGAGTCATTAGATCAGTTCATCGATGACGATTTAGCGGACTTACGCAAAGGCGACACTGACAGCGAGCGTTATTTCCAGGTAGTCATTTCTCATATTCGAGAAGAAGGTCTTATATCGGGTGTTATCAATAGCATCCGCCAAATACGAGAGAATTGCAGCTTTTCTAGCCTGAACGCCATGCTATTAACACCAAAATATTATCTTGTCGTATCCGAACACGATAACAGCAGAATTCCCGGTGATTTTCCAGCAGATTATTACGAGCTCTTCTATCGTCAAGATAGTAATGGTGTTCTCGTTGCATCCTCAGGTTGGAATCAAGACGGCTGGAAATCGTTGCCGAACCATCGATTACTTGTGGTCGACCGAACTTCTTTGGAAGTTTCAGTTTTAGAGATTTAGGCATCTAAGAATTCAAAGAAAAGGTCATTGGCTACCTTTTCAACAATTTTTAGCCACTCGGAGATCCTGAAACTTTCCCCTTCAATTTCACCAATCACTCGCCCAAATATAAGGCTGTCCATCAATTGCGCTACCGACTGAGAATCCAAGAATTGATTTGCCCAGCCTCGAGCAACACAAACATTGAAAATGCCTCCCCATAAATCGGAGGTAATGAGATTTTCTTGAGTTAACAAGGCGCGAAGTCTCGGATTGCCAAGCGCGCTCGAAATGAGCCAAATTCGTTGGGCTCGATCGTCCGTGTGATAGAGCGATTGTCTTTTGCCCAAGGCATCGAATAGTGCGATTTTGGCTTGAGCTAAATCTAGTCCACCACTAATGGCATCACTAATCTGAAAAAGATCTTCGTTCATAAAAAGTCGATTTCTGGCCACGGTGGTTTGTTCTACTAAATCTGGATAGTCCTCAAAATGGTGATACAGCGAGCCTTTGGAAATTAAAGATCTCTTCAACACCATCTCCATGGCAATTTCCTGCGCGCTGGATTCATCCATCAGCGTATTTAGTGAAGCCATTAATATCTGTTTGGTTGGGTGCGAATAACTGTTGATTGACATTGTAATTTTGACTATAACGTGTGGTTTCTCATCGGCAACCTGAATTGATATAAATTGCCACTAGACGACAGTTTTATTCATAAGGTCTAGTTTTAGAAAAAGGCGCCGGCTCCTTGAGGGAAGGAACCGACGCCTTACCGTTCATCGCTTGGACGAGGACGCGATGAATTCTCTTTTATTTAATCGTCTTCTCCATCTTCCGATTGATCATCCGTGGAATCATCGGTGCTTTGGTCATCATTGGCCGTAGATGACACCCCTGTAATACTTGGCACCGTGGTCAATGGTGTTACGTCTGGCATAGGTGAAGAAGTGACGGGAGTTGCTGATACTGGAACAGTTTGTGCCTCTTGAGATTGATTGGATGAAGAGTTATTGACACTTGGGGCTGTTTGAAGTGATTTAGTGTCGACGTGGACATTGGATCCGGCAAGCGCGGGTAGATTTTCAGTCGGCGCATTAAGTGTTTGACTTAAATGGCTTATTGGATGCCCGTGTGCCTTTCGTACTGCGCCAATAGCGCTTGGAGCAGCGAACAGAATCACCCATCCAATACCGATAGCGGTTGCCTTTATGACCTTTGATCGATTCATCAATAACTCCTTGAGAACTGCGTTATTGATAGAGCGAACTAATGGGTCGATTCATTACATTGTTTAGTCATCAGTCTCTGAACCATCTCCGCCATCGGTTGATAGTGTCGGTATGGAGGGAATACCGGAACCGCTGGGAGTTGGCCGAGGAGTTCGCTTCGATTCCTGTTCTTTATCGTGAGTAGAGCTTCTCGTACTACTGATTGTTGGAAGTGGAGATTTCGCGACGCTGACACCTTCCCCTGAATCCTGATTTTCTCCCGTTGGATTCAGACTTGGTGTTCGCGATGATTCACCATGTGGCGAAGTCGTCCTTGGAGTTGCAGAGGACTCTTGGTGAGACTTATCTTCCGAATGCGTCGGGCGCGGATCGGCAATCGGCAGTGGTAAAGGTGATTTGGAAGATGCCACATTCGATTCATTGCTCCCGCCAGATTGGGAATCTTGGCCAGAAGAGTGATCTTCTTCATTCTTGGTAGTCAGGGTAGGCGCTGGAGTCGAACTCGCGCCAGAGGACTGAGATGGTGTCGCGACCGGAGGTGAACTCGCACCAGAGGACTCCGATGGTGAACTGCTCGGAGAGGTTACGTTCTTAGCTTGGTTATCCGAAGTTAATGAAGCAATGTTGTGCGCGATCGCGACGACTGGTTTTCCAACCGCGTGTCTAACCGATCGGACGGCAGTTTCGATTTGGTGGGAAAGTGTCTTCGGGAGAACGCCGGCGTAGGCCAAAGAAGGTATGCCAAAGCCAATGACGATGGCGGGAATCGCAATTGCTTTAACAAACGGACGACGAATTTTCGGTTTCGAGGCGCGATATTTTTCCAGCAATGGAATGAGTGCTTCATCACTTGCACTTACTGGTTCGGCTGCGAAATTACGTAATTCAGAAAAAAGCGGATCGTTTGGAAAATCTTCGAACTTGTCCCCATTATTCATTATTCGATTCACCTGCCAATTCCGCGCGAAGCGCAGTCAGTCCCCTGTGTGCCAGAACGCGCACCGAATTTGCACTCTTCTTCACCACTTTTGCTGTTTCAGCAACCGATAAATCGGAAACTATTCGCAGTGCCAAAACTTCGGCTTGTGCTGCAGGCAACGAGTTAATCGCCCGAATAATTCGCCGAACCTCTTCACTTGCATCAAACTCTTTCTCCACATTCAAAGGGCTTGGAATCCAAAAAGCTTCTTCTAGCTCCTCTGTTGGTCGAACTTGACGATCCCTAATTCGAACCGCGTCAATAATTCGATTTCGTGAGATGGAATAGAGCCAAGCGGAAAATTCTGAAGGCCCACCATCAAACTTGCGGATATCCTTTGCAACGTTCAGCCACGTTTCAGATACAACTTCATCGGCATCGATCGAGCTTCCGTAGGTTCGGCTCTGAACAAATCTGGTCAACCTGGAATTGTGATGTCGCCAGAGCACCGCAAATCCCGCTTCCTCGCCTTTTCTTGCCTGAATAAGGGCATCACTTAACACCTCCTCAGGCTGAGCCTGATGTGACCCGTAGGTCTGTGGTTCGCCCATCAACACCCCACAGCTGGTTCTATAAATGTGCAAGCGGAAAGAGATCGGAATTCATTACATTTTCTCAGACAATTATTGGAGTTACCTTAACGATGTTCTGGATTAAGTAGTTTGAGGCGTTTGAAGCAAGGGCATCATCACGGTATCGACAAACTGAACTATCTCTTCGTGGTTCGGTGGCCGACCTTCAAAGGTGAGCGTGTGCATGGAGAACGACATGGCCAAGGTTGGCAAAATCGGCGAAATTGATTCGGGTCGAATTTGGCCTTGCTGAGCCGCAGCTTGCAGGGATGCCATCATCTCCTCCCGGCGCGGTGAAATAATCCGCAATTCAGCAGCCTCTTGTAATTTTGGCTCCCGAGTAAATTCCGAGATACATCCGGCGGTCGCTTTACCAAGGTTTCCGGAAAATGCCTGGCTCATCCACTCCATTTTATTGATGAGACCAGTTCGCAAATCGGTGAAATCCAGCGGGGCTGAACACCGGTCAATTTCATAAGCGAGCGCATCGACCACGAGGTCAACCTTGTGGCTCCAGCGTCGGTAGAGACTGGCTTTGCCTGTGTGCGAGCGCAGCGCTACCGCCTCCATGGATAGACCCGAATAGCCCGATTCCGCAAGGATTTCAATAGTGGCGGCAAAGATCGCCTCAACCAGAGCATCCCCTCGGCGACGCACCGGACAACTGGTCATTAAGGAACGGTTGCGTTCCTTAGGAGGATTTGTTAATCTACTCATATAGAGAACGATACCGTTCCTTAACCTTGCTCCGATACACATACTAATGAATAAAGCATTTTCCAAGAATCCTTTGAGGGGTAGCACTATGACAAAACCACATGTAGAAGACGGTCTCGATCCAAATCGCTGGCGCGCTCTTCTTGTTATTGCCATCGCATCATTGATGGTCGTTCTTGACGCATCAATCGTTAATATCGCGCTGCCGAGTGCCCAGAAAGCGTTACATATTTCCAACGCCAACCGCCAATGGGTGGTAACCGCTTACTCCCTCGCCTTCGGAAGTCTGCTGCTTCTCGGTGGTCGCATTGCTGACTTCGTCGGCCGCAAAAAAATCTTTATCATCGGGCTGATCGGTTTCGCTGGCGCATCGGCTCTCGGTGGAATTGCTTCGACTCAAGCGCTGCTATTCGGCGCCAGGGCGCTTCAAGGTGCATTCGGTGCCCTTCTCGCACCTGCGGCGCTCTCCCTTATCAATGTCACATTCACCGTTCCGAAAGAACGTGCTCGAGCCTTCGGCGTTTACGGCGCCATCTCAGGCGGAGGCGCTGCCATTGGATTGATTCTCGGTGGCACCTTGACTGAGTACGCCAGCTGGCGATGGTGCCTGGGTGTGAACGTTCCAATCGCTTTGATCGCCGTTTTGCTCGCGATTCCGTATATCCACGAATCCAAGGCCGAAGGCAATCGTTCCTACGACATCCCTGGTGCTATTACTGCAACTCTTGGTCTGGTCTCGCTGGTATATGGCTTTAGCCAGGCCGCGGTCAAAGGTTGGGGGCGTTCCGGAACCTATGACTTCTTCATTCTTGCCGCAGTTCTTCTCACTGCGTTTATCCTGATTCAAACTGTAGTCAAGAATCCGTTGCTCCCATTGCGAGTCCTTGCAGAGCGCAACCGGGCGGGCTCATACCTTGGTTCTCTATTGGTAGGAACTGGTTTGTTTGCGATGTTTCTCTTTTTGAGTATCTATCTGCAAAGTTTCTTGCATTATTCGTCCCTTCGTTCCGGGTTCGCCTTCCTGCCTTTCTCCGCAGGTGTGATTGTTTTTGCCGGAGTTGCTTCACAACTTCTGCCTAAGGTTGGACCACGTCCACTAATGGTGACCGGGCTAATTGCAGGATCCGGCGGCTTGCTCCTTCTCTCTCGCATTACTCCTACCTCGGCATACGCCACCGATATCTTGCCAGCCATGCTCATTATGAGCTCTGGCTTGGCGCTCTTCTTTATTCCAAGTGCAAGCACTGGACTTCACAACTCAGGCAAGCATGATGCTGGTGTGGCTAGCGCAATGATTAATACCAGCCAACAAATTGGTGGGTCTCTTGGCGCTGCTTTACTCAATACCATCGCCATCAGTTCTGCAACTGCCTACGCAAAGGGCCACTCCGAATTAGGGGACAAGGTGCAGGTTTTCGCATCGGTCCACGGCTTCACAACCGCCTTTAAATTTGGTGCCGGCTTCCTACTTGCCGCTGCCGTCGTTGCATTCTTGTTCATCAATATTGGCAAGGATTCGCTGGTGGAGAGTGACGAAGCCGTAATGATTTAAGACTTTCGATACGCCCACAATCCAAAGAGTAAAGCGATAACTATCAGGATCGTCGAGCCAGCATAAGTTCCCAATTGGGAATTGGAAGTGTGGGAATGGTTTTCCGTCGCGGTCGCGTTAGGGCTCGGGGTAGCACCCGAGCCTTTTCCGTAGGTAAAAGTAAATTCACCATCGACTATATGACCATCTTGGGCAGCCACCCGATAATTGACAAGAACTATTCCCGGAACAGTATTGGGCGCTAATTTTTCGACAACAGTGTTGCCCGACACGATTGCGGTGCCGGTACTTACCTCTCCCCCTTGTGAATTGGAGACCGTGACAAAGTTGATTGCAGATTTTCCTAAAGTTTGAAGTGGTTCGGCAAAAGTTAGTGTCACTTGAGAAGGCCAGCTTTGAACCAGAGATTTATTTGCTGGAGTACTTGAACTCAAGGTCGTATGTGCGTTCGCATTCACCGGGAATAGAGATGAGAACGCCAGAAGCGTACAAACTGCCAAAACCCTTATGAGGCGCATAGTTGAAGTAAAGCAGCATCTGCGAAGCGCTGTCTAACGCGATAAACCTCGATTTGCTAAGGTTCGCCACAGCGTCAAGCCGCGCTCTCTGCGCCTTCGGAAAGGTAAAACCATGAAAAGACGTTTAGCCCTCGTATTATCTATTGCGACCTTGATCGGTGCGGTAGCCACGAGCGAGCCAGCATCGGCAAAATTCAGCGCTGCTGCCACATCATGCAAAGCCGGTGCTCTTGCCACGTTGAAAACTGGCGTGATTACTGTCGGAACTGATGATCCTGCCTATGGCCCTTGGTTCAACAACAACAATCCTGCAAATGGCAAAGGATTCGAATCGGCAATTGCTTATGCCGTGGCAAAACAACTTGGCTATCCTGCCGCAAAGGTGAAGTGGGTAAAGGCCTCTTTCAATACTGTTATTCAACCTGGCAAGAAGCCCTTCGATTTCGACATCAACGAAGTTTCCATCACTGCCGACCGCAAGAAGGCAGTTGACTTCTCCAGCGGCTATTACGACGTAGCGCAAGCGTTAATCACTACTTCTACTTCCAAGATTGCAAAAGCAAAAACCCTTGCCGACCTAAAGAGCGCGAAAATCGGTGCTGAGGTAGGGACCACTTCTTATGCGACGATTATTGGGACAATTAAGCCTAAATCAGCCCCAGCAGTATTTGACAACAATGATGTCGCCAAGCAATCCCTCATTAACGGCCAGATCGACGGGCTCGTAGTAGATCTTCCTACAGCTTTTTACATTACTGCCGCCGAATTAAAGAACGGTTTGATTGTTGGTCAGTTCGCTGCAAAGGCTGGGTCGGAACAATTCGGCTTGGTCCTCAGCAAGGGCAGCCCACTTACATCATGCGTTACTGGTGCCGTGGATGCCCTGCGGGCAAATGGCAGCCTAAAGACGATTGCGGCTAAGTGGTTGTCGACAACCGCGGGAGCACCAGTTCTGAAGTAACCTAAGCCGTTATTTCTCATGGCGGAGGCTCGATGACATATGAACCATCTACGTTGCGATTGCAACGCGAGACGGCTCGTCGTCGGGCTTCTCGTCGTTCCAGCTTGATTGCTCTGGCGAGCACCCTCGTATTTGGCCTTATTTTGGTGGCGGTAATAGCCGGCGCACCAGGCTTTGATCGAGTGAAGAGTTCTTTCTTCAGCGGCCATTACGCCTGGAAGGCGTTGCCGCAAGTTCTCTCCGGCCTTTGGCTTAATTTGCGAGTGATGTTCATCGCCGAGGTGTTTGTTCTCATCTTCGGGCTTCTCATTGCCATCACTCGAACTTCGCGCAACCCACTCCTCTATCCACTGCGTCTGCTCGCAGCAGGATATACGGACATATTTCGCGGGCTGCCATTGCTTCTTGTACTTCTCCTCGTAGGACTCGGAATTCCTGGATTACAACTTAGTTGGCTTCCCAATTCGGCGGTATTACTCGGCACCGTCTCGTTGATTCTCACCTACTCCGCGTACGTCGCAGAGGTGATCCGTGCGGGAATTGAGGCCGTGAATCCAGCGCAAAGAATGGCAGGAAGAGCGCTCGGTCTCACTCAATCACAGACCCAAAGGTTCGTGATACTCCCCCAAGCGATTCGCAAAGTCACGCCACCATTATTGAACGATTTAGTATCACTGCAAAAAGACTCGGGACTTATTTCAGTACTTGGGGCTATTGACGCTATTCGGGCTGCGGGGATTGAAACCGCACAATCATTTAACTTCACCCCGTATTTGGTTGCTGGTGCGCTCTTCGTCGCATTGACCATCCCACTCACGCGTTTTACTGACTGGTTGACTCGCAAACAAGACCGAGCTCGGCAACACCAAGGACAGTGGTAGTCATGCCAACCCCAATTCTGGAAATATCCAATCTGCGAAAAAGTTATGGGCAAGACGTTGTTCTATCCGACATTTCGTTGCAGCTCCAAGAGCACGAAGTGAAAGTACTCATAGGCGCCAGCGGTTCTGGCAAAAGTACGTTACTGCGCTGCGTCAATCTTCTGGAAGCAGTTGATGATGGGCAAATCTTTCTCGACGGCGTCGACATATCGGAAGTAGGAACAGATGCCGATAAAGTGCGTTCTCAGATTGGCTCGGTATTCCAAGCCTTCAATCTCTTTCCCCACCTCACTGTTTTACAGAACATCACGCTCGCCCCGAGAAAAGTTCATGGCAAGAGCCGAGAAGAAGCAGAGAGCGAAGCCCTTTCCTTGCTCGACCGATTTAGTTTAAAAGATAAAGCCCATCAGTATCCGGATTTACTCAGTGGCGGACAGCAACAAAGAGTCGCCATTCTTCGGGCGGTCATTAATCGACCAAAAGTTCTCTTGCTTGATGAAGTCACCAGTGCGTTGGATCCCATCCTAATCTCCGAAGTCTTGACTTTGATTGCGGAATTGAAGGATCAAGGGATGACGATGATGATCGCAACCCACGAAATGGGTTTTGCCCATCGCGTCGCGGATGAACTGCTCTTTCTGCACAATGGAGAAATTTGCGAAGCCGGCTCGCCAGAAACTCTTCTTTCGCACCCAGAAACCCCACAGTTAAATGAATTTTTAACATCACTGCGCGGGGCTGGGCGGCTATAAGTATTTTGAGGTGGCGGGTAGAGAGCGGCTCGGGTATCTTTCTGCAAAGCGTTTGCAACAAGTCAAAACAATCCTTAGGGGCGTCAGCCAATGAACAAAGCAACACAGGCATTCCCATCAAAAGCGATGAGCGCCGGACTTACTCGCGATGAGCGCAGGCGCCTCGGCGCCATGTTTGCCGTGATCTTCTTTCTGCTCATCGGAGGCACGCTGCTGATGTGGGCTGCCACCTCGGGGCACTACAAACTCTCTGACGGCACCATGTTTGGCTGGGGTACTGGATTTCTCGCCCTGACCTTGGGAATGCGCCATGCATTCGATGCCGATCATATTTCGGCTATCGACAACACGACGAGAAAGTTGATGAGTGAGGGTCAGCGCCCTATGGGGGTTGGTTTCTTCTTCTCGCTCGGTCACTCCTCCGTCGTCACAGCACTCGCGATTATTTTGAATTTTGGAATTAAATCTTTAGGCGTACAAGTAAAAAACGAAAAATCTTCTCTGCATCACTACACCAGTTTGATCGGCACATCGATCAGTGGCACCTTCCTAATGTTGATCGCTCTGCTGAACTTGGTTGTCCTGATCTCTGTAGTGAAGGTCTTCAAGAAAATGCGGAACGGGCAATATGACGAAACGGAACTTGAAAAACATCTCAACTCACGCGGCTTTATGATGCGATTCTTCGGCCCCATCGCGCGCCGCATCGACAGCAGTTGGAAGATGTATCCACTTGGAATTCTCTTTGGCCTGGGTTTCGACACCGCCACAGAAGTCGCGCTTCTCGTTTTAGCAGGCTCCTCCGTCGTTGCCGGACTTCCCTGGTGGGCGATTCTCAGTTTGCCGATGCTCTTTGCTGGTGGCATGAGTTTGCTCGACACCATTGATGGCTCCTTTATGAACTTTGCATATGGGTGGGCATTTTCCCGACCGGTTCGAAAGGTGTACTACAACATTGTCATTACCGGACTCTCGGTTTTAGTTGCGATTTTTATTGGTGGACTCGAAGTCGCACAAGTTATCGCCGGGCAATTGAATTTAACAGGCGGATTTTGGAACTACGCCCATAATTTCAATATCAATCGAGCCGGTTTTTTAATCGTAGCCATGTTCGTCGCTGTTTGGGTAGTCGCCCTAACCATCTGGCGCTTTGGGAATATCGAACAGCGATGGCACGACCGAGCTCATGCGTCTCAACTGGCTCGTGGTGAAAACACTGATCACGTCGCAGCCGGAATCGAACTTGGCGCAATCAGCGAGGGTTTCAAAATTGACTAACTAGTCAATAAAGAAGTCCATAAGAAATTCGGTCGTTCCAGGGACAACGGAGTATTTCTCGAGGTCGGTAATTCCTTCCTCGGCCAAGATTTCATCATCGATGAAAAAATTACCAGTACATTCCGAACTCGTTCGATTCAGAATGATGTAGGCGCTATCCGCAAGAATTTCAGGTGTCCGACAGTAATCAGTGTCAACGCCCGGGATCATGGCCAACGCCGCAGTATCAATAGCCGTCCGTGGCCAAAGCGCATTAACCGCAATACCATCGCGTCGAAATTCTTCCGACATACCCAACACACACATGCTCATTCCATACTTTGCCATCGTGTAAGCCACGTGTGGTTTGAACCATTGTGCTTTCATCGACAATGGTGGTGAAAGCGTCAAAATATGTGGATTGCGGCCGGCCGCTGCGCTCTTGCGCAAATGTGGAATCACAGCCTGGGAGGTTAAGAAAGTTCCTCGAACATTCACATCGAACATCAAATCAAATCTTTTCGCGGGAGTCTTCTCAGTTGGGGTCAGATTAATTGCACTGGCATTATTAATCAGAATGTCGATGCCACCGAAACGTTGCACCGTCTCATCGATAGCTTTCGCGATCTGATCTTCGTCGCGAATATCGCAAGCAATCGCCAATGCTTTTCCGCCAGCCGCTTCAATCTCAGCGGCTGCGGTGTAAATCGTGCCTGGCAAAGTTGGATGAGGCTCGGTGGTTTTAGCGGCAATCGCGATATTTGCGCCATCAGCGGCGGCACGTAGGGCGATCGCCAGACCTATTCCTCTGGAGCCACCAGTAATGAAAATAGTTTTGCCTGCAAGGGACATGAGACTCCTAACCTAGAGACTTCTTGGCAAGAAAATTCATAAAGGCGTGTTTTGCCTCTTCGGATTCCAGAGCAAGTCGGAAAAGTTCAGATTCGGCTTCAATCACCATCGCGACCGCCTGATGGTGTCCGCTCTTGAGCAAAGCCTTGGAGTTAATGACTGAAGTGGGAGGCTGATCACCAATCCTCGTAGCAAAATCCATTGCCATATCCAGTGGGTCGTCCGTTATGGCGTTGATCAATCCCATTTCCAACGCCTCGCCAGCACCAAAATTACGGCCAGTAAGAAAAATCTCTGACGCCTTGGCGTGACCGACCAAACGGGGGAAGAGCAAACTCGACCCACCCTCTGGAACCAGCCCAAGGGTGACAAATGGCATGGAAAAGAGCGCATTAGGGGCAGCAAATACCAAATCGCAGTGCAGCAACATCGTCGTTCCGATGCCCACCGCATTGCCCGCCACGGCCGCGATAAGCGGTTTTGGGAACTCGTGCAGCGCCATCAAGAAGTCGAAAACTGGAGATTCCGGACCAGTGGGAGGGGTGTTAAGAAAATCGAAAATATCATTCCCGGCAGTAAAGGCCTGGTCGTTTCCAGCGATAATAACCGTTCGGATGGCAAAGTCTGCCGCCGCATTCTTCAAGGAACCTGCCAACACCTCATACATCTGAGGTGTCAGAGCGTTCTTTTTGGCCGGGCGATTCAACGTCAAGAGAAGGGTGGAACCTGTAACGGAAGTCAGAATGTCGCTCACCTCACCAGTCTAAGGGGTGAGTTTGGGGTTGGGGCTAGCCCCTATACACGGCATAATGAGGGCTAGCACCCAGAAAAGCGGTTGCGTTTAACGAGAAAACGGAGAGCCTCGTGGACATTCGGATCTTGACCCGCGAACTAACGCCGTTCGAGCACTTGGTCGCAGAACACATGTGTGAAGGACTTTCAAACGGGGCGATCGCTCGAGAAACTGCCCATACCGAAAAAGTTATTGAAAATACGATCTCGCGAATCGCCCGAGCATTTGGAATTAAGTCCGATGGCGATACCAACGTGCGAGTACTTCTCGCGCTGGCTTATCGAAGCCAATTTGGCGATCGAGCTTTTGATAGTTTAGGAATCGCTTGCAGTCATCTTGAGGTTGGCCCGGATGGAAAGAGTTATTGCAATCGCCACGTCGATTGAGAATGAGTAAGGGCAATCGCCACGTCGATTGAGAATGAGTAAGGGCAATCGCCACGTCGATTGAAAATGAGTAAGGGCAATCGCCGCGTCGATTGAGAAATAGTTAGTGAATTACCTTACTTATTTTGTGTTGTGCGCATCACTCTGTGACCTGCGTCTAAGTGCTAACACCTTTAGTTTTTGGTCAAAGGGCTAGCACTTACCGCACTCTTCGTTTTCGCAACTTTTACTTGGAATACTTCACTCGAAGTTGAACAACACCGTGTTGACTTCAGGAATGATTCGGAGAGAAAAAAATGAAACGTAGAACTTTTGATGGACTGGCAAGTTTGATCGGATTGATGCTCGCAGTGGTATTGCTTATCGCAGCTGGTCTTCTCAACTGGGGTGCATCGTTTGCAAACGACACTCTAAAGAGCCAACTTTCTTCACAGAACATCACTATTCCAGCTCAAACTGGCAACCCTAAGCAAAGTGCAGACGTCACCAAATTCTTCGCAGACAACGGCGGAAAGATTATGACGACTGGCACTCAGGCACAGATGTATGCCGACCACTTTATTGCCTTCCATCTTTCAGGAATGCCTACCTACGAAGAGGTATCAACATCAGCCCGCTCTGCTGCTTCAGCACTTGCAATGGATCCAACGAATGTCGATTTACAAAAGAAAGCTGCATCGGCAAACACTCTCGTTGACACAGTCTTTAAGGGAACCATGCTTCGAGGAACTTTGCTTACTGCTTACGCTTTTGGATTCATGGGCAGCATTGCAGGTATCGCGGCAGTAGCAACCGGTGTTGGTGGGTTGCTCTTCTTGCTCCTTGCACTGTTGGGTTATCTACACCTTCGCCGCACAGACGAACACGCGGCGATATAGCCCTCATCTCTCCGTGAGGGAAGGCCCCCTGAAGAAATTCAGGGGGCCTTTATCATGCACTCTTACTAATTAATTAACGCTCTACCGATCCGGTGATGAATTCTTCAACGCGATTAAATGCAACTTCGTCGCTGTATTGCACCGGTGGTGACTTCATAAAGTAACTTGAGGGTGAAAGCAATGGGCCACCGATACCGCGATCAAGAGCAATCTTTGCGCAACGGAGCGCGTCGATGATGACTCCCGCAGAGTTTGGTGAATCCCAAACCTCTAGTTTGTATTCGAGATTGAGCGGAACATCGCCAAAGGCGCGTCCTTCAAGGCGAACATACGCCCATTTGCGATCATCAAGCCATGGGATGTAATCCGAAGGTCCAATGTGAACATTGCGAGCGCCTAGGTCGTAATCCAGTTGTGAAGTTACGGATTGAGTCTTGGAAATCTTCTTTGACTCCAGGCGATCTCGTTCTAACATGTTCTTAAAGTCCATATTTCCGCCGACATTAAGTTGGTAGGTGCGGTCCAAGTGAACTCCGCGATCTTGAAACAACTTTGCCATAATGCGGTGCGTGATGGTGGCACCAACCTGTGACTTAATGTCATCGCCGACAATTGGCAACCCGGCTGCGGTGAACTTATCCGCCCAGACCGGATCGGATGCGATAAAGACTGGTAGCGCGTTAACGAAAGCACAACCAGCATCGATTGCGCACTGTGCGTAGTACTTTGCGGCTTCTTCAGAACCAACCGGCAAATAACAAATGACGACATCTACCTTGGCATCTTTGAAGGTTTGCACAACATCTACTGGAGTGGCGTCTGATTCAACGATAGTTTCGCGATAGTAACGACCGAGTCCGTCCAGCGTGACACCTCTTTGAACGGTAAGACCCGTGGCTGCAACATCGGCAAATTTAATGGTGTTGTTTTCACTCGCCCACATTGCCTCTGCTAGGTCCAGGCCAACCTTTTTGGCATCGACATCGAGGGCGACGACGAAATTCACATCGCTGATGTGATAACCGCCCAACACTGGGTGCATGAGCCCAGGGATTTCGGTGTCTGGCGTGGCGTCCTTGTAGTAAGTGACACCTTGGATGAGCGAGTTGGCGCAGTTTCCTACTCCAATAATCGCTACGCGAATCTCTCCATTATTTCCGTTCACGAGGATTTCCTTTCGGTATTTATCATTTCAACGAGCCAAGCAATCTCTCGCTCGGCTGATTCCAATGAGTGACGACGCCACTCAACTAAATATTTATCTATGCCCGCTGGGAGCTTTTCCAATTCGCTACGAAGAATCTCGGCCTTCTCCGCCAACCTGCGATGGCGGCCTTCCAAGATCTGCAATCGGTTTCGTTGTGGGGTTGGGCCAAAGAAGGCGAACCTCACTTCGAAACTTTCGTCATCCCAAGACTCGGGACCAGTGCTTTCCGCCAAGGAGGCGAAACGAGTGCTGCCTTTTTTGGTGATGGCGTAGACAATTCGAGAACGCCGGGAGAGTCCGCCTAAATCCGACAGTGTTTCTTCAATCAGCCCCGACTCCAACATCCGACGAAGTTGCGGGTATAAAACCGAAAACGAGAGCGCGCGAAATGGCCCGTAAATTGAGATCATTCGCTTGCGTAGTTCGTAACCGTGGAGCGGGCTTTGGGAAAGCAGACCCAAAAGGGCGAATTCCAGCGAATCTGAGCGTGATCGCATTAGTGCCCCTTCCCATGGATCTCAAGTTTCGCCCGTATAGCGAGTGGTTATATCGAATGTTTATATCGAATGTTTATATCGTTTCGATATATCTAGGCGATAGTTAATCCGATATATCCGAGAGATGCAAATTGAACGCACCGTTACACTCCACTTTTATGCCGGTCGTCATCCCCTCCCGAATCTGGGAATATGTCATTGCCGCAATTGTCATCATTTTGGCGCCCGGGCCGAGCGTACTTTTCGTGATTGCCCGCGCAATTGCCTGGGGCAGGGCCACAGCGGTCGCCACCGTGGCGGGAAATGTCTTGGGTGCTTTCACCCTCTCCCTTGTCGTCGCATTCGGTCTGGGACCGATTCTCCAGCGTTCCCACCTGGCATTTACGAGCGTTCAGCTCCTGGGGGGCGGGTATCTGATCTACATGGGAATCGATGCCATCCGCCATAGCCCGATCCATGCGGCAGATATGACCTCACAGGGAGATATCAGACCGACGCCGCTTCGTTCCGCGTGGGATGGCTATTGGGTAGGGGCGTTCAATCCCAAAGGAATGGTCTTCTTTGCTGCGATTTTGCCCCAATTCGTCGATCGCACTAAGGGACATGTCACCTCTCAACTTGTTCTCATGGGGGCGATTTTTGCCATCCTGGCTTTTTTCTCGGACGCCACATGGGGTGTTATTGCTGGCACGATTCGTAATTGGTTGGCTACGGAAATAAAGCGACTGGTCCGGATGCGGATCGCTGGTGGCACGGTCATGATTATTTTGGGTCTTTTTACGATGATTTCAGCCATCTTTCGAGCCTAACTCTCGCCCCGCACACCTGCACCGTTGCATTTCGTCAGTGCTTAACGAGAGACTTCTCGCACCCAAAAAACATGCGAGAAATAACAGGCAAGGGCATGATCCTTGCGGATAAGTAGGAGCCATGAGTAACCCACGCAGCAATATTTCCCCGAGCGATCTCACCTTCTCTTGGGATGGTTGCCATCGGTGCCTCTGGCTCACCTACAACCATCAGATTAAAGCGCCGCTTTTCATGCCTCTGGTGGGTGAATTAGCCGATATGCAAGAACGGCATTACAAAGGACGACGGAGTGAAGAATTAGGTGCCGGGCTGCCCTCTGGCCAAGTGATATCTCATGGTGGCTGGGTTCACTCCAACCCGATTTCGGTCGCCGGAATCGAGACGCCATTCTCCATCCGAGGAAAGTACGACTTGCTGCTCAAATTTGATGATGGCACTTACGGGATTATTGATTGTAAATTTCAGGGAAAACTAAATGATAAAAGTGCGTTCTACTCCCCCCAACTTGAGGCCTATGCCTTCGCACTAGAAAACCCGGCCAAAGAAGAGCCAAAACAGGTTTCGGTATTAGGGCTTATGGTCTGGTCACTCAAGTCCCCCCGGGGAAACCCTAATGATGGCTTCGGCTTGGATGTGGATTGGCAGTGGTATCCGATCGCGCGCGACCCTGCAGCTTTACAGCAGAGATTTGCTGACTTTATTTCGGTGATTTCGGGTGAAATGCCGGAATCTAAGGCTTCTTGCGAACAATGTCGCTATCTCAACGCCCGCCGAGAAATTATCGGAATTGGCTAGCCGAACTCGGGATTATTCTTCATCCTCATTTTCCTCGCCCGCTTCGCGAGATTTCTTTACCAACAGCGCCTTCGCCTCTGATGCATACATATCAACATATTCTTGCCCCGACAGAGCCTGAATAGAATTCATAATTCGATCGGTAATTTCCCGCAACAATTTCAAGTCATTGGAATCCCCATCGAAGTACATCGGTTCGCCAAAAATCATTTCCACCCGACGCACTTTTGGTACTACCTGACCAGTAGGTTGAATTTCCGCTGTATTGAACATCGCGACTGGTACAACTGCCGCGCCTGAATCGATCGCCATTCGCGCAATTCCAGTTCGACCTTTATATAACTTGCCATCGGGCGAGCGGGTGCCTTCAGGATAAATTCCGATGCAATCGCCTTCTTCAAGTAATTTCAGACCTGTGAGAATTGCTGCTTCACTTCGTCGACCTCCGGATCGATCCACCGGGACCTGTCCTAAGGCAATGAAAGTTATCTTCTTGATAAAGCCTTTGAGGCCGGGTGAGGTGAAATATTCACTTTTCGCTAGAAATGTCACTTTGCGAGGCACGACAAGCGGCATAAATATTGAATCACTGAAAGAGAGGTGATTCGAGGCAATAATCACTGGACCAGTATGCGCAACGTTCCGCAGCCCCGTAACTTTTGGGCGGAAAAGCAGAGTCAAAATTGGAATCAGGAACGACTTCAGAAGTCGATAAACCATCTGATCCCCTCACTTTCCTTGCCGGCGTTAATCGCGGAAAAACTACAGGTCATAATTTAGGGGTTATTACCCCATCTGTGACACCATCTGAGCGTGACCGATATCCCAAACTCGGAAGAGTTGACCCTCCCAGGCTCCAAAATCGGCGTTTTGATTCTCCATGGCTTCACCGGATCACCGGCTTCGGTATTGCCATGGGCCAGAGGAATCCACGCGGCGGGCTATACGGTGAGAGTTCCACGGTTGCCAGGTCACGGCACAACGTGGGTCGATCTCAATCACACGCGTTGGGAAGATTGGTATGGGGCGGTTGAAAAAGAGTTGCTCGCATTATCGGTGCATTGCAGTCGAATTTTTGTTGCAGGGTTCTCCGTTGGTGGTGCGCTTGCCTTGCGACTAGCGCAAGTCCACGGGACAAAAATTGAAGGTCTCATATTGCTCAACCCATCGGTCACCCCCGACAGGAAAATCTACAAGTTACTCCCGGTTCTGCAGTACTTGATTCCGTCTGTAAAGGGTGGGCCATCAGATGTTTCGCTTAGCGGGGCGCCCAAACATGGTTATGGTCGGATCCCGCTGCGCGCTCTTAATTCTCTACGAGGTCTTTGGAAATATGTAGAGCGAGATCTCTATTTGGTGGACACGCCATTAATGGTGGGCTACTCAATCAATGATCATGTTGTTAGCCCTGACAACAGTGAGATAGTTATCGATAACGTTTATTCGGTTGATATCCGTGAAGTCATTTTCGAGCACTCATTTCACAATGTAGCGTTAGATGTGGAATCTGAAGCACTAACAGAAGAGACCATTTCATTCATCGAAGATGTTCTCACTGGTGAACTTCGTTCTGCAGGAGACGCTGACGAACGCGAACTTATTGATGCCGAGTTCGAGGCGATAGTTTCAGGGCTCTCACTCGATCTTTCCGAACCAACTACTTACCTTGATGAATTAGAAGCCGCCGAAAATTTGCCTGACGAAAAATTTACGCCGCCCGATCCCATCATCCCGCCGCCGGACCAAGTCCAACGCGCAGGGTTGGTTGGTCTCATCGGCGGCTTGCTCTACACCTTTTTCCATTTAGTCTTCCATCTCGATTTTCTCGGACTCGGACCTTGGCCGGGGATTGTCGCCTTCATCGCCGGTATTGCGATCTACATTTGGCGAACGGCACGTTCTCCAGATGAATATGGGGATGGGGCGGTTCTTTAACCCACTTTTTTTCTAGTAAATTCATTAGGCTATCGAGATGACATTTACTTGGGGAATTATCGGTACTGGTGGAATTGCCGGAGCATTCGTTAGGGACCTTTCCTACACCGAGGACCATAAGGCTGTTGCGGTCGGCTCTCGTTCCTTGGAGGGTGCAGACAGGTTCGGTGAAGAAAATGGGATTGCTGATCGATACTCGAGCTATGAAGCCTTAGTCAACGAGGCCCAGGTCGATGCGATCTATGTTGCAACTCCGCATCCCGATCATTCGCGTTCGACGGTTATTGCACTCAATGCTGGCAAGCCTGTGCTTTGCGAAAAACCCTTTGCGATGTCCGCAAAACAAACGTCCGAAATGATCGGAGCGGCCCGCGCAAATAATGTGATGTTAATGGAAGCCATGTGGGCCAGATTTCTGCCGCACATGCATGAAATTAGAACCATAATTAATAACGGAGTTATTGGAGAAATTATTTCGGTGCAAGCAGACCACGGCCAATGGTTTCCGGAAGATCCCAAATTCAGACTATTCGCGCCGGAGCTCGGTGGAGGTGCACTACTTGACTTGGGGATATATCCCGTCAGCTTTGCGCATATGGTCCTCGGAAAACCATCGAAAATTACTGCGGTTTCAGACCCTGCGTTCACTGGTGTAGATGCTCAAACCAGCGCAATATTTCAATATCCAAATGGCGCGCACGCAATTTTGACGACCACGCTCTCTTCCGCGACTCCCTGTGCCGCGGTGATTTCAGGCACCCTTGGTCGAATTGAAATTGATAGAACTTTCTATGCACCGACATCTTTCCGTGTCACCTTGCGGTCCGGAGAAGTCACCGAATTCCCACGAAATTATGTTGGACACGGACTGCGCGAGCAAGCAATTGAATTTGCTCGATGTGTCCGCGCTGGACTCACCGAATCACCGATTCTCACACTTTCGGAGACCTTTGACATCATGTCGAGCCTGGATGAAATACGATCCCAGATTGGTCTCACTTACGAAGTTGAGTAATAAAATTTAGTGTCGAGCTAAATCTGCCACTCCAACTAATCCCGCATCATTGCCAAGAGTCGCCGCAACTACTTTGGGGCTGGGATGCTTTCCAGCAAATGGCATATACCGTTCCATCGCGACTCGGGTTGGTGCCAGCAAAATCTCCCCTGCATCAATTACTCCCCCACCTATGACGACGAGCGCTGGATCAAGGACCATAGAAAGCGTCGCAATACCTGCACCTAACCATTGCGCAGTGGTATTGAAGGCAGCCAGTGCAACCGCGTCGCCTTCGCGAGCAGCTTCGGTGATGTGACGCCCAGATAAACCTTCAAGCGTTCCGTCTCCTCGCGCTAATAAATTATGAGCCATATCTGGCGTGGCACTTATAGATTCTCTTGTGTGGCGCATCAAAGCATTGCCCGATGCATATTGTTCAAAACAACCACGGGCACCACAGCCACAGAGATGACCTTCTGGCACGACTCGGATATGACCAAACTCAGCTGCAACTCCGAAAGCACCTCTATGCAAAGCACCGCCCACAACAACGCCACCGCCGATTCCGGTTCCTACCGTCAGCATCATCACGTTATCTTCGCCACGACCAGCGCCGTGCTTGGCTTCGCCCCAAGCCGCGGAATTTGCATCGTTCTCGATCACCACGTTCAACCCAACAAGTACAGAAATTTCTTTTTGAAGGTCAAGACCATTCCACCCGGAAATGTTGGGGGTTGCCAGCATCGTCTTTCTATCTGATGAGACAAAACCGGCAGCCGAAATTCCTACCGTCTCCACCGCGTGCGATTGCAATAACTCATGAATGACTTCAGCGATGGTTTGCGTGAGGGCCGAACCGCCCTGTTTCGGCGTGTCTTTGCGCGATCGCGTAAGAATATTTCCGGCGACATCAACGACACCACCGAGCACTTTCGTGCCACCAACATCAACGCCAATGCTGAGATCGCTCACGAGCCTTTATTCCTCGATCTTCTTCTTCAACTGAGAAAGAGCAAGGTCAATAGTTGCCAACTCTGCTTTCTTGCGCATCATTGAAGGAACGGGCATAGAGAGTCCCACCTTCAACTCGTAGGTAACTTTCGTCTGATCTTCGCCAATATCTTCAACGAGATAGGCACCCGTCATTTCGGTCAATAGGTCTGCGTCATCGAGGGAAAATTCGAGTCGCCCTGGGGCTTGCGCCCAGTCGTAGTCCAATGTCACCGTGTCCCGCATAACTCCGGCATCAATAACAATCTTGGCCTTAGTGGCGCGCCCGGCACCGTCGGTAGCCAAAACTTCCACCGATTTAATCGCGGTGGACCAATCAGGGTAGCCAGCAATATCAAAGAGGGTCGCACTAACTTCAGCGGCCGAACCATCGACCACAATTGAATTTTCAGAAGAATCGCTCATGGGAAAAGATTACCTGCTTGGCGGCTACATCTAGCCAATTCTCTCGGCGAACAGATAGCGTTGGAACATGGATCAATTCTCCGTTGCCTCAATAGTGCCTCCGGCTACTGCAGGAAACCTCACAAATTTAATTGCTGAACGAGCCTGGTTTGAACCAGAGCGCATTGTGGTTTCTCGCCCCCTAGGCGAAGGCTGGCAACCGGTCACGGCTCGAGAATTCGATGAAGAGATTAGGGCCGTAGCCAAAGGCTTGATTGCACATGGCATCTTGATTGGCGACCGAGTGGGCATCATGGCTAAGACCCGTTACGAGTGGACGGTTTTGGATTTTGCCATCTGGTTCGCCGGAGCCGTGGTGGTTCCGATTTACGAAACTTCGAGTCCCGAACAAGTGCAATGGATTTTGAGTGACTCAGGCGTCAAAGCGATAGTTGTGGAAACACCACTGCTCCATGAGCTGGTTACTCCAGTGTTGACCCCTACCTGTGCCAAAATCTGGACGATAACGGAAAATGCCCTTTCCTCATTAATTGAGGATGGAAAGAACGTTTCGGATGACGAAATTAATCATCGTCGCTCATCGCTCTTTCCCGACACCTTGGCGACACTGATTTATACGTCAGGAACTACGGGCAAGCCAAAGGGAGTGTCACTCACCCATGGCAACTTTCTTGCTGAATGCGGCAACGTTGTTAACGGGGCGAGCGATCTATTTCTCAAACCAGGCGGATCAACGCTGCTCTTTTTGCCCGTCGCACATGTCTTCGGTCGAATGGTGCAGATTGGCGCAATAAATGCTGGGCTGCACCTCGCCCACTGTGGCGATATTTCGCGCCTACCTGCCGACCTCAACTCCTTTAAACCAACATTTGTTCTGGCCGTCCCCCGAATATTTGAAAAAATATACAACGGCGCCGAGGCCAGGGCTGAGGCCGCTGGTAAAGGAAAGATTTTTCGAAAGGCCGCGCTAGTTGCCGAGCATTACAGCCAAGGGCTGGACACAAAGAAGATCTCACTCGGCCTTCGATTGCAACATACGCTCTTTGACAAGTTGGTTTACGTAAAGATCCGCGAGGCAATGGGTGGTCGCGTCGAAGCCGCTATATCTGGTGGTGCGCCCCTTGGTAGTCGCCTCGGACATTTTTATCGCGGTGCTGGTATTCGAGTTCTTGAAGGTTATGGCTTAACGGAAACGACCGCTGGCGCCACCTTGAATCTAACCGCACAACATCGAGTTGGTTCTGTCGGCCAACCGGTGCCCGGAACTACAATCAAACTGGGCGAAGATGGCGAGGTTTTGATTAAAGGTGCAATTGTGATGCGCGGCTATTGGCAAAACGACGGCGCAAATCAGGAAGCTTTTACAGAGGATGGATTCTTCCGAACGGGCGACCTTGGTTCTATTGATGAAGATGGCTATCTCTTCATCGTGGGTCGCAAGAAAGAGCTCATTGTTACTTCGGGTGGTAAGAACGTTGCCCCTGCCGTCTTAGAAGATCGACTTCGGGCACATCCTCTGGTCAGCCAGTGCATGGTGGTTGGCGACAACAAGCCATATATCGCGGCCCTCGTCACTCTAGATTCGGACGCAGTAAAAGCCTGGGCCCTTGCAAATAAAAAGGCTGACAACACCGTTTCAGCCTTGATGCACGACACAACTCTTATCTCGGTGATCCAAACTGCGGTGGATGATGCCAACAAGGCAGTCAGTCGTGCTGAATCGATCAGGAAATTCAGTATTTTGCCAGTCGATTTCACGATTGCAGATGGTCAACTAACCGCGAAATTGTCAGTCAAACGCCACGTTGTCAACCAACAATTCGCCCATGAGATTGCAGCCCTCTTCGAGTAATCAATCAAGATGAGTGCGGAGATTTCAGCAGAGCGCCTGCGCATTGCTCGCGAGCTTCATGACGGAATTGCCCAAGAGATTGCGGCTACTGGCTATCGAATCGACGAAGTGATTGGTCGAGAGAATGTACCTTTGGAAGTTCGAAGCGATCTCCGATCCATACGAGCACAAATTTCTGAAGTTTCTGAATCAATCAGAGATCAAATTTTTCTGCTTCGAGGTTTGCCCGCTCGTTCTTTCCCAGAGGCAGTGGCGTCACTCGTGGAGACTCACACTCAGAATCAAGAGGTTGAGTGCACACTAGAGATCGATGAATACGACCCTGGCTCTTTTCGCTTTGAACTACTGAAAATTATTCAAGAATGCGTTATCAATAGCCTTCGACATTCTCACGCCACTGCTTTAACAATTAGTTTCCAGCAAGGGGTTCTCAATCTGAGCGACAATGGGGTTGGGTTTCAAGAAAGCACTGAGGTCAGATTCGGGCTCCTGGGACTACAGGAACGGGTAGCCGGCATTGGTGCGAGCTTGGAGATACATACCTCTTCCGAGGGAACTCGTATTGTGGTTCGCCTTGCGACTGCAAGAAATACTTCGCGATGAAGCGATATTCCACACTTCTGGTCGATGATCACATTTTAATCCTGGATGGCTTGAAGGCGGCGCTCGATAAAAGTGAATTTGAGGTTGTGGCGCAGGCGCATTCGCTGGCCCATGCTCGAGCACTTGTGCATCATTACAAACCGGAGGTAGTTATTCTTGATTTTCACCTACCTGATGGTCTGGGAATCGATCTGATCGCCCCTCGTTCCGTCGCAGTGTCGACTATTTTCATAGTCTTGACCATGAGCGAGGATGCATCAGAGTTGGAACTAGCCCGCCAAGCCGGCGCCTCAGCATTCATAATAAAAAGTTCGCCGGTATCGGAACTGATGAATGTAGCGCGGTACGCTTTGAAAAATCCCGCCGAGTTCCAATCACCTCTTGGCATTACACGTTCCCCGGAGCCGCAATATTTTCTTACAGAGCGAGAGCAACAGGTACTGAAAATCTTGCCCAGTGGATTGACCGTTAAAGAGATTGCCTCACTGATGTTTATCTCGCAAGCCACCATCAAGAGCCACCTGGCAAATATTTATCGAAAGTTGTCCGTCGCAAACAGGACACAAGCGATCGACAAAGCACTGAAGGAGAAGTTAATCTCCCTTTAGCACCTGTGCGAATCTTGCCCCCCACAAATCCCAATCCCATTCTTTTTCAATCCATGCCCTACCAGCGATACCCATCCGGGAACTGAGTTCGAGGTTTGAAAGCAGCTTTATCGCTGCGCTGGCGATTTGGGGGACATCAGTTCCATCCACGGCAAAGCCAGTGACGCCTTCGATAATCGCATCTGGAGCCCCGCCAGAGTTTCCCGCGATAACCGGCAATCCGCACGCGCTTGCTTCGAGATAAACAATGCCTAGGCCTTCAACCTCAAGTCCAAAAAAACGAGAGCGTGATGGCATAGCGAAGACGTCTCCTAAACGAAAGTAGGCCGGCAGTTCCGGGTAGGTAAGACGACCGACGAAGAGCACTGAGGTGGAAAGGTTGTGTTTTGCCACAAGTTTTTCAAGTTCCCTTTTGTACGGACCAGTACCAATAAAGAGTAAGACGGCATTTGGTACTTCACGCAAAATTGCTGGCATTGCTTCAATCAATCGATCCTGCCCTTTACGATGCACAAGTCGACCAACAGAAATCAAAACTCGCTTGCCCTGGAGTTGGAATTGATCCACCAGCTCTGAAGATCTTTCGCCAGGTGTGAAATGGTGGATATCGATGCCAGGTGCAATCTGGATGAGCTGAACTTTCGGACCAAGGGCCGGGCGCATTGCCCGTTTGGTGAATTCGCCGAGGTAGGTGACCACATCAAGCGAATTCCCAATATGACGCACCACCAATGAGAAGGGAAAGAGTTTGCTCCACCAAACTTCATGGCCGTGGCTGAGCGAGATGATCCGACTCGCGCCACGGCGGCGTAAGTAAGGGGCCATCCATGCCAGCGGCGTTGCCGCGCCAAACCAGACCACCTCGGCTCGATGCTGTTGCATCACGCGGGCCACGGCGCGGTTCACTCTCGGCGTCGGAAGGAGCACTTTGGCCGAGTCTCGATACACGATAACACCCAACCTTGCGAGCAATTGTTCATCAAATGCCATATCACCTGATTGCGAAGAGGTGTAGACCACGATCTCGCTCCGGGGCAACTGTTCGATGAGACCCAAAATAAATGTTTCAATGCCACCGGCTCTTGGACCCAAGTCATTCGTGACCAGCAGGATCGACCTGGCCTCAGATTCTTCGGGCGCCGACATAACTCAAATATCCGAATCGAGAACCAAAACTCTCTACCTTGACGCGCGCACCTGGGTGAGGCGCATTCACCATGCGTCCGCCCCCTAAGTAGATCCCAACGTGCGAGATCGGTCGCCCAAAGAAAACTAAATCGCCGGGGCGAAGTTGTTGGTTCGGTACATATCGTCCGTAGCCAAATTGGGCTGCGGCGGAATGAGGCAGCGATACCCCGGCGGCGCCAAATGCCCGCATAGTTAAACCGGAGCAATCCCAATAGATTGGACCGGCGGCCCCAAAAACATAAAAATCTCCCATTTGCTTAATGGCGAATTTCAAGGCGACCGCTCCCCTACCAGAGCCTAAAATCGCTTTCTGGGCCAAACCTAAAGACTTTTTATGGTCCGAATTTTCTTGCGCTGCGATCAAAGCAGCCAAGCGCTTTCGTTCGGTGGCATTTAATTTATCCAAAATTTTCTGGGCATCGGCCAATCGCGCCTGCGCTGCTGCTTTCTGTGCTTGAAAGCGAGCCTGCGCTTTCCGAACCAGGGCGAGTTTGTCGTTGACGGTGAGTGAGGTGGCATCCAATCGTTGTTTCGCAACCGAAAACTGGCGCAGTTGAATCGCCTTTCTCCGCGTTATCGAATCCAAAGACCCAGCGGAAGAGAGATAGAGCGAAGGGTTGGCCGAGAAAAGTAATTCCAGACTCTGGCTCAACCCACCATTCTTGTATTGCTCGGCCGCAAGAGCACCCAAAGATTTGCGCAAGGACGCTACGGTGGCGCCTTGCACATTGGCTTGTGCCTTGACCGAATCAAGAGTCCGATTCAAAGAATCTAGTTCGACCTGGGCTTGCTGAGCAGCCTCCCCCGCGCTGGCTGCCTGCTCTTGCAAAGAACGGACCTGGGCGCGAATGGCATTGAGATTAGGTGCCGCAACAGCCAAGGGGGCAAGGCATACGAGTGAAAGAAGAGAAGTCAGCACCGAAATACTCAGGCGACCCATGGACTTCATCAAATAAGGCTAACCAGTCCGCACGCTGAACATCAAGCCAAGAGACCCGGGCGAGCGGGTGATTTACTGCGCAAAACGAAGCGGTGGCACCATACCGTGCTCGGCAAGTGCCAGAAGTGCGCGCTCTTCCGTGGTCGTAATCTCCGCCGGGGTCACAGAGGGAGCGAAAAGTACCGAGATGACGCAATCAGAGCAGGCGATATCGCGCATGATGCAGGTATCACAGTTAATGATCATATGTAGATATTAGAAAGCACCACTGACAATCCTTTACCGTTGGCCCATGTTTACCAACAAGCCTGGATCAGAGAGATGGGTGCGAGCCAATTTGGTGCTAGGAATGGATGGCGCGACTACCAAAAATGGCTCCTCGAAGGGGCTGAGCTCCAGGACCGATCGAGCGCGGTTCCATGAAATTCGAAGTATGGCGGATTTAATTCTCATTGGTGGCCAGACGGCACGAAGCGAACCTTACGAAAGTACTCCAGTTCCACTGATTGTTATTAGCCGCTCGCCATCAGCGCCACATCGAGCGAGCGCTAATCCAATGTCCCGGACCTTAGATATCGAACCCGCGCACCTGATAACAACTCTTGATCGCGAAAAATATCCCCGAATCTTGGTTGAAGGTGGCTACGCGTTAATGCACGCTCTGTTACTAGATAGAGCGCTTGACGGTATTTACCTCACGCTCGCTGAGGTGCTCGGCGATTCCACTCGTATCGATCTCGACATTCTTCTTTCTGATATCGCATCGGCAGGCCTACTCGAAAAAAGCCGCGAAGAGGTCAACGGTGACAGTTTTCTACTTTTTACTCGCTAAGAGAGCGAGATAAGTGCAACTCCCGCCACGGCTAAGAGAATTCCCGTGTACTGCACTTTATGTAAACGCTCATGCAGAAACCTAAAAGCCAATAACGCAGTAACAATGGGAAAGAGCGAACCCAGAACCATGGCAATGGAGACCAATCCTTTTGTCGTCGCCACTCCCAATAAATCATTGGCAAGAAAATCAGAAATTCCAATGGCCGCCAGAGTAGGCAAATCTTTTCGAACAAATCCTCCAATAGTTCGAAATCGGAATGCAACCAGCAAGCAGATAGAAACTGTGAAGAATCGCATCGAGGTCATTGTCAGTAAAGCGCTGGTCTTTGATCCCATGGCCATAAAGGTCAACGCCGTACCAAATCCGACAGCGGCCACCAATCCGAGTGCTAAGGGTTTAAGCGGCAAGCCGGCTGCGATTTCCGGACCACTGCAACAAAAAGCCCCGACAAGAGCAATCGCCATGCCGATGAACTGAATACTTCGAGGACGTTCGCCATGCATAAATGCCACAGTGAGCGGAATGATGGCGCTCAGGGTACTTATCGGTGAAACCACTCCCATTCGCCCTGTGGAGAGTCCAGCATAAAAGGCGGTCAACCCAATGAAACCAGCAATCCCGGCGCAGAACGCAGGCAAGAAATAGCCACTCCAATGGAGATTAGGTGCTTTCCAACCTCCGGAAATCACAATCAATATTGTGCCGAAGAGCAATCCAATAGCTTGGGAGCTACCTGTAACTGCAAGCGCCTTGTACCTTTTGGAGAGATTGCCGCCAAGAAAATCAGCGCTTCCCCAGAGCACACTGGAGAGCAGAGCAAGAAGGGAAGCCACTCAAGAAGGCTACACGCTGCCCTCGCGCCTGCCCGCATTAGGCCGCCGGGCTTATTACTCTTTGTAGATGAACACCTCTTCCCCCCATTCTCAGCTCTCGACTGAGAAATTTGAGAGCGTGGTGGCGCAGATCCGGGCCATAAGAGTTCGCAATGAAATTGATATTGAAGAAGTCCCAGCCCCGCAAAAGTTGGCGCCCTTTGCCATTGCGCTCAATGCAGAGGTTGATGGCGACCTCGCAACCGGAAAATTCGTCTTGCTTCACGACCCAAGAGGTCAAGATGGTTGGTCCGGAAAATACAGATGCGTTACTTACGTTCGATCGGCGATAGACACGGAGATGGTGTCGGATCCCCTTCTCGCAGATGTGGGTTGGACTTGGTTGCTCGAGTCTTTGAAGAAGCATGGTTGCGAATTCATTGCTCCTAGCGGCACCGTCACCCGAGTAGCGAGCGCCTCTTTTGGAACGCTGAACGAAAGAGATGAGGAATCTGAATTAGAAGTGCGAGCCTCGTGGACACCGATTGAGGGCGAAGAGATTGTGGACCATGTCCGGGCTTGGATTGAATTGCTCGAAATGACTTCTGGGATGGCACCGATCCCTGAAGGTGTCACTCAAATAAGTCGCTCTTCCTAGTGCGTACCTTTCACCATATGCAGATTGACCAGAACGCACAGCCATGCCGATTCCTTTAAACGCTCCTCGTGAGGGACTTCCGCCACTCATTCAAACCCGAGATGAATTCGCGCGCGCTATTGGTGAATTAGCTTCCGGAACTGGACCTATCGCCATAGATGCTGAACGCGCCTCGGGCTACAGATACAGCCAACGCGCTTACTTAATTCAAATCCATCGCACCAAAGGCGGTTTACATCTCATCGATCCCATTGCTGTTGGCGAAACAGAACAATGGAAAGAGATGGGTGACCTCTTTGCCAACGTGGAATGGATTATTCACGCCAGCACCCAAGACCTACCTTGTCTTCGCGAGTTGGGACTGCATCCACAATTACTTTTTGATACTGAACTTGGTGGTCGGATCGCCGGTTGCGAGCGAGTTGGATTAGGGCCATTGAGTGAAGCGCTGTTGGACATCTCCCTCGCAAAAGAACACAGCGCTGTTGATTGGTCTATCAGGCCGCTTCCTGACGAGTGGCTTAACTACGCAGCCCTTGACGTGGACGTCTTGATCGACCTTCGTGATGAGGTGGAAGTTTTATTAGAAAGTCAGAATAAGTTGGAGTGGGCGCAAGAGGATTTTGCCAGCATTATCTCGGCCGCTCCACCAGCGCCGCGTAAAGATCCCTGGCGGAGAACTTCCGGAATTCATCGGATTCGCGATCGTCAAACTTTGGCGCTAATCAAGGGTCTTTGGCATGCAAGGGATGACTTTGCTAAAAAGATTGATCTCTCTCCTGGCAGAATTTTCAACGACGATGCCCTTGTCGAGGCAGCCCAAAAGCGGCCAGGCAGCGCCACGGAGTTGAAAGCCTTGCTTTCGCGACGATCTCGCTCCATTGAGATACCGATTATGGATTGGTGGCAGATTTTTGGTGAAATACTCTCGGCCGACCTAGCGACTTATCCTGAATCCAGACTTCCAGCCACTGGTCTGCCGCCGGTAAAAGTCTGGCGCGAAAAGAATCCTATGGGCTATGCCCGGCTCACTCATGCTAGGGCTGGAGTGCTCGCTCTCGCCGAAGAGTTAGCCATTCCGCCGGAGAATCTCATCTCCCCTGAGTGTGTGCGCCGCGTCTGTTGGAACCCGCCGAATCTTGATAACTCGCCAGTAGCGCTCTTGGAAGGGGTACAGGCTGAATTGGCTGAGCTGGGCGCTCGGAGCTGGCAGATTCTGCGAGTAGCCCCCATCATTCGAGACGCCCTGCCACAACAGGAACCCCTAGAGATACCGGCCACGACTGCCAACAGCGAGAATGAGGAGTGATGGGAATTACGCAACACTGGAGTTGCGTAATTCAAGAGCCCACCTCTAGGCTACAAGGGTGCTGAGCACTTTCCTGATTGCCCTCCGCGAAGGCCTAGAAGCCTCCCTCATCGTGGGGATTCTGTACGCCTATCTCGCCAGATCAGGGCGAAAATCCAGCCTTGGCTTTCTCTGGCTAGGCGTAGGTCTAGCCATCGCTTTTAGTCTGGGTTTAGGCGCATTTCTTAGTTTCACCTCGACCCAGCTCTCCGTTCGGGGCGAAGAGATTTTTGCCGGAACCACCTCAGTACTCGCAGTTTCGCTGGTCACATGGATGGTTTTTTGGATGAAGCGAAGCGCCCGTGGGCTGCGCGATGATCTCCACGGCAAAATTGACAGCGCCGCTGGAATGGGAAACCTGGCCCTGGTTTTCGCCGCTTTTTTTGCAGTAGCCCGAGAAGGGTTGGAAACCGCACTTTTCATCTATACAAATTTCAAAACCGTATCCAGCGACACCGCTCCATCAGTGGGTCTGGTCTTGGGATTGGGGTTCGCGGTCGTACTTGGTTATCTGCTTTACCGGCGAACGCTTCGAATTAATCTGGGCAAGTTTTTTACCGTGACAGGCGTCGCGCTTTTGATCGTGGCAGCCGGGGTGCTCTCCCACGGAATTAATGAATTTCAAAATTTTGGTGCGCTGCCAGGGGCAAAGAGTTTTGCTTGGAATCTGCCTGGATCAAGTTCGGTCGTGGCTACGATTTTTGATGGCACCGTTGGAATTTCCACCACGATCACCTGGCTTCAGTTATTAGTATGGGCGATTTACATCTTTACCACCTTGAAGCTTTACCTTGCGAAATTTCACTCTGCTCGCCCGATGACCACAACTAAAGTCGGATAATTTCTTAGCGCGATTTGCTGATTCCTTTTCTACCTACTGGCGAGTAACCTAACTCAGGGCTCCCCACATCGAGCTTCATGGTAGCTGCGAGAAAAAGGTAGGAAATATGAACCGTCGCGTTGTTTTGGTTGATGCCGTCAGGACTCCTTTTGGGAAGGCAGGCAGCCTCTATTCTGGAACGAGAGCCGATGACATTATGGTTCGCGCGCTTCGCGGACTGCTGGAACGAAACCCAAATATTGATCCCAGCGCCATCGACGATGTAGCTATTGCGGCCGCAACTCAAAGTGGTGACCAAGGAATGAATATCGGTCGCTCGGCATCGTTGCTCGCCGGGATTCCCAATACCGTTCCTGGTTATTCTGTTGACCGATGGTGTGCTGGGGCTATGACCGCAGTCACTACGATTGCTGGCGCAATAAGTATGGGCGCTTACGACCTCGCCATCGCCGGTGGCGTGGAACATATGGGCAACCATCCGATGGGCGAAGGAATCGATCCGAATCCGCGCTATCTTGCTGAAAAGATCGTCGATGGCGATGCCCTCAATATGGGCTCCACGGCAGAACGGCTCCACGATAAATTCCCGCATCTCACCAAGGAGCGAGCTGATCAATACGCGCTCGCATCCCAACAAAAGACAGCGGCAGCTTATGCAGCCGGTAAAATTCAGCGCGACTTGATTCCCGTTGCGGTTCGTTCTGCTGAACTTGGTTGGGGCGTAGCGACCGTCGATGAACCACCTCGACCAGGAACCACCATCGAAGCGTTGCGCGCTTTGAAAACACCCTTTCGCCCCGCTGGTCGAGTAACAGCCGGCAACGCTGCAGGACTTAACGATGGGGCTGGAGCATCGCTTTTAACGAGCGAAGAGTTCGCACTCGATTCAGGTCTCGCTATTAAAGCAAAATTACTCTCTTTTGCTTTCGCCGGCGTTGAGCCAGAGATCATGGGTTATGGGCCAGTTCCCAGCACCATAAAGGCGCTGAAAAAGGCCGGGTTAACAATTGAAGACGTTGGACTCTTCGAGATCAATGAAGCCTTTGCGATTCAGGTTCTCTCATTTCTTGACCACTTTGGTCTGGCCGATGCTGATGCTCGAGTAAATCTTTATGGCGGCGCCATCGCGGTCGGTCATCCCCTAGCATCGAGCGCCATTCGATTGATGATCAATTTGGCTCGCGGTTTTGAAGAGCACCCAGATGTTCAGTACGGCATCACCACTATGTGCATCGGACTTGGTATGGGCGGCACCATTATTTGGGAAAATCCACATTTTTCGGAAGGGAAGTAAAGTGAGCAACACCGCAATTTTGGAAGAGGCGCCGAAAGAGGTTGTCACGAACGCCATTCTTCGAGAGGTGGATTTACGAGCCTTTGGTTTTGATGGTTCGCTCGCCTTGATAACTCTCGACAATGGCTTGGACCATAATCGTCCAAATACCTTTGGTGTCGCATCCCTTCGCAGTTTAAACGACGCTATCACTGCGGCCGAAGCCAGCCCGGCTGCTGCGATAGCGATAACAGGAAAGCCCTTTATTTTCGCAGCAGGTGCCGATCTTTCTGGGATCTCCTTTGTGCAAGATCCTTCGCAAGCCGCAGCTTTTGGCAAACTTGGTCACGATGTATTCCGCAGGCTAGGTGAAGCTACGAAGCCAACCTTTGCTTTTATTAATGGTCTCGCGCTCGGTGGCGGTTTAGAAGTGGGGTTGCACTGCAACTATCGCACTCTTTCAGAAACTGCCTACGTAGCCTTGCCGGAAGTTTTTCTCGGGTTACTGCCAGGCTGGGGCGGCGCTACTTTGCTGCCGCAGTTGATTGGTCCGGAGAAGAGCGTTCAAGTTATTATCGTTAATGCTTTAAATAACAACACCATGTTGAAAGCTAATCAGGCACTCCAATTAGGAGTCGTTGATGCGGTCTACCAGCCCGCGGACTACCTAGAGCGTTCCGTGCAATTCGCCGCTGATATTCTTGCCGAGCGGAAAAAAATCGCACGCGAAGATCACACTTCCGATTCCGAAGGTTGGGCTAAAGCTGAAGTCCTCGCTCGAAATGCGATTGCAAAAAAATATGGTGGTGCTGATATAGCGGCACCAAATAAAGCGCTCGAGGTAGTTCTTGCCGCGCGGACGAATTCGCGCGGGGCAGGTTTTGACCTTGAAGATCGGGAATTGACCGCGTTAACTATGAGTGATTCGTTGCGCGCTTCGCTCTATGCGTTCAACTTAATTCAGAAGAAACGAAAGAAAGTTGAGGGTGCGCCAAAACCGGCACTTGCCCGAAAGGTGACGAAGGTTGGAGTTGTGGGTGCCGGTCTTATGGCGTCGCAATTGGCACTCATCATGGTGCGAAACCTTAAAGTCCCCGTAGCGATAACAGATCTGGACCAAGATCGAATTGATAAAGGGTTGGCATACATCCATGCTGAACTGGATAAGTTAGTTGCCAAGAAGCGGATGTCGGGTGAATCTGCCGCAAGATTGAAAGCGCTAGTTACCGGATCTACGGACAAGAGCATCTTCTCCGACGCCTCATTTGTCATCGAGGCGATTTTCGAAGAACTCGAATTGAAGAAAATACTCTTCCAAGAGTTGGAGAGTTTTGTTTCGCCAGAATGTGTTTTGGCCTCCAATACCTCTTCCCTCTCAGTCGAGAAGATGGCCGAGCATTTACAACATCCAGAGCGAGTCATTGGCTTCCATTTCTTTAATCCCGTCGCCGTCATGCCGCTCTTGGAAGTTGCGCGTACGACAAAAACAGATGACGAGACCACTGCCACTGCCGTCGCCGTCGGAAAAGAATTGAAAAAGACCATGGTGATCGTCAAAGACTCCCCGGCTTTTGTGGTCAACCGTCTCTTGACTCGATTTATGGGCGAACTCACGGATGCGATTGATGAAGGCACACCGTATGAGATTGCCGAAGAAGCAATGAAGCCGCTGGGGCTACCTATGACCTCTTTTGAACTTCTGGGTCTGGTTGGACCAGGTGTGGCTCTGCATGTGGCAGAGACTTTGCACCACAATCTTGGTGATCGCTATCGAATCTCTCCCACGATGCAACGTTTTGTTGCTTCCAATATCAAAACTTTCTACCTAAAAAATGAGGACGGCACACTCTCGCCTAATCCTGCTGCGCTGGAACTGGTCGAAAAGGGTTCGAACCCATCGACTATTGACCAGGTCCGAACTCGCGTACTTCGGGCACTTGCCGAAGAAGCAAGAATGATGCTCGATGAAGGCGTGGTCGCGACCGCAGCTGAAATCGATATCTGCATGTTGCTTGGCTGCGGTTGGCCCATGCATCTAGGTGGAATCTTGCCGTACCTGGATCGAGAAGGAATCAGCGAGGCCGTTACCGGTCAACGCTTCCACCCAGCAGGTGTTGCTTCAGTTGCTTAGTTAAGTAACGAACGAAGCACGTACTGCATGATCCCGCCATGGCGGAAGTAATCAGCTTCGCCTGGCGTATCGATACGAACCTGCGCCTCAAAGCTCTTGCCATCTGCAGTGACCTGAACTCGCTTTGGCGTGTTCCCATCATTGAGTGCAGCAATTCCTGAGATAGCAAATACCTCTTCACCACTTAGACCAAGACTTTTTGCACTCTCGCCAGGCAAAAATTGCAACGGCAGCACCCCCATTCCAATCAAGTTAGAACGGTGAATTCTCTCGAATGACTCAGCGATGACCGCACGAACTCCGAGAAGCGCAGTGCCCTTTGCTGCCCAGTCTCGAGAAGAACCAGAGCCATACTCCTTGCCAGCCAAAATCACTAAGCCCACACCTGCGCTCTGATAAGCAATAGATGCGTCATAGATCGTGCTTTGCTCGCCACCAGCCAAGAAGTTACGAGTAAAGCCACCTTCAACGCCATCAAGCAGTAGGTTCTTGAGTCGAATATTGGCAAAGGTGCCACGAATCATCACTTCATGATTTCCACGTCGTGAACCATAAGAGTTGAAGTCAACCCGTTCGATGCCATGCTCGGCGAGGTACTTGCCCGCCGGTGAATCGGCTTTGATGTTTCCGGCCGGAGAGATGTGATCGGTCGTTACCGAATCTCCCAAAATAGCCAAGACCCGGGCGTCAGAAATATCGGTAACTGGTTTTGGATGACGAGGCATGCCATCGAAATATGGCGGCTTTCGCACATATGTTGATTGCGCATCCCATTCAAAAGTTTTCCCAGTTGGAGTTTCGAGCGATTTCCATCGCAGATCACCATCAAAGACGCTGGCGTAATCCTTAGTAAACATTTCGGAAGAAATTGACGCTCCGACTACCCCCTCGATCTCTTCCGACGAAGGCCAGATATCTCGCAGGTAAACCGGAGCACCATTCTGATCAGTACCTAAAGCATCATTATCGAAGTCGTGGCTCATGCTGCCAGCAAGAGCATAAGCAACCACGAGGGGTGGTGAAGCCAGATAGTTCATTTTCACATCAGGGCTAATTCGACCTTCAAAGTTGCGGTTGCCAGAGAGCACCGCTGTGACTGCCAAGTCGTTCTCATTAACTGCCTTGCTGATTTCTATGGGCAGCGGGCCAGAGTTGCCAATACAGGTAACACAGCCATAACCAACGAGATTGAAGCCGAGCGCTTCCATGTATGGCGTAAGCCCCGAGCGGTCGTAGTAGTCAGTAACGACTTTCGATCCTGGGGCGAGAGTTGTCTTCACCCACGGTTTACTGCGAAGACCTTTCTCAACCGCCTTCTTGGCAAGAAGTGCAGCCCCGATCATTACTGAAGGGTTGGAGGTATTCGTACAAGAAGTAATCGAGGCAATCACCACGGCGCCATTGGTGACCGACGTTGCGGTGCCATTGACGTTCACGGCTACCGGCTCCTTATTTGTTTTATCGCTGAAATACGATGATGAAATCTTCTCGTACGCAGCTTTTGCACCATCCAAAGAAATGCGATCTTGTGGTCGCTTTGGTCCGGCAATAGAAGGAACCACTGTTGCAAGATCTAATTCAAGGGACTCAGAGAATCGAGGTTGGTGGCTTGGGTCGTGCCAAAGACCATTTCGCTTGGCATATTTTTCTACGAGTTCAAGTTGATCATCCGTACGACCAGTAAGTGACAAATAACGCAAGGTCTCCTCATCAATGGGGAAAATAGCGCACGTGGAACCGTACTCGGGTGACATATTTCCAATGGTGGCGCGGTTTGCCATAGGCAGTGCAGAAACTCCAGGTCCAAAAAACTCCACGAATTTTCCAACCACACCGTGCTTGCGCAGCATCTCGGTAATGGTCAGAACCAAGTCCGTAGCAGTTGTGCCAATAGGTAGTTGGCCATTTAATTTGAAGCCAACGACTCGGGGAATCAACATAGAAACTGGTTGTCCCAACAGAGCCGCCTCGGCCTCTATGCCACCGACTCCCCAACCAAGTACGCCAAGTCCATTGACCATAGTGGTATGCGAATCAGTTCCAACGACGGTATCTGGATATGCTCGAAGCGAGCCTTCCACCGTTCGAGTCATAACAACGCGAGCCAAAAATTCAATATTAACTTGGTGCACAATTCCAGTTCCTGGTGGTACAACTTTGAATTCATCAAAGGCGGTCTGACCCCAGCGCAAGAATCGATAGCGTTCGCGATTTCGTTGGTATTCAATATCGGTGTTCTCTTCAAAGGAAGTCTTGGTGCCAAAAACATCGGCGATAACCGAGTGGTCGATGACAAGTTCGGCCGGAGCCAGCGGATTAACGCGAGTGGGATCGCCACCTAAATCTGCAATCGCTTCCCGCATCGTTGCTAGGTCAACAATGCACGGAACTCCGGTGAAATCCTGCATGATGACTCGGGCCGGCGTGAACTGAATCTCTGTGTCAGGCTCGGCGTTTGGATCCCAACTTGCAAGAGCGCGAATTTGGTCTGAAGTGATGTTTGCGCCATCTTCAGTGCGCAGCAAATTCTCTAATAATATTTTTAGCGAGAACGGAAGAGTGTGTGAACCTTCCAACCCCGTAATATCGAATATCTCGTAGGACGTACCAGCAGCTTCTAGCGTGGTCTTGGCGTTGAAGGAATTTTTACTCATCTTCTTCTGCATCCACCTCTTATGTAGTCGTGTATGTAAAGTTTTTAGGTACTCATATCCTAGTCTTACTCACTTTTTCGGACTAAATTGGGCGACACATTCAACGTGGTGGGTCATCGGGAATAGGTCAAATCCCACTATATGGTCAAGGTCATAGCCAGAATCAAAGAGTAATTTAGCGTCTCGCGCCAACGAGGCTGGATCGCAAGAAACATAGACAATTGTCCGCGGCTTAAATCGAACCATCGCCGTAATGACCATCTCCCCCGCGCCGGTTCGAGGTGGATCCAGCAAAATTAGGTCAGCTTTTTTAACGGCAGAAATTTTATGTTCGACTCGTCCCGAATGAACTTGCACATTCTTCACACCCTTGAAGATCTTGTGGGCATCAGCAATCGCTTTGTGATCCGACTCAATGAGGTGGACAGTGCCGTGATTTCCCACTCGGCGAGCAATTTCAGCGGTAAAGAGCCCGACTCCGGCGTACAAGTCGCAGACATCATCGCCTTCCATGGGATTGAGCGCATCCATAGCTGCTTCGACCAACGTTGTCGGAGCCGATTTATGGCTTTGCCAGAATGCAGACGGTGAAATTTCAAAAGAGTTTTCCCCGACGCTCTCGTGAAGTTGAGTGGGGCCAGAAATACTCCGTCCGCCTCGGGAAACATTTACTTCATGGGCGCTCGAGATGGCTACCTCAACTCGGGCATCTCCACTCCACTTTCTGGTAGCCAAAGCGGCCAGGTCAATTTCGGGAACGGCGATTTCACACGAATTCAATTGAACAACGCTGTTACTTCTCGAGGCATATAAACCGAGGTGCCCTGCCGGTGAGATGGCAAAATCCATTCTGGTACGCCAGTGCAGGCCATCAGCAGGTTCGACCCCGAGGACATCCAAATCCATCTCTAACTTCGCCACTCGTAAAAATTGCTCGACGATAACCCGCCGTTTGAGTTCGCGTTGAAAACCGATCTCCACATGTTGAAAATCGCAGCCGCCACAACCGCCAGGGGCGGCGTACACACAAGGAGCCTTGACGCGATACTCAGAGGTGGTGAGAATGGCGATCGCATCGCCCCAAGCGATTTTGGCAGATACCGAGGTGATCTCCACTAGTGCTCGCTCGCCCGTGATTGCATGTCGAACAAAAATTACTTGACCTTCGTGTCGGGCGACAAAATGCCCGCCGTGGGCGACGGCACCAACGTCGACTTCAACCTGATCGCCAATGAGCAGTCGTGGCGCGGTCGAGGCTGGGAGTGAGTTTGGTTCCATAGTGGATAGCCTATGGGTGTAAGTTCTCCTCTGTGCACGTAGTCATCATGGGTTGCGGTCGAGTTGGTTCAGGTCTGGCAAAAGATCTGGAAGCAGCTGGCCATACTGTCGCCGTAATCGACCAAAATCGGGAAGCTTTTCGTCGCCTCGGCGCCGATTTCAACGGTCGCACCGTTGCTGGCGTTGGATTTGACCGAGACACCCTCCTCGAAGCCGGTATCGAGAGCGCCGATGCATTTGCGGCGGTATCTAATGGCGATAATTCCAACATTCTGGCGGCTCGGGTCGCCCGCGAAACCTATGGCGTGGCAAATGTTGTTGCTCGAATTTATGACCCAGCCCGAGCCGAAATTTATCAACGCCTAGGAATACCCACGGTTGCCACCGTGCTGTGGACTACCGACCAGATCATGCGCCGCCTGGCCCCAGAAGGTTCTCGCTCGGAGTGGCGAGATGCCAGCGGAATAGTGCAATTGTGTGAGGTTCATATTCACGCCGATTGGTTTGGCCAACCAGCTCACTTGATCGAAACTTCCACGCCAGCCCGGGTTGCCTTCATTACCCGGCTCGGTGAAGGGTTAATACCTAACGAACACACCGTCCTCCAAGAGGGCGATCTCGTGCATGTCATGGTTGCAGAAACAGATTTGCCCATTGTTGAAATGGCGCTAGCCAAGTCTCCAGAGGAAGCCTAATGAGAATTGCTATTGCGGGTGCCGGCAACGTTGGACGGGCTATTGCTCGAGAATTGCTGGGAAACGGTCATCACGTCCTGCTGATAGATCGCGATCCAAAAGCACTCAAGATGGAGAGTGTGCCTAGCGCAGAATGGCTGATGGCTGATGCTTGCGAGATTACCGCGCTCGATAATGCAAAGTTAGATACTTGTCAGGTCATGATCGCGGCAACTGGTGATGACAAAGTAAATCTCGTCGCATCCCTTCTTGCTAAGAGTGAATATGGCGTACCCAGAGTTGTCGCTCGCGTCAATCACCCAAAAAATGAATGGCTTTTTGACACTGCTTGGGGCGTAGATGTCGCGGTGTCCACTCCTCGTATCATCTCCTCTCTAGTCGAAGAGGCGGTCAGCGTTGGTGATGTAGTTCGACTATTTTCGTTGCGCCGCGGTGAGGCAAATCTGGTTGAAATTACTCTTCCTGACGGCGCGGCATGCGTTGGTAAGACAGTTCAAGAAATCCAATTACCTGAGGGCGCCTCGCTCGCGGCAATTGTTCGCGATGGTCGCGTAATCTCCCCACACAGTCACGATATGTATGCAGCAGGAGACGAACTTCTTTTTGTAGCTACTTCCGATGCTGAACTCAAATTAAAAATTTGTTTTATTGAAAACTAGTTTTCTTCGGGAATTTTAGTCGTCGGCACTTTCCGCAATATTTGCCAAGTCCCCCACCCAGCAGCAATAAATAATGGATACCCCATTATCAATCTTGCGGTGCCTAACGCATTGATGTTATTGCTCCGATAAAGCGGGTACTGCACAACGAGGCGCGATATAAAGAGCGCCACCCAAAGCCAGCCGGCCCGAATGTACGCCGCGCGACGGGCTGGATCTTTTCGCCACAATAAATTTTCACCAAGTAACGGCCCAAGCATGAGCCCGATGAGTGGCCAGCCAACCAAGTTAAGAACTGAATACAAAATGCCGTATGCCACATTAGTAATGAGACCAGGAAGATAAAAATCCTTCGCTTTTCCAGTATGGCGGGCTAATAAGGCACAAACCGCAATTCCGGCAAGCCCAGAGATGGCATGTTGCAATGTCTCGCGCTTCACCAAACGCATTATGGTTAAAAGAGCGGACAGTATTAGTGCCGCGATGAGCGACAGGTTCAATTTGTGTGAAACATTAAATGCAACAAGAAAAAGCAACGAAGGCAACCCGGAATCAATCAAACCTCTGGTGCCGCCAAGGGCGGTAACAATTTTGGCCCGATCTTCTTCGTGGCCTTCATAGCTTGCTCGGTTAGTTGTCATTGTCCCGCTCCTGTTGATCCAAAGCCACCCTCGCCACGATCGGAGCCAGGCAAAAATTCCACTTCAACAAATTCTGCTCGTTCGACTTTTTGAATCACAAGTTGGGCGATGCGATCGCCGATGTGAAAAGTAAAAGGAGATTTCGGATCTTGATTTATCAATATGACTTGCAACTCGCCGCGGAAACCTGCGTCGACAGTTCCGGGCGCATTGACCATAGAAATACCATGTTTGATCGCCAAGCCAGAGCGCGGATGCACGAACGCTGCGTACCCGGGTGGCAAGGCAATTGCAATTCCAGTCGGCACAAGTGCACGTTCACCAGGTGCCAGAGTGATGTCAATCCGCGAAGTTAAATCGGCGCCAGCATCTCCTGGTTTGGCATAGCGAGGCAATGGCACCGATGGGTCTAATCGAGTTATAAGAACCTGCGCCGTCATGGATTAATTTCGAAATCTGGATCGACAAAAGCGAGCAACTTAGGATTTTTTGTTATGTGCGCCAAATAGTCCTTCGGTGCATTCTCCATAAAATGCTTCATCGGAACGATCACAAATAGTGCTGATGCTTTGACGGCAATTGGACCTTCAGGTGAATTCAAACGACCGATAGCACTGGTGTACACCTTTCGGTTTACCTGCCCTGTAATCTCAGCGCTGATGTGGAGCTCGCTGCCAATGGGGACGGGCAGCATGAAATCCGTCTCGAGTCGCGCTGTAACGGCCGGGGATCGAATCAACCACATCAATTTACCCAGCGCTTCGTCGAACGCCAACGAAAGTAAACCGCCATGTGCCAAGCCGGGTGCTCCTTGGTGGTTCTCGGTGACCGTGAAGACGGCAGTTAAATCCTGTGCGGCACCAGCATGTGCCACGAGGTGAAGGCCAGTGGGATGGAGATCGCCACAGCCAAAGCAGTGGCCAAAGTGTGAAGGAATCTTCGATCCAATTTCTGGCGCCTTTGGATGGCGCGGCGGAATCGCCGCACCTGCGGGAGGCGTTGTGCTCGGAACTCGGCTCACCTTCCAAGGGTAACGCGAACCAGGAAATGAAGTAACTTCTACCCATGACAGAACCTCAGGATAACGGCACTCTTTCGGAATCGGAGGAAGACCTTTTCGTAGAGGCGCGCCACTGGCCGTTCTGGCTCTGGCTCTTTGTGATTTTTTTGGCAGCCTCACTTGCTTTCGCCGTTTGGGCTGCTGTGGGGTTGAGCGCGGCTATTGGAATCTTGACGGTGGAGATCGCACTGCTGCTGGCGGCGGATTACAAGAGTGCCTTGGAAATTCGGGTAACGCGAGAGTGGCTTTTCGTTGGACCAGCAAGTATCGAGCGAAAATTCATCTCAGATATTACTGCGCTTAACGCAAATCAGACTCGACTATTGCGCGGTCCAGATCAGAACCCGGCTGCATTTTTAGCACTTCGATTTTGGATAAGAAATGGAGTAAAAATCACGATCAATGATGACCGTGATCCAACTCCTTACTGGCTAGTCAGTTCGCACAAGAGCGAGGAATTTACTCGCAGTCTTTACAAACCGCTTTAGCGCCTTCACCTTTTGCAAGTTGTGTGATGTGATGGACGAGGAAACAACGCGAGCAAGTAAATTCATCGCTCTGTTTCGGAACAACTCGTACGGTGAGTTCTTCACCTGAAAGGTCTGCTCCTGGAAGTTCCAGATTTTCGGCTGCATCTTCTTCATCGATATCTACTTGACCGGATTGAGCATCTGCACGTCGAGCTTTGAGTTCTTCGAGCGATTCCTCATGAAGTTCCTCATCAGTTTTTCTGGGGGTGTCGTAATCAGTTGCCATGGCACCTCCTCATTTTCGTAGTAAAACCATCTCGGCCAACCGCGATGGCGGGGAAATTAAATAAAGCGCGAACGGGCGGATAATCCCCTATTACCCAGCAATTCACCTAATTAACTCTCGGCGTGTCGGGATTATTCCCCACTTGGGCAGATTAGGTGGCAAAATTGAGAAAGTCCCGTGCCAAGAAGGTGATATTCGCCCTAGTTAATGAGGCGAATGGGGTTCTGACCTCGGGCGATCAGCCGATCGAAATGGGCATCCCGCTTCTCAATGAATGTCGACACATCGCTGCCCGCTTTGGTGAGAAAGGCTGAGAGCTCATCTCGAGCGAGCTCACCATCGCCGGATAATGTCGTGAGATTGAAAATATCCCAGGCGCGTAGGACCGGAGCCACCACATCTTCCAGGTGCAGTTGAAGGTCATAAATTCCAGCCAAAGCGATTTGGACCGATTTCCTGCCCCAGCCGGGCATACCGGCACCAGGCATCTGGAAATTAGTTACTACATCTGCGATAGCCCTCATTGCCGCATTGGGCTCGAGTTCCAAGGCGGCACCTAAGAGATTGCGGTAGAACAACATGTGAAGATTTTCATCGAGGGAAACTCGAGCCAACATTCCTTCACAAATCGGATCTGCAGAAATCTTGCCCGTGTTGCGATGGGAAATTCGGGTGGCCAGCTCTTGAAAAGTTACGTAGGAAACAGTGTGAAGCATGTCGTTCACATAAGGCGTTTCATAGCCAACGGCCATATGCGCCATCCGAAGATCTTCAAGTTCATCGGGATCGACGCCACGAGTTGCCATCAAATAATCCCGAAGCACGATGCTGTGGCGGCCTTCTTCGGCTGTCCATCGATTGAGCCAGGTATTCCATGCCCCATCTCGGCCCATGGATAGCGCGATCTCAGTGTGATAGCTCGGGAGGTTATCTTCGGTAAGAAGATTAAGGACTAAGGAATCCTGTGCGATTGGAGTTAACTTTGAATCCTTGGCCTCCCACGCATCGCCATTAAGTGGTCCGGCGAAATTGCGACCCTCACTCCAAGGGACATACTCGTGGGGATACCAATCTTTTGTTGTTTTGAGGTGCCGTTCCAGTTCGACCGCAACGACAGGTTCTAGATCTCTGATCAGCCGAGACTGAACGCTTTCGCTACTTACTGACATTGACTGCCCCAATTCTCATTCTTTGTAGTCGCACACGGTACTCCACGGAGCATATTTACTCGCGAGTTAGCCCCGAACTTTCCGCGTCCGCTCCCTCGATCGATCGAGCCGCCATCGCGCGATTTTGCCGTGATGACCCGAAAGAAGAATTTCTGGAACTTCTAATCCACGCCAAAGCGCCGGTTTGGTGTAGCTGGGATACTCGAGGAGCAACTCTTCATCCTCTGACATCGTATGGCTCTCTTCAAGTAGGGAATCGGGGTTGCCAATCACGCCAGGAATTAGTCGAACTATGGCCTCAATCATGACCAAAGCAGCAGCCTCGCCACCATTGATAACGTAATCGCCGATGGAAATCTCATGAACCCGAAAATTGGGCTGTCCTTGGTAGTACTCGCTCACCCTGGCATCAATACCTTCATAACGACCGCAGGCAAAGATGATGTGCTCGGCCGCACTTAAGTCTTCGGCCATCTTCTGGGTAAAGAGCGCACCAGCTGGAGTAGGAATGATGAGGTCATGTATAGGAGCGCTAGAAAGCTTCGTTGCGGAATCTATCGCCTCTCCCCAAATGGTTGGCATCATGACCATCCCAGCCCCACCACCATATGGCGTGTCATCGACGGTTCGATGCGGATCGGTGGCAAAGCCGCGCAAGTCGTGGCTTTCAATAGCGATAAGGCCAGACTGCCAGGCTTTCCCAATTAAAGAATTTTGCAGGGCGGAATGAACATAGTCTGGAAAAATCGAATAGACATCAATCTGGCGCGCACTCTTGCCGGCTCCGTCAAATGTCATCGAGGAGCCCCTGAGGTGGATTTATGGTAATTATTTTTGCCTTCACATCGACACGGGGAACAATCTCCAGAACAAAGGGAATCAGAACTTCTCGCGTTCCGGTGGCGACGGCCAAAAGATCATGTCCAGGCAGCGCAATGACATCGGAAACAACGCCAACTCTTTCATTGCTCGTCGTGAACACTTCGCAATCGATCAATTGCAGCACGTGGTAATCATCTTCATGCACTGAGTCAGCTTCAATATCAACATCCGAATACAAAATGGTGTCACGCAGCTCTTCAATTTGATTTCGGTTGGATATGCCATCAAAGCCCAGCAAGAACGTGCCGTTATGCACTCGTACTGATTTAACAGTCAGCGCTGGCTTGGTTACTGGCTGATCTGGACCCTGACATTGAAGTACCGACCCAATGAAGAATCGCTCTTCAGGTAGGTCGGTACGAACTTCAATAGTGGCTTCGCCCAAAACTCCATGTGCGCGGCCAATACGACCCACAGCAAGGAGCACTATCAGCGAGCCTCGTCAGCCTCGATGAGATCGACGCGAATAGATCGGCCAGCAATCGCACTAACGACCGTGCGCAAGGCACGAGCAGTACGGCCATTTCGACCAATCACTTTGCCAATATCCTCGGGATTTACTCGAACTTCCAGGGTTGTCCCTCGACGATGAGTTTTCTCCGTGATGACGACGTCTTCAGGATTATCTACGATCCCTTTAACCAAATGTTCGAGGGCTTCGTCAATCATCGTTATTCGGCTGCGCTTTCTTCAGCGAC
>JBAXOT010000004.1:0-104078 GCA_037133095.1 Actinomycetes bacterium
TGCTCTAGAATCAGGAAAGCGGCAAGAGCCTGCCGCTTTTGAGGTTTTTCCGGTTAAATGTGCTCTAGAATCAGGAAAGCGGCAAGAGCCTGCCGCTTTAGGAGGAAAAGTGGAGATGTTGGAGTTGGGCGAAAAGCTAAAAGAGCGGCGCCAGAAACTAAAATTGTCCCAACCTGAACTCGCCGACCTGGCCGAAGTTTCCGAGAGGCTAGTCCGGGACATAGAAAAGGGGAGAACAACCGTGCAAGTCGACAAATTACTCGCTGTGGTGGAAGCACTTGGGCTAGAAGCAACCCTCAAGTTGAGGAAAGTAGAGTGACTGAGAAGATAATCGATCTTCAAGAGCTTAAAAAAATAGACAGAGTCGACGTCTATAAGCGCGATATTTTGGCCGCAAAACTTGTGCGCACACCTGATGGGGTTAGTTTTCAATACGACGAGGCATATGTAAAAAGTGAACATCCGCCAATTGCTACAACTCTGCCCAAAACTTTGGAGCGAACATTTACAAAGGCCGGCGGAGTCCCTCCCTTTTTTGCCGGATTACTTCCTGAAGGAAGGCGACTTTCCGTAATACAGAAGAGAATAAAGACATCAGCCGATGACGAACTATCGGTTTTGATCGCAATCGGTGCAGACACAGTGGGAGATGTAAAAGTGCTTCCATATGGCGAAAAACTGCAACCTATCGAACCCCTAATTGCCGTAAAGCAGAATTTCAGTGAAATTGCGTTTGCCGAACTACTTGAAAAATATGGCGAAGAAGACAGAGTCGGAATTGCCGGCGTGCAAGAAAAAGTCTCCGCAAAAAGATTCTCGCTTCCGGCGTCACGTGCCAACGAGCGATTCATACTTAAATTACCGACAGCGGAATTCCCGCTGATAGTAGAAAACGAGAGCTATTTTCTTTCTCGAGCAAAGAAAATAAAAATGAATGCTGTCGCTTCTGAAATAGTCAGTGACCGAGAAGGGGTCAGTGCGCTACTCGTAAAAAGATTTGATCGGGTTGTGGGTCCCGATGGAAAAATCGAGAGTCTAGCCGTGGAAGATGCGTGCCAAGTAATGGGGAGATGGCCAAGCGATAAGTACAGCGTTAGTTCCGAAGAGGTGATTTTAGCTTTGAGTGGCAAATGCGCCTCCGAGAAATTAGCCAAGAGGGATTTATATAGACAATTTTGCTTCGCATGGATTTCGGGCAATGGAGATCTTCACGCGAAAAATGTTTCCATTATGCAGAATTTGAATGGTGAATGGAATGTCACGCCAACTTATGACATTCCATCAACATTGCCGTATGGAGACATCTCTATGGCGATTGAAATCATCGGGAAAAGTCGAGACTTAACCAGAAATTCTCTACTCACCTTTGGCGAGAAAATTGGACTGGCTCGGAAACTAACGGAAAAAGTGCTTGAAGAAGTGCTCCAAGGTACCGAGGATCTTATAAGTGAAATTGCTTCGGGAGTTATACCGTTTAACGAACAAATTAATCACGATTTTGCGGCCTCTCTTCGTCGGCGAAGATTCACTGCTTTAAGCGAGAGCCAGCTTTAGTTTCTTCGTAGAGATTCCAGCCTGCGAGGTTTATGGTTGAGACATGAGCGTGACCAACGAAAAACCAGGTAAGGCGCCAAAACCGGAATTGCCCAAGCCCAAACTTCGGGGTCTAATTCACCTGATTATGTCCCCCGTATCCATGGTGGCCGGTCTGATACTTATTACTTTGGCCGACAAACTTCGTGGTCGGATCACGTTAGGAATCTTCACTCTGACCGCCGTCACGCTCTTTACCTGCAGCGCGCTCTACCATCGGGTCAACTGGAAGCCCAAGATCAAAGCGGTTTGGCGCCGAATCGATCACGCCAACATTCCATTGCTCATCGCCGGTACATATACCCCGTTCGCAATCTTCTTATTGAGCCACAAAAGTGCCATCGTCTTGCTCTCCTTGGTCTGGGGTGGAGCCGTCCTGACTGCCTTGATGCGGATCTCCTGGATTAACGCGCCACGCTGGCTTTATGTGCCGCTCTATATCGCCCTCGGCTGGGCGGCTGTTATCTACCTCCCCCAGTTCTGGCAAAAAGGTGGGGTATGGGTTTTCTGCCTGATCGCCTTAGGTGGCATTTTTTACTCCGCCGGCGGCATCATCTATGCAATAAAGAAGCCCAACATCTCGATAAATTGGTTCGGCTTCCACGAACTTTTTCATGCTCTTACTGCCGCGGCCTTCCTCTGTCACTTCATCGCGGCAATCTTGGTCGTCTTTAGTAACCGTTAATTAGGAACCGAAGGCATGCATTGCCGATCGGGCGAGAAAAAGTGCGTCGCCCCACAAGTGGGTACGCATGTCAACAAAGACCAGGACAAAGTCATACTGGTCGAGAAATGCAACGATTTCAGTGATTGAGGCATCTGCCTCGTAGAGCCCGCCAACATTAACTTCTAGCCAGAGCGCTTTTGATGGTGCAACCGTCGCCATTCCAGCGGCGAGAACTTTTAACTCCGCTCCCTGCACATCAATAACAGTGAGATCGAATGAGCCGAGGCGCAGCGAGTCCAGCGTGGTCGTGTTCATGGTGATACTCGATGGGAATCCAATTTCTGGATACTCCAACAAGTGACCCAAGGGGGCAAGCAGACTCGAACTCATTCCATCATTGGTAGCAAGAAAAAATTCAACTATTTCGTCGTCGGTATCAGAGAGTAAGGCGTGTACTGATCGCCAATTCTCTCGATGGCGCAATTGCTTTTCGATCTCCTCATGCAGATTCTCTTGTGCTTCGATAAAAACGCCACTGGTGATTCCATACTGTTGATAAATCTCTACCTCATGAGCTCGATGTCCGCCAATGTGAAGCACACTCTGCGGTGAAATTCGATGTTTCTGCAAAAGCTCCATTAGAAGTTGACTCATAATTCAATTGAATCAGAAAGTGGAAGAAAGTAAGAAACCCCGACCATTTTCGGCCGGGGTTTCTTGAGTTCAACGATACGAGCGATTAACGAGCTTCGAGATCATCCAAACGAACTGCTTCACCCGAACCAGAGGTCTGGAATGGCGTGTAGTCGTATTCATCATAAGCAGCGTAGACCGCAGCCTTGGCTTCCTCAGTTGGCTCAACGCGAACGTTGCGATAACGAGCAAGACCGGTACCGGCTGGGATCAACTTACCGATGATGACGTTCTCCTTGAGGCCGAGCAATGGATCGCTCTTCTCGGAGAGAGCGGCATCGGTGAGAACACGAGTGGTCTCTTGGAACGATGCAGCGGATAGCCATGATTCGGTTGCAAGTGATGCCTTGGTGATACCCATAAGTTCTGGGCGACCTGAGGCGGCCTTACCACCGGAGGTCACAACCCGACGGTTCTCATCTTCAAAGCGATTGCGCTCTACGAGCTCGCCTGGAAGAAGATCTGCATCGCCTGGTTCAAGTACGGTGATGCGCTTGAGCATCTGACGAACGATGATTTCAATGTGCTTGTCATGGATGCTTACACCCTGAGAACGATAAACAGATTGAATCTCGTTCACCAAGTGAACTTGAGTGTGACGAGCACCAAGAATACGAAGAACCTGCTTTGGATCGACAGCACCAACAACGAGTTGTTGTCCGACGCCGACCTTCATGCCCTCTTCGACCTTGAGCTTCATACGACGAGTGATTGGGTAAGCACTTGCTTCGCCGCCATCTTCTGGCGTGACAATGATCTTCTTGCCCTTGGCATCTTCGAGGAAGCTGACGATTCCAGCAGCCTCTGCGATTGGCGCAACACCCTTAGGGGTACGAGCTTCGAAGAGTTCAACGATACGTGGCAGACCGTGGGTGATTTGAGTTTCACCTTCGAGCATGGCGCCACCAGTGTGGAAGGTACGCATGGTGAGCTGGGTTCCTGGTTCACCAATGGATTGCGCCGCGATAATTCCAACTGCTTCGCCGACATCAACAATCTTGCCGGCAGCCATGGAACGGCCGTAACACATTGCGCACTGTCCAACCTTGCTATCGCAGGTGAGAACGGAGCGGACCTTAACTTCGGCAACGCCTGTAGCAACCAAAAGGTTGATGTTGCGATCGCCGAGGTCAGTACCTGCGGTAACGATAACCTTGCCATCAACTTCAACATCTTCTGCCAAGTTACGGCCAAAGAGCGAAGTTTCGACATGCTCGTCACGAACAAGTTCGCCAGCAGAGTTAGTGGCAGCAATCTTCAAAGTGAGACCGCGATCAGTGCCGCAATCTTCTTCTCGGATGATGACATCTTGTGCCACATCGCAAAGACGTCGGGTTAGGTAACCTGAGTCAGCGGTACGAAGTGCTGTATCGGCAAGACCTTTACGAGCACCGTGAGTAGAGATGAAGTACTCGAGTACGGAGAGACCTTCACGGAAGTTGGACTTGATTGGGCGAGGAATAATTTCACCCTTTGGGTTCGCTACCAGACCACGCATACCTGCGATCTGACGAATCTGCATCATGTTTCCGCGAGCGCCCGAATAAACCATCATCCAGACTGGGTTTGTCTTCGGGAAGTTATCTTCCATTTCACGAGCAACTTCTTGCGTTGCTTGGGTCCAGATCTCAATGAGTTCCTGACGACGCTCGTCATCAGTGATGAGACCCTTTTCGTACTGCCCCTGAACCTTCTCAGCGCGAACTTCATAGCCTTCCAGAATTTCTTTCTTTCTGGCTGGGGTAACAACATCTTCAATAGAGATTGTGACTCCGGCACGAGTTGCCCAGTAGAAACCAAGAGACTTCAAAGCATCCAGAGTCTGCGCAACCGTGACCTTTGGATAACCTTCCGCCAAATTATCAACGATCAAGCCAAGATGCTTCTTGGTGACGTCGTAATCAACGAATGGGAAATCAGAAGGCAAAACTTCATTGAAGATTGCCCGGCCAAGAGTTGTGCTGTGAACTAAAGTCTCGCCATTAACAGTCAGGCGAATCTTGATTCCTGCTTGCATGGTCAAGGAACCTTGATCGAATGCCATCAACGCTTCCGAGATGGATGCAAATGCGCGACCCTCGCCCTTTTGATTCTCACGAAGTGAGGTCAAGAAGTAGAGGCCAAGAACCATGTCCTGAGTAGGAGAGGTAATTGGACGGCCTGATGCAGGAGAGAGAATGTTGTTGCTCGAGAGCATAAGGATTCGAGCTTCGGCTTGCGCCTCTGCAGATAGTGGAAGGTGAACGGCCATCTGGTCACCGTCGAAGTCTGCGTTAAACGCGGTACAGACCAATGGGTGAATCTGAATTGCCTTACCTTCAACCAACTGAGGTTCGAATGCCTGAATACCAAGACGGTGCAAGGTAGGTGCGCGGTTGAGAAGTACCGGGTGTTCGGCGATAACTTCTTCCAAAACATCCCAAACAACTGGACGAGCACGTTCCACCATACGCTTGGCAGATTTGATGTTCTGAGCATGGTTGAGATCAACCAGACGCTTCATAACGAATGGCTTGAAGAGTTCCAAGGCCATCTGCTTTGGCAGACCGCATTGATGTAACTTCAACTGTGGACCAACGACGATGACCGAACGGCCGGAGTAATCAACGCGCTTTCCGAGCAAGTTCTGACGGAAACGTCCTTGCTTACCCTTCAACATGTCTGAAAGTGACTTCAATGGACGGTTGCCTGGGCCAGTTACTGGACGACCACGACGACCGTTATCGAACAAGGCATCGACAGCTTCTTGAAGCATGCGCTTCTCGTTGTTGACGATGATCTCTGGCGCGCCGAGATCGGCAAGTCGCTTCAATCGGTTGTTGCGGTTAATCACACGGCGATAGAGATCGTTGAGATCGGAGGTCGCAAAGCGGCCACCATCCAACTGAACCATCGGACGAAGATCTGGTGGAATAACCGGAACGCAATCAAGCACCATGGATGCAGGATGGTTACGAGTATTCAAGAATGAGGAGACGACTTTGAGCCGCTTGATAGCGCGAGTCTTTTTCTGACCCTTGCCGGTTTGGCTGATCTCGGTGAGCTTGACATATTCGGCTTGGAGATCGAAGGTCTCAAGGCGACGCTTGATTGCAGCGGCTCCCATATTTCCTTCGAAGTAGACGCCGAAACGATCACGCATATCGCGATAGAGGCCCTCGTCGCCTTCAAGATCTTGGACCTTGAGGTTCTTAAAGCGAGCCCAAACTTCATCGAGGCGATCGAGTTCGCGTTGTGAGCGATCACGAGTTGCCTTGAGTTCACGTTCTGCGGCTTCACGAACTTTGCGCTTTACATCGGCTTTTTCACCAGCAGCTTCGAGTTCAGCAAGATCTGCTTCCAACTTCTTCTGGCGGGTATCGAGGTCGGTATCGCGACGAGTTTCAATCTTCTTCTTGTCAGAGGAGAGACGCTTCTCAAGTTGTGGCATATCTTCGGCGCGAGCTTCATCATCAACCGAGGTGATCATGTAAGCGGCGAAGTAGATGACCTTCTCAAGATCCTTAGGTGCAAGATCAAGAAGGTAGCCAAGACGAGAAGGAACGCCCTTGAAGTACCAGATGTGGGTTACAGGTGCAGCAAGTTCGATATGACCCATGCGCTCACGGCGAACCTTGGCGCGAGTAACTTCGACACCGCAACGCTCGCAGATAATGCCCTTGAAGCGAACGCGCTTGTACTTACCGCAATAGCACTCCCAGTCCCGGGTTGGTCCAAAGATCTTCTCATCGAAGAGACCATCTTTTTCCGGCTTGAGGGTTCGATAGTTAATGGTCTCTGGCTTCTTTACTTCACCAAAGGACCACTCACGAATATTGTCCGTTGAAGCTAGACCAATTCGCAGTTCATCAAAAAAGTTAACATCTAACATTTATTTATCCCTCTCCGTCTCAGATCTCGTCAACACTGCTTGGCTCAACTCGTGACAAGTTGATGCCCAGCTCTTCAGCGGTACGGGAAACTTCTTCATCAGTGTCGCGAAGTTCAACCGCGATACCTTCAGAAGAGAGAACTTCCACGTTGAGACACAGCGATTGCATTTCTTTGACCAAAACCTTGAAGGATTCTGGAATACCTGGTTCAGGAATGTTTTCACCCTTAACGATGGCTTCGTAGACCTTTACGCGGCCCAAGACGTCATCGGACTTAATGGTGAGCAACTCTTGCAAGGTGTAAGCGGCGCCGTAGGCTTCAAGAGCCCAAACTTCCATTTCACCAAAGCGCTGACCACCGAATTGAGCCTTACCACCGAGTGGTTGCTGGGTGATCATGGAGTATGGACCAGTTGAACGAGCGTGGATCTTGTCATCAACCAAGTGGTGGAGTTTCAAGATATACATGTAACCGACCGAGATTGGCTCCTTGTATGGCTCGCCGGTACGACCATCAAACAAGTTGGCCTTACCGTTGGAACCAATCAAACGCATGCCATCTTTATTTGGCAACGTTGACTTAAGCAGACCCAATAACTCTTCTTCTTTGGCGCCGTCGAATACTGGAGTGGCTACCTTGGAGTTTGGCGCAACGTCGGCGTAACCATGGGCACGCAGATCCTTTTGCCAGACCTCATCGCCCTCTAGTTTCCAGCCGGCCTTGGCAACCCAACCGAGGTGAGTTTCCAAAACCTGTCCGACGTTCATACGACCAGGAACACCGAGTGGATTGAGAATGATGTCGACTGCAGTTCCATCTTCCAGGAACGGCATATCTTCAACAGGGAGAATCTTGGAGATAACACCCTTGTTACCGTGGCGACCAGCGAGCTTGTCACCATCTTGAATCTTTCGCTTTTGAGCAACATAGACGCGAACGATTTGGTTGACACCTGCAGGAAGTTCGAAGCCATCTTCTGAATCGAAGACCTTGACGTCGATAACCTTGCCGGATTCACCGTGTGGCACCTTCAGTGAGGTATCGCGAACTTCGCGAGCCTTCTCACCGAAGATCGCACGTAGTAATCGCTCTTCTGGTGTCAGTTCGGTCTCGCCCTTTGGCGTTACCTTTCCAACCAAAATATCGCCAGGAACTACATCGGCACCGATTCGGATAATTCCGCGATCATCGAGGTCAGCCAAAACTTCCTCAGAGACGTTAGGGATATCGCGAGTGATTTCCTCAGGTCCGAGCTTGGTATCGCGAGCATCGACTTCGTACTCCTCGATGTGAATCGAGGTAAGGACATCGTCCTGCACGAGACGCTGGGACAAAATAATTGCATCCTCGTAGTTGTGGCCTTCCCATGACATAAATGCCACGAGCAAGTTCTTACCAAGAGCCATCTCACCCTTATCGGTGCTTGGACCATCAGCAATAACCTGACCAACATCAACGCGATCGCCTTGGCTCACAACAACCTTCTGGTTGCGGCTGGTGCCTTGGTTAGATCGGGTGAACTTCTCGAGGAAGTAGACCTCAGTAGTTGCGTCATCATTCATGACGGTAACTTCATCGGCCGAAACGGCGGTAACGACGCCACCCTTGCGAGCGAGCATGACATCGCCAGCATCAACAGCGGCACGAAATTCCATACCAGTACCAACGAAAGGTGCCTCAGCGCGCAGCAGTGGAACTGCCTGGCGCATCATGTTGGAACCCATCAAGGCGCGGTTAGCATCGTCGTGCTCGAGGAAGGGAATCATTGCGGTTGCAACAGAAACCATCTGACGAGGTGAGACGTCCATGTAATCAACTTCGTCAGCGATGATGTATTCAACTTCGCCACCACGACGACGAACGAGTACACGAGCTTCGGCAAAGTGATTATCAGCAGTCAAAGGCGCATTCGCCTGTGCAATAACGTGCTCATCTTCTTCATCTGCAGTCAGGTAATCGATCTGATCAGTAACGCGACCCTTGGTCACCTTGCGGTAAGGGGTCTCGATAAATCCAAATGGAGTTACGCGGGCATAGGTAGCCAACGAACCAATAAGTCCAATGTTTGGACCTTCAGGAGTTTCGATTGGACACATACGACCGTAGTGCGATGGGTGAACGTCACGGACTTCGAAGCCAGCACGTTCACGAGAGAGACCACCAGGTCCGAGCGCTGAAAGACGACGCTTGTGAGTCATTCCTGACAATGGGTTGGTCTGGTCCATGAACTGCGACAACTGGGAAGTTCCGAAGAACTCCTTAATAGAAGCAACAACTGGACGAATGTTGATCAAGGTCTGAGGAGTAATTGCCTCAACATCTTGAGTAGTCATACGTTCGCGAACAACGCGCTCCATACGGGAAAGTCCGGTACGAACTTGATTCTGAATCAATTCACCAACGGTACGAAGGCGACGATTTCCGAAGTGGTCGATGTCATCGGTCTCAACACGTACTTGCTTGCCGTATTCCATAAGTGCTTCGCCATTGTGAAGCGCGACGAGGTACTTGATGGTTGCGACGATATCTTCAATATTAAGTAGGCCACGTGAGAGTTCGAGTTCAAGACCCAACTTCTTATTAACCTTGAAACGACCGACCTTAGCCAAGTCATATCGCTTTGCATTGAAGTACAAGTTCTCGATCAAGTTCTGAGCGGCTTCCTTGGTAGGAGGCTCGCCTGGACGAAGCTTGCGATAGATATCAAGCAGAGCTTCATCTTGAGTCTTGACGTTATCTTTTTCAAGGGTTAATCGGATGGACTCGTACTCGCCGAATTGCTCGAGGATTTGTTCTTCAGTCCAGCCGAGTGCCTTCAAGAAGACGGTGACTGATTGCTTACGCTTGCGATCAATACGAACACCGACCATGTCTTTCTTATCTACTTCGAATTCCAACCAAGCACCACGGCTTGGGATGATCTTCGCAGTCAAAATATCTTTGTCAGAGGTCTTCTCAATGGTGCGCTCGAAATAAACGCCTGGAGAACGAACGATCTGAGAAACAACAACACGCTCGGTACCGTTAATAACGAAGGTTCCGCGTGGAGTCATTAAAGGAAAGTCACCCATGAACACGGTCTGGGATTTAATTTCACCAGTTACGTTGTTAGTGAATTCCGCAGTAACGAACAATGGGGTTGAGTAAGTGGTGTCGTGCTGCTTACATTCAGCGATTGTGTACTTAGGTGGTTCGAATCGGTGGTCTCGGAAAGAAAGACTCATAGATCCTTGGAAATCTTCGATGGGGGAAATCTCCTCAAAGATTTCTTCCAGTCCAGATTGCTTGGGCACTTCGCCCCGGCCGCTCTTCTCGGCTTCGCCAAGACGCGCACGCCACAAGTCGTTACCCAGCAACCAGTCAACGCTATCCAATTGGAGCGAGAGGAGATTAGGTACTTCGAGTGGTTCACGGATCTTTGCGAAAGAGATGCGGGCAGGTGCAAATGACTTTGACTTCGCGGCCAATGTTCCTCCAGTAAAGAGCAGGTAATCACGCACGGCTACCGCCAGGTCTGGGCCGCTATATGCCTAACCTGAATGGTGTGAAGATTTGCGAAGGGTCAGGGTATCTAATAAAGGGCATTTCTGTCTAATTATGCTTATACCCCACTTTTTCGGGTTTTGTACTCGATTTCCCCAGTTTTTTTGTCCGGTCATTTTCGCCCGATTTCCCCTTATTCTTGAGTCGCCTTGACCCTCGGATCCTCACAATTGGGAGTTTTCATGGAATTTGACCGATTTAGCCTCGTCTTCCTGTTGACCAATCCTGAGGCACCAGTTCGGAGCGATTCCGAGGATGCCGCTATCCAAGATGCCCATATGTCCCATTTGTCCGATCTTCATAAATCCGGCCACCTTCTCGCCGCTGGTCCAACCGGAGATCCGCACTATCGGGGAGTCTGCCTCTTCCGAGCTGAGGTTGACCGTGCGCGCGAACTCATGTTGGCCGATCCTGCTGTTATGGCGGGCTGGTTTGAGATCACGGTCATCCCTTGGATGGTTCCGACCGGCGCAATGTTCTTTGAAACCACGTCATTTCCTCGCTCAATGGCTGATGTAAAACCAAGACCAACCCAGCAATAGAAGTTTTTGGGCAAATAAAAAAGGACCCCGAAGGGCCCTTTTCCAAACGGTCATCCGTAACTACTTGACGGAAACAGTTGCGCCAGCGGCTTCGAGAGCTGCCTTTGCCTTTTCTACTGCTTCTTTTGTGCCCTTGTCGATCAAGACGGTTGGGGTTGCATCGACGAGGTCTTTTGCTTCCTTGAGACCGAGAGCAGAGTTGATGCCACGTACTTCCTTGATAACGGCGATCTTCTGTGATCCGGCGCTCTCGAGGGTAAGGGTGAATTCATCTTGCTCGACAGCAGCCTCAGCAGCGCCACCAGCAGCAGCAACTGCAACTGGAGCAGCAGCGGTTACATCGAATTCAGTCTCAAATGCCTTTACGAAATCTGAGAGTTCAACCAAGGTCATATCTTTGAACTGACCGAGAAGGTCTTCAGTTGTGAGCTTTGCCATTTTTGTTTTCCTATTCTTTTTATTCTTTTAGTAAATATCGGTTAGAGGGGCTTATTCAGCTGCAGGTGATTCTGCTTCGGCGGCAGGAGCTTCGGCTGGGGTTTCATCGGCAACAGGTGCGGCTTCAGCAACAACTTCGGCAACAACCTCAGCGGCTGGTGCTTCTTCTGCTACTACTTCAGCAACTGCAACGGCTTCAACAACTGCTTCTGCAGCAGGTGCTTCGGCAACAACTTCTTCAACAGCAACTTCAGCAACAGGTGCTGATACTGCTGGTGCGCCAGCTTCGAGCTTGATACGCAAAGCGTCGAATGCACGAGCGGCCTTTGCCATAGAGCCCTTCATTGCGCCAGCCAACTTGGACAAGAGAACCTCACGGGACTCAAGATCAGCGAGCTTCATGATTTCTGCAGTCGTAACAGCCTTACCCTCAAAGATTCCACCCTTGATAACAAGAAGAGGATTTTCTTTCTGGAAATTCTTCAGACTCTTTGCTGCATCGATGGGATCACCCTTAACGAATGCAATCGCGGAAGGACCGGTGAGGAGTTCATCTGCGATCTCAACGCCCGCATTCTTTGCTGCAATCTTGGTCAGGGTGTTCTTTACTACGGAGTACTTGGTGTCTTCACCGAGGGAACGGCGAAGGGCCTTCATTGAGGTCACGGACAAACCGCGATACTCAGTCAGAACAGTTGCGGTGGCTGAACGAAAATCTTCAGTCAACTCAGCAACGGCTGCTGTCTTGTCAGGGCGAGCCATCTGGCTTCCTTTCCATTTATTACTACGTTATATAAAAAGAAAAAACCTCGGCGCATAAATGCACACGAGGTTATCGTTTGCACCTATGCGGGCTGTCTTTTCAGTTTTACCTGAAAGTGACATTTAGTTCGGGCGGACCCGAAACCAGCAGTCTGTGGTGAGATGACAAAGGGTAGGCGGTGAGGCCTACCCCAGTCAAAAAACTACTTATTTGTCCAAATTATTGAACGTTTGGTCCGCCATCACGAGTAATGGTTGGGTCTACTGGAATTCCAGGTCCCATCGTGGTGGAGATGGTTGCCTTACGGATAAAGCGACCCTTGGAGGAAGATGGCTTGGAACGGACAACCTCATCCATCGCAGCGGCATAGTTTTCAGCCAATTGCTGGGTGGTGAAGGAGGTCTTTCCGATGATGAAGTGAAGGTTGGCGTTCTTATCAACACGGAATTCAATCTTTCCGCCCTTGATATCGGTTACAGCCTTGGCAACATCGGTGGTTACGGTTCCGGTCTTTGGGTTAGGCATCAAACCACGAGGTCCAAGAACCTTTCCAAGACGACCGACCTTACCCATCAATTCAGGGGTAGAGACAACGGCGTCGTAATCCAAACGACCCTTGGCAACTTCATCGATCAATTCATCAGCACCGACGATGTCAGCACCAGCTGCTCGAGCCTCTTCAGCGCGCTCGCCACCAGCGAAAACCAATACCCGGGCGGTCTTACCAGTTCCGTGTGGGAGGTTAACGGTGGAACGAATTGCTTGATCTGCCTTACGAGGATCTACACCGAGTCCGAGAGCAACTTCAACAGTCGCATCGTAGGAAGTGGTGGAGGTTTCCTTTGCGAGCGCGACGGCTGCTGAAGGTGAGTAAAGAACCTTCTGATCTACCTTGGCCGCGGCTTCAACATATTTCTTACTGCGCTTCATTTCTTTCCTTCTTTCATCCGCCAATGGCGGAGTTAGTGGCTGTGGTTAACGAACCAGCGCGGTTCTCCCACGTACTTGTTTCTAATTAAGCGGTGACGGTTACGCCCATGGAACGGGCGGTACCGGCGATGATCAGGCTAGCTGCATCGAGATCGTTGGCATTGAGGTCAACCATCTTCAACTTTGCAATCTCCTGAACCTGAGCCATGGTCAACGTTGCAACCTTGGTCTTGTGAGGAATTGCAGAACCCTTTTCAATTCCAGCTGCCTTCAAGATCAAACGCGATGCTGGTGGGGTCTTTGTGACGAAGGTGAAGGAGCGATCCTCATAGACAGTGATTTCCACTGGAATGATTTGGCCCTTCTGAGCTTCGGTCGCGGCGTTGTATGCCTTGACGAAGTCCATGATGTTGACACCATGCTGACCAAGAGCTGGACCAACTGGTGGAGCTGGTGTGGCAGCGCCAGCTGAAATCTGCAACTTGATCATTGCAGTGATCTTTTTCTTTGGTGCCATGATTCTTTCTCTTTTCTTCTGTTACTCGGATTAATTAAAGCTTTTGTACTTGATGGAAAGAAAGTTCGACTGGGGTCTCGCGACCGAAGATCGAAACCAAAACCTTGAGTTTTGCTTGTTCTGGCATGATCTCGCTGATGCTGGCCGGCAGGGTGGCGAATGGGCCATCCATAACCGTGACTGATTCGCCAACTTCGAAATCCACAACGCGAATCTCTGGCTTGTCGGACTTCTTTGCTGGGCGAGGTGCCAAAATGTTCTCTACTTCAGCCAAGGTAAGTGGTGAAGGATGATGCGCGTTGCCAACGAAGCCAGTAACACCAGGGGTATTACGAACGCAAGACCAGGATTCATCGGTGAGATCTAAACGAACTAAGACATAACCAGGGAAGACGTTGCGCTTGACCATCTTGTACTGGCCATTCTTGAGTTCCTTGACTTCTTCTTCCGGAACTTCTACCTGGAAAATGTAATCTTCCATATTCAATGATTGAACGCGGTTAAGGAGATTGCCCTTGACCTTCTTCTCGTATCCAGCATATGAGTGAACGACATACCAATCGCCAGCGGCGACGCCCAGAGCGCGGCGGAACTCAGCGTTCTCGTCATCTTCTAACTCTTCTTCGACTGCCACTTCGTTCTCTGCTGCAACCTCTTCCGAAACCTCTTCTTCGATGGCATCGAGTGCAACTTCAGAACCAACGGCAACATCGACGAGTACTTCCTCGTCGGTTGCGGCAGGTGCCTCAGTAGCAATCAGCGCAGCCTCGAATGGATCGAGCGGCATGGCTAGTGAATCGTTCTCTGTCATTACAAACTGCCCCTAACCAAATACCCAGAAGACAACCTTTGTCAGCACCACATCAAGCAGTGAGACAACGGCGATGATGAAACCTACGAAGACCAAAACCACAGCGGTATAGGTCGACAATTGTTGGCGCGTTGGCCAAACAACCTTGCGTAACTCGTAAACGACTTGGCGATAGAACAGGCCGATGCGACCAAAGAGTCCTTTTGACTCTTCGTCGGAGCGCTTCTCGTCACTCATTCGCACAACCTTCCTCACATTGACATTCGTACTTCGTTGACATACAGCCGTCGAGAACTTGCAGGGCAGGAGGGACTTGAACCCCCAACCGCCGGTTTTGGAGACCGGAACTCTGGCCAGTTGAGCTACTGCCCTTCGAGCGTTACTTCAGGCATGAGTGATCATGACCTATTGCAAGCGCCAGAACGGGAATTGTAGGGGCTGAACGGGGGTTCGGTAAAACCGGGTCTTCGTCGCACGCTCAGTTCTGCCACACTTGGGCACTATGAGCGCTGAATCTTCTAATTTTTCTAAGCCCCGAGTTTCCCGTCGAATCGCCGCGATTGCTGAATCAGCAACTCTGGCCGTCGATGCAAAAGCCAAAGCCCTCAAAGCCGCCGGTCGGCCAGTCATTGGCTTTGGCGCTGGCGAACCAGACTTTCCGACCCCGGATTACATCGTCGCCGCGGCCATCGACGCGGCCAGCAGGCCGGCCAATCACCGGTACACCCCTACCCCAGGATTGCCCGAACTGCGGGATGCGATTGTGGCCAAGACTTTACGCGATTCACACTATGTCATTACCGCCGATCAAGTTCTCGTGACCAACGGTGGCAAGCAAGCCGTATACCAATCCTTTGCATCCATTATCGATCCTGGCGATGAAGTTCTTCTTCCTGCCCCTTATTGGACCACCTACCCCGAGGCAATCAAGTTGGCTGGCGGTATCAGCATCGAAGTCTTCGCCGATGAAACCGCTAACTACTTAGTTTCGGTGGCACAACTCGAAGCTGCTCGAACTGATAAGACCAAAGCCCTCCTCTTCTGCTCGCCTTCGAATCCAACTGGTTCGGTCTATTCACCCGAGCAAGTCAAGGCGATTGGCGAATGGGCGCTGGCCCATGGGATCTGGGTCATTTCTGATGAAATTTACGAGCACCTGCTTTATGACGGCGCAGTTGCGCCAAGTCTTCCAGTCGTGGTTCCTGAGATGGCTGACCGAACCATCATTCTTAACGGCGTTGCGAAAACTTATGCAATGACCGGCTGGCGAGTTGGTTGGATGATCGGCCCCAAGGATGTCATCAAGGCCGCAACCAATCTGCAGTCGCATCTCTCTTCGAATGTTTCCAATGTTTCCCAACGCGCAGCCATCGCTGCTCTTACTGGCGATCTCTCTGCGGTTCACAAAATGGGCGAGGCATTCAATCGCCGACGATCTCTCATCACTGCAATGCTCAATGAAATTCCTGGTGTCATCTGTCCAACACCAACAGGTGCGTTCTATGTGTATCCATCAGTAAAGGGCGTGCTCGGCAAAGAGATCCGCGGCAAGCGGCCACAAACCTCAGCCGAACTTGCCACATTGATTTTGGAAGAGGTTGAAGTCGCTGCTGTTCCCGGTGAAGCCTTCGGTCCTTCGGGATATCTCCGATTCTCATATGCCTTAAGTGACGACGACATTGTTGAAGGTATTACCCGAGTACAGAAATTATTAGGAGAAGCAAAAGATTAAATCAGTCGAGCGAGAGCCCGACAAATTGAACCTCTGCTTCTAATTCAATCCCAAAAGATTCCTTCACTTTCGCGCGCGCAAATTTCGCCAATTCAATAATCTCTTTCGCCGTTGCTTCTCCACTGTTGGATAAGGCCAATACATGGCGAGGCGAGATCTGCGCCCCAGCCATTCGATCTCCTTTGTGAACTCCCGAGTGCTCCATCAACCAAGCGGCAGAGGTTTTGATTCTGCCATCGGATTGAGGCCAGCGTGGGGCTTGCGCCGGCAGAGTCTCTGATATTTCAGGGGAAATTATGGGGTTGATAAAGAAAGAGCCAGCGGACCAGATTTCTTCATTCGCCAGCATCCCTTTCTGCCCCCGCAGCGATAAAACAGCCGTTCGTAAATCTGCGATTGGCACTCTGGCTCCGACTTCAACCTCTAGATGATTGGCAAGTTCTGAGTACTGAACTGGCAACGAAAATTCACCGCGACGTAATTGGAATGTGACATCAAGAATCACCCAACGATCGCGTTGCTTCTTAAATATCGAAGTGCGATATCCAAATTCACAATCAGCTGCAGCGAAGGTAGTGATTCGATCATTGACGCGATCAAAGGCGCGAACCCGGGCTATTACTTCGCTGGCCTCATGACCATAAGCGCCAATATTTTGAATGGGCGCTCCCCCGACGGTGCCTGGAATACCACTGAGAGATTCGAGATTAGCCAAACCTTTATCGATCGTGAACTCGACAAAGCGATCCCAATCCTCACCAGAGGCAACAGTGACCGTGCCACCGCTGCAGGCGTCGATCTCGTAAGAATTGCCGGTCGTTTCTACCCGAATCACGGTGCCGACAAACCCGTCATCGCTAATCAGCAAATTCGAGCCACCGCCAAGAATGAGAACTGGGGTTTTGCTTTGATCCGCGGCGCGAACGAATTCAATGAGTTCCGCCTCGGTTTTGGCATGGACAAGGTGCAGCGCTGGACCACCTACATGCATGGTGGTGAGATTGGCCAACGAGTCCATGAGATAAGGCTAGCGACGTGGGGTCAAGATCTCATTTTTTCCACGGAATCGATCGAGAATTCGATCGTAATTCTTCTTCGATTGCAGATCCCGATACTCGGGTTCAGTGTCGTAATAACCATGATGGCGGGCCTGTTCTAAAGGCAAATCAATTTGCAAAAGTCTTCCTCTGGCTTGGCGAAGTCGGAGTGAAAATTCAATATCGGCATTTCGATAATAGATCGCACGAATATTAAAAGCCCCGGCCTCCAGCGCCTCATCGCGATTAACTGCGAGAAAATAGCTGTAAAGCACATCAACTTCACCTGGACCTCGGTCCTGGGTACTTCGCCATTCATCAGCCGTGTCGATTAAGCCACCGCGCCAACCAACTGCGCTGAATTCACCTTGCTGTAGTTGTTCCAAGGTCGGGGTGATTGCATCACCGGTAAAAATCGTAGACGGATCCATAATGACGACAAAGGTTGAGGGCGCAATTTTCAAGAGCGCATTGGCCGCCTCGCCCCAACCGCATCCTGCCGAGACCTGGACCAAGAAAGTGTCATCGTCGATCTCGTTTACCAAGCCGCCAAGTTCGGAGTTGCCGTTAATGAGGACCAAGATGGCCAGTTTGGCAGTGGAATATTGCTTAATTGTCTTAATAGCCGCTGCGGCATCATCGGCAAAACCATCGACAATAAGTGCAACTGATATTTCATATTCTTTGGAAGTCAGAGATCGAACATCGGTAATTCTATTGACTACTGGAAATCGCGAGCGTGCTTTGAATTCAAAGCCACTAGGAATATCGAGAATATCGAAACCTAGGAGCGCAATTTGATCTCGTATCTGATCTGCGAGGGCAAAATTCTTTTCAGCGCGAGCCACTTGTCGAGCCAGACCTAATTCTTGAAGTTTGGCATCCATTGTTAAGCCAAAACTATTTGAGCTTTTGCATTACCTAAAACTTTTTGCCCATCACAGATTACGGTGAGATCGATCTTGGCAACTGAATCTTCAATCGAAAGCACGGTGCCAGAAATTTCAAGAAGTACAGTTGTGTCGGCCGGGACTACCACTGGCTTAGTAAAACGAGCCGAGAATTCCTTTACAGCTGCGGGACCGGCGATATCAGATAAATATTTTCCGGCAAGCGCCATCGTCAACATCCCGTGGGCAATCACATTAGGCAAGCCAACCGATAAGGCGAACTCTTCATTTTGATGAATTGGATTGTGATCGCCGCTTGCGTTGGCATAAGCCAGGAGCAAAGCGCGATCAACGGGATAATTTTTTGTCGCTAAAACTTGACCAACTTCGATCATGCCCGCACCACCAAAGTCGACCAAGTCGAGACCAGAAGTTCGCTGCCGGAATGAAGATCAGATCGAACAGTTACGATTTCATTGCCCGCCATGACGCGCGCGCTCTCGATCGTTGACGAACAGGTCACGCTGTCGCCAGCAATTAATGGCCGAGAGATGACAAACTTTTGATCGCCATGAACGACTCGACTCCAATCAAGACCACTATCTTGTAAAAGAGTTTGAGACTGATCCAAAGTGATAGATATGGAAAAGGTAGGCGGTGAAACCTCAGTAACGGTTTCGCCTACGACAGCACAGAACTGATCGATTTGAGATTGTGAAATGACGACAACTTCAGCACCATGAAAGGTGCGCCCGACGAGGTCGGGATCGAGCACTAGCGGGTTTCGCGGTGAGTGGTTGAAGCCTTGCAACGTGGGCAGAACTTCTTGAGCTCAAGCCGGTCTGGATCGTTGCGGCGGTTCTTCTTCGTGATGTAGTTACGTTCTTTGCACTCGATGCAGGCCATGGTGATCTTTGGGCGGATATCCGCGCTCTTGCTTGCCATCGTCGTGCTCCTTTTAGTGAAACGAGAGTTAATCTAAGAGGAGTAGGTTACTTGAACCCCGCCTCTTAGCGAAAATCGAACTTTTCCTGCTTTTTTTCTTCTTCTGGTCGGACTAGTAGCGGAGGCCGGATTTGAACCGGCGACACAGCGATTATGAGCCGCTTGCTCTACCAAGCTGAGCTACCCCGCCGAGCCCCCCAACGGAATCGAACCGTTGACCTTTTCCTTACCATGGAAACGCTCTACCGACTGAGCTAGGGGGGCATTTATCGAAGGCTGAGCGTACAACCTGCCCCCGAGTGTTGCGAAATCAGCGCCTTTTACCGTTCGCTATCGAGCGGGATCCAGCACCACTTTGCCCGTTGTTTTGCGGTCCATCATGTCGGTGTGAGCCTGTCCAGCCTCTGAAAGTGGATAAGTCGCGCCAATGATGGGCGTGAGATCGCCTGATGCGATCAGGTCAAAAAGTTCCAGGATGACATCATGCAACATGGTTTTTGAGCCAAAACAATGGGCGAGCCAGAACCCCGAGACCGTTTTACTGCCATGCATAAGTTCCCCACCAGTGATTGCCCGCGGGGCAACCCTGGATGCCATGCCGTACACAACGAGGCGACCAAACGGTGCCAAAACTGACAGGGAATCCTCGAAGGTCTTTCCGCCAACCATTTCTAGTACCAAATCAACAGGTTTGCCGGAATTAGCCTTCAATAGATCGCCAGCCAAATCGATTGAATTGGCATCGACCACAATATCTGCGCCCAGGGAAAGGGCGAGATCACCTTTTCCTACGGAGACCACCGCAATCACCAAGGCGCCCCAACGCTTGGCTAACTGAATGGCAATCGAACCTACGCCACCTGCACCGGCATGAACCACTACCGTCTCGCCCACCTTGAGATGGCCCACAGTTTTTAGAATGTGATAAGCCGTGCTGCCTTGCACCATCATGGCAAGGGCCGCCCCATCGGAAACACCATCAGGAATCGGCATGAGGGAATTGGTTGCGGCTACGGCGAGTTGGGCATAGCCACCATCAACGGGTGCGAGGACTCGCACCCCTTCGGGAGTTCGCCCGACAACTTCTAGTCCTGGAACCATCGGCAGGTGTTGCGGGGCCAAATAGGAATTCTGCGTTTGATGAGTATCGGCGTAATTAATACCGATTGCATCAACCGTTATCAGAGTTTGGCTCGATGTTGGAACGGGATCCGGAAGTTCTACTAAATGCATAACTTCCGGACCACCGAATTGCAGAATCTGAATAGCTTTCATAAGCGAAGGCTAGTCCAAAGCGCGAAATTATCCCTTTGTTGAACCCATCGTCAGACCAGCAACGAAGTGCTTGCGCATTGAGAAGAAGACGAAGAGGGTTGGCAAGAAGGCCAGCACGGCACCAGCTGCAAGAAGGTTGTAGTCCGTGTTGTACAAACCTTGCAGGTTGCTCAGCGCCGCTGTGATTGGCCGCTTGGCACCGCTCTTAAGGAGCACGACGGACCAGAAGAAGTCATTGTAAATCCAGGTAGTCATCAATACGCCAAGAGAGGCTAGGGCTGGTCGCAACAAAGGGAAGATGATCTTCCAATAGTGCTGCCAGACGTTTGCGCCATCAACCAGTGCAGATTCAGAGATTTCTCTTGGAATCGTGCGCAAGAAGTTGGTCAAAACGAAGGTGGCGAAACCTAATTGCACCGCAACATGGACCAAGACCAGCCCCAATTGGGTGTCATATAACACGCCATTTTCATTGAGAAAATGTGGCACTGGAATCTTTAAATAGAGGCGGAACAACGGGATGAAAAGCAACTGCGGTGGCAGAAGATTGCCGGCAGTAAAGACCATCAAGAGGGCGACGTTCCAGCGCGATTCATATCGACTGAGAACGAAAGCGATCATGGAGGCCAAGAAGAGGGTGAGAAACACCGCAGGGACTGCGACCTCAACCGAGTTGAGGAAGAAAGACCACATATGTGATTGCACCAACGCATTGATGTAGTTGCTGAAGGTCAAGTGCTGGGGCCATGAGGCGGTGCCGTATTTCAAAATATCGCCATACGGACGGAAAGATTCCAAAATCGTAAAGGCAATAGGAAATACCCAGACAATCGAAAAAACCGTCAAAAGACCGATCGTTACTCGCAAACCTACTTTAGATGTTTTTCCAGTGACCATTATTCGTCCCTACTAAAGTTTTGATAGAGATAAACAATGATTGGCCCGATACAGAGTATGAAGAGCAAGGTGGCATATGCCGCACCCCAGCCGATACGCATCGAGGAACCAAGAATGTTGTCGTACACCAGAACGCCTAATAACTGCAGGCCATTCGTGCCCCGGTTGATGATGTACACCAAGTCGAAGGCACGAAGTGATTCAATGATTGTGACCACGATGATAATGACGTTTACTGGGCGAAGTGATGGCACGACAACCTTGCGGAAAGTCGACCATTCGGTGGCGCCATCAATGGCTGCGGCTTCACGAAGTGAAGGATCTACCGACTTCATTCCTGCTAAATAGAGCAACATGATGTAACCGATATGTCGCCATGAAGCAATAAAGAGAACAACCCAAATATTTTTATGGGGGTCACCCCAAAAGTCGATCGCGCTGTCGTTGGTGTTGTTTCCCAACAAAGAGTTGATCAACCCGTCAGAGTTAAAAACGTAATCCCAGATGATTCCGGTAACTGCCAGCGAAATAACCAGCGGCATATAAAAAGAGGTTTGATAAAACTTCGTCCCCTTGAGGTTCTTGTCGATGTAATAAGCGAGCAAGATTCCCAGCGGGGTCGCGATCAGGGCAAAGACTGCCAACCAATAAAGGTTATTTCGGATTGCCGGACCAAAGTCCGCATCTAGTTGAACAATTTGACGATAGTTAGTGAAACCTACCCACTTAATATTTTTGAGTCCGCCGATGCCATCCCAGAAGGTGAAGGAGAGCAAGACGGTACAGATTGCTGGTATCCAAACCATGAAAATGTGAATCAGGGTTGGGACACCAACAAAAGTGGCGATGGTTGCCCGATCGCCGTTGGAAAAATTGTGATTACGTCGGCGGACCTTGCGGTCCGCCTTCGCAATCTTTACCTCTTTTGTTGTAGCAACATCGTTAGACAATGGATTTTTCTCCTATGGATTTTTCTCCTGGGGAACAGCTATTTAGGCAGGTGGAAGAGCATCCCATTGTGCTTGAAGATTCTTTGCGATGGCAACAGCGTCGCCACCGGTCAAGAACTTCTGGATTGCTGCGGAAACGATTGGATAAGCGAAGTCTGGACGAGTATCGCGATCCAAGAACTGAGCAACATGCTTGGTGGCGTTGACCAATTTAACCTGTGATTGGATAAATGGATCAGCAGAGACCTTGGCATGCTTGTTAGCGAACAATCCCGGTGCAATTGCAGTGATTGTGTCGCTGAAGGTGGTTGATGCGATGAACTCCATCAGAGCCTCAGCGGCTGGCAAATTCTTTGCAGCAGCGTTGGACATCAAGACACCGTCGATAGGAGCATCGATGGAATCCGTGCCATAAGCAGGATTGATTGATGGGAATGGAATCAAAGCAAGGTCGTTGTAATCAGCCTTGTTGGTGTAGAGACCACTGGTGAAAGAACCCATCATGATCATTGCGGCCTTCTTCTGAAGAACCATGGTTCCTGCAGTTTGGTCGGTCTCATTGAGTGGGCTCTTGTTCTGGAATGGAATCAAGGTCTTCCAGTTTGCGAAAGTCTTCTGAACGCGTGGGTCTGTCCACTTTGCACGGCCGGCCATCAGGTCGACGTGGAATTGGTAGCCATTGGTACGCATATTGATGATGTCAAAGGTACCCATTGCTTCCCAGCCACCCTTGTCAGCCATTGCCATTGGGATGTAACCCTTAGCTTTGAAAACCTTACATGCAGCAACGAGGTCAGCGAATGTCTTGATGGATGCTGGATTAACTCCCGCAGCCTTCCAAACAGACTTGCGATAATGAAGTGCCCATGGATACCAGTCAGTTGGAACCAAGTATTGCTTTCCATCGAGACCGGTAGATGCTGCCTTGAATCCTGGTGCGAAGTCAGCATTGATTTTTGCCCAAACGGCAGTTGCTGGAGTCAGCAAGCCCTTCTTGGCAAAGAACTGCATGCGATATCCAGCGAACCAGTCAAAGACATCATCAGGGGTGCCTTGAAGGTAGGTGTTAATTTGATTTTGGAAGGTGTTGTGATCGACAACGTTCAGCTTTACATCAATCCCGGCAGCGGCAGCAGCAGCAACCCAGGCGGCATCTTCCTTTGGCCCTGGAGGATTACTGTTGTTTGAGCCGAAGCTGGCGGTGACGTTCGCTGCGTTGGCGGCAGTTGAACCGGCGGTTGCGCCTAGAAGGCCACCTGCGGCAACTACTGCGGCTCCAGCGGCAGCACCCTTAAGGACGGAGCGGCGAGAAACGCCCTCCTCATTGATCATGTCTGACATGTTTATCCATTTCTCTTCTATAGAAGACAAAATCCTCGAACGGGATTCAAGGAAGTACCAAACGTAGAGCAGACACGAGTCACTTACCACCCACTTTTGATAACGAAATCATCACAATGCGACCCACTCCGAAAGGTCTATACTTTGGCTGAGATGAAAAGGCTTAATTTTGGCAGGCGTTCGATTTTACTCAACGCAATCATTCTCCTTCTCATCATCGTCACGGGTGTGACTTATCAAAAATACGGAGAAAATGTCGAGCCAAAGTTGGCTCCGATTGCCGTCCATAAGGATCTTCCCGCGACCAAACTTCTCCAGTACGACAAGTCACTTCTTGCGCACCCCCCGACCGATTTATCGGTGTACAAAGATTCCAGTTGCGCCCCCTTGGCTAAAAATTGGGTGGCGACGGAAAATGCCCGCCCTGGGGTAACGATGACGACATCGGAGTGGTCACGCATTGATGTGGCCGCCCCATCTGGCAGCGTCCTCTGGCTGGATAAAACCTCAGTCTCCTGCGGTGAGACGGTCAAGATTCATGCCTCTCTATATGAGGCTCGAAACTACAACTTTGATAAGGGTCCGCGGCAGATTTTGGCACTTCGAATCGGTTGGTATGGCGGTACCGGCGCTCGCTCAGTCTGGAACTCTGGTCCGGTCAAACTTAAGTCCCAACGAATTCCTTTCGCTACCACTGCAGTCCGAATGATTGAGACCAAATGGCCCGTCACGAAGGAATTTACGGTTGGGCCAGATTGGACACCTGGGTTTTATCTTCTCACCACCATCTCACCCCACGGAAAAATTGAAGGTATCGCCCCACTCATTGTGCGCGCCCCTTTGGGCAGCTCCAAATTATTGCTCGTACATTCAACACTCACCTGGAACGCCTATAACTTCTTCGGTGGTCGGTCGATGTATTTTGGTGCGGGTTCTACTCCTAAGAAAGCCATGGCAGAACGAAGTCGCGTCGCATCCCTCGACCGTCCCATAGTCGGCTCGGGTGCCGTTCATATCCAACGAGACGCTATTTCCTTCATTCAATTCTTGGAGAAGGAAGGGTTATCCGTAGATCAAAGTGCGGATACCGATTTGGACCAATGGCCTTCGATTGCCCAGCACTACTCCGCCCTGGTGTTCAGCGGACATGCCGAATACTTCACTCGTCGAGAATTCGACACCGTCCTAGCTGCACGAAACCAAGGCATTAACTTGGCATTTTTTGGCGCTAATACCGCCTATTGGCAAATGCGCCTGGAACCTTCGCCATCCGGACCCAATCGACACCTCGTGATGTATCGCGTTGCGACCGAAGACCCAGTCACTACACCGACTGGGGTAACGGTTCAATTTAATGACCCCCGAGTCCATACCCCGAGCGTTTTGTTCACGGGCGGGTATACCGATGGGGTTCATGTGTCCGGCAACTTATTGCCGGTAAAGATTCCGGCTTGGTTGCACATTCCTGCCACTACTGAGTTGAGAGGGTGGGCCTCAGACTCCGAGATTGAAGGCGCTTACAAGAGCCATGCAACGCCGCCAAATATCCACGTCATATTTACAGGGACCATGAAGTTGCGCGCAAATAACGCCAGCGGCCGCATTCCAATTGCGCACACAATCTGGTTTACCACTCCTTCTGGATCGGCCATTTTTAACGCAGGCATCACTTTATGGCCGTGCGAACTTCTTCCCTCGTGCCAAATCTCGACAATGGATTCGACCTCGCGCGCTTCCCTGCAGTCCATTACTAAGCAAGTATTAACTCTGTGGCAGACCAAGGCAGTCGGCAAGGTTCTTAAGTGAGACGACCAAGCCAATACCACCTGCCTGAACTACCTCATTGGCATCAACCTCACCATGGCGAGCCACGCTGGCCAGTCACATTCGTCACGATCATGGTGATTACTTTGCAGTTTTTGCTGCCCAAACATTTGTCACTCAAATCGCAGCCATATATTTCCTTCATCGAAGCAGCCCTAGCCCTGGCACTTTTTGCAATTAATCCGGGCCGAATAAAAGCTCATAGATCGGAACGCTGGATCTTGGGGATTGCACTCACCGCTGTCATGACCCTGAGCAACATCGCGTCCGCAATCAGATTGATTCAGGCGCTGATAAACGGAACTGTCAGCAGCGCAACTAATCTTTTGGCTTTTGGTGGTTCCATCTGGCTAACCAATATCGTCGTATTTAGTCTTTGGTATTGGGAATTTGATCGGGGCGGCCCAGGTGCCCGCGCCCAAGCCTTGGATCCTTATCCAGATTTTCTGTTTCCGCAGATGACCTCGCGCGAATATGCACCCGGCAATTGGAACCCTACTTTTTTTGATTACCTATATATCTCTTTTACTAATGCCAGCGCATTCAGCCCGACCGATGTAATGCCACTTACCCGTTGGGCAAAGATGCTGATGATGATTCAATCTGCGACATCGCTCATCACCGTAGGCCTTGTTATTGCTCGCGCCGTAAATATTCTTAAGTAATTAAAAATATTTTCGCAACTTGGTCGGGAGTCGACGTTTTAACCTGGAGTTCAATCGTTTGGTCTGCTCGTACGGTGAAACTTTAAGCACACGATTACTTGCAGGTTCATCCGGAGTCTCGACATCTTTTAATGCTGGCGAACTCTCATCCAATGAATCCGCGATCCGATCTAGATTGGTCACGAGCGAGATATTTCGAACCAATTGCTCGTGATTGGAGTCATCAGCGCTGTCAATAAGAGATTCGGCGAGATCTGCACCTGCTTGTCGCACCTCATCACTGATGAAGTCGTCTCCGGAATCACCCTCGTCATCTTGCATATGTTCGACTTTCGCACTGATGGCAAAACTCGCAGTCGACAAGGCATGCGCAATCTGCCGTTGTGCGCTATTCGAGATCGATCCATCGACGGCGGTGTCAAATAGCGTCCGTGCAATCGTTCGGACTTGGACAACAGTGTGTTCTACTGCCACACCTCGGGTGTACAACTCTTCTGCTACATCTTGTTCGGCGGTGGGAAACCATTTTGCAAAACCACGCGCCTCTAGGGCCTGGGCTCTGATTGTCGGGATCTCTTCCACTAATAAACGCCCACGGGCCAGCCATGACCCCGCATCCTCCTGATTAAATCCCGCAGCTACACCTTCAGACATTTCTCCTAACAAATCTGCGGCGCGAGCGCCGAGTGATGCGATTTGATCCATCGCTCGGTCGGCTGGGGTGTTGGGATGCGAGAAGTATGAAAAGACCATGGCGACGCCGGCACCAATAAGAGTGGATAACAATCGGTGCCATGCTGTGCTCTCACTCAAACCCGGACCAATAACAATCAGAGCTGTTACGGGCACATTGACCGACGCGACCTCGCCTAGGTGTAATCCGCGTGCCACCACAGAACACAAGATGACTGTCGCCCCTACGGCGATAAAACCAAAGTGAAATAACCAAATGCTCAACAGCGCAACGCTGGCGCCAATTGCAGTTCCGATGATTTGGCCGAAACCTTCACGGACCGATTTATGGAGAGAAATTCGAACGCTGAGCGAGCACACTATTGCCGCAACCAGGCCGCCTTTTTTCTGGACGAGGTCGCCGATCTCCCAGGCTGTTGCCGCAGCACCTGCAGCGACGACTATTTGGCGCACCCAAATTCTGCGGTCAGTAAATAACTTCACCGTTCGCTGGAAAGTTCGGCGCAAGGCGGAGTTCATGGCAAATCAACCAGCGAGCAAGATCCCGATGTACGTGGCCGCGAGTGCCATCAATCCACTGATGGAACCCCAGAATGCAATTCGCTTGGTGTCATGTGATTTGGTATGCATGAAGGCTGCGACGCCAGAGAAGAGAACGACGGTCATCTTTACACCGAGGACCATGTGATAGTGATTGGTGGCCGTCTTTGGCACCTGAGCCATATTCCACGCACCAGTAATAACTAATAAGCCAAAAGCGGGCCAAGCGATTTTATTAAAAGCCCGCGCCAAAATTCCTGGTAGCAACGGGTCCCTTGCTTTCAGGACAGGTACCAACGCTGCGAGCGTGAATTGGCCACCGACCCAGATCAGGGCGCCCAATACGTGGAGAAATAACCGAAGACTGTCGACAGGATGAGCAAGCATGGCGAAAGGGTACCGCGAGCAAGGCCAAGCACCGCATAACGAATTCTCTTTTCTTCGCTTTTTCCACAACTTAACATCACGATAACTTCGCGAAAAGTAGTGCAATAATTTATGGTCGAGTGTTTATTTTGATAAAAAAGAGGAAGTAGGCTACCAACCTCACGTTTCCACTATGAACTCGATAAGAAGTGCGAGGCTAGCGATTGGACCAGAGCAAACTTTCTGTCTTGATTGTGGATGACAATCAAGATATTCGCGATCTCCTCACGCATATTTTAGAGCCGCACGGCTTTCTTATTTCCACCGCCCCTGATGGAATCACGGCGTTGCAGATAATCGAAGAGTCGCCACCAAACTTAATTTTGTTGGATGTGATGATGCCGGGAATTTCAGGATACGAAGTTGTTGCCAAACTTCGCGCTCATAGCAATTCAATAATTGCTGGGCTGCCTATTCTTCTCATTACCGCAAAATCTCAACTGGAAGATTTGGATACCGGACTTGCCAGCGGTGCAACTTCTTATCTCATCAAGCCCTTTCGGCCGGCATCTCTTTTGCAGAAAATAGACCTGATCATCTCTGAGCAAGCAGAAACAACCATGGAGGCCAGGCAGTGAAAATCAGCAAACTCTTAATTCCCGCCACACTCACGCTGATAGTGCTCTCCGGTTGCAGCTCAACCACGAAACCCACGGCTCTACCAACGGTCGCCTCAGCTTCGCCGAGTCCTACTAACCCCTACGGTGCGGCACCGGTCGATCCCCCCGGGCCTAATGAGCCAATCCTTACTCTAGGCAAGGGAAAGAAAAGTATTAAATTAACTTTGAAAGCGATTGCGGCATTGGGCACCAAGAAGTACACGATTTTTGAACCATTTCAGAAATCTCAACAAACTTTCACCGCTGTAACGCTGAAGCAACTCTTTGATTTGGTAGGAATTTCAGGCACCGATTCAGTTACTACCTACGCTCTGAATGATTACAAGTTTGTGGACACCGCCGTATCTTTAATAAATTCCAATGCACTCTTGGCAATCGCCCGCGCGGATAAGGCCATTCCTTACGATCAGGGCGGTCCGATAAGAATTATTTTTCCGGCTAAACAAAAACTGACTTCCTTTCTCGATGCCTGGAACTGGTCATTAAGTTCGATTACCGTGAAATAAGAACCCATGGCCAAGCGAATTTCTCCCCTGCGCTTAGATGAGCAATATCAACCTTCCAAAGGTCAGATTGCACTCGCTACAGTCGTGATTTTCGTTTTGGTACTTTTAACAATTTCTACTTTTCAAAATAGCCGCACCGCCTTTCGCGAGGCTGGGGTACTGCGAGAGGCGGAATCTCCTGCCGCATCTTTGATTTTCTCGCAACGTGAGTCATTGGTCTATGCCACCAGGCTTGGTGAGTGGGTAGGCGGAACTATTTCTCGTCGCGAGGTTCAAATTGCCCGCGCCCTGTTAGCGCAACGACTCAATGTCGTTGATTACACAGGTACATCGGTTGGCTCGCGGGCTGATCCGCGATATCTCAGTACCCTGCGCGAACTGGATGCCATCGTCGATACCGCACCTTCTGGAATCCTTGGCGAATCTAATCAGCACAAAATATTTGCCCGAGTGAGCCCTATCCTTGATGATTTTATTGCAAGTGCTCGTGATTTTGTTTTGGAGTATCAGCAGGCGATCGATCTGCAGATTCGACAATATGCGAAGTCCAGGGCTTCGGCTGCCCAACAAAATCTCTTCTTGCTTTACGCCCTTATCATTTTATTGTTGACTCTAATTTTTTGGATCGGTCTCTCCATCGCTCGACGATACCGAACCGCGCGAGTGAAATTGGAAGTGGATACTGCTGATCTGGAGTCCTCGCAGTTGGAGTTAGAGATCCTGCGCGAAAGATTGGAGGAGAAGCGCATCTCCGATATTGCTGATCTCAATAGCCGTGAGACCCTTCGATCGGCCACTCGTGAAATCTCGGTTTCCATTCGTGAGTATTCCGATCTTAAAGAGATGGCTACAGTTTTCTGTACCCAGGTGGGAGAGTTATTTGGCGCTGGGTATGTGACTGTATCCACCTACTCGGACGAGCGAGTGTCGAGGATCAGGAGTTTTTGGACTGACCCCATTGCCCCTGTCTTGCCACCTGACTCATCCTTCAATCCGGAAAAACTCCATGAGATAGTCAGTGAGCTTTGGGCGAGCAATTCCCTGCTCTATCGTTCCGGCAATACTATTTTGCTCGATGACGACAAAGTCGACCACCAGACTCGAACCGAGATCAACCGACACGCCAAAGATAATGGCTTTACTGAGAGCATTCTTATTCCCATTGGCGAAGGATCTCAAGAGTTTGGGTATATTTTCTTGGCGACTTCTAAACACACTTCCTCCTGGGATGAATATGCCAGGCAGTCGTTGCAATTTGTCGCCACTCACTTGGCCTACAGCATTGTCGAGAGCGAATTGATTGCAACTCAGCGCGTAGTCGAAGAGCTTGAAAAACTTAATGACACTAAAAATGACTTTATTTCAACCGTTAACCACGAGCTTCGTACTCCGCTCACGGCGATCATCGGCTACATCGACCTGCTCAAGGATTTGCCAGCCTCCGCGGTCAGTGCTCAGGCCAGAAAATTTTTAGATACATTGGATAGAAATGCCGTTGCACTCCTGGACTTAGTGGAAAGTATGCTCTCGCTCTCCCGATTGGACTCCACTGAAAGAATCTTGAAGACAGGAAAGGTTGATCTTCGCAAAGTCATTGATAAGACCATCTTTGTTCTCGAGCCTTCAATGAATATTCGCGGCATCACAACCACGGTCAAAGATTCGACGGCCGGTCAAGAGTTAGTTGCTCTCGGGGATTCCGGCCAGCTTTCCCAAGTTTTTATCAATTTACTTTCCAATGCGATTAAGTTCAGCCCAACCAATTCGGTGATCGAGGTCGAATTCTCGATTAGCCATGGGGACGATGAAGCCGAAACGATCGAGATATCGGTGACAGATCACGGAATTGGCATCCCGGAGTCGGATATCGACAAACTGTTCACCAGGTTTTTCCGGGCGCAAAATGCCGTAGAAGGACAACTTCCTGGCACCGGTCTTGGCTTGGCCATCGTTGATCGAATCATTCGCCTCCATGGTGGAAGTGTTAAGGTCGAATCACGATTAGCGGAAGGCACTCGAATGTCAATTGAATTACCTCATTCTCAGAGCAAAATCGATTCCTTCGTTGCAGAGCGTCGCGAGGGAGTCCTGCGCCGTGGCATTGAGGCGCTGGAAAAAGCTAGCGACCAGACTTTAGCGGCGGTATCGCATGAAATCGCCGGGGCGATTAGCCTGTATTCCTTTACGACTGAAGGCGAGAAATTGCGCGACCTATCCCATTGGCTGAAAAAGAATAGCCAGTCAACTTCAGCAGAAATTGAAACTCTCCGACAGAATATCCTGATTGAATTGCGCACGACTCTTGATAAAGTCCACTCAGAAGGAGCCAAATAATGCAAAATGCCATGATCCTCGTAGTTGATGACAATGAAGATGTCCGCCAGTTTGTTCGAGTAAGTCTCGAACAAGAAGGCTTTCAAGTGACAGAGGCGGTCGATGGCAATTCGGCGCTCGCGGTTTTCGAAGAGGTAAAGCCCGCGGTTGTGATTCTTGATCTGACGATGGGTCAGCCAGATGGTTTTGAGGTCTGTCGTGAGATTCGCAAAGTATCCAATGTTCCCATCATCATGTTGACGGTGCGCAGTGAAGAACTCGATGAGGCTATGTGTCTTGCAGCCGGAGCCGACGATTACATCACCAAGCCAGTCTCCGCTCGCATCTTGGCACTTCGTGTCACCGCCCAACTTCGCCATATCAACCCAGCAGTTCGGGAGAGCCGCGAGCGCCTGGCTTTTGGCCCAATGGAGTTGAACCTGGAGTCGCGCGAACTCATCATTGGTGAAGCCGTAGTTTCTCTAACGCGTACCGAATTCGATTTTCTCCGCTTGTTGATGGAACAGCCAAAGCGAGTGTTTACTCGTGACCAAATCATCGAGGCAATCGGTGGCTCCCAATACTTCGGCAGCGACCACCTGCTCGACACCCATGCTTCTCGGCTTCGGATAAAGATCCGAACCGCTGGTGGGCCGAAGGTCATCTCTGCCGTTCGCAGTGTTGGATATCGGCTTTCAGCCACCGCCTCCTAGTCCCAGAACTCTCCCCGCCCAGCGATTAGACTCATTCTCTATGTCCCACTATGTGATCCTTGCCCTGATCATCTTTGGTTTTAATCTCTTGCCCGCTTTTGCGCCACCGACGTGGGTGGTTCTAGTCGTCTACCGACTTAACTCGCATCTCATGACTGTGCCTATGGTCATTATCGGAGCCGTCATGGCGACGGCTGGACGTTATGGATTGGCGCTCATTACTCGGCGCATGAAGAGTTATATCCCACCAAAACAACTTGATAATTTGGCAACTGCCGGCATCGCGCTAAAGAAATATAATCGAAGTGCAACGATCTTCGAATTCGCTTTTTTTGCAATCTCGCCCTTCCCTTCGGCTCAAATGTTTGAAGCTGCGGGTCTTATTGGACTCAATCTTCGTCGGCTCACCATCGCTTTTTTCTTTGGTCGCCTTGTTGGCTACTCCGTTTACGTTACGGGCGCAGGCAAGTTTGCAAATACCAAATTGAGCAACTTGGTGAAAGACACACTTTTTTCGCCTTACGGTCTAATTCTTCAAATCGTCTGCATCGTTGGGGTAATAAGTCTCACCCGAATAGACTGGCGTCGATGGGTAAAAGAGTAAGAGCTTGGCGATGCGTCGCATGTAAGTCCGCTATTGCCGAAGCGGCTTATTACTGTAAAAAATGTGGCGCTTTAGTCGACATCGATCAAGCCCCTAATGCTCGAGAAAAAGACACTTCTCTGGGAACCAAGGTGCGAAAATTTTGGCAGACTAGGCCGTTTCAAAAATTAGGTTGGTCGGCCGTCGCCCTGGCAATGATCATCGCCGGCGGAGATTACCTCTTGACCCTCCATAAAGCCAGCTCCGATAACAATTCCAGTCCGATCTTTCACATGATTGTTGATGCTCCGGATAAGCCTTTTACCTGCACTAGGGAATATTGCCAAGTGACGGTACGAATCATTAACAAGACAGGTGACGTTCAGCGTCTCGTAGGCGTTCCATATATGCAATTTGATTCTAAGTTGTTACTGGGTCCAGGTGATCTCTTGAATGCGACTTTTGCCGATAACTTCTGCTCGCAAAAATTTGATCTGGTTTTACAACCACATCAAACCAAACTTTATATCGGAATCTGCTCGCAGAATTTACCGAAGGGCGGCAAGGTGACCTCGATTCAGATTCTTGACGAGGCGAAAAATCTGGTGGTTTCCGCACCGCTGGATGTCCCGACACCGCACCTCTAAATTAGAGCAAGTAATTTCAGCAATCGGGCAGCCTCACCAGCAATAGCCGATCGCCCAGCGCCCACATATTTGCGCGGATCTACCAGCTTTAGATCCTCTTCCAGCACCGCGCGAATCGCATCGGTGAAAACATGATTGAGATGAGTGGCAATATTAATTTTTCGCATCCCAGCGCGAACTGCACTTTGTAAATCCTGATCGCTTACGCCAGAAGAGCCATGGAGAACCAAGGGAACCGGAACTGAGCTGGCAAGCTGCGTAATTAATTCGAAATCTAATTCAGCGTTGCGCGTAGTCATGGCATGCGAACTGCCCACCGCAACGGCCAAGAGATCTACGCCGGTCTCGGCAACGAATTTCGAAGCTTCGATCGGATCGGTGCGAACGCCAGGAGCGTGGACACCGTCCTTACCGCCTACCTTTCCAAGTTCAACTTCAATCGTCGCACCGTAACTCTTGCATAAAGTGGACATCCTGAGGCTGGCTTGGACATTGTCTCGATACTCGAGTTTCGAACCATCGAACATGACACTGTCGAACCCGAGGTCAAGGGCTTGCGCAACGAGGTTCTCATCTTCAGCATGGTCAAGATGAACCGAAACCGGGACATCGGCGAGTTCGGCCAGAGTCAAGGTAGCCAAGCCAATGGGTTTTAGCGCACCGTGATACTTCACAGCATTTTCGCTGATTTGCAAGATAACCGGTAACTGCGCGGCTTCGGCGCCGGCGATGAGCGCCTCGGCATGTTCCAGCAAGATCACGTTAAAAGCACCGACCGCGCCACCCTTGGCGATAGCCATCTCAACAATTTCTTTTGCGCTTTTCATTTTATGAAGATGTACGTTAGGCGATGACAATTTCCACACCTGCTTCTATAAGTTGTGCTTTGATAATTGGATCAATCCCATCATCAGTGATGATGGTGTCGATATCTTGAACCGGTCGAATAACTGCAAATGCGCGGGCGTGAAATTTGGAGGAGTCGGTCACGATCACTACTTTCCGAGCACGAGCCGCCATTTGTCGATTTACTCGCGCCTCATCTTCATGTCTGGCTGTGGCGCCATTGACTAAATCGATCGCCTCAACTCCTACAAACGCAATATCGATGACTACCTCTTTGAGAACTTCCTCGGCAAAGGTGCCGGTTAATTCATAGGATTGCGGCCGGGCAACGCCACCGGTTACAACAATTTTGATTTGATGGCGAACTGTTAACTCGGTGGCGATATTTAAGGCGTTCGTAACCACCGTCAAAGCTGGGGGCTCGCCCGCCTCCCCTGGTTGTAAATCGGACTTTGCCGCAATGGCGCGAGCCACCTCAGTAGTCGTGGTGCCACCGTTAAGCGCGACGACATCAAATCTGTTGACCATCGCCGCAGCAACTTCGGCTATTCGCTTCTTCACTTCATCGCTCTTGGCTACTTTATAGGTCAATGGCAGCTTAAATGAACCACCGGTAGCCACTGCGCCGCCATGTGTGCGATTAAGAAGTTGGCGCTTGGCCAAGGAGTCAAAGTCTCGCCGGATGGTCGCAAGTGACACGTTAAGAATTCCGGCTGCTTCATCCACCTCAATGCTTCCGCGCTCGACAACGAGCTCCAAGATGCTATTGAGGCGGGCCTGACGGCTCACTTCACGCTACCTGCCGTCAAGCCACCAACGAGCCACTTTTCAATGAGAGCGAAGAGAATGACGACTGGCACGATTGCAATCAACGATCCAGCAAAAAGGAAATTCCATTGCACCTGATACTGCCCGATGAGCGAGGTCAAACCAACGGTTAGTGGTTCGCGTTGCGGCGAACTGGTGAGAGTCAAGGCGATGACGAATTCGTTCCACGCTGAAATAAAGGTGAAAATAAATGCCGTTACTAAACCAGGCAAGGCAAGTGGCAAAATGACGCGGCGCAAGGTTCCGAACCGAGTGGCACCATCAATCCAGGCCGCTTCTTCTATCTCCACCGGAATGCTTTTAAAGAAACTCGAGAGAATCCAAATCGAAAATGCCATATTAAAAGCACCGTAAATCAGAATGAGCGCCAGATATGTATCAACTAAATGGAACTTTACAATTTCGCGGAAGATGCCTACGACAAGTGCGGTGGGCGAGAACATTTGCGTGATTAAAACCAATAACAAGAAGGCAGTTCTACCTCGGAATTTATTCCGCGCTACGTAATAGGCGGCAGGCACTGCCAATACCAAGACCAATAAAGTAGCGCACAGGGAAATCAAGAACGAACTCTTCAAATATCCGGCCAAAGGTAGTACATGCCAGACATCGACAAAATTGGACCAGGTCCATTTGTAAGGTAGATACGTGGTGGGAATGGCGGTTATTTCACTCTTTGGCTTCAGGGAGGTGAGCAACATTTGAGCATACGGAGCAATAAAAATAAACCCTATGATCCAACCGGAAATAGTGAGCGATACTTTCTTGCCAGTAAATCGCTTCTTTTTGCGGGGCATAACTAATGTGGTCATTCGCTGGTCTCCCGCCACTTAGAAACTTTTAAGAAGACCACAATGAATACCAAGACGATACAGAAGTTAACGGTCGCCATAGATGCAGATTGACCTATGTCCTGATCTCGGAAGGAAATCTTGTAAGCCAAAGTCGTAGTGGTGTCTGTTAAATAGCCTGGCCCACCAGTCGTCATCACCCAAATAATAGGGAAAGAGTTGAAGACGTTAATAAGGTTAATCACCATGGATACCAGCAGTGCTGGTCGCAACAGTGGAAAAATAATGGTGCGATACCTTTGAAAACCATCTGCGCCATCGACGGTCGCTGCTTCTAAAATATCTCCAGGTACTGTCGTCAGACCGGCAAGAATTACATAACTGGTGAAGGGAACCGAAACGAATACGGCTACGACCATCAACCAGATAAATGCCTGATTGGGATTTCCCAACCAATCGATCGGCTCTTTAATAAGCCCAAAATCTTGCAAAACCTTATTAAGGACACCGTAGTAACCATCCAAAATCCACTTCCAGGATGTTGACGTCATAACGACGGAGGCGGCCCACGGCACGATGATTGCGTAACGAACCAATTTGCGACCTGGAAACTTGGCATTGAGCAATTGCGCAACCGGAAGTGAGATCAGAACCGTGGCGATAACCACGACCGTGACCCATACCAAAGTGCGGGATAAGACGCCCGGCAAATCTGGGTTATGGATCAAAGAGCGATAGTTGGCGACGCCGTTCCAGCCTTTAGTAAATCCGGTCTGATCTACATTTTGAAAGGAGGTGCGAATCATCTCTATGGCGGGCCAAAGGACCATAACCGCAATCATTGTTACAGCGGGGCCAATCCATGGCAGCGCACCAAATCGCGATTTACGTAAGGAACTTCGAGCTGTGGCCATACGTTCTCTCAACTCCTCACTTTTCCTGGTCTAGCGAAGTACACATAGTAGGTAACGGCCCCGATTCGAGAAAGGGTCTGCGACGGATCGCAGACCCTCACCCCTCGAAGTACTACTTCACCATTGAAGTATTTACATCTGAATTACTTTGCAGCCTCAGCCTTTGTTTGTAAGCCATCCAAAACTTTCTTTGGATCAGAGAGCAGCGCGGAACCCACTCCTTGTTGAATGGCACCCTTAACTGCTGGCCAGGTTGCAATATCTCCTGGATAGAAGATTGCACTTGGCAACAACTTGATAAATGGTGCTAGCGCTGGGTCTTTAGCAGCAACAGCACCAGCAGACTTGGTGGCAGGAATGAATCCGCCAGCGGCTTTAAGGAATGCTGCGTAGTTTGCAGGCTGGAAGACGAAATCCATCCACTTGGTGATTTCTGCTTGATGGCCATTGGCCTTGTATGCGGTGAAGTAATCCTGGACACCAAGGGTGACTGCAGGAGACTTACCGTTATGAACGAAGGAGCCAGAACCAAGGTTCAACTTGGATCCACCATTTGCTTGCAACCAAGCAGGTAGGAAGACCGAACCATTGATAAAGGCAGCCTTGCCGGATGCAAAGAGAGTCTGTGCGCAGGCGGTGCGATCGCACTTAGCAGGATTTGGCTCGGTCAACTTATTGTCGGTGAGCTTCTTCAAGTAAGTAGCAGTTGCAACGTTGGCAGCAGAATTCAAAGTCCACTTGCCAGAGGTGTAGTCGTAGAGACGACCACCATTTCCACCGGCCCAAATTGCCCATTCTGCTTGTGCCTCTTCAGGTCCAAGTGGAATTGCATATGGATAAACGCCTGGGACCTTGCGCTTGATGATCGACAAGGTGGTGTAGAGCGATGCCCATGTAGTTGGCAAAGTTTTAATTCCAGCCTTGGCGAGAATGTCTTTGTTGTAGAACAGTGCGCGAGCAGATGCTAGATCTGGCACTGCGTAAGCAACTCCGTTGTACTTGGAGTTGTTCAAGAAGGTAGGAACGATGTCAGCCAAAGTTGCTGGTGAAACCATTTCACTTGCCTTATAGAGCAAGCCCGCAGCAGCAGGGGCGGAGTAGTCACCCTTGTTGACAACATCTGGGGTCTGTCCGGTTGCGATAAGAGTCTTAACCTTGTCATCGATGGTGTCCCATGAAACGACGTTGACGGTCATATGAATTCCTGGGTTTGCAGCGGTGAAGGCGGCACTCAGAGCATCCCATTGAGCTTGCTGGGTCTTGCCATCGCCTGGGTAGTCAGCCGCAACCATCTTTAGTTCCACAACACCGGCGCCGTGTGATGCATTTGCACCCAACGCCATGGTGGCAACCAAAGCGAACGAAACCGCAAGAGCGGATCGACGCGTATTTTTCTTCATTCTTGTCTTCTCCTCGCGGGGCGACGCCCCTGATAGGTGGTTCGGAAAGACGGCTAGAAAAGGGAACTATCCGTCGATCTCGATCGGTGAGCACACTCCACTCGAAACCGCAGGTGAAGTCAAGAATCTGCGTGTAACTGTTTGATAACGTTTATGTTAAATCAAATTCGCGCAGTTTTTCTTGACTTTGGTATTTTAAGAGGCGTACCTTGCCCCAATGGACACTTCATCTCCCATCGCTGCCTTCACCGGCCAGACTCACGCCGAGGCGGAAATTGCCTCCCAGCCCGCCATCTGGCGCCAAGTTGCCCAATTTGCCCCCACTGTTTTAGATCTATTGCCCGCCAAGGGCGAAAAGGTTGCAGTAGTCGGCTGCGGCAGTTCCTGGTTCATGTCACAGTGTTTCGGTTGGTTGCGCGAGCGCGCTGGTTTCGGCGAAACCGATGTTTATGCGGGTTCTGAGATGAATTACGACCGCAAGTACGACCGAATCCTCGCCATTTCTCGTTCTGGCACCACTACTGAGATCGTCGAACTTTTAGCGCGAGTGAATGCACCCTCCGTCATTATTACCGCGGTCGCCGGTTCGCCGGTCACCGAAAAGGCAACCAACTCCATCGTGATGGACTTTGCCGACGAGCAATCGGTGCTGCAGACCCGATGGGCAACAGCCGCACTGGGCTTGCTGCGCAGCCAATTAGGAACCGACCTCAACGCTTTGGCCCGAGAAGCCGAAATTGCCATCGCCAGCGACCTCGGAGATTTGGTCAAGATGGAGCAGATTGCCTTCCTGGGACAGGGATGGACAATCGGGTTGGCTCACGAGGCGGCACTGAAGACTCGCGAATCTTCCCAATATTGGGCCGAGGCATATCCAGCATTGGACTATCGCCATGGTCCAATCTCCATTGCCCAACCAGGGCGTGCCGTTTGGGCGTTCGGTGACATCGATGAGGATCTCAAGAAAGACATTCTTCACACTGGTGCGCTTCTTGAAACCAGCTCGCTAGATCCAATGGCCCACCTAATTCGGGCACAGCGCACCGCGATTGCGATTGCCAAGAGCCGAGGCCTAAACCCCGACTATCCGCGCAACCTCTCGCGCTCCATCGTTTTGGAATAACCGCGCCTCGGTCCGCGGGTACTAACCTTTCACCTTATGGACACCAATGCATTAGTCATCGGAATCGATGTTGGTGGCACCGAGATAAAGGCTGGCGTGATGCGCGGTGCGCAGATAATTCACACCGAACGTTTTGCCACCCAGCGGGAGAATGGCGCCGAACATTCCATCAGCCAAGTGCTTCTTGCCGCCAAAACCATGCATGAAAAATTTCCCGAAGCGGTGGCGATTGGCGTAGTAGTTCCTGGGGTGGTTGATGCCGCGAACGGCATCGCGATCTACTCTGAAAATATTCACTTCGATCATGTTCCATTTCGAAAACTGGTTCATGACCTAACTGGCAAACCAGTTTCATTTGGCCACGATGTTCGAGCCGGTGGCGTAGCGGAGACTTTGTATGGTGCTGGGCGAGGTTACAAGAATTCTTTCTTCATGCCGATCGGAACCGGGATCGCCGGAGCCATCATTATCGAAGATGTACTTTTTGATAATCCCTTTGGCGGCGAGATCGGCCACTTTGATGTGAATTCCGGCTTTGCCTGTGCCTGCGGATTAATCGGATGCTTGGAATCCATCGCCACTGGACCATCGATTGCCCGCGAATACAACCTACGAAGTGGCAAAAATGTTGCTGGTGCTTTCGAAGTATTGCAGGCCAATCTCGCTGGTGATGGGGTTGCAACCGAAGTTTGGGATGCGGCCATTATTGCGATCGCCAAAGTCCTTACCGCAACGGTGAATCTGCTCTCGCCAGACATCATGATTCTTGGCGGTGGCATCTCTAAGGCAGGCGCGCATCTCATTGACCCGGTCATCGAGTACCTCGATCGCCACCTGACTTTTCAACCACGGCCACAAATCGTTTCTGCCGCACTGGGTGATTCATCAGGCATGATCGGAGCTGGAATCTTTGGCTTGCGAGCGCTCCATGACTAGCATGATTATTAATGCCCCTCGCGCCGTGGTCGAAGGCGCCATGATGCACAACGTTGGAATTCACATCACCGACGGCGTAATTACCAAGATAGGCGCCACAGTCGATGACCCGGATCAAAGCATCTCGGGAACTCTGATTCCGGGTTTTGTGGATATTCATTGCCATGGTGGTGGCGGAAAGAGTTTCTCTTCATTAGTCGATGAAGATATCGAAACTGTGATTTCTACCCACCGAAAATTTGGCACTACTAGCCAACTCGCCAGTTTGGTCACGGAACCGATTGCGGCATTGGAAAAACAGATTCGCCACCTTCTCCCCTTTGTCAGGCGAGGTGAAATCGCAGGGATTCATTTAGAAGGACCGTATTTGTCGAAGGCGAAGTGCGGCGCCCACGATCCGAAACTTCTTCGTACACCAGATCTCGAAGAAATCTCCGACCTCATCGCCGTAGGCGAGGGTGCAATCATGATGATCACTATTGCACCAGAGTTGCCGAACGCCCTTGACGCGATTCAACTCATTACTGATTCCGGGATCGTAGCCGCCATTGGTCACTCCAACGCTGACTTCGAAACCGCTCGTAAGGCAATCGATGCTGGCGCCTCCGTTATCACCCATTTTTACAATGGCTTGCCCTCCTTAAGCCATCGCCAACCAACTGTCACGGTTGCTGGTTTGCTAGATGAGTTCATTACCTTAGAACTGATACTCGACGGACATCATGTCAATGCTTCTGCAGTTGAACTGCTTTTAAAAAATGCGCCAGACCGAGTTGTGCTGGTTACTGATGCTATGTCGGCTGCCGGTGGGTCTGAAGGCAGGTACAAAATTGGCGAATTAGATGTCGAGGTGAAGAACGGCCGCGCCGAATTGCTCTCCAATCGTTCATTGGCAGGAAGTACCTTGACTATGGATCAAGCTTTTCTTCGCTTGGTCCACCATCATGGCAAGTCAATCGAAGAAGCCTCACATGCCACTTCTGTTCTGCCTGCCCGAACACTAGGCATCTCCTACGTTGGCGAAATAAAAGAAGGGTTTAAGGCGCACTTCGTTGAACTATCGGAAGATGAAGAGCGAATCTCGCAAGTTCTTCGGTTTCAATAAATATTTACCTAGGGTGAACAAAGAGGGCTTTAAAGCTATTGAGCGCCCAGGTAACAACCATGTTAAATGTGAGATTTAAGGCACCTGAAGATGAATTCTCTTGCCACAGGTGAGAGTATTCCATTCCCTACAAGGAGGAGCCTATGCGCCGTTCGATCGCAGTTCTCGCCCTAGCATCAACATTATCTATGGGCCTATTTGCCACCACCCTCGCCTCATCCGGAGCCGCTTCCGCAACCGGAACCGATGCCCCGCTCGCTGCCTATGATGCATCGCATGCTGGTGGCACATTAAAGTTGGTAGCCAACGCTGCCGCTGGATCACTCGATCCAAAGATTAACTACACCGCCCAGTACTGGCAGTTGTATCAGGCTACCTATGACGGACTCCTTACCTTCTCTTATGGAGATGGCAAGAACACCTTTAATGTGGTTCCTGACCTCGCCGTTGCTCTGCCTAAGATTTCCAATGGTGGAAAGACTCTTACCTTTACATTGCGTAAGGGCATTAAGTTTTCTACTGGCGCTGCAGTCACAGTGGCCGACGTTAAAGCATCCTTCGAACGAATCTTCAAAGTTTCATCCCCGACTGCCGGTTCTTTCTACAATGGGATCGTTGGCGCCGATGCTTGCTTGAAGGCTCCTGCAAGTTGCAAGTTAGATAAGGGTGTTGTTGTTAATGCCGCCACCGGATCTATCGTCATCAACTTGGTTTCACCAGATGATGCAATTCTCAGCAAATTAGCCGTGCCACACGCAGTCATCAACCCTGCCAGTGCACCTGCCAAAGATGCTGGAACTACCATCATCCCAACCACAGGCGCTTATATGTTCAAGTCATATGACCCAAACAAGTCACTCATCATGGTTCGCAATCCTTACTTCAAAGAGTGGAACCATCAAGCACAACCTTCTGGCTACCCAGATGAGATCGATTATTCCTTCGGTCTCACCGCAGAAGCCCAGGTCACGGCGGTCGAGAACAATCAAGCCAACTGGATGTACGACCCAGTTCCGGCCGACCGATTAAATGAACTAGGCACCAAGTACGCGGCACAAGTTCACGTCAATCCATTGACCGCTATGTGGTACCTCCCCATGAACGTCAATATCGCACCATTCAATAACCTTAAGGCTCGTCAAGCCGTCAACTACGCGCTAGATCGCGCCGCAATGGTGAAGATCTTCGGTGGTTCCCAACTTGCAGCCCCAGTCTGCTCGTTCTTACCACCAAACTTCCCCGGTCACGTTGATTACTGCGGCTATACCAAGGGCGCTACTCCTGCAAAGCCAGCCAAGGCATGGGGCAGTGCAGATCTCGCCCTCGCTAAGAAATTGGTCACGGAATCCGGTACTGCCGGAACTGCAGTCGGCGTTGTCGTCTCAGATGATGAAGTGAATAAGCAAATGGGCGAGTACGTTCAGAGCGTCCTCAATGCGATTGGTTACAAGGCGACCTTGAAGCCAATCTCGGGCAACATTCAATTCACTTACATTCAGAATACTAAGAACAAGGTGCAGATCTCTGTCACCCAGTGGTACCAGGATTATCCAGCTGCATCGGACTTCCTCTACGTACTTCTCGGTTGCGCATCCTTTACCCCAGGATCCGATTCCTCCATCAATATGGCGGGCTATTGCAATAAAGCCTTGGATGCCAAGATGAAGGCAGCAATCCTGCAAGGAACCACGGACCCAATCGGAGCAAACAAGGCATGGGGCGCAATTGATCAGGCCGTCATGGCTGATGCACCAGTCGCTGTTGCCTTCACACCTAAGAATCTCGACTTCATCTCGTCAAGCACGAAGAATTACCACTTCTCGCTTCAGTACAAGATGTTCGTTTCCCAGATTCAGCTTAAGTAACTTGACCCGAAAAGAAAGCAATAACTAACTCAATGAAACGTCGTGTGCCAGTGTCTGCGGAGAAGTCTGATTCTCCAGGCAGAATCGCTCTTCGGACACTGGTATCCGACAAACGTTCCTGGATTGCTTCGATATTTCTCATCTTCATCGCGATACTCGCCATTTTTGCCCCGGTTTATGCCCACAACATCGCGCATACCGATCCCTTTACCTCATCGCTCAACGCCACCATCCACTTACATGGAAAAGATCTACCCGTACTAGAGCAATCCACGGGCGGTCTGGGTCTTGGTGTTACTCCGATTGGTCCCACCTGGAACTTCAGCAAGTACTTTCTCGGTTCGGACAACCAAGGTCGCGATGTCTTCGCCCGCTTGTTATACGGCGGCCGAAATACTTTAATGATTGGCTCTTTAGCCGCATTGCTCACCATTGTCATCTCCATCATTATCGGACTTGTCGCTGGCTATTGGCGTGGCTTTATCGATTCCCTTCTCTCCCGAATTTTGGATGTCATCTGGGCTTTCCCCGTCTACCTACTTTCCATTTCGCTCTCGGTCGTTCTGCTCACCAGCGGCTTGAGCCTTGGTCCGATTCATGTCGGGGCAGGCTCTCTTGCACTTCCAATCATCATTATTGGTTTGGTATATGTGCCTTATGTTGCCCGGCCCATCCGAGGCCAAGTCCTCGCCCTGCGCGAGCGCGAATTTGTTCGCGCCGCCGTTGGTTCGGGTGCTAAGAACTCCACCATCATCTTTCGGGAAATTTTGCCAAACGTTTTTCCATCAGTACTTGTCTTTGTACCCTTGATGATTGCCCTATCAATGCTGACTGAATCCGCTCTCTCCTTTCTTTCTATCGGTGTTCAACCACCTGCTGCATCATGGGGAACCATTATTAATGACGGTCTCGGACTTCTTTACACCCGCCCCATTGTTGCCTTTGCACCTGGTTTCATGATTGTTCTTACCGCCGTTGCCCTGAACTTGTTGGGTGATGCAGTCAGAGATGCATTGGATCCCAAGGCACGATTGCGAGGCGCCTTGTGACCTCCTTTATTCTCAAGCGTCTCTCCGCGATGGTCTTTGTTCTGACCTCGATTTCTATTTTGGTCTTTCTTATTTTCTTTGCAACGCCTGGCGTTGATCCGGCGGCTCGCATCGCAGGCAGAAATGCCGACCAACAGACTTTGCAACAGGTGCGGGCTTCTTTCGAACTCGATAAACCTATTCCGATTCGATACCTATCGATGATGCGCCATCTCTTTATCTCGCAAGACTTGACCTCTTACGTCAATCGCGGTGCGAAGGTTTTGCCCCAACTCTGGCAAGCAATTCCTGCAACACTTTCACTCGTTATTGGTGCGGCGATCATCTGGCTCATTCTTGGCATTGGCTTGGGGGTATTGGCGGCGAAGAATAGAAAGTCGTGGATCGACCCGGCCATTTCGATCTTCGGCATCATTGGCGTCTCCCTGCCGGTGTATTGGCTCGGCGAACTCGTCAATCTTCTCACCCAGAGCAAATTACACAGCAGCGTATTTAAATGGGTTCCCGCGCTGGGCTATGTGGGTCTTTCGCAAGACCCTTGGCAATGGTTCCTCCACCTGATTTTCCCGTGGTTCACTTTGGCGATTCTTTATGCCGGAATCTATATCCGGGTCTTGCGCAGCGAAATCATCGGCGTAATGCAAGAGGATTACATCAAGACCGAGCGCGCAAAAGGTGCGAGCGAGAATCGCATCTTATTGAAGCACGCAACCAGAATGTCCTTGATTACCATCGTCTCGCTCTTTGGCTTGGATTTTGGAGCCCTCGTTGGCGGCTCGGCACTTCTCACTGAGGTTGTCTTCGGGATTCAAGGTGTTGGAAAATTGACCTTCAACTCACTGCAGAACTTTGACTTGCCCGTCATTATGGCCACCGTTATCTATGCCTCATTCTTCGTGGTCATGGCCAATGCGCTGGTCGACGTTCTTTACGCCTACCTAGATCCACGGGTGCGCGATGCTTGATAATTTATTAGAGGTCAAGAACTTGCATGTAGATTTTGCCACTTCTCGCGGCATCGTTCGCGCAGTCGATGATCTCTCCTTCACACTTCGCACCGGCGAGACCTTGGGAATTGTGGGTGAATCCGGAAGTGGCAAATCGGTTTCGATGAGCGCCGTCATGGGATTGATCCGCGATCGAAACGCCACGATTTCGGGCACTGTCCTCTTCAAGGGCGCGGACCTCATCACAAAAAGCGATGAGCAAATGCGCACGATTCGAGGCAATGAGATTGCCATGGTCTTCCAAGACCCGATGACGGCTTTAACGCCGGTCTATACCGTGGGCTGGCATATCGTCGAACAGATTCGCCTACACACCTCGATGAGCAAGTCACAGGCCCGCCAACGCGCGATTGAAATCTTGGACGAGGTCGGCATCCCCGATGCCAAACGTCGGGTTGATCAATACCCACACGAATTCTCCGGTGGCATGCGCCAGCGTGCAATCATCGCCATGGCATTGGCCCTGAACCCCAAACTCCTTATTGCCGATGAACCAACCACGGCCCTTGATGTCACCATCCAGGCCCAGATTCTCGATCTTCTAGAAAAACTCAAAGCCCAATACCAATCTTCGATCATCATCATTACTCACGATATGGGCGTGGTCTCCGAGATAGCTGATGAAGTTCTAGTTATGTACGCTGGCAAGATGGTCGAGCGAAATACCAAGCGCGACATCTTCCGAAATCCCCGCCATCCATATACCCAAGGCTTGATGAATTCGGTGCCGCGAATTAATCGAAAGCGCACCACCCACCTAGATGCAATTCCCGGCCAACCAGCATCACTTCTCAACCTGCCTGTCGGATGTTCATTCTCCAATCGATGCGCGAAAGTTCATGCCGCTTGCAGTGAAAAGCCACCACTGGTTCTCAATGACCTGGGCTATGGCGCCGCCTGCTTTTTGGAGCTCGCATGACTAGAATCCTGCTTGATGTCGCCAATGTATCTAAGACCTACACAATCGGATCGAAGTTACGGAAAAAGAGCAAAGACCAAGTCCATGCGGTAAACGAGGTTTCCTTTCAACTTATGCAAGGTGAGACTTTAGGAATTGTTGGCGAATCGGGTTGCGGAAAATCCACCCTGGGCCGAATGTTGGTCTCCCTTGAGGCAATCACTTCGGGCACCGTTGACTTTGATGGTCATAATTTAGGAAAACTCGGCGCGAGAAAAATCCGACCATTACGCAAGCGCTTCCAGATGATCTTTCAAGATCCGTACGCCTCGCTAAATCCGCGACGACAAATCGGCAAGATTATTGAAGAGCCGCTCCGGATTCAAGGCGCCTCACGAGAAGAGCGAAAGCAAAGAGCGCGCGAACTCTTAGAAAAAGTTGGTTTGGATGCTAATTCCTATTCCAAATATCCACATGAATTCTCCGGTGGCCAACGCCAACGAGTGGTTATCGCCCGAGCCCTGGCTCTCAACCCTGAACTTGTCGTAGCCGACGAGCCCGTCAGCGCCTTGGACGTCTCCATCCAAGCCCAGATTCTCAATCTCTTTCATGACTTGCAAGAAGAGTTTGGCTTGACTTATATCTTCATCGCCCATGATCTTGGCGTAGTTCGACACGTCTCTGATCGGATTGCTGTGATGTATCTAGGCAAGATCGTCGAACTCGCACATGCCGATTCACTGTATGACTCGCCAGCCCATCCATATTCCCAAGCCTTACTATCTGCCAACCCACGCATGGATACCGACGAGACAAGTACGCGAATTATCTTGACCGGTGACATTCCTAATCCCATTAACCGTCCAAGCGGATGTTCGTTTCATCCACGATGTCCAATCGCCGTCGAACGATGCCGGAACGAAGAACCGCCTTTAATTCAGATGGCCGATCGCCAAGTAGCTTGCCATTTTCCCACGATCTAGCAATCAACAGAAGTTATCCTTGAACGCTGTCGAAAAAGGCGTTCACAATTCGTTTGAATCTGGCTGGTTCTTCGATATGTGGCGTATGTGAAGACTCCGGGAAGAGTTCCCAAGTCGCGCCCGGAATTCGCTCGTAAATAATCTTGACCATGTCCGGGGTAGCCTCATCATAAAAACCAGAAACCAACATCGTTGGCACATTGATGTTATGAAGGTCGTCGGTGATATCCCATTCTTTTAAAGAGCCAATGACATGGAACTCCGACGGCCCATTCATCGTGCCATAGACGGTTGGGTCGATCGCAGCCTGATCGAAACTTTCTTGCGCCCAGGCCGGCAAGGGAATTCTGCAAACATGGCGATCGTAAAACACCTGAACTGCCTCGAGATACTCTGGATCCGTGGTTGTTTCCGCGGCCTCATGCTTTAACAAAGTGGCTTGCACCTCGGCAGGCAGTTGATCTCGCAAACGATTTGCCTCAGAGACCCAAACCTTCATACTGGCAGGTGAATCCGCGATGACTAAAGATTTCAAACCATGTGGTCTGGTGATAGCAAACTGCATTCCCAGCATGCCACCCCAAGATTGGCCAATGATCGAGTAGTCGTCAGAAATGCCAAGATGCTCGACCAACGCTTGAAGTTCTTCCATGAATAATTCCGGCTGCCAAAATTCGGCCGGTGCATCAGGCAGGTGAGTTGAAAGTCCACATCCGATTTGGTCGTACAAAATTGTGGCTCGTCCTGATTGCGCGATTAATTCCGCGATAGAAATGCAGTAATTATGCGCCATACCTGGGCCGCCGTGGAGAACCACTACCGGCGTCTTGCCGTTCTTCAGATCACCAATAACTTTGTACCAAGTTTTACCTGGTCGCCACGTCATTTCACTTGTTACAGAATTCATCTCAACCTCTTTCTCAAATACTTATTTTGATTGACGAACCGGACTTGGACATGCAGCAATCTTCGGAACTCGCATCTTGGCAATCACAGTTCCGCTGGATGGATGAACGGCTTGGGCAATTCCTAAATCACCGCGAACTGATAAAAAGATAAAAGCATCTTCGTAAGTAAACCCCCACTGCGTCACCAAAATATTTGCGGCTTCAACACATGCGTGCTTTAACGCCAACGTAAGGTCATCGACAGCAACACCATGGGTAATCCAAGAATCTGCCGTCTCTGTGACTGGCCATTCAGAGAAGTGACCCTTGATGACATCAACCGTGATGACTACCTCGCCACCAATCTCAACCCCGGTACCGCAAATTTCGCCATCACCCATAGAGGCATGCATATCTCCAATGCCCAGCAATCCACCTTCGTGCCAAACCGGCAAATGAACTATTGAACCTGGTTTGTTCATATTGTTATCGAGATTGCCGCCATGCTTTCCAGCCGGCAAAGTCCCGATTTCACCCACTTTCGGTGCCACACCAATCACCCCGACCATAGGTGCCATTGGCCAAGAAACTTTCTCATTGAGATGAACCATGCCATCTTCAACCCGAATAATTCGGGTGTAGGGCGCCTTAACCAGATCATGCAATTGACCCTCGCCTGGCGACAACATCGCGGCGCCGACTGGTCCAGGGATAATTTCTTCCAGTGTCACCGACAAGGTGTCTCCTGGCAACACACCGTTTACAAAAATTGGTCCAGTCGCGCCATTTATAAATGCGCGATCATATGTACCGGCATTGTGTTCTGGAGTCGTCACCTGTCCCATATAACAATCCCATGTTTGCAACCGAATCCGATCCCCCGGATTCACATACAAGGCTGGTTGGTGCTCGCTAGAAAACGAAAATTTAACGCTCGCTTTGGAAAGAAAATGCTCTTGAAAGGTCACGTCGTGACACTATCAGTTAAGCAGTTTTCGACAAGTTAAACCTAGAGAGTAGCCAGAGGCGAATTGGCCGGCACCATGTCCAATCCATCTGGATTGTTGAGGTATCCGGCTGCGGTTCCCGCCTTCTTCATGTGACCGTACTGCCAGACTATTTTCTTCGTCGCAATATCGACGATGATGATTCGATGATTCGCATCATCTGTGGCAATGATTTTTCCGGGCACCAGGGGCAAGGCGAGGGAAGTGTGGTTTAACGCCAGGGCGCCAAGTGGTTTGAACTGCCAGAGCAACTTTCCTTTGGAATTAAAGAGCACAATCTGGCCGGGTTTTACAAAATCCACCGTGAGATAGACATTGGCTGATACTTCATTGGCGTCCGAGGGATAACTGACACCAGGTGCGTGAATCGCCCACGAAACTTTGCCAGCCAAAGTCATCGCGTCGATCCAATCGCCGTTAATTTCGGTCACAAGGAATCGACCATCCTTCATCGGAAACGCACCATTTGGGCTGCCCAAATATTTAGGAGGGCTATGACGGCAGACCCCAGTGGTACCAATCTGAGAGGTGCCACGAGTTAGGGGATTTACAAAGAGCAACCGGCAGTTCTTGATATCAGCAATCAACAGACGTCCGCTCTTCAACATAATTGCATCGTCCGGATTATTTAACGAGCCTTTTTTTGCAGATCCCTTATCTGGGACGCCATATTCAAAGGTGATCTTTCGGGTCGCAATATCAATAATGCTCACCATTTGATGTTCGGACTCGGTGGCAATTATTTGTTTGCCATCAGGGGAGAAGAAAATGTCATCTGGCGTCTCGAAAGTCTGCCCTGGCTTTAGATCTCCCTTTTGCGGGAATATCCATTTGACTTGTCCGGCGGGATTGATCAGAACTAACCGATTATTTCCTTCATCCGCAATGATGATGTTGCCGGGCGGAGTATAGGAATTTGCTGCGCCAGCGCCAGGGGCCAAAGTAACTAGAAACAGGGGAATGAGGGCAAGAGCGGCGGTGCGAAGTTTTGACATGAGGTCACTTTCGTATCTGCTGGTTGTAGAACGTGCATGACCTGCAATCTTAGGTAAGGGAACTTTCCCGAAACCTATTTCCGTAAGTGCTAAACCTCATTCATTACGTGAGCGGAAATCCTTGGCTGGTTCGGTCGAGCCGGTCCATGAACGCCATTAAACCTTCACCATCCTCGCGCCGGGCGGGTGCAAAATATCGATAGCTAAAGCGAGGATCATCGGTCGGCATGAGGTTCACATCAGGACGTTGCATCGGATTAAAAAGTCCCGCAATTGGCATTACCACTGTTGTATCTTCTCGCCCGGACCAGGCCGCGAGATAGGCAAAACTGGATACCGCAATTACCTTATTTTTCGCCTCTCTAATCATTTTAAAGGAGGACAAAATGTCTGGTTCCAAGAATTCTGCTTCAGGAAACGCTTGGCTGAGTTGCAAGAGATACTCGCACGGAGTCAATTGCCCGACAAAGATTGGTTTCAAACCAGATTCCGAAATGACTCGTTGGTAATACGAAATCGGTAAGGGGTAATAATCGGGGTGAAATACATACTCAGTTGCAATATCCCCCAGACGAATACTGATCAAAATCTCATCATCAGTAACCTCGGGCACTTCAATCGGTTCCAGTACTTGGTCCAACCATTGGCGCAAGTGCGGCAGCGAACTCTCTAAGTGGCGAATGCGCATTCCCCACATGGAAACCGTGACACCCTTGATCAGTCCACGTTGATATTGCCGAACCACTAAATCGTAAGGAATTTGCTGGGTCGTGAGATTAATCCACTCGCCGGAGGCTTTCAATGCGGTGAGATCTGTACCAGTTTCGCCCAAGTATTCGCCGCCAAAGTAGCCAGGTACTTGGCAACCATGAATAAGTACATCGCCATCGAGTAAATTCGAAAACCGTTCCGACACCAAAGCCTGGAAGATTTTATTTCCAAAACGAGTCCATCCGGGGCCATGTTCAGGCAGCTCGATATGTAAAGGCACACCGAATAGTACTGAATCGATTCCTAAACCTAACTAGCATAGTTACATGGGCGTCAACTTCCTTCTCGGAGTCGGAGCACAGCGCGCGGGAACCAGTTGGACCTACAACTACGTGTCAGAGAACCCGCAATTCCAACCAGGGTTCTTCAAGGAATACCACGTCTTTGACTCGATATATTTACCCCCTGCGCTCTCCTACCTCGATCAATATCGGGAAGATGCGCTGCAGCAGGAACAAAGACTGGAACTTGGTTTACCAACTGACTCTTTCGCCATCGATCGATTAAAATTCATCCAATCCCCGAACCTCTATTTCGAGCATTTCAGCAACCTCATTAGGAATGGCCAAGGCAAGAACCTCACCGGGGAGACCACACCTCTATATGCCGCCTTGTCCGCCGCGGCATTTTCCAGCATTAGAGAGAATCTATTGAAAGCAAGTTTCACTCCCAAAGTTGTCTTTATGATGCGAGATCCTGTGGCAAGAGCAATTTCTGCTGCACGGCTCATACTGCGCCAGGATCCTTCGCTCGACCAAGGCAAAGGCGAAGTTGATTTCATCAGGAGTGTCTATCCCTCTGTTCACTTCAATCTTCGGGCTCGATATGACATAACGATTAAGAACCTAGAAGCAGTTTTCAAGCCCGAGGAAATACATTTTGGATTTTTTGAGAACCTGTTCACCGAAAAGTCGATCCGAGCGCTTTGCAGCTTTCTCGAACTTGATTACCGAGTGCCAAATTTCAGCGCCAAAGTAAATACAACCCAATCCAGTACTACAGTTCCTTCTCAACTCAGACAGGAAATCACTCTTCACAATCTTCCTGTGTATGAATATGTAATTAACAAGTTCGGGAACGACTTAGTCGAGAAGGCATGGGGTTAAAGTGGGCTTGATAGTTACTGGAATGCACCGTTCCGGAACCAGCATGGTCGCCGGAGTCTTAGATCAACTTGGCGTGTCCCACGGGGAAGGGACGATGTTGGGTAGTTCCATCGTGAATCCTTCAGGTTTCTTCGAAAGAGTAGATGTGATTGCGGTGAACGACTCAGCTCTCCAAACTCTAGGCGGAGATTGGTTAGTCCCACCGATTTTTCACTCGGACACTTGGCTGGCTTTTTCCGAGAATACGGTCAGGAATTATCGCTCGCACGTGAAATTCATCGACGGACAAAGTCAAAATTGGTTCATTAAAGACCCTCGAATATCTCTGCTGCTTCCACTCTGGGATCGAATCGCCCTCGAACGTCTACCTACAATAATCGTGGTGCGAAATCCATTGGAGATTGCTCAATCACTGCACTTACGTAATGGCTTGACCCACAGACAGGGTTTGGCCGTGTGGTATTTCTATATGCAAACTCTCTTCTCAGAGCTTCGCGGTCGACCTCACAAAATAGTCGATTATCAGAGCGCGCTAAGTGACAAAGTGCCCACCATCAACAGCTTGGCAGAATTTGCCTGGACTTTCGCATCCCTTAATCTCGAAAATGTGCCAGCAGACTTGGTAAATAAGACCGCTGAATTTATGAATCCTGAATTCTCAAGAAGTGACGACGTATCCGGCATTCGCGGGATTGGAATCCAAGAGACTACGGAATTGCTCGATATTTACGCGGCGCTAAAGTCCGCTCACCTCAATACATGTAACGAGGGCTTGTTTTCGGCGACCCCAGACTGGATTTCCGAAGCTCTCTATGAGTCACGAAAATATCGAAAACTTCAGGACGATTTGTCAACGGCGCAACGATCTTTGGTTGATATGCGCAGAGTGATAACGGAGCTCCAGCAGCAAACCCCAAACACCTAAGAGTTTTTTGAGAGCGACTTAATATATGCGGCAGAAAGTGTCACATGGTACTTATTAGCCTGAGCCAGCAGGTTTTGTAAATCGGTACCTAACTTATTCAGGGCAATTTGGTACAACTTGGCATGTGCATCTACCGCCGCTTTGGCATCGGCAATCGTGGACTTACCTTTTGCCCGTCGCAACTCGGCCCGAAGCACCACAAGTTGAGCCTTGTAGTTATCCAAAGTCTGGGAGTCCATTTTTAATTCGGCCTCATCGGCGAAAACAACCTTTGGCACAGCCGTGCTGGCGAAGGCAATCGAAGGGCTAAGCAACATCACCGAAGTCGCAACGAGAGCAACTCCCAGGTTCGCTCGAGAAGGTGTGTTTTCTCTCCAAAACGTCTTCATGAAAGTTTCTTTAGATTCTCGACAGCGAAAGTAAATAGCTCGACGGCAATTTGAAGTTCACTTGATTGGCGGTCTTGGTCATAGCCTGAAAATCAGTTCCCAACTTAGCCACGGCCAAAGTGAGGATTTGCTGCAAGTTTGTTGCTGCGTCTCTGGCATTTTTTAGATTGACCCTCAAGGAGACCTTTTGGGCGCCAAGCTTGGCGATACTGTAGAGATGCGCCTTAACGGCGACTTGTGCATTCAAGGTGGCCAATTGACGGGTGTATATCGAGATCGTTTGGCTATCTTGTTGTAACGAACTTTGCATCTGGATTATGGAAGCGGGCACTGCAGCTTGGACGACTGTTTCACTAGAAATTCCTAATGAAGCGGTTACGAGGGCTACTATCGCGCCGGTTCTCTGTAACGTTTTCATGAATAAACTGTAAGACTATCGTGAGGTTTTGTCACCAATATGTGAGATAAAAGTCAGGCAGTCTAGACATTTGGTCGGAATCGCCTGCTAATACGCACCTTTGCCGGTCAAAACCACGCGAATGGTTCGCAATAACAGGACAAAGTCCAGATATGGCGACCACTCGTTGATGTATTTGAGGTCCATCTCCATGCGGGTTTCCCAGCTGGTGGTTTTACGCCCGCTGACCTGCCAAAGCCCAGTCAAGCCCGGCAGTGCGATTTGTCGGTAATGGCTCTGTGCTTCGAGTTGTGACAACTCTTCGCGCAAGATTGGCCGGGGTCCGACGATGGACATGGTGCCGCTGATGACACACCACAGTTGGGGCAATTCGTCGATGGAGAACCGACGTATAACTTTTCCGACTTTGGTAATCCGCGGATCTTCCTTGTAACGATCTTCCATCTCTTCATCCGGGCGACCCAAAATATCCAATCGTTCACTGTCCGCCCCATCTCTCATCGATCTAAATTTTGGAAAGGTAAAAAGTTCTCCACCTTGTCCAATTCGTAGGTCGGTGTAAAAGACTGGTCCACGACTCGTCACTTTCACCATGATGGCTACCAATAACATCAGCGGTAAGAAAATAATGAACGCAATTAGGCCTAAGGCTAAATCAATGGCTCGTTTAAAGAGGGCTTTGGAATGTTGAATTCGTGGCTCATTCATCACGGTATAAGAATGAAGATTTTGCAGCGTCGCGCCACGGCGTTGCGCCATCTCGGCCAATGGATCTACCAAATACAACTTGATATCGAGCTGATCAAGTAACTCCAATAATCTTCGAAGTCGATGCGGATTATCGGCAAATTTGGCGCAGGGAACTACAAAATCGATTCCTTCACCCAAGAGAAAATTCTTTAACTCTTCGGTGATCGCCTTCTCATCCTCATGATAAACATAAGTCTTGATTTCAGACTCGTGAAAATCGGCGGCTACATCAATTAATTCAGGCCAGGAATTTCGCAAGGTCAGGAAGAGCCCTCGTTTGTTTAGTTTTAATCGATCACGCTTTCGGCCAAAAACTACCTGCGCTATTTTGCGAATGAGCATCAGTAACAAGGTGCCAAGAAAAATGGAGATTAAAATATAGGCCCGAGAAAAGTTTTGCTTGAATATAAAGGAGGTGCCAGCCATGATCGCCAAGGTGGCGATCCCGGCCCGGAGCACCCGCACATAAATTTCCGAAGGTGACGACAAGCCACTAAATACCCAGGCATTGGTCCAAGCCAACGAAATGAACCAGGTCATTGGCATCAGGAAAACCAAAATTGTCTCTCGGTTGCCAAGATTGACCCAGGAAATGGAATTCCATCTAAATATTGCGGTGAGGATTCCCACTGCGAGCAGAACTACCAAATCAAAGAGCACGACATTGCGAGCAGAGCCATCCGAGTACTCGGTGTAACGAAGGCGTGGCATATCGCCGTCTGATGACGCTGAATACTCTCGTCTCACCGATTAGCCTTCTTTGTAGATCGTCAATCGATTCTCCTCACGATTGCCATTTCGGCAGACGCTGGAGACTTCTTCATAATTCTAGTCATTGGGGACATTTGACTAGCAACCCCCTTACGAGGTCTCGGCGGATACAGTGTTTACCAAGGTGGTTTTATCGTGGGCCAATCGGTGGGTAGGCAGCTTTGCTGTCCGCTTTCTCGGCCACAAAAACAGTGTCCTTGACCTTCGAAACGAAGCTCTGGTCTATCACCAGGTTCTCCAATTTGACCTGCGCCTGGTAGGCCAACAAGTCTTTTGCCAACTTGTTATTGGCGATCCTTAGTGGACTATTTTCCATGGAATTCGTTTTGATAATGCCATCCAGTATCCGTTGCTGGACCGGGAGTGAAGCTTGAAGTGCTTCCAATTTAGATTGCTCTTTTTTAGTCAAGCCGGTCTTATTCTTTTTTGCTAGGAGAGTGGCAATATCTTTTTGTAATCCTTGAACCGAAAACTGGACACCTTTGAACTTGGCCGTTAGTGCTCTTACAGCCTCCGTATCTTTGGCAACAGTTATTTGCAACTCTTTTAATACTTTGCTGGGTTTCGGGCCGGCAGCGGTAGCAGAGTGAATGGGTAAAAAAGTCATGGCTAGTAGTGCCAGACCGACGGGGACTTTTCGGTATGTTTTCATTTGCGGGAAGTTTAGGTGCTCGACGGCAATATTGTCACCTGAATTTACTGGGATTTACCCAAACTTAATCAAGAAATTTATTGGGATCCTGAGAGCGAAACCGATAAAAAAAGTCACGGGAACCTGAGGTTCCCGTGACTAACCAAACTTTCTGCAACCTTCGACTTATAGCCTTGCTGGCTGTTAGGAAACCGAGATTTCCACTCGACGGTTGAGAGGTTCAGGGGTCTTGTCTTTCGTTTTAACAACTGGGTTTTTAGATCCGTACCCAGCAGAAGTAATCTTCACTTTTGCCCCCAGACCCCGTGCCCGGAGCGCCTGAAGCAAGAACCCTTGGACGTTAGCCGAACGCTGATCAGACAAGGCTTTGTTATCGAAAGTTCCATCACCTGCGGTATCTGTATAACCTGAAAGAAAAATCTTTGTGAAACCGTGGCTGACAATGGTGTCAACGGCCTTGTTCAATGTATTTTTTGCATCCCTGGTGAGATCTGAGGATCCAAGGTCGAAGTTGACGTTGGCAATAGATACGGGAGCCTGATTTAATTTCAAGGCAAAATTTAATTTCAAGGCAAATGAAGTCAATCCCCCTTTAGAGTCTTGCACCGTCAACTTAATTTTGTCATTAGGTCCAACCACTACGGGCAACTTGAAGGTGCCATCGGAATCAATGACTATGTCGTAGGTAATTTTACCAATTTGAATCTGCGCAGATTGAGTGTCAGCAGGCACTTTGACCTTCACCACCTGAGTTACAGGGGCAACCTGATTCACTTCCTTCTTCTTGTCACCAGCAACGGTGGTGACGGAGCCAGTTAATGTGCCCGTGGTCGCTTTTTGACCGGTGCCAGGGCCTCCTGGAGGATATTTAGCATCTGCAGCAAAAGCTGGAGCCGTGAGGCCTATTGTCAAGATTGCGGCGGCACCAAGTGCCAGAGAGCGTGCGAATTTAAATGGAGTCCCCATGTGCAAATGATAAGTGAGACCTAGGTCTCTTGTCACGCCGATACTTCCACTTTACATAAACTTAATTAGACCTAAGGTATGTCGAAGTTCGCCTCAAAATGAGCGTGAAACAGTTGTTTTAGAGCCGCAAGGCGATCCTAAAGTGCCTCAACAGTGATCGGAAATGCTGGTATTGACTGGTCTGACTTGCGGGGCAGTTCGGTAAGCAATTGGCCCCTCGCCGCCGGAAAAGTTGGCAATAATTTTCACGCTCGACCCAGGATTGAGATCCGCCGATGCAAAGAAGACCGGACGGCCTAATTCAACGTGGCTCAGATTCAATTGGTCGTTCGAGCCAACGATTCGGGCCGAAACCAGCTTTGAGTCAAGCGGACCATAAATCCCGACTGAAAATCCGTGGGAGTTGTGATAACCGTTGGGCATGCCTAAATCCAGCCGTCCCATCACGTAAGAGGGCAACACCGCCCCGGCTGGAACTGAATTTCGAGCCGTCAAGGTGATTTGAGTCGTGCGAACCGGGGTGCACGCCAAGGACTTGATGGATACCGATTGATCAAGGTAATAATCCATTTTGTTGCCATCAGTGTTTATTACCGTCGACAAATATTCATTCTTGGCATTGGTGGTGATGTCGCCACCGAACTTGGTAGTGGCCAAAGCAGCCTCTTCCGTTTCATTTGTACTGTAGAAAAGCAGGCGCCCCTGATTCCATGGGGTAATCAATTGCCGGCCCAGTGAGATCTTGGAATATCCCCCGGCCAGCAATTTCTGCAGAACTAAATGAGCGATATCCACCAAGTAACTTTTGCGCCTTGCGTTATCGGTCGCGAATCTCGCATATGCCACGGACAAGGTTTGTTCCACAATGTTTTGTGACGTAATGACTTGGCCATCTGCCATCGTCACAGGACCGACCACTTTCAGTACATAGCTCAATGCGACAGGATCGACGGTTAATACGCCGTCCAACTTCTCGCCAAATTGCTTTTGCCAGAGCGCCATCCAAATCCGCGCCGCATAAGGGAAATGTGCATCCTCATTGGAGTTCTGCCAGATCGCAGGATCGTTGCCGTAGAGATCATAGAATTCAGAGGAGATCAAAATCGGCATAACATCTAATGATTTCAATTTCGCATTGCTGCCTAATCGCAAAATCTTAATCTGCCCATTCGTCACCTGAATCTCGGCATAACCACCGATGATTCCGCCGGTACCACGTGCTTCGGCATTATTCTGAAACGCGATCAGGTACTTTCGCGATCCATGCGACCCCAACAATCCCGGCGCTACCTGCATCAATCGTTCGCCTTGGGCGATTGCATCTTGCAATTGGTTAAATCGATGAGTCTGACCTGAAACCCAAATAAACGGCTTAAACATTGGATTAGAAATCTTGGCATCCAGTGATTTGGCATGGTGCAGCAGACTGGCAATTGAAGAATCCAACGACGGGCCACCATCGCCCAGATTGCCCAAGGAAGCCGCGAGTGCCTTACCCTCTTTGAGCGCCTGCCGTCCCTCGAGTCCGAGTTGAATTCCAACGAAAAGATAAGCCGCAAGAATGAGCCCAAAGAAAGACGCCACCAGGATGACCCAGCGGCGTCTATTCATGAATTTCAATTACTTATTCCGTCCGCGGAGCATATGGCTTCTCCGGCGCATATTTAGCCCCATATGGCTTGTATCTGCCCGCATAGGGGCGGTACTTACTTCCGTAATAACTGTAGTTACCGTACCGATATCCATAATCGGCGCCGGCGCGACTCAACGGAATCATGTTTAAGACCACGCCCAGAACGGTTGAGCCAACAGCCGTAATGGCATCGTTGGCACCTTGGAACTGCGAAATCTTTGTGACACCTGCACGCGCAATCAAGAGCACACCGTCGGCCTTAGAAGCGATAATCGCCGCATCGGTTACTGGCAGCAAAGGTGCACAGTCGAGAATTACATAATCGAACGCTGTTTTTAGTCCCTCCATCAATCGATCCATTGTGTCGGAGTTGAGAAGTTCGGCTGGGTTTGGTGGAATGGCGCCAGAAGGCAGAATTCTCAATTCGTTATCGCCCCACGGAGTCAACAACTTTGCCAACGAGGCGGGGGTGGTGAACTTGGCTCGGCCAGTGAGAACTTCACTGAGCCCGGTTGCGGAGATTGTCTCATCTAGATACTGGCTGACCTTTGGACGGCGCAAATCTGCCTCGACCAGGGCCACTTTGTAACCAGCCTGTGAAAGTGTGATGGCCAAGTTCAATGAGGTTGTAGTTTTTCCTTCGTTTGGAAGCGCCGATGAAACTGCAATAACAGTCGGCGGATTGTCGGAACCAATAAATTGCAAATTCGTTCGCAACTGTCGGAAAGATTCGGCGCGCGATGAATATCGACCAATCTGCGTCAGCAATGGCTTAGTAATTGCGTCATCGTCAAAACCAATTGCTGCGAGCAGTGGTACGCCCGCCAAGTGCTCTTCGTTCTTCACGGTGTTATCAAAGAGCTGGCGCAAAGTTGCCAGACCCAAGCCCAGACCGAAGCCGAGAATAAGGCCAAGCAATAAGTTCAAAGTTTTCTTAGGTGACGCAGGTTTTAGTGGAGGCACTGCGTCTTTTACTGTCGATACCTTCACGGGCGATCCGCCGCCAGCTTGCGAAATTTCCAGGGCATCAACGGTCACCGCAAAGTGCTTCGTCACGCTGTTGGCGATGGCCGCGGCGGTATTTGGGTTGTTATCGCTGACTTTGACGTTGATCAACACCGTGTCCAACGGCGCTGTCGCGGAAACGCGTTTTGCCAATAATTCAACAGTGGTATTGAGTTTCAGCTCATCAATTACCGGCTGGAGAGTCGCTGGCCCGTTAATAATCTGGGCATACGACTTCACGCGTTGTTGAGAGAAACTGGACCCAGTCGCGAGTGCTGAAATATCAAGAGAAGCCGCAGGAGTCGAAATAAATATCTGGGCAGTCGCGTCATAGGAAGGAGTCGCGGTGAAGGTGTAGATACCAGCTGCCAAAATTCCGATCGCGGTACTGGCAACAACTAGAGGCAGGTAGCGGAGAATTAATCTCCAATAATCACTTAATTCCACAAATTCCCTAACTACTCGATTAGTTGCCCCCACCGTACCCTACCTGTTTGATATTCGTAGAAGGCAAATTATCGACGGATAACGTGAATTTCGCTGGCCCAAATTGCGGCTAAGTAAGCATCTGGCAAAGGCCCGGTCGGAATAATTTGAGGCGCTGTGACCAAATAAAGTGGGCGATCGACGCAGAGGTCCGCGAGCAAATCACGCCAATCCATTGACAGTAAAAAAGCTTCCGGTTGGCTTTTCTCAACGATTCCTGAGAGTACCTCGAAGGAATGTGCGCCTTCAGCGAGAGATATTGGACCCACTGAAAGCCCGGACCTTCGAAACTCCCCTGGAATGGGTGACCGCACGTCGGCATCGATTATGAGCCCTGAAGTATCAGCGGCGCGTTCTCTCGCAAAGGCAATAGCCGATTCCGTCTGAAACTCGGTCTCAGGAATCACCACCACAATTTCATGCTGGAAAAAGCCAGACCACAATTCACGAACGGCGCGGAGGTTGACCCATGCGACTTTTGCCAGTTCGGTCTCCAAAGTGCGACCAGTCATCGTTTCTGGATCGAAAGGCATGAAACTTGAATCCGACGCAAAATCTTCGTAGGAAACCACTTGACGATCTGCCGCTTGGATCCTTGGGTCATCTTTCATCCAGGCTTCGGCGCAAATCACGAGATCCGCCTCAATGAGTTCGAGGCTGAGATCAAGAGTCTTTGACCCACCTTCGGCGATTGCCACCCCCCATTTCCGGGAAAGCTGCACAACTGATGTTAGGTATGGAGTGTTTGAAACGGCTTGAACGCCCGCGGAGCTAATTTCCAAGTTAGGAAGAAAACGACGAATAACTGCTTCTGCGAGTGCCGAACGTGCTTGGTTCATTTTACAAATAGTGAGCACCTTCATTGGAGAACTGTAATCTGTGACTCTCGAACTAAATATCAACGTGGGAAACCTTCGCGATAACCAATCAACCTCGATTGACTGGTCAAGGCCTTTAAAATCCTAACAATCTGTTCACCTTTCATCATCACAATGTTTCACTTCTCCCCTTATATTTGGGCACCATTCAAGAATGGAACCCACTCCTACAAACAGACTGGCTGGTCAAAAATGTGCGGGATATGCGGAGTCTGGTCGCCTTTTGATCAGACTGCTGCAGGCGTAACGCAAATCTTGATGGACGATGTTCGTCACCGCGGACCTGATGATTTAGGACAAGTTGAATTTACTTCAGACAAGCTCTCCTTTGGGCATCGACGACTATCCATCATTGACTTAGGTGGTTCGCGTCAGCCGATGACCTCATCCAATAATCGATTCACGATAGTTTTCAATGGCGAAATATATAATTACAAGCAATTGCGTGAGAACTTGGGTTATCCGTTTCAAACGCAAGGTGACACGGAAACACTTTTAGCTCTTTGGGAACAAGAAGGTGCCGGATCCCTCAAAAGACTCCGAGGCCAGTTCGCATTTGCGATTTGGGATTCAGATTTAAAGAAACTTTCTTTTGCGACAGATGCTTTTGGAATCCTTCCTCTGTTTGTATATGACGATGGCGAAACTTTGGCATTTAGTTCATCTGCCAATTCACTTGCAGCTCATTTTCCAAAAGCGATTGAAAATCAGAATCAAATAATTTCCCTCCTCACCACCCGCGCAGTTGTCGCACCAGAGACCGTGTACCTCGGAATACGTAGGTTGCCACCGGGGGCACTTTGGACTTATGGAGTTGATACGAAAAAAGAAACTTTTTGGAACCGAAGCTGGAATGAAATCCCACCAAACAGAACTGAAGCAACTGACCAAAAGGTCAAGTCGTTGCTTCATCATCTCAATCAAGCTGCGGACCGAGCAATCACTAGCGATGTAGAAATCGGAGTATTTCTATCCGGTGGTATTGACAGTGCCCTTATCGCGAAACTTGCGCAGGATCGACTGCCATATCGATTGAATGCCTACACCGCCTTCTGGCCAGAGGATAAAAAGTCATCGGAGATCGATCAAGCAAAAACGGCCGCAGGAGTTTTGGGCCTCAAGCACCATGAAATTGCTATAACTTCAAGTACATGGTGGGACGGCTTCATCGAAAGTTCTAGGCGACGAGAAGGTCCTCTCGCCGAACCCGCCGATGTAATTTTTTACTTGCTCGCTCTAAGGGCGAAAGAAGATGTCAAAGTCGTACTGACGGGAGAAGGTTCGGACGAATTCTTTGGTGGATATCCTAAGAACCAAATCGAACGATATGCGGCCCTCTCCGGCGTAAGAACAATCGCTAGTTTTCTCCAAAAGAATGGCTTTGGGAGCCGAAGCGAGAAAATTGACCGGATTCTCTCTGCCTTAACAGAAGACGAAGCACTCTTAAGGTGGTCCCGGTACTTTGCAACTAATTGGCCAACAGAGCTTGAAATAGTTCCTCAGGCCCACTTGAACTCTGAACTCTTCGATTCTGGACTTCGAGGAATGAGAGTCTTCGATTTCACAGAGTGGCTTGCACCTTTACTTCTCGACAGAGCTGACCAGATGGCCATGGCTCATGGACTCGAAGTTCGACCATTGCTACTTGATTACGACCTCGCTCAATTTGCATTCTCGCTCACCAATTCAGATCTTTACAAGGCTGGTCAAACAAAACCTCTTCTGCGCAAGGCCGCCCAATCTATTCTTCCTCCCCAATTAGCGAAAACACCAAAGCGCGGTTTTCCCATTCCAACGGCGGCATGGCTTGCCGGACCCTTGTTTGAGAAGGTTGCCGAGGTTCTTGAACGCACAAGTCCGTTAGTGGATTCATTGCTGCCTAGATCAACAAGGTTAAGATTGTTGCAAGAACATAAGCACAATGATGCCCGCCATGGAAAGAAGATCTTTACTCTGCTTAGCGTCATGGTTTGGTCGAATTTGTAGTCGAAAGGTGGACTGAATGAACTTGTCCCACCTGAAGTGGACAATGTCCAGGCTCTCGGTCATGTCATGGGCTGAACGAACTCATCGAGTGAAAGAACAAGTTCTCAAGACCACTTTCAACCCAGGCAGGCCCGCTAAATCAGTGCAATTCGAAACACTGAAAGTGCAGCATTTCTTGGCGAGTGCAGACCTCCAATATTGTGAAGCCAAGTGGCTGGCTGCAAGAGATAAATTAGAGATTTACGGTCACGACTGGCCACTAAAGAGCAATCACACCCCAGAATGGTACAAATTCCTGAGCGGAAGAGACACAAGCCAAGTCGAATGTTTCAAACTAATTTTCCGCAATTCCGATGACATTCGAGAAGATATCAGGCTGGTTTGGGAGTTAAATCGACTGGTCTGGTTGATTCCCATCGCAATATATGCACGACACTCGGGCGATGAAGAGGCAAATGCATACGTCGTAAAAGCAGTAAAAGACTTCTTAGATACGGATCGAGTCGGCTTTGGGGCTCGATGGGGATCCGCAATTGAAGCTGCTTACCAAGCTTTGTCATTGCTGCTTTTGAAGTCCATTCTCGAGAAAGAATTTGGGGAACCGAACTTTGTCTCCTCACTCGATATGGCAATTACAACACGACAAAAATTTATGCAGCGCTTTCCGTCCCTCTATTCGTCTGCCAACAATCATCGACTTGCCGAACTGGTCGCCCTCATAATCCTGGGATCAAATTCGACCCCTCGTGATCCAAAGTTAGAAAGATTGTCTGGGGAACTTGAACGTCGAACATTTGAACAATTTGATAGCGAAGGAATGAATTCTGAACTCGCATTCGACTACCACCTTTCTTCATTCGACTTACTTATCGCGACTCTCGAATTTGCCAATTCAAATTTCCTCTCGGAATCATTAAGAAAGCGAATCGAGAAAATATCGGAGACGACCCAGAATATTTATCAGCTTTCTGGTGTCTGGCCAATAATTGGCGATTCCGATATGGCATCTTTTCTAGCCTCAGTCGTTCCCTATGGTTTGAAGGCAGAATGGCTTTCGAATTTTTCAAATTCGGTCACGAGTGATCAACACTTTAATTTTCTCTCATTCCAAAAATCTGGCTACTCGATGATCGTGGATAAAGGTGGAAATGATGAGCTCTTCCTAGTTGTAGACCATGGGTCTATCGGATTTGGCGAAATCGCAGGGCATGGTCACGCAGATACATTGGCCATCTGGTTGTGGGTGAATCAGCAACCATGGCTGGTAGAAGCTGGAACCTATAGCTATCACTCCAGCGACAAATTCCGGGATTTCCTACGTTCTTCAAAGATGCACAACACGATTTCCATTAATAATTCATCAACAAGTCACCCATCTGGGCCTTTTTTATGGTTCGCCAAGAATCGAGCCGCCGGCAAACTCGAGGCGCAAAGCCAAAAAGACGGCAAATTTTCGCTTGAGTTGAGTGCGGTCATTCCCAACCTGTCTCACCGAAAAGCACCATATTTGCATCGTCGCCAAGTGGATCTCTCTGACAAGGAACTTCAAATACGTGACCATCTCACATACGAATCGAAGGCTTTCTTTTCCGCCCACTTCATCTTGGCTCCTGGATTTGAACTCGAACGCGGCGCAACAGTTGGCGAAGTCGTCTTCAAAGATTCTGCGGGCAGCAAAATCCTGTTCAAATATGACCCACTTTTGAGCACCTCTCGAACAGATCGTGTAAAAACCTCCGATTCCTATGGAAATCTTCAAGAAAGTTGCCGTATTTCGCTTGAGACGGAGACCTCGCCCCACAATTCTCAACAGTCCGTTACGATTATTTTGTCCCCAAGTAAGAAAAGTTAAGTCAAGGAGCTACTTTGCGCATTGCGGTAATTGGTCTTGGCTACGTCGGCGCCGTCACAGGTAGTTGCCTGGTCGGGCTTGGTCATGACGTAATAGTGATTGAGAAGAATTCTGAAAAAATTGATTTGTTTAATTCGGGTATATCTCCGATTTCCGAGCCTGGTCTCACCGATTTAATCGCCCAAGGGTTGGCCTCGGGCAAATTAAAAGCAACAAACGCGACCAACGAAGAACTTTTGACATGCGATATGGTCATTGTGAGTGTCGGTACTCCCACTGACCCAGCCAGCGGCAGAGCCGACTTGACTTCGATTCAAAATGTCGCAAATGACATTTCGACAGCGCTCAAAACTAGAACTACCAAACTTCGAATCGCCATTGCCTCGACAGTTCCTCCTGGAACCACCGAAGGTATAGTGCGCAAATTTCTAGTTCAAAAAGGAATTTCAGAAGAGAAATTTGCCCTCGCGTTCATTCCCGAATTTCTTCGAGAAGGCTCTGCCATCAGCGACTTTCTCAATCCCACCCGATTCATCATTGGCAGTCGTTCTGAAACCGAAGCCCAAGAGTTTGTTGAACTTCGGCCAGAATTGAAGGAGATCACCCACCTCACGAAAACCGAAACTTCAGAAATGTTGAAGACGGTCGAGAATAGTTGGCACGCAACGAAAATTACTTTTGCAAACGAAATTGGCAGAATCAGCAAAAGTGTTGGAGTCGACGAAAATCAAGTTATGGAACTTCTGATTGCCGATAAGAAGCAAAATATATCGGCCACTTACATGAGACCAGGCTTTGCCTTCGGCGGTTCATGTTTGCCGAAGGACTTGCGTTCTCTTGTCTTTCTCGGGCAGTCAAACGGTGTACAGATACCCCTTCTTGCCGGAATTAGCCAAAGCAACTCTCTTCAAATAGAGGTTGCAGTCAATCAAATAGTTGACCTAAAGAAGCAGCGGATCGGTGTTTTAGGCTTAGCCTTTAAAGCGAACACAGATGACCTTCGAGAGAGTCCTGCCGTAGTTCTCATTGAGCGACTAATGGGCAAGGGATTTAAGGTGAATATTCATGATTTCGAAGTAGACGGATCCAAGTTATTTGGCGTCAATTTGAGTACCTGGAATCAGCATGCGCACCTAGCCGACAACATGGTCACTGATATTGGCGACTTGTTGGCAGAATCTGATGTTCTCGTTCTTGCCCAGCACAACCCTCGTTATTTAGATGTTATTGCGAATCTTGGCGGCGACAAAATTCTGCTCGATCTCACCGGATTAACCAGGAAATAGTCATCTTGAAGAAGAACGTCTTAATCTTGGTAGAAAACCTACCCGTTCCCTTTGACCGTCGAGTCTGGATGGAAGCCAACACTCTTCAAAGCAATGGTTATCAAGTACACATAATCTGTCCGAACTCCAAAAAGTATCCACTATTAAGAGAAGAAATCGATGGAATTCGGATTTACAGATATCCATCTCTTATCGAAGGTCGTTCCTCACTCGGTACATTGGTCGAATACGGGTGGGCAATTTTGGCAATTGGTTTAATTTCACTCCTACTTTCTGCAACAAGGAAATTTGCTGTAGTTCAGGTCTGTAACCCACCGGATATTCTTTTCATGGCTACTTGGGCACCGCGGTTTTTCTGGCGGGCAAAACTTATTTTTGACCAACATGACATCAATCCCGAATTGTGGGAATCAAAAGGTCATTCAATGAATGACCTTTTCGGAAAACTTTTACTCTGGGCCGAACGAGCGACCTATCGCCGAGCAGATGTAGTAATCAGCACCAACGAGAGTTACAAAGAAATTGCCATTAAGCGGGGGGGAAAGCCTGCCGAAGATGTATTTGTGGTCAGATCCGCGCCAAAAAGATCATTTGCTGTTGTTGATCTACCTGCTACTCGTCCTGCCGACGAAGCCAAGAAGGTCGTATACATAGGAACGATGGGTCACCAAGAGGGCATAGATATTCTCCTTAATGCAATTAGGCTCTTGATTTCAACGCACAACCTTAAAGATATACAACTCGACCTAATAGGCGACGGACCAGAACGTCGGAACCTTGAAGATCTTTCGCTTGCACTTGGTTTAGAAAGAAATGTGACTTTTCACGGCCGAGTCTCAGACGCTGACCTCCGAAGGATTGTCCTTGATGCCGATGTGGCAGTAAATCCCGATCGCCCCAGCAAAATGAATGACCTTTCATCTATGAACAAAATTGTCGAGTACATGGCATTGGGCAGACCCATAGTGCAATTCGAATGTGTTGAAGGCGAAAGAACTGCTCTGGAAGCATCAATTGGCGTTCCGGGGTCCGATGCTCACTCACTGGCGAAAGTACTTTCACAACTGCTCTGGAATCAAAAGAAGAGAATCGAAATGAGTCAATTCGGACTTCAAAGATTCCAGGATTCTTTAGCCTGGGAGTATCAAGAATCAAACTTACTAGTTTCCTATCAATATGCGCTTTCATAAATCGGAATGCTGAGGATTTACAATGAGATTTCGTCTAGAGAGCAAAATTAAACGGGCAGCAATAACCGTAATCGTACTTGGCCCACCATTGAATAACAGCGGAGGAGTAGGAACGCTTTTCAATTATGCAATCCCAAATTTCTCTTCCCGGGTTCTAGTCAGGTTCGTTGATACTCGTGGGGCTCGAAGAAACCCTGTATTTTCAATACTCAATGTAATTGAAGCGATGTTTGTTTTGACGTTGAAAAAATCGATGAATCGTGTAGACGTTATCCACATAAGTCTAGGCGCCAAGGGTTCTTCCTATCGAAAGACCTTATTGCTTCTTTTTGCAAAGAAAGTATTGAAAATCCCAACTGTAGTCCAACTTCATTCTTCCTCGTTTGATACTTTCCTTGAAGCAAGTCCAAAACTCCTGAAAAATTGTATTGTTCGTGCCCTGAATCAAGCTGATCAAATACTCGTACTGGGTGATAAATGGAAAACCTACCTGGCACAAGTTGGTTGCCTTCCAGAGAAATTGAAAACCCTGCAAATGGGAGTTCCCGATCTACTTTCACATGAAAGTTCTTCTTCGTTTTCTGAGGCAACTTCAGACAAATACAAATTGAAATTGTTGTTCGCGGGTGCTATGGGAGAACGTAAAGGTTTGCCCAATTTACTTGAGGCGTTGAAATCTCCCCTTTTACGCAGTGTCTTTCTTAATGTCGCCGGTTCGGGAGACTTACAATATTGGAAGTCTCTGGTGGTTCGTCTTTTCATTGAAGATAGAGTTAAATTTTACGGGTTAATTTCAGAAAACCGAGTCCATGAATTACTGTTCCAATCTGATGCATTAATTCTTCCCTCGATAGCAGAGGGATTACCTGTTTCCGTGATCGAAGGTCTATCTGCCCGCAAAATCGTCATTTCAACTCGAGTAGGAAGCCTTCCAGAATTCTTAACCGACGGCTTAAACTGCTTTTTCTTAAATGACCGTGAGCCAGAAACGATTGTACAAAAATTGAATTTCATACTTCAGGAAATTGATTCGGATTTACTCGAGACTGTTCGGGAGAATGGAAAAATATTATGGAAAAAGAATTTTGACGTGACATTAACAACCGTACTTCTCGAGGAGATCTGGTTGAATGCAAACAACAAAGGTTGGAATTCCTTTCATGCATAACAATTCGAACACCGAATGGTTGGACAATGTTCTGACTTTTGAAGATGAAAATAGTTTTGTTGAATTAAACAATCGCGAAATATTACATATGATCTGGTTGGGGCCCCCTGTTCCCGATTCAGTGGCTGAATCAGTGTCTCTGTGGAGAAAGATCTTTCCAGGAGTGGTGAAACTCTGGAAAGAAGAAGATCTATCTCGACTCCCTAAAGGTCCTTGGTCTAACCAAGATTTGCATCCAGCACAAAGAGCGGATTACCTGAGAGTTTTTTTAGTGTATAAATTTGGAGGATGGTATAGCGATGTTGATTGTAGACCAGGGAAAGTAGCCCTACCGCCCGCAGACAGAGTGCGGCTTGCAAGGGAGGATGGTAGAAGGTTCATTAACTGTCTTTTCTGCGGGCCAAAAAAACATCCGTTCATGCTTCACTGGTTACGTGAATTGGGTCTTAGTTCGATCGAAAGTGCACACGACTCAATTCCTGAAAAAAGTGGTCCGTTCGCAATTTCACGCGCTCTCTATAGTTACTCATTTTCCAAAGTTGCAGTGGATAATGCGTACAATATTTATGTACTTCCGTGGACGGCATTTACTCATCTTCCAGGAAATCTTTTTTTCAAGAGTGGAAGTATTCCCTTTTTCGGAAAATATGCGCTCCATTTTGGCGAATCAACGTGGAGTGCGTCGACGAAAAGAGTCACGAATTTGGTCCTCATTAAACGATTCTTTTACCTTCTTAGACATTCCTCTATGGAACCCATTTTTGAAGTGCTTCGACTATTGGTCACCAGGAAGGTACCAAAGCGAAAATCATTACCTTGGAGGCCATTCCTTAGAGGAGTTCTCTCATCCGACCTCTCCTATATCCAGCAAGTTTCAACTAGCTATTCCAGTGAAGATCTACTCGAGATGTCCGAAGTAGATATAGCCAGAAACTTAAATTTACAGATTCTTGAATTGAGTCAAAACAAATTACTTGCAAAAACATTGAAAAATTCGGGGTGGGAAAATTACCGGTTCAATAAGTTTAATTTTCTAGTTAGACCCAAAATAACGTCACTTTTGTCTCAAAAACTATTAAATGATAATTGAAATTACACAATCAGATTTGAATTTGCTTGCCGAATAATTTATCGAATTGATAATAGAACTTAATTATTAGAGGAGATAAAAGAACGTAAAAGTCATCAGTCACTTTAGAATTGCACAAAAGCAATCCGTTCATTTTTCGCGCATTTTGCCAAGCTTTATCTCGCTCACGACCCTTTAATGTTGAGTGGGAACCGCCAGGCTCCATAATTACACAAGGAAACGGAAGGAAATTAGGGGTTGCCAATTTCGCCGCTCTCATGATGAATTCTTGATCTGCCACTAACCCAAGCTCAAGACTGTAGTTACCAATCTTTTTTAGTAAATCGAACGTGAAGTAGCTACCCTCGTGCGGAATCCACCGCAAACCTAATTTAAAGAGAATTTTTCTGAAAGGGTATTGCCATCGAATTTTCGGTGGTTTCGAACTTTCGGAAGTAAACCCCATCCCGCCATAAGCCCATAGCCAATTGGACTCCAAGTAGGAATTGCTAACACGTGACAAAGTGTCAACGTCTGGAAACACGTCACTAGAATTTAGCCAACATACGAGTCCGGATTCCACTACTCGCAACCCTTTATTCATTGCATCATAAATTCCACGGTCAGGCTCAGATACGAACACGTGATTTTTCAATAAAGCTTGCTTGTTGATAATAGATTCGATTCTGGGTGTTCCCCCATCTATCACGATGTGACGAACGTTCTTGTATGATTGGCTGGAAACAGAGTCGATTGTCCTTTTGAGACCCTCCAAATCTCGAAAAGACACGGTAATTACATTAATGATCACTTGCACTTTCAACTTTCCCATAATTCGAAATAGCCAAAGCAAAAAGTATAAGAGTCTGATGCATCAACGGAGGACTAAATAGCAGATCCCAAATGGCATTTAAAGTAACGAAAGTTAAAAGAAGTGAATGACATCGAAAATTCATCAACTCGGAAAATGAATTATAAATATAAAAAATAATAAGACCCAGTCCAAATAGTCCATAGAGAGCCCAAAAGTCCCAAAGATAACTGTGAAAAGAGTATCTACCATCAATCTTGAAATAACTCGCAACGGTGGAGTTCGCTTGTAAACCACTAACGACGGGTAAATTCGAAATCGCGACAAAATAATCTGTCGAAGAGGGAACAACACCAATCCCAAAACCAAAAGGGTACTTCTTAAACAGAGCCAATGCGGCAAGTTGTTCTGGTCGACCTGCAAGAAGCGCATTGGAAGTTACTCTCTCTTGCGAAAGTGTTTTAACTTTAACCTGATTACCTAAAATTCCTGAACCTGCGACAATATTGAACATCGTAGGCAAAATCGTAAACGCCAGAACCATAGAGGTTAAGAATAGAATGATTTTGTGCTTGTACTCTCTAGGTGGATTGTCAACTTTTCGTCTCCAAAAAGTCTTAAGAAGTAAAATAAAGCAAATAGCAAGTGTGGTTCGCGAATCCAAGAAAACAGAAATAAATATGCACGCAACTAAAGAAATTCGTGTGAGACCCACGTTATTCAAAGACACCAAGATAATTAAAATTACGAAATCGCTCAGCCCATATTTCCAGGGATTCTCGTGTAGGCGATCAACGCCAACAAGATGGGCTATCGCAGACGAATTCCAACTGAGCAAAACTAAAAAGATTCGACAGATTGAATAAGCAATTACGACTCTTTTTGTACCTATCTGCTCGATTGCATAGAGTATGCCGAAAGTCCCAAGCACTAGTGATATGACTAGTCCCGTTCCAAAAAGATATTTGTGGCCGTCGATAGCTCTTCCCGGATCTTGCTGGAGCGAAATGAAACCCAACAAGTAACCTGATATCAGTGCCGGAAGTGCAAACTTGGATAAGGTTGACAACATTTTAGTTAGCTTGGCCGAACTTAGTCTTATAATCCCTGGGAGACTGAGAAATACCAAAAAAATCCCCATTGGAACATTCGATGCTCCCGGCGTGGGTACCGCTAATAAGGCACTTATAGCAAGCGGACCAACTTTTGCATTCAAATTACGAGTCGGGTTCGAAGTTTTCAAGCTAATCTCGAAATCTCTGGAAGATGGAGCACCATCCGGGAATAGTAGTGGAAATTAAAAGCGACAAGACGATACCTAGAGCCAATCCAGGCAATCCGATTGCTCGAAACAGAAAAGTGCCAATCACAAGTTCTAATGAAAGATTGGCGACAACAAAAATCAATTGAAGTTTTAGACCGGCGGGAGTTGTTAAGAATGTACTCGCTGGAAGATAAAGAAAAGCAAGGAAAATGGACATGGAAATCAGAAATGTGAAAGTTAAATTTATGTGAGTTACCTGACCTTTTTTATCAACAATCGGAATCAACACAAGGCAAGAGAAAAAAGAAACGACGCCTATCGCAAAACTCGTGAAAAAAGCATTTGCAAAACGATTAATCCAATATTCTCGATTCCTTTCTAATCCCGTTCTGTCTCGCATTTCCTGTCCCCACATCAATGATCGTGCGGACTCGAGAATCGTCGAGAATGGAGAAGTCACTTGCCGAATTATTGAATAGAAACCGAGCTCTGAGGGAGTACCGATTCTGAGAATTAAGGTTCGCTCAAAAAATGGGATGAGTGGAGTAAGAATCATTGCGATGAACATCGGTGTCGCATGGCTCGAAAGTCTTATTGGTGAATTTGTTCCTTCGAAGGATGAAGTTCTTCGGTGAACTATGAGTAAGGCGATGCACCCGGGGATTAATTGAGTACTAACTGGTAAAAGAATAAAAAGCTCAAGCAATAATTGATTGAGTTTGAAATGCTCTAAAAGAATTACAGAGACTAATCCGCTGACGCTGGTAAAAGTCTGAAGAATAAAAGCGGTAGTAGAATTTCCAAAAGCAAACAGCGCTGGATAAGCAAGCGAACAAATTCTAAGAAGTGCGTAAAGCAAAATACCTACTGGTAAGGTAAAGAAAATAGGCATTGTGTAATTACTTCCGTGTATGAAAATCTTTCGAAAGAATTCAAACTGAGTAAGTATTAAAAAGACTCCGCTGAGGCATACACCAATCATTAATATATATTTAGAGGCTTTTTTGAAAAAGAGCCAATAGTCTAAAGTCTGGTAGGAGTGACTTTTTCCAGCGGCATCCATCATTCCTGCTGTAAAACCAAGATCAAGAAACGAGAACATCTGCAGGAAACTTGTGAAAAGAAAATAAGTAGAAAAAAAATCGAGCCCGAGTTTACTCAAGATGATTCGAGTGGAAATTATTGAAGCGGTTAACGAGAAAGGCAATAGCACTACCCTAAGTGCCAATGGGCGACTTATCGATTTCAAAGGACTAAATTTCACGAGGAGGATTTATCCTGAAATTCTATATTTGCGAGTATCCCCTTAACTTGTCGATACGTTTCTTCAATTCCATTTTTCAATTGTATCTGTGGGTGCCATCCAAAACCATTCACTTTCGAAACATTGAGCAACTTTCTTGGAGTCCCATCAGGTTTACCTGAATCCCATTCAATCAAACCGGTAAATCCGATGATGCCTGCAATCATTGTCGCCAAATCCCGAATCGAGATATCTTTTCCCCACCCAATATTGATTGGTTCTGGAGCATCGTAATGATTGAGTAAATGTAAACAAGCGGCCGACAAATCATCAGTATGAAGAAACTCTCGGAGTGGTGATCCGGTTCCCCACAGAGTCACTGATTGAGCACCATTTACTTTTGCTTCATGTAATCGGCGAATCAACGCCGACAGGACATGGCTATTTTGCAAATCGTAATTGTCGCCTGGGCCATAAAGATTAGTTGGCATGGCGCTGATCCAATGACGCCCATATTCGCGTCGATAGGCTTGAACTTGAAGTACGCCCGCTATCTTTGCGATGGCATAGGCATCATTAGTCTCTTCTAAAGGACCGGTCAGAAGTGAGTCTTCAGAGATCGGTTGCGGTGCGAATTTTGGGTAAATACACGAAGAACCCAAGAAAAGAAGTCGATCAACGTTGGCGGCATGGGAAGCTTCGAAGAGGTTAGTTTGAATTCTAATATTGTCATTAAGAAACTCAACGGGGTACTGGGAGTTTGCGACAATTCCGCCAACCTTGGCTGCCGCAATGATGACCACATCAGGTTCAGCCTCGAGAACGGCATCGAATGTCGGCTGCTTTTCACGTAGGTCTAGCTCCCGTGAAGACCACCCGATCAAATTCGTATATCCAGCCTGAGTAAAGTGGCGGTGAAGGGCTGATCCAACGAGCCCTCGGTGGCCGGCGATGTAAATTTTGGCGTCTTTCTGAATTTCATATTCAAAGGTCATGGATTTTCGAGTTTCCTTTATCTTAAGGGTCTGGCACTATCCTAACCTTAAGTTGGAGTGGAGAGGCAGTCATGAAAAAGGCATTAATTACCGGAATTACTGGGCAAGATGGCTCATATTTGGCGGAACTACTTCTGACTAAGGGCTACGAAGTCCATGGAATTATTCGCCGCTCCTCCACTTTCAATACTAAACGAATTGACCATTTAATTGAGAATTCGGAGATTGGCAATGTAAATTTGTTCTTGCATCATGGCGATTTAACCGATGGTTCTCGTCTTGTCACTTTAATTTTAAAGATTCAACCAGATGAGATTTACAACTTGGCCGCCCAATCGCACGTTCGAGTTTCCTTCGATGAGCCGGAATACACTGGGGATACTGTCGGAATGGGTACAACTCGCATACTTGAGGCACTCCGAATCACTCATATTCCCGCTCGCTTTTATCAGGCGAGTTCTTCGGAGATGTTTGGTGCGACCCCTCCACCGCAGAATGAAAACACTGTTTTTTACCCTCGCTCCCCGTATGGCGTGGCGAAACTCTATGGATATTGGATAACTAGAAACTATCGCGAGGCGTACGGTCATTTCGCGTGTAATGGCATTTTGTTCAATCACGAGTCAGAACGTCGTGGTGAAACATTCGTAACTCGCAAGATTGCGATCGCGGCTGCAAGGATTTCACTCGGCCTGCAGAATGAGTTGTTTCTCGGAAATCTCGACGCAGTTCGCGACTGGGGATATGCGCCGGAATATGTAGAAGGCATGTGGCGAATATTGCAGCATGACGAACCTGGAGACTATGTACTCGCAACTAATACCGGTTATACAGTCAAGGATTTCGTTCGGATGTCGTTTGATGCAGTAAATCTGGATTGGGAGAAATACGTAAAAATTGATCCCCGTTACTTCCGTCCGACCGAGGTTGATGCCCTTATTGGTGATTACTCAAAGGCAGAAAGAACGCTGGGTTGGAAGCCAACAACCTTAGTACCTGCGATGGCCAAACTGATGGTTGAAGCAGAAGTCCGCAGAGCGCATAGAGTCAGGATGTACTAACAATGTGTGTCTTGATAAATTGTCATTTATTCTCCATCCTAATGACGACTTGAGTAACAATGGGAATCATTAAATCGTCAGTAAATCGACCTTTCCATTTAATTAAATGCGACGGAGAGGCCATTGGGGCAAATTCATTTAAGAGTATCCTAAAAGAATTTTTTCTCAATTCCGGATTTTCAGCTGTCTGCATTTATAGATATCAGCAATATTTCCAACGAAAATCGGCTCCCAAAATGGCAGGCTTCGTTTCTCGAATTAACGTTGCTTTAAATGGAATTGAAATGGTCGTTGGTTGTGAAATTGGTTCTCCATTTATTATTAGACATCCGGTTGGAATCGTCGTCGGCCACAAAGTAACAGCAGGCTCTAAAATTACAATTATGCAAGGCGTGACGATTGGTCAATTGAGTTTTGAAGGTGATACTGAAAAAGCGAGCGGAAATCCAAAGTTAGGTGACAATATTTCGTTAGGTGCGTATTCGATTATTTTGGGAAATATTAGTATTGGCTCAGGCGCGATCGTCGGTGCGGGGACCTTTCTCAATAAAAACCTACCAGAGAATCATTTAGCCAAGGGCAATCCTGCCCAGATTAAGCCAATTAACCTTTCACCGAATGCGAATAGTTAGAATTAAAAAATGAAACGCCAAGGCCCACTTTTTGTAATCGGGCAATTCATACTGATTGTTCTCCTCATTGTGTCGCCGTCTATAAGGAACGTGGCGCCAGGAATGAAACTGCTTGGTTTTGTCATTCAAATCGCTGGGCTGCTTCTTGTGATTGTTGGCGGCATTAATTTGCGAAAGTCATTGACTGCCAACCCAGAACCTCGAAAAGGTGGAACCTTTGTGGTCACTGGCCTCTACAAATGGGTGCGTCACCCGATGTATTTGGGGCTCATTGTCTTTGGAATCGGAATTACGATTCAACGCGAATCGATCTTGGCGGAGATCGAGACGTTATTTCTTGCAATCCTTTTGCATTTCAAACGGCTTTATGAGGACCAACTTCTTCTCGAGAAATATCCCGAGGCTGCTGAGTATCAGCAGAGAGTTGGGGCGTTCATCCCAAAAACTGATGGGAAGAAATCGAAGTAGTTCTATTGTTAACGGCATTATGAAGAAGCCGATGTGGTTAATGGAACGAATGCTGATTGTTGGCAGTTCGTTTCTCTTCTTCTGGATTTTTTACATGATCTTTGCTCTTCCAGCCACCTACCGTGCCGAGAACTGGGATGTGGCCTGGATTGGATTTGATATCGGAATGTTTGCCTCTATTGCCACAACAACTTGGGCGATTTGGAAACGACGACAATTGGCAATTCCAGCCCTAGTTATATCTGCGACCTTCTTGGTCATCGACTCTTGGTTCGACATCGTGACTTCACAAGAGGGGAAAGATTTTTGGCTCGCAATCGCACTGGGTCTTTTCGTGGAAATCCCTTCTGCCTTTGCATTCTTGAGGCTTGCCAGAAGGTTAATCCGAGATTCAATCGCCAACGCTCATAAAAGGCTGGGCTTGGTGCCTGCTTCGTTATCGCTCCGTAAAGTTCAACTAACTTTTTGGGTAGATGACGAACCGCCTGCTTAGACTTTTGGATGGGCTAATAGAAAGTTAACCATCCTCGTTGCGAAGTCTGGTTGCAGGGTGGGCACATGACCCCCTCCGGCAATGGACCAAAGTTCGACCGTCGTTTTCTTCGAACATCCGCCGAAAGTGCTGACTGTTGTTTCTTTGCCAACGATGCTGGATTCCAAGTCGATTTTGGTGGGACTCACCGTTGCCTTCAGATTGCACTTATCAAGTTTTGCCCAATCTTTAACAGTTACCTGAGCCCCCGGATATGGATTGACTAATTTGCCACCAGTGTAAGAAATAGTTTCATCTGCGGTTCCCCAGACTTGCAGGACCGATATTGGTTGGCTGGGTTTACACATCGATTGATCCATATATGTGGCACCTGCCAAACTGGCGATAGCCGCTATTCGATCAGAATGCGTGCAGGCCATGTGATGGGCCATGAAGCCACCATTGGAATGACCAACAACATAGATACGTTTTTGATCGACGTTGTATTTCTTCGAGACCGTATCAATGATTGACATGATGTAGGCCTCGTCGTCGACTTTCGAAGAATAGAAATTGCAGCAGGCTGGCGTCGCGTTCCAGAAACTGGAGCCAAGTCCATCAACCGTTCCGTCGGGGGCGACATAGAGGACTCCTCGAGCGGTAGCTACTGAGGTGAGATTTAAGTACTTTTCAGTTTGGGCGCCGGATGATGTATAGCCATGAAGGGCGATGATCAAAGGTGCAGGTTTAGATTTCGAATAGGTGCTGGGCAAATGAAGAATAAAGGGGCGAGCGCCAGGAAAAGTAACGGTGGTGCTTGTCGTCGCAGCCGCATTTGCCGAAACCACGCTGGTCCATGTGCCGAGTGCGACCAAAACCACCAATAGTGGTTTGCCCCTTAATTTCATACGTAGGAGCGTAAATCAAAATAGACAAATTGTTTGACCGTATTAAGTCACAGAAAAGACGCTTTCACCCCTTATTCTTCCCAAATGAAATTCAGACCCGATATCGAAGGCCTGAGAGCACTAGCCGTCCTCCTAGTGGTTCTCTCCCATCTAGGGATTTCAGGTTTTAGCGGGGGCTATGTGGGTGTCGATGTTTTCTTCGTCATCTCCGGCTATCTGATCACGGGTCTTATTTCCTCTGAATACGCTCGAAATGCCGCCGCAAACGAAGGTCACGGCACATTCTCTTTACGCGCCTTCTACTTTCGTCGGGTTAAGCGAATTCTTCCAATGTCATTCTTGGTCCTTATCTCCACAACAGTCGCCGCTTATCTCCTATTCAACACCGTTCGAGCTGGCCGAATCGCGAATGATTCGGTTTGGGCCGCGCTGTTTGCAGCAAATATCCACTTCATCAATCAAGCCACTGACTATTTCCAGCAAGGTTTCGCTACCTCACCGCTTCAGCATTATTGGTCCCTCGCTGTGGAAGAACAGTTCTACCTTGTAGTACCAGCCTTATTCCTTTTCGCTGTGAAACGCCATGGCATTACCGTCTTTAATGTAAAACTTTGGTGGGAGCGTCGAGTTGGTGTTCTCATTTCCATAATAACGTTGGCATCCTTTGGTTGGTCAATCTACGAGACAAATGCCAATCCTCTAAACGCATATTTCTCTTCCCTTACCCGTGCTTGGGAATTGGGCGTTGGGGCCCTTTTAGCAATCGCTACCCTGCGAGCCAGAGATCGCTTGACTCAACCAATCAAGGCAGGAATATCGATCGTTGGACTCGGATTAATCGTTTACGCCACTCTTACCTTTACTGCTAACACAAAATTTCCAGGATTTGTTGCCCTTGTTCCTGTGCTCGGGGCGGGCCTAATAATTTATTCAGGATTATTCTCCTCAACACCTATATCAAAAGTTCTAAGTATTAAATCTTTTACATTTATTGGAAATATTTCTTATTCGGTGTATTTATGGCACTGGCCGCTAATTGTTTTAATCAACGCCACACATCCAAATTTCCTCAAGGCAAATACCGGGAAATTAACTCTGATTCTCGGAACGATTGCGCTGTCGTACGCATCGTTCAAATTCATCGAACAACCTTTCAGAAAAATCCGATTTCCCGAGCGTTGGATTGGAAAGAAATCGAATCAAGAGGAAAAGAGATTTTCCATCCAACTCTCCCGAGAGAATTTGGTGTTTATAGGAAGTTTGATGGTTATTGCAGCCACTCTTATCGGACTCAAACTTCACTCCGTAAAAGTGCCAACTTCATCATTTGCAAATCAATCAAGCTCCGTTATTAATGAAAGTGGAATTGTAAATTTCCCAGCTACTTTAAATCCAAATGTTAGTACTACCAAATATGAAAATGATTTAGCCAAGTGGAATTCTCTTGTCTCGGCCTCTAACAGCATTCAAACTTTGCCGATTAACTTATTTCCAAGCATCTCGAATCTCTCAAATGATTGGTTACCTGCTGGAAATTTTCGCGGACAAAATCCCTCAAATCCTCAAAAACTTGCCTATATTTTCGGTGATTCGACGGCGCAAAGAATTCCGTACTTGATGACAAACAATCTTGATCCGAAAATTTGGAAGATTGGAATGAGATCTTTTCCCGGATGTGATCTTATGAACGTCAAAAAAATTGGCAACCAAGGTATTAATTGTTCCAAATTGAGAAGAGATTTCTTTGCTGAAGTAAAAATTAATCATCCTGATCTTGTTCTTGTAACTCATCAGAATGGATGGTTCACAAATACACTGTATTCAACTTCTTTAAATAATCCCAACATAAAAGCTTTCGAGTCCAATCTAGATTTCCTCGCTAAAAATTCTAGGAAAGTCGTATTTTTGGGAAGCATCCCAACGGCACCCCTTCCGTTAACTGATTGCATAACTAGATTGAATGTGCTTCAAAATACTTGCTTTGGCAAAACTTCAAACTTTGATCTTATAAGAAATATGGAAATTAATGTTGTTAAAAAAGCAGGTGGCGTATTTGCTGATAGCAAGAGTTGGTTTTGCAGTTCTGGAATCTGCCCACCAATTATTGATGGTACGATTGTTATGTTAGACAAGCAACACATGACAGACGCTATTTCCCAGAAGTTTTCAAAAATCTTTGGCGAATGGCTTTGGTCGCAGTCTTGGGCAACCCTTTTGCAAGGTTCAAAATTGATTGGTTCGAATTCTCAAACCACAACCAATATCGTGAGTACACCTGATAAGTCACTTGATTCCATCAATGCCTCTTGGCAACATTCACTGACATCTTCAATGGAAGTAAAGAGGGTTCCAAAAGGACTTAATCCAACACTGAGCGAAGCCAGTTCGGTGAATTTTTGGAATCACAACGGTTGCCGTGGATCTGTATTAGGGATTTCGTGTGTACATGGTCATGGGAAAACGCTCGTGCTTTTAGCGGGAGATTCACATGCGCGAATGTTTGATCAAATGGTGAGTCAGGCATTTGACCCTCAGCAATATACGGTCGTGGGGAGATACCAAGGATATTGTAAATTTGCTGATGTAACCCCATGGGCCGAAAATCGGCCGATTAGTGCATGCAACGAGTGGCTGAAAGCGACAATATCTTGGATTAAAAATTACAAGCCATCTCTCTTAATTTTAACCAGTAATGATGGAGTACACATTTCTGTGGCAGGTCATTTAGTAGAGGGCTCTGCCGAATCCCAAGAATTCATGATGGGATTTAACAGAGCGATTAGTCAAATTTCAACCTACGTGAAGCACATAGTAATTCTGGGGCAAACGCCTAGTTCGACAATTGCTCTTTCGGATTGTGTTAATTCCAACTTGGAATTCGATCAAAAATGTTTCGGTGCACCGGCACAGCCATCCACTCTAGCAATTTCAACTAACGCTGTGATGGATAAATGGCACGGCTACGTTATAGACCCTACGCCTTGGTTGTGCGTCAACAAGATTTGTCCACCAATAATCGGAAAAACATTGGTCACATACGATGGAAGCCACCTAACTGATGAAATCGCCTATCAACTTTCTCCAATTTTTAAAGCCGCTCTTCAGCAACTTAAATTGATTCCTCAAAGCTCCAATGCCAATACCCCTAATTTCTCAAAAGTTATCATCCCTGCTGCAAGCACATATAACTCAAAACTCAATCAGTGGAGACAACTCGTACTAAAACCTGCTCTCAAGTTACAGCAATTGCCGTCAAATTTAGACCCGAGTTTCGCGTCACTTTCTGATCAGAGAACCTACTTCCAAAAGTGTTCCAATACTTTTTCAATTTCGTCCCTCGTAGCGGGTTGCTTACTCAAGAATGGCAATCTAGACAGGACAGTCGTAATTTATGGAGACTCGGAGTCGAATGCTGACTGGCCGTTAGTAACCGAAGCTTTCAAAGGTACAAATTATCGTTTAGTTGGGCTAACTCGATGGGGCTGTCCGGTTGCAAAGGTCGTGCCTTTCAATCAAGGTAAAGTCGATTCTCAGTGTGCCAAGTATCGTGAAGATGTTCTCTCCTATCTTTCGAAAATCAAACCTGTCGTCACGATATTGGCAGAGAAAACCACTGGGGACTATTTCTCAAACGGTGCCAAGGTCAATGCATCGCAACAAAGAATTCTTTGGACACAAGGAATTTCTGAATCCTTAAGTGCAATCACAAAATCGTCGATAAAAACGGTTTATATTGGACAGCTCCCAAGCCAATCGTCACTACAGGCGTGTGTCCGACACAATTTATTTATCTCTATTTCATGCCTTTCTATCCCGTCGAAATATGCAGATATTCGGTCAATCCAGCGCTCAACTGCAACCAAGTTTGGTGCAAAGTACATTGATCCCACCAATTGGTTATGCGTCAATGGAATTTGCCCAGCAGTAGTGGGGAACAACCCGGTGTACTCGGACGGCTTGCATCTCACTCAAACATTCGCACAACGACTGGCCCCGCTTTTAGTGTCATTCCTGGCAACAAATTAGAGAAAATAATTGTGACCATCCCACCTTTGAGATGAAAATCATCTGTAACTTTGGCAAAACCCCTATACAAACGGGGGGTTAGTGGCAAGATACAACGCGTGAGTAAGCCCGTTGTAGCGCTTGATCAAGTAACCATTCGATTTGCTGGCGACAGCGGTGACGGTATGCAACTCACCGGTGATCGCTTCACTATGGACACCGCCAGCCTAGGTAACGACCTTTCGACTCTGCCGAACTTTCCGGCGGAGATTCGCGCGCCTCAGGGCACGCTGCTGGGGGTCTCATCCTTCCAACTGCACTTCGCAGACCACCACGTAAAGACCCCGGGCGATGCCCCGGATGTCCTTGTGGCTATGAACCCAGCCGCACTGAAGGCAAATCTGAAAGATATGCCTCGAGGCGCGACGATTATTGTGGATGCTGACGAGTTCACCTCGCGCAATCTCACGAAGGTCGGCTTTGAGGGCAATCCTTTAGAGGATGGCTCATTGGACAGTTACAAGGTCCATCCAGTCGCCCTGACCTCGTTGACGGTGGCGGCCCTGTCTGGGCTTTCGCTCTCGCGTAAAGAGGCGGAACGGTCGAAGAATATGTTTGCGCTGGGTCTGTTGACCTGGATGTATCACCGCCCAACCGAGGCGACAGAGAATTTCTTGAAGGCAAAGTTCGCCAAGAAGCCAGAGATTCTAGAGGCCAACCTTCTGGCGTATCGAACCGGCTGGAACTACGGCGAGACGACCGAGGATTTCTCGGTTTCTTATGAAATTGCCCCGGCCAAGATGCCGGCGGGCAAGTACCGCAATATTTCAGGTAACACGGCTTTGGCGCTGGGATTGATTGCGGCAGCTGAACGTGCCGAACTCCAATTGTTCTTGGGTTCGTACCCAATTACCCCTGCCTCGGATATTTTGCACGAACTTTCCAAGCACAAGAAATTCGGTGTCATTACCTTCCAGGCAGAGGATGAGATTGCTGCGATTGGTTCGGCAATTGGGGCTTCTTACGGAGGATCGTTAGGTATCACAACTACATCAGGACCTGGCGTTGCTCTCAAGAGTGAAGCGATTGGTCTGGCAGTAATGTTGGAATTGCCTTTGATTATCATCGATGTGCAACGCGGTGGCCCATCAACGGGCTTGCCAACCAAGACCGAGCAAGCTGATTTATTACAAGCGATGTTTGGTCGCAACGGTGAATCACCGGTCGCGGTTATTGCACCGTCTTCACCAAGTGATTGCTTTGATATCGCGATTGAGGCGGCGCGAATTGCCACCGTCTATCGCGTACCAGTCTTTATTTTGTCCGATGGATATATCGCCAATGGTTCTGAACCGTGGCGGATTCCTGAAGTGGATGCGTTGCCGGATCTTCGGGTGGAGTTCGCAAAGACACAGGAAGATTTCCAGCCTTATCTTCGCGATCCAAAGACTCTGGCCAGACCATGGGCAATCCCAGGCACCAAGGGGTTGGAACACCGGATTGGTGGCTTAGAGAAGGCCGATAAGACTGGTGCCATCTCCTATGAGGCAATGAACCACGATCTAATGGTTCGTACTCGTGCCGCCAAGGTCGCGGGCATTGAGGTGCCAGATTTGATCGTTGATGACCCAACCGGGGATGCCGAAGTCTTATTGCTGGGTTGGGGTTCCACCTTTGGTCCGATCGGTTCTGCGGTGGAGAAGCTGCGGGGCACAGGTGAAAAGGTTGCCCAGGCTCATCTGCGCTTCATTAACCCGTTCCCCAAGAACTTGGGCGAGATTCTGGCCAAGTATCCCAACGTGATTGTGCCTGAGATGAACTTGGGTCAATTGTCGATGTTGCTGCGTTCCCAGTATCTGAAGGATGTCATCGGATACAACATGGTTCGAGGCTTACCGTTCACCACTTCCGAAATAGTCGAGGCAACCTTGAAGGTGTTACATGTCTGATTTAACTTTGACGAAGAAGGATTTCACTTCGGACCAAGAAGTCCGCTGGTGCCCAGGATGCGGTGACTACTCCATTCTCTCGACGATGCAGGGATATCTACCGGAACTCGGGATCGAACGCGAAAAGATCGTCTTCATCTCTGGTATCGGATGCTCATCCCGCTTCCCTTATTACCTCAATACCTTCGGGATGCACTCGATCCATGGTCGCGCCCCAACCATCGCATCCGGTTTGGCCATTTCCCGCCCAGATCTGACGGTCTTTGTGATTACTGGCGATGGCGACGCTTTATCCATCGGTGGCAACCACCTGATCCATGCGATGCGTCGAAATGTGAACTTAAAGATCTTGTTGTTCAACAACCGGATTTACGGCCTCACCAAAGGTCAATATTCACCTACCAGTGAACAGGGCAAGGTCACCAAGTCCTCGCCATTAGGTTCGTTGGATACGCCATTCAATCCAATCTCCTTAGCATTAGGCGCGGAGGCTTCATTCGTTGCCCGGTCAGTGGACAGCGATCGCAAGCATCTGACCGAGGTCATGCGGGCGGCTCATGCTCATAAGGGTTCGGCGTTGATTGAGATCTACCAGAACTGCCCAATCTTCAATGATGGCGCCTTCGACATTATCAAGGATTCAGATACCAAGGGCGCTGCGTTGTTGCAGATGGTTCATGGCCAACCGATTAAGTCCGAGACTCACGGCGTGGTGCGCGAGGGTTCAGGCTTAAAGATGGTGGCTTTGAATGAGGTCGCCGAAGAAAACCTGGTGGTTCACGATGCGCATAATCCAGATCCTTCTTATGCCTTCGCACTGTCACGATTGTCAGCATCAGAGTTGAATCATGTGCCGGTCGGAGTCTTCCGAGATGTGGCACGCGATGAATATGGATCGCTGGTCAACAACCAGATTGCCGAGGCAATTGAAAAGCAAGGCCGCGGCGACCTCACCAAGTTATTGGCCAGTGGCGATACTTGGGTGGTTGACTAAGTCTTTCATTGATAAACCCCTGGAGGTAAAGTTAAGAAGAAGGACGAGGGGGCGCCGTGAAGGACTTTCCAAACCTGGCCACCATAGAAGAGTTGGCCACCTTCTTAAATCATAGGCAAATCCCCGACGAAGACCTATGCAGATTTCTTATGTTCAATACTTTTAATGAACTCAAATCCGGTGCCGTCCTCGTTGCCAAAAAAGACAATAACAACAAAATTGGTTGGACGAAGGCTTTTGGCTCAGATGGGACCGCAGTCGAGGTTGTTCATGAAGTGGATCTTGATGAGAAACTTCCGGTACCTACCGTGATCAGAACCAACAAAGAGCTCTGGCTCGACCTCCGAGAAGACCATGATGGGCAATTTCCAGGTTATGCCAAATACACAATTTATCGAAGTGGCTTGACCGTCATCGTGACGCCAATTCGTCGATTCAATATCCCAATTGGCGCGTTCAGCGTTTATTCTGCACTTGAGTTGAAACATACTAAAGAGTTGAATGACTTCTTGTATCTAGTTGGAAATCTCATCGCCATGCGTTTTCACTCAAATCTCCTTGAACTACCGACGATAATTGCGCAGGACGTAGAGAAGAGCAGATATCGCGATCTGAGCGCTCGACAGAAACAAATTCTCGAATTTATGATCCAAGATTTAACCAATCCACAGATTGCTGAAAAAATGGGATGCGATGAGATCACGATTCGCGAAAATGCGTTAGACATATACCAGACGCTTTTTGTGCACTCTCGACTGGATGCCATCAGAATTGGTGCGCGCTATGCAGCACATTCGAATGATTAGACCTAAAGACTAAAGTAATAAATTTTCGGTTTAATCTGCAAAAAGAGCCTACCCTTGTCAGATAAGGGGACGGTGGTCGGCACGTGAAAAATTTTCCGAACGTCAAGATAATTGAGGAGCTCACTGCGTATCTCAATCATCGTCAGATTCCGACTGAAGATTTGTGCAGGTACTTGATATACAACACTTTTCGCGAACTCTCGGCTACTTCAGTCGCGATTGCAGATATCGGTAAAAATGAAACTGTTGGTTGGACCAAGGCGTATGGCAAAGATGGAAATTCAGTTGAGATCGTTCGAGACATTTCAAAAAATGAAGAAATTCCGGTGGCTTACGCGATTCGAAATGACACGCCAATTTGGTTGGACTTGCGGGAAAATCAAAATAAAAAATTCCCTGGATTGACACAATTGTCGATTTACCGCAAGGGCGTCACTTGCATTGTGTGGCCCTTCCATCGGTTTAATGTCCCGATTGGCGCAATGGCGGTCTATTCGGACCTGGAGATAAAGCAGTCCCAGAATTTAGATGAGTTCTTCACAATGATCGGTAATTTAGTAGCAATGAGGTTTCACGCGCAGAACTTGGAGCTGCCTATCGCTCTGTCCGATGATGTTGAACGCAGCCGATATCACGATCTATCCGATCGTAAGAAAATGATTCTGGAGTTAATGATTCAAAACAAAAGCAATGTTGAAATCGCTCGCATTCTGCAATGTGAGGAATTCGAAATTCGGGGCGAAGCCCTCCTCATTTATCAAACACTTTATGTTGGATCACGCCTGGCGGCGATTGAGATCGGGCTGCGTCACGGGATCAGGTCGCAGACCAAGGCTTTGTGATCGCTGATCGCTAAGGCAATAATTTTTGAAGAACTCTTTTTTTCATCCAACGCCATGATGTAATCAATTTGGCGATCAGGCTCCCAAATCGGAAATGTTAAACCGGCGCCTAAAGATTTCCATTTCGAAAAGCGCGTCCCGTGATGCAGGTTGAAATCCCCCATCAGAAATACTGGCAACTGATATTTCTTCCCAAGTCGTTCGCCCCATCGCATAACTTCACGGGACTGGAAGAAGTTAAAAGGGGAGACAAAAGAGAGGTGAGTGTTGACGACGATGCAGTCGGAGAGAACTGCGGCGAGCGCCGATCGGGCATGATCCTTGGCATAAAAACGCTTGCTCTTTGCGCCCTCGGAAATGCGCATGATTTTGCCGAATCTGGCCCGTTGAAGATTTAACCGCTCCCACTTAAGAACGGGCACTTTGGAGATAATGGCGATGCCATAGGCGGGGATCTCGTTGGAATCTTGATCAGTGACGACCAATTGGTCAGAGCCTTGGATATCTCGTTCGTCGTGGCCGACAACAAAGAAGCTGGGCGCAAAGGCCCAATTCACCGCACCCATGGCCGTGGCGGCGTTCTGGGTTTGGTGAACTGAGTTCGAACGCGGATGAAAGTGGTCTACTTCTTGCAAGCCAATCAGATCGCCGTCAAGGGTTTGAATTGCCTTCGCGAGCGCTGTGAGCGCATCGTCCGCACCGGCTTTGGTGATGATCTTGCCGTGCAAAATATTCCACGTAGCCAATCGCATACTTCAATTGTAAATCCATTAATTGGGTTGGTCTTTGCCCTCTTCGGTGAAGTCGGTGAACTTTCGCGAACGGCTCTTGTTGCTGAAGGACTCGGTCATTCGCTTGGAACTGTAAGCGATGGTCTCGGTCTGCGCCACGGTGGCGAGCTTTTCCATATCTGTGGCTTCCGCCAAGATGATTGATAAAGATTCCGCCGAACGTTCATCATCGACCGGAATCTCCGATGCGGCGCGACGTAAATTGGTGGCAGTGGCTTTGAGCCGACTGATTGCATTTTGGTCATTGCCGTGTCGAAGATCATCAATGGCTTTTGACTTCTCGGACTGCGCGATTAGAACCAAATGTTCGGCACGAACTATGGGGTTAGGCACCCGCCCATCTGCAATATCCTGCGGCACAACATTGACCAGGACTGGCATGGTGACGGAGAACTGCTGGCGATCGGCCACGTTGAGATATTCCAACGAGAGTTCGGCGATTGTCGTCAGACCCAAGGCGGCCAATTGTGGAACCTCAAAGTCGATCATGAAACGACGGTTCTCACCTGCATACATATCACCGAGCTGTACCAGGTACTCATCGCCATTTCGAAGAACGGGAAATGGTTGCAGAAGTTCCACACCAGGGGCGCCGTGAATTCCGGTGATGGGTTTGATGCGTAAAACGGTATTAACTACTGACTTGTCGAGAAGATGATCGACCTCTTCTGCGATGGCGCCAATGGCTTCATCGATCGTTGCCGCAAAGCGATGAACTCCCCCGCCTCCCTGAGCTGAGGCCTCTAAGAGAATCTCGTCGTAGCCAGTTCCGAGACCGATAGAGGAAGTAGTGACTTTATTGAGGGCGGCCTTCTGTGCGACCTGTAGAAAGAACTTCGGATCGGTTTCACCAGCGTTTGCATGGCCATCTGAAATAAGGATGAGAGTTGAACCGCCGACAGTTGCAGAATGCGAAAGTTCACTCAGCCCAAGGAGGTAACCGGAACTGATATTGGTCGAACCGCCAACCTGCATCGACTCGATGGCCTGCCGCAGGGAGGGCACGTGGTGATCTCTCATGCTGCGAAGCGGGGAGATGATGGTGGTGGCATCATCGAAGATCACCAAGCCGAAAGAGTCCTGCGGCGCGAGGCGCTCTACTAGGCGGACAAGCGATTGCTTGGCCGCCTCGAACGGGGCGCCCGCCATAGAGCCAGAACGGTCGAGAACGACCTCTACGGCTTGGCCAGGACGGTTTTCGCTGCCAATAACCTGTGGCGCGGTCAGGTCGAGCATCAGGGTGATGCGATCGGCGGTTTCCAAGGCCACCAGGTCGACATCCAAGTGTGCGTTTACGTGCATGTGGTCCTACTTTCTCTTAATTAGCGTGATAATGCGCTAACTATAACATGAGTTAGCGACAAAACCGCGCTAATATAAAGATATGGCTGATGACAACCTTTACAACTCCGGCGCAAGTTCTAAGTGGCCGCCCGAATCTGCCAATCTGGCCCCGTTCCGCGGTCCCCACTTGGCCGTCGATATCGTCTTGTTCTCCGTAGTTCGATCTATGACTGGCAAGCGTTCGGATCTGGTATTTCTCCTCTACCGACGTGGCGATGGGTTGGCCGCGCGCGAGTGGGCCTTGCCTGGTCGGATGGTTCGCGAACGCGAACGGTTGAGCGAAGCGGTCGAAGTCGCCCTGCTGGAGAAATGCAGCATCAAAGGAATCGAACCGAAGCAGCTCTATGTTTTTGATGAACCAACGCGTGATGACCGGGGCTGGGTGATGTCGGTTGGATATGTGACGACCCAACGGGAAGAGACGGTGCACGATGTGCTCGCGCGCAATCAGAACCTGGCGCTGGGATTAGTTCATCACCGGGCTGGGTCCAAGAGCGAGATCGAGTTGGAATTGCCGTTTGCACAACCAGCTCTCCCCTTTGAACAAGAGGTCATTGTGCAGAAGGGCGTCGAAGATTTACAGCGCCGCTATGACGAGCATCCAGATCCGGATTTCCTATTGGGCGAAAAATTTACCTTGTACGAACTTCGGCTGATTCACGAAGCCGTTATGGGCGATCGATTGGATAAGGATCTCTTTCGCCGAAAGATGGAGAGCCAACTCCTGCCAACAACTGAGAAATCTATTGGTTCGGTTGGAAAGCCAGCCGGGATGTTTAAACGAAAAAGTGGCTACGAAACTTTCTGACCACGTTTTGGCTTCACTGCGACCGCGGCCTTTTGTTTCTTGACTCGTGAGAGTTGTTGTGCAATCTTCGGGTGTGCTTGGGTAAATGCTTCTACGTCGAAATTGGTTTCCGATTTTGTTTCGCGCTTCCACGTGCAGATGCCTTCGATCGCCTTCGCATCTTTGCAACCAACCTGGATATTTGCCGCCGCAATTTCTTTGTCGAGTTCGGCCCGGGCTTGATGAGCCAGAAGAACGAGATGCTTTTCATGGATAAGAGATGTTGCAGTCTTGGACTTTGAAGCCAACAGAGCGGCAAATTCTTCGGTCAAAGTAAAGAGCGGTTTGTCGATAGCCTTTAATGAAAGTTCGGGTCCTTCGTATTTCGCCCATCGGAAGCTGCTCGCAAGACGAGAAGTGGTTACGAGGAAATTGCCCCAAAGTTGTGGGTATTTTTCTTCCAACGCCTTCAGATCGAGATCCACCCGGTCCTTAACCTCTTTTACCTTGGCTACACCAGCAACATCCTCGCCCTTTTCAACCGCCTCTTTTATGGTCGCCTTGTATTGATCGAGGAGATCCTTGCACCTCTTGAACTTGAGGTTTGCGATTTGATAGGCCTGGTAAAACTCTTTCAATTTCGCCGTCGGTTTGACGATCTTCTCGGTGGAGAGTGAAGTTTTATATTTCTGTGCCGCCTCAACCGTCTTGATACTTGCCTTAATTTCAGCCGCCAATTCAGTGGCTGTTTTAATGGCCTTTGCGAGTTCGGCATCAGTGAAATGGAACCATTCTCCTTCGATTCGATGAGTCGCATAAAGTTTGTGAACAATATTTTCGACCTCGGAGATCGCGGGGGTTGTGATTACTTTGTAGACGCTGAGAGTCCGCGGATTACCAGTCTGGTGCTCGGCGGCGCGACTTTCGCTGGTGCGCCCTTCCTTATCTTTGATCAGACCGATCTTGATGTAATTGGTGAGCTTGTTTGTCAGGTAGTCGGTCTCGCGCACAAAATAGAGTTCCCCCGGTGTCAGATTCATTTGCCAAGTCTGCATTGTGGTTCTGACAGTGGCAATTAGTTAATCGGTCAGATCTATGTCAGTGCTCGCGGTTATATTTATAGAACAATCGAGTTAAAGCACCGCGAGAAAGGGGGTCGAAGTGAAAACAAATACGTTTTTATTTCACGATGAAGAATTTAGTAATTGGAACTTGGGCGCCACCCATCCCACCCAAGGCAGGCGATACACCAATGCGCTGCGGATGTTTGATTCGATGTCGAGATATCCAAGGTTGAATTGCGAAAAACCGCCAGTCAAGCCCGCTAATCGGGCGGATTTGTTGCGAGTTCATTCCCCAGAATATGTCGCCGAAGTTCTGGATCAATTCTGCGTCTTCGGCGAATTCGATCCTCGGCCAGATCAAGCCCATATTGCTGCGCTCTTTGCCGGCGCCAGTGTTTTGGGGTTGCATTCCTTGTTGGGTGGCGAAGCACTCACCGCGATCAACTTCGCTGGGGCCAAACATCATGCGCAATTTGATCACGCCTCCGGTTTCTGCGTCTTTAACGACTTCGCCATCTGTGCCGATATCGCGACAAAGGATCATGGTCTTAAAGTCGCGATTTTTGATTTTGATGCCCATCATGGCGACGGTACTGAAAATTTGACCCGAGATAATTCACAGGTGCTGACCTATTCCGTTCATGAAGGTGGGATCTTTCCCGGGACTGGCAAAGTTAGTTACCCGGAAGATCATGTCTTTAATCGATCCTTACGTGCCGGTGATGGCGACACTGAATTGCTCGAGGCAACGGCCGAATTTATCGAACTTGCAGAAGAATTCAGGGCCGACATAATTTTTATCGCAGCAGGCGCGGACGGACACGAGAGTGATCCACTCTCCTACTTGCAATACACCGAAGGGATATACCAAGAGGTTGCTGCGCTACTTCGAGATGCTTTCCCTTCGACTCCGATGTTGATCGGTGGCGCCGGAGGCTATCAACCCGATTCCTTCACGCCACAAATTTGGGCGAACTTTACTGTCGCAATCGCTGGGCTGGCAGAGCGAAAGTTGCCAAAGAATTGGCGGTGGCGAAGCCAACCGTGCGTGATCTGCGGGGCAAAGGCGTCGATGAGGGAATATCTCTTTGGCATGCCAGTAGGACCGGTTAATGACGATAAGTACGTTATTGGTGGTTGTTGCTTGGATGGCAACGAACCCGAGATCAAATGTCGCGAATGTGGTTGGGAGGGCGCGAAAGTCGATCTTTATCAGGCCCTACCACTTTCACGACACACCACTGCCAATACTAAATAAAGAGCAGTTGCGCGTTCTCTGTCATCTCGATGAAATCGGATGCGCTGATGATTCCTTCAACGTCATCTCGAAGATCATTCAACTCTAACTTGTTCATATCGGCAGACATTCGACAGGCCCACAAGTGACCGCCGGCTGCGACTATTTGGTCAAGAAAGTCCGGAACTTCTGGAACTCCCAAATCGGCGATTTGTTTCTTGAGCATCTTGGTCGCCATTCCAGTCATTGCTGGGGCAATTGCTTGCGGAATATGGGCATCGCCACCTGGCATATGCAGCGCGGTGTTGCCTGCAGGAGAGAACTGCAGATGATTCATTCGTGACTTCGTAATCATGTCAAAGCCCCAGAAAGTGAAGAAGAGATGTAGTTCGACACCTTCACCTAGGGCGGCATTAGCCAGAATTAGACCCGGATAGGCCATATCCAGATTTCCCTTCGAGCAGATGATTGCCATCTTTCGGGTCGGCGCATCATCAGACCCAAAGTTAGGGACTATCGCTGGTTTCGTCATTGTTGTAGTCATTTCATTCTCCTCACACACAGCCTTTAGGTTTAGGCAATCCAGCGATATACGCCATTTTCTTAGCTGGCTTCTTGGGAAAGAGCGCAAATTGGTCTTTCACTGGGAAGCCTCCAACGACTTGTACTCGGCGAGAGGTCGCCGTCTCGCCAGCAGTCTTGTAATCAGTTCGGAGAAAATTAACGATCTTCCAATGTTCGTCGGTCATCTCTACGCCAATTTGATCTGCAAGAACTTTGGCAATTGCCTCATCCCACTGGTCAAATTTGGTGAGAAAACCCTCTTCATTGACGTCGATTTCTCGTCCTGCGATTTCAATGGTGGGCATGTTGATCAACTTCTTTCTTATCCTCCATTGGGCGCTTTCCAACCATCGACATTCGATCAGAGATGGGGATCCAGCGACCCTTGATTAATAGATTCCAATAAATCCAACGGAAAGCTAACTTACCTAAATGGTTCAATCGACTCTCTTTCAAGAGCGGCAGCGGACCAAAGAAGGGCAGAGGAAACATTCCAGGCAGTGGTTCGGTCTCATAATTAAAATCAATGAGTAAACCTTTTCCAGCGCCAGATTCGATAAAGCAATTTGCATGACCGTCAAACAATTCGGTCATTGGGCGACCAGCAATATGTTCGACGAAATTATCGGCGAACATATCCACGGCAAAGTGCGCGACCGAACCAGCCTTGGAAGCCGGGATATCAGAGGCGTCGCCGAGCGCAAAGATATTGGCATACTTCTTTGAGAGGAAGGTCGTCTTATCTACCTGAACATAATTGAGCTCATCACCTAATCCTGACCTTTCAATCATATCGGCTCCCATATTGAGTGGGACCGTAACTAGAAGATCGAAAGGAATTTCTCGTTCATCCATCGAGACCATGGTCTTGGTAACTGGATCAATATGTTCGATCATAAAATCTGGTTCTAAGGTAATTTCGCGATCGACCAACATTCCACCGAGCGCCTTGGAGCAGGTTGGCTTGGTAAATGCACCCTCCAACGGGGTGACGTACGTGATGGAGACCTTGTCGCGCATTTTGTGTTCGGTAAAGAATGCATCTGCCAAAAAGGCAAATTCCAGTGGGGCCACCGGGCACTTGATAGGCATCTCGGTGATGTGAACAACCAAGCGACCACCTTCCCATTTGGCGAGCGCATCACGCAACGCCAAAGAACCTTCAAAGGTAAAGAAGTCGAAAACGCTCTTTCGCCAAATTGCGGGATCATCCATTCCGGGGGTTTGATCGGGGCGTGGGGTCGTCCCAGTAGCGATCACCAATTGGTCGTAATCAATGGCACGGCCATCCACCAAAAATATTTGATTTAACTCGGGGATGATTTTCTCAATATCAGATTGGATAAACTCAACGCCCTTGGGGAAAAAGTGCTTTCGAGGTTTGATTAATTCTTCGGGTGTGTAGACCCCGAAAGGCATCAAAAGAAGTCCCGGTTGATACAAATGCTGATTGTCTTTGTCGATTACCGTGATGGACCATTCATTCTGATCCAATTTTTTGTAGAGTTTATTAACCACCATCGTGCCGGCGGTTCCACCGCCCAAAACTACTAAATTCTTCATTTTTTCTCCTCTAACACCTACAAAGGTACGCGCATAATCGGCGTGGAGTAATGACTTTGAGGTGTGAGATACGAGTCGTTAAGGCTGTGACGCACGGAACAAATTAAGCACGTACGTAACTTTGGGAGGTCTGATTTCCTGCCGGATCTATAAATGCGATGTTTACAACGGGTCCGGTGATTGAGTAATCAATTTGGTACTTCTGATTATCTATCGTGTACTTCAATGCATACGACTCATCTTTTCTATGTGAGAAGTCAGTGATAGTTGCACCTGCGAGTGGAGTGCCATCGGGGCGGAATGGATGAGTCGCTGGCTGTGGATCAACCTGATCACCAACAACTTTTACCACTCCCTTCACCCCACCATTGATAAAGGGGTAAGTGTTGGTGCCGTGATAGTGATATTTCTTTTTTGCATCAAAGTGGCCATTGAGTTCATCGAGAGGTGCCATCGCGGAACCATTAGGTTCAAGAGCGCCATAAATCGGAAAACCATCGAGGGCGTAGGCGATCGGTTTCTTTGCACCAACGATTGCTGACAAGTGCAACGGAGCAGCGTGATAGTGATAGTCATCCGCACGACCGCAGTGGCCACCCCAATTATCGAGTTCACCAATATCTTTACTTACTTCGCCACGATTGTTGAGAGCATTAAAGATCGGCACGCCATTGACGGCCAAAGCAATGGCGCCACGAAAGAAGTTGGTCTTTGCAGAAAGCGGGGCTTTCGCGACGACTGGTGACTTTGGAATTTTCCAGGCGTTCTTTCCCGAGTAATCCTGCGGGACCGGAATTTGTTGCTGCCAATTGGTGATGCCCACCATCATGTTGTGGTTGGGGATACCATTTGATTCGACCAGATAGTACTTACCCGCCACCGAGACATTGAGTGATTTTGCAAAGGCATCAAAGCCGGGCAGCAAGGCAGTAGGAACGGCCGCCTCGGCTGATTCTGATTGAGATGATAAAAAGAGCGCGCTGGTTCCAACGGCAAAGCCGGTTAATAGAGCTCGACGAGTAATTTCTGAGGGAAAGAAAATCTCGTGGTCATGTGCATCGTTGGACATAGTTCCACTGTACTTTGGCGCACCCTAAAATGGGGCGAGTCAGGCTGAATTTCTCAGCCCGACCCGTTCAGATGGCGGTCCCTGCTGGACTCGAGGGTGGGATGAGGAACATCCCGTGAATCGCAACAACGCCACCCAAATCTCTCAACCATTTTCCCGAGAATTACCTAGGAAGAGAATGGCAGGAGAGATTGAGAAGCGGCCTAGTGCAAGCGCTGACAAAGCCGAGAGTTATGCGAGAGTTTGCCTAGGCTGGTTGGAGGTTGGTTGTAAGGCTGGCTGGAGAGTTCTTCCAAGTGCGATAACCACCATCAAGATTCGAGGCGTTATGCCCAAGATCTTGAAGCAGCAAAGATGCCGTGTGGCCGCGTTGGCCAACCTGGCAGAGCACAATCATTTTTCCCAAAGGAATCTCCGAAGTTCGTTCTCTGATTTCGTCGACGGGAATATTTACCGCACCTGGAATGGAACCCGCGGCGAATTCCCCTGCAGATCGAACATCGACAAGTTTTGCGCCAAGAATTAATTCCTCGGCCACATCTGACCACTGAGTTGTGGCGACCAAGCCACTAAGAACATTTTCGGCAATATAGCCGAGCATGTTTACTGGATCCTTTGCGGAACCAAATGGTGGGGCATATGCCAATTCCAGATCGGCAAGTTCTGGCGCAGACAACCCAGCTCGAATGGCGGTTGCAATCACATCAATGCGCTTGTCAACGCCTTCCGTACCAACTGCTTGCGCACCCAAGATTTCACCAGTCAGTGGATTCATCAGCATTTTTAGCGCCATCTGGCGTGCGCCAGGATAGTAACCAGCATGAGAACTTGGATGGCTGTGAATGGCTAAAAAAGCGCGCCCTGCGGCGCGTAGACGCTTTTCATTCCAACCAGTGGTGGCGATAGTTAGATCAAAAACCTTGACGATGGCGGTGCCAATTGTGGGGACATCGCGAGTTGCGACACCAGCAATGTGATCGGCTACGACTCGACCATGCCGGTTGGCTAAATTGGCCAGCGGCACGAGAGTCGAAGAGCCGTCAAGGGCATCTACTTTCTCTGCGGCGTCACCGATGGCATAAATATCTGGATGGCTGGTTTGGTGATGGTTGTTGACGGCAATTCCGCCGCGAGTCCCAATGAGAAGTTCGGCTTGCCTTGCCAGACGAATATCTGGTCGAACTCCGATAGCCATAATGACCATATCGGCCGGAATTGCGCTCCCATCGCTCAGCAGGACTGCGTCAGCCGTGATTTCGGCTGCGCCCGCACCTAAATGCAGAGCCACGCCGTGAGATCGAATTTCGGTGTGGACGAAGGAAACCATCTCTGGATCCAGAGGTGCCAGAACCTGGTCGGTCGCTTCGACCATTGCGACGGAAATGCCTTTGTGAACCAGGTTTTCCGCAATCTCAACCCCAATAAACCCGCCGCCAATTACAACAGCGCTGCGAGGCTTTGTGGCAACTTCACCAGCCATGAGTTCAACATCTTCAACAGTTCGAAGAGTGAAGGCTCTTTCGACGCCAGGAAGGTTAGGGACGATAGAAGTTGCACCCGGACTGAGGACCAACTTGTCAAAAACAAGTTCGTACTCCTCGCCAGATTCGATATTTCTTACTAGTACTAGCTTCTCTTTCGCTTTGATTTCAATGGCTTCAGAAAGTACTCGAACATCTAGTCGAAATCTGTTATGCAGGCTGGTTGGAGTTTGCAGCAAAAGATCGTTCTCGTTCTCGATGACACCGCCAACAAAATAGGGCAGGCCACAGTTGGCATACGAGACGTGACCACTCTTTTCAAGAACGATAATTTCGGCGGTGGCATCTAGGCGCCGCATTCGAGTCGCCGCTGACATTCCGCCAGCAACCCCACCAATAATGACAATTTTTTTCATTAGTTTGTCACCGAAGGCATTCCATTAGCCAACCAGTCGGCAAAGCCACTTGTCAGGTTATAGATCGAGGTAAAGCCATCTTTAGCCATAGCCGCCGTAGCGATGCCCGATCGGCGACCACTGTGGCAATAGACCGCGTAGGTCTTGCTCTTATCGAGTTTCTGTACTTGCGATTCAAACGTGGCGGCGTCTACATCGATATTTATCGCCCGAGCGATGTGACCAGCGGCAAACTCCGCAGGCGTCCGGACGTCGACAACCACGATTGATGTGTCTTGAATTTTGGCCGAAAATTCTGCGGCGGTGAGATTAGTGACTGAACCTTCAGAACCACAGCCCACCAAGATCAATGCCGAGACGGTCAAAAGCGCCGTCAATCCAGCAATTTTCCGATTTAATCTACTTTTCACTTTAGGCCAAACTTAAGAATAGTTTTTGAAGCTGAGCAGTGACGGCATCGGAGTCAGATTTACCCTCAACGATGCATTCCTTTAAAGAAGAAGAAATTAGAGTAAAAGCGGCGGTGTTAACTGCCTTACTTACGGCCGACATTTGGGTGACAATCTCTTCGCAATTGCGACCTTCCTCAAGCATTCGAGCCACTGCCCCGAGTTGACCTTGGGCGCGCTTGATTCGCTTTGAGATTGCAATAATTTGCTCTTCGTCTGAGAGCACGTGCGCGATCTTCTTGGTTGCCATTTCATCTCCTTAATCCTTGATTAAGAGGAGATTACATATACCCCTAGGGGTATGTCAAATCGATCGCTACCTAGTGTTTCTCCATTGGGTGGTGACCCTTTCGAATCATCCGAATCATCTTCAGATTGATTGAGATAAATCGAATGAACTGGAGCGGAAGGCTCTTGCGTTGATGCAAAGTTTTGGCCGTCGGTAGTGGGGCACGTGCAATGACTTCATCTGCGGATTCCATAGTTGCTCCTTCCTATTCCGGTATCAGGGACCAGCCAGGACGAGCCTTGGCCTTATAGATAAACATGTAGTGCAGGAGCAGCTTGATCCAGTGGCCACTCAGACCAATTTCACCAAAAGTGTCATTTTCGCTGCGACCGGTATTTGGATACTTCTGGTAGTCAGGCACAATGGGATACATCGTCATGGATGCGGCACTTCCCTGGCGCATTCCAGAGCCCGCTGAGGCTACGCAGGCCGCGCCCATATCGGACATTGAGGCGGTCGGCAGGTGAGTCGATTCGCCGTTACGAATCAATTCTTTAATGCTGAGGATGGCTAATTTTCCCATGATTCCTGAAGGCATCCCCGTTCGAGGTGGCGAAGGAGCGATAACCGTGCCATTCGGCGATTTACGAGGCTTGGAGATTTGATGCGGTGGGGCAAATGCGATGCCGACAGCAAAGATATTGGGATAGGTTGGGTTGCGATAGGTCTTTGGCCAATCTTCAGCTCGCCATTCTTCATACGCCTTAGCCGTATAGTCCGCGTCGACTTTCATGAAGCCGCTTGGCGCGAAGAGCTGTTCAGAAATATCGGCACCCATTTTGTTGTAAGCCTTTAAATCAACTCCTCTAAACGGGGGTAGCAGCATTGCGAAATCAAAAGTTAAATCGCTCTTGGTGCCGTCTACTTGTTCGTAATGGATGACGCCTGCCTCCACTTGGGAAACGTGAGCGCCTAGGATCGCGTGAATGTTCCGCTCTCGAAAGAGTGATTCGGTCCAGAGTTTGCTGGTCGTTTGAAAGCCTCGTTGGCTAAAGACCATGCCACCCACACCGAAATCACCGAGTTCGTATTCATTGGTGAGGTAGTAAATCTCAGCCAGTTCTCGAACTCCTGCTTGGTGTAGTTCGTGCTCGACGTTGAATGTGTACTCGAAGGCGGCCCCCTCGCAGGTGCAGGTGCCATGACCTACACCAATAACCAATCGCTGCCGGATACCCGTCTTTAACTTGGCGATGATCTCACGCAGCTCCCGAGCTGCTTCTACTGCATGCCCAGAGGTGCAGACCGAAACGGTGTAGCCGTCTGGCCCAAGTCCATCTGTGGCCGCAAAGTTCAATTTTGGACCAGTGGCGTTAACTAAGAAGTCATAAGGAATCTTTGCAATTTCGCCTGCTCGCTTTGGATCGGTATAGGAAATTTCTACATAAGGTGACGACATTTCGCTATCGCCCTCGGGGTGAATGTTCTTTGCTAACCCTTGATGGAAGGTAATTCCTTTGCGGGCATAAATAGGGGCGAGAGGAAAGGTGACTTGCTCGGGTTGCATCTTTCCAACCCCAACCCAAATATTCGAGGGAATCCAGTTCCATTTGGAGTTTGGTGAGATGACAGTGATTTCCGCTGCTTTACCTATGAGTCTTTTAGCGTGCAGTGCCGCGGTATGCCCTGCAATTCCAGCACCTAAAATTACGACGCGCTTCATTAAACTCTCCTCTAACTATTCGACCTCGAGCCTAGCCCCTTTTCCATAGTTATATACCCCTATGGGTATATGCTACCTCTCTTATGAATATGCAATCCGCTGCAGAAAAATGGAAGTCAGACTCGACACTATGGTCAATTCCGGATTCCATTCTTAGCCAGGCAGAAACTAGCCCGTGGATTCACCCACCCGCACTCTTTGAAATTCCAGAACAGATTGAGCCGACTATCTCTCACCAACGTGCCAGCGAAGGCTTGCCGCACCAGGGAACAGTTCTGGATGTTGGATGTGGCGGCGGAATTGGTGCCTTCGGGATTACACCGCAACCATCTCACGCTATGGGTGTGGATCATCAACCAGAGATGCCGAAAATGTTCACTAAAAATGGCGATAAACGTGGCATTTCAACCCAGGTTTTCGACGGGTTTTGGCCTGAGATTGCAAAATCGGTTCCAAGTGCCGACGTGGTCACTGCGTATCATGTTGTCTACAATGTGTCGGAATTGGTGCCCTTCCTGCAAGAGTTGAATGACCATGCAAACAGTCGCGTCGTCATTGAAATGCCCGTACAACACCCTTTGTCTTCCCTAAACACAGCTTGGAAAAAGTTCTGGGATCTCGAACGTCCTACCGCACCGACTCCGCAAGATTTACTCAACGTCTTAGATCAGATGGGAATCGCAGCAAAGATTGATTACTGGAGCGGCAAGATGAGAGTTGATCGGACTCTGGATGAGTCCGCAGAATTCACTCGAATTAGGCTCTGTCTTCCAAAAGAACGATTAGATGAGATCCGCGCCTTCCTAGAGATAGAGCCAATCCCCACAGTTCGAGAGCTGGCTACGATCTGGTGGGACAAGTAGTTTTTACTTGTGACCGGACTTAGCAAGTGCTGGAACTAAGGAGTCATAAAAAGCTTGTGAGGTATACGAAGCCCCACCGATACCGTTGATATTCGAAGATTGGGCTTGCATAACCTCCTTAATCAACATCGGGAGTGCTTGGGAGTTGATGTACTGATCACGTGGATTGGTATTTGGATAAATCGGTACAGCGACCTTGGCGATTTTGGCGTTCTTGATTGTTACCGAAACTTGGAATGGTCCGAATTGAGTATTAACAACTGGACCCATAAAGGTGCCATTTTTAATGGTCACTTTCTTCACTGCTGCGTTTGTAGCAGCCTGGGCAGCATTTATGCCGAAGGTCGTGGCGCAGACCAGTGCGGATGTCGCACCAATTGTAGCGGCGGCAAATCTCGTTCCGTTATTCATGTTGACTCCTCATCACTTCAGTGACGTGAGTAAAACAAGACTTCCTGAGGATTCGCCAGAATTGGCTGAGGCTTTCCTTAAAATAGTTCAATTTTCAACTAAATCCGCCGAACGGTGATATCTGACAGATAACCTTCACACAATTAGCCCTTGATATCAGTTCCTTGAGAGGAATCCCATGCGTACCCGTTCCACAATTTCTAAAATCGTGATCACCATGGCAACCGTTGCTCTGATTGGTAGTTCAACCGTTTTTGCCTCCGGCGCACATGCCGCGACCCCTTCTTGCACCTCGATTACCAAAGCCGTGGTTGTGGCTGATGGCTACACCGCGGCAACCGGACCAAAGTTAACTGCCTATAACTATGTGAAAACTTCCGCCAACGAAGCTAATGCATTGGGAACCACCATCGACTTTGGTGCAAAAGCGCTCGTCGTTGGTTGCGTCAGCCCGGCAGATATTGCAAAACTTTCCAAAGCTGCTGGCAAGCCAACTATGACCGCCTCTGCCTACTTGAGTTATATGGCAGCACAATCAGCCGGCGCTATGAAGAAGACACCAGTTGGAGGCGTCAGCGATTACCTCGACTTCGGCAATGGCAAAGAAGATGGCATTGGTTCAACTTCGAAGGCAGGCAGCCTGCGACTCGATGCTTGGGTAGCCGGAAAGTTCATCATTCTTACCTTCTCTGCCCCTGCAACCTCCCCAGCCCCAAAGCCATTGCTTGCCTTCATTAAGTCAACGCAAATCCTGCTCTAAAAAAGTGCTATTTGATGGATGCCTCGAAGATGGTCTGAATTGAGGCATCCAAGGCGCTATCGAATTCCGTAGCACTTTGTCCGACTGACAAACCTTCGGTCAGGGCACGTGAAAAACTCGCGATCAGGCCAAGGTTTAATTTCAAAAGTTCATTAGCTTTTTCTCGGTGGTATCCCCCAGACAAGGCCACAACTCGAAGCACCCGTGGGTGGTCGAGTATGGAAGTATAGAAATTTTCTTGCTCGGGTAAGGTCAACTTGAGCATCACATTATCTTCGTCATGTAACTGATCAAGATGGTGCATTAACGAATCGCGGAGTTCAATCTCGCAAGCAAGTTTGTCCGGACTGTGAATGTCGACTTCGGGTTCGATTATCGGAACTAAGCCTTGAGCCAAGATTTCGCGGGCGAATTCGAATTGTTGCGCAACACACCCTTGGATCCCGACTTCATTCGGCTCTTTTATAACCGATCTCATTTTGGTACCAAATACCCCGTGTACGTTGGCGCTGGCTAATCGAGCCGAAAGTTGTGGAATTGGTTTCATCAATTGTGATCCGTGATCTTCATCCATCAAACCATTATCAATTTTGAGAAAGGGCACGATTCCTTTTTTCTGCCACAAATATTCAGCACTTCCGATTCCCTCGATTACTCGGTCCATGGTCATTTCAAAGAGGATAACGCCGAGAATTCGCTCGCTGGTAAAGACCGGGCTTGTGATAATCCGAGTTCGCATTTGATGAACTAGGTCAAACATCTCAGCCTCAGTGTTAAACGCACTTTCTTCTATTCCGTAAAGTTTGAGTGCTTTTGGGGTACTGCCTCCGCTCTGATCAAGGGCTGCAATAAAGCCTTTGCCATAACGCATACGCTCGATTTGCTCTGTTTTCAATGCAACGTTCATGGAATCCTCCAAAAAAAGATTTACCATCTTGCCCAGTAAAATTCAGATGGAACAACTATCAATCTAGCCCTGATTGAGGATGTCGGCGAAGAGATGCTGGACACGTTCTTGATCAACATCCCCGGAACGACCCATCTCGCATGCAGCGGCTGCGGTTGCGACTCCGAATTGTGCCGACAGTTTCCAATCGACTTGAGAGAAATCTCCTCCTGCATTCTGCTCCTCACTTTTTAGGACAAAGCCCGCGGCGAGAGAGTCACCTGCACCCACAACGCTCTTCACTTCAACGTGTGGACTCTTTATGAATGTGGCCGATCCACCATAAGACAGAGCCGTACCGAGCTCTCCAGCATGAACTATGGCCACCTGTACTCCCATTGTGCCGAGCGCGAGCGCCGCTTTCATAGCCCGACCTTGACCATCGTCATTATTTCCAATGAAGAAATCTTCGCCTCCTGCACTGATTACCGCCTCCGCTTCATCAAGATTTGGCGAGACGATATCGACTCCGGCGGAGATCGCCATCTTCAAGGTGTGAGGTGCAGTGTCAATAAATAGCAGGCAATTTTTTGCGTGAACGAGCTCGACAAGTTGTGCGATCTCCGCTTGCCCGACGCCGTGCGGAAAACTTCCCATGCAGATGACCATTTCGCCCTCCTGCAATTGACCAGTTATCTCAGTGAGGTAAGCCTGCCAATCCGCTGGCGTGATGGTGGGTCCTTCTTCATTCACAATCGTGGTGGTTATTGTTGCGGGTTCGATATACATCGTGGCAACTCGAACCGAACCTGGAAATGCGACAGCCTGAAAATCAATCTTCTCGGCTTGCAACAGCCGCGAATATTCGTCAAGGTCTCGATCTCCCAGCAAGATGAGCAGGCTCGCTTTCTGATGGAGACTTTTGGTGACTCGGGCAGAATCAATCCCTTTCCCACCAGCCCTAACTTCAGCAGATTCGGTGCGCATAATTGCGCCACGTTCGAAATGGGGCATAGTTAGGGTTCGTGAAAAACAAGGATTTGGGTTAAGAATGAGCACTCCCTCAATTTAGACCCTATTTTCGAACTTTAAACCAGCCAAGCAAGATTTCCGTTACTAAGGTCATTCGAATCGGAGCAATTGAAAGAAATGCAACTAACGATTATTGGTGCGGGTGCAATCGGCGGAACCATCGGGGCTCATATGATCCGAGCCGGACATGAGGTAGTTTTTTGCGACATTGACGAATCGCATGTCAATGCCATTAATGAACGTGGTCTGACTATTGAAGGGCCCGTCGAAAGTTTCACCGTAAGGGCCACTGCAATCCTTCCTTCTCAACTCCCTGCCACACTTCGCAACGTAGCCGTTGCTGTGAAGAATCATCACTCTAAGGAGGCCGCAGAGTTGCTCCGTGGCCGCCTTGCGCCAGATGGTTTTGTAGTCACATTACAGAATGGCCTGACTGCGAACGATCTTTCGGAAGTGGTCGGCGCTGATCGAGTCATCGTGAGTTTCGTCAACTTCGGTGCGGATTACTTGGCCCCGGGCAGAATCATGCAGGGAAACATCGGGACATTTCGCGTTGGTGAACTCACTGGCAACCAAATTACCCCGCGGGTACGCGAGGTTGTGGCTGCTTTTCCATATGCTCAAGCCACAAACAACATTCTTGGATTTCTCTGGGGTAAAGAGGCTTACGGCGCGATGATGTACGCGGGTGCAACCTCCGATCTATCGATTGCAGACCACCTTGTACACCCCAAGTACCGCCCCCTGATGGTTGCCATTGCCCGCGAAGTTTTAGCTCAAGCACCCGTTGCGGCCGAAGCATTCGATGGTTTTGAACCCAACGATTTGGAAGGTTCTTTGGATCGCCTCGCTGCGTTCAATCGCAAGTCTGCCAAGACTCACAGCGGAATTTATCGCGACCTCACAGTTCGAAAGCGCAAAACCGAGATCGATGACTTGTTGCGAGATCTCAAGGGACCGTTAACGAGTTACGTCGGCGCCATCATCCATGCGATTGAACGAGGCGAGCGCGTCTGTCAACTAGCGAACCTCGACCTTTTAGCCGCTTACGAGCGTGCGCTTCGACTAGGTACTCCGATCAACGCAATTTCACAATTGATCGCTGCTCCGGACCGAGCACTCACAGGTCTGTTGGTTGGAACCCCTATCGCAGTTAAAGACATTATTGACATCAAAGGTCAGCCAAGAGGAAATGGCAATCCCTACGATATGAAATCTGCCCCAGCAGTTGAAGATGCCCCAGTAATCACCCAACTTCGTTCACTCGGCGCCGATATTTTTGCGACGACGACTTTGTTGGAATATGCGGCTGGTGCCACGAATCCAGATGTGCCAGAAGCTATGAATCCATTTAACCCACATCGAACCGCGGGGGGCTCCAGCGGCGGATCCGCTGCTCTGGTCGGTGCAGGTGTTTGCGATGTAGCTGTGGGAACCGATACGGGCGGATCCATCCGAATCCCAGCGCACTACTGTGCGACCGTCGGCTTTAAACCAAGTTACAACTCAATTTCACTTGAAGGGGTAACTCCATTGTCGCCTTCATTTGATCATGTTGGACTTTTGGCCAAGGATCTCGAAACCACGATTAAGGTATTTTCGTTGCTCTGCCCCGATCTAGGCCCCACTTTTGAGGTCGATGTCGCTGGGCTAAAGATTGGCATCATCAGGTCACACTTTGAATTGCCACAATTGGAAAAAGAGGTCGGCGATTCCGTACGTGCGGCGATAGCGAAATTAGTGGCGGTTGGTGCTCTAATTGTCGACATCGATGATCATGCATTTAAAGAGTTGGAAACCACTTTCGAAGAGATTCTCCTCTTTGAAGCCTGGCAAATTCACGGCCAGAAAGTGAAATCAGATCCACACCACTTCGGACCAGAAACTTTGAGACTTTTCCAGATGGCTGAATCGGTAACCCGAGAGGCTTATGAAAATGCTGTTGCACAACGCCGCAATCTTCTTCCCATGGCCACAAGGATTTATGATGGAATCGATGTACTTCTGACGCCTACGACTCCTTATGTGGCACCTACAACAACGCCACCAATAGACAC
>JBAXOT010000005.1:0-101866 GCA_037133095.1 Actinomycetes bacterium
TTGTCTTTGTCCAAGGAATGTAAAGAAGCATCCGGCTTATAGGGCGACTCTTCTTATCAAATTATGCGAACTCCGCGAAATGTCAGGTACACACCTACGGATAATTCCCACGCAGCAATGGGCAAACCTAAAATAGCAGCCACTGCGGATGTTTGGCCGAAAATTCCAAAGTAGGTGCAAAGCGCTGATGTCACTAACATCGGTGCACCAATCAAGCCGATCGTTGGTAATAGGCGAGGAATTAGTTTCGACTTGTATAAGAGGCTTCCAAGAAGAATTCCATTCACTGCGGGAATCAATCCTGGGCCTAAAAGAAAGGTCCAGTTTCGTAATTCAAGAAGACCGCTCCCCATGACTTGAAGCGAGGCAGCATCCATTGAATGGTCGGCTAGGTAGCTCTTTCGTAACGAAACAATGGCGAGCAGGCTGACAACCCCAATCATGATAACCGCCGCTTCAAAAAGTCTGGAGGCAATAAATCCAAGAGCCAGTGATTTATTTTGATTCTGGACAATCGGATAAATCGATATCGCAGTTCCGACGCATGCAATCGCATTCAGAAGATCAAGCAAGCAGCCCCAAAGAACTGACGTTGATGATCCAGAGCCAGTGATGAAGTTGGGATGATGAAGGACTGGCCCTAAGAGAAAGACAGCTGGAATAGAGGTTACAAAGGTAATTAAATAGAAGATTCCAGTAATACGAGCATTTTTCATTCTCTTCAGACCCCCTAATGTTTAACAGCAAGTACGACGAGATCAACCGCAACTTTGACTTCCGCCCCGACAATTACTTGTCGTTCTTTAAGTTCAATAGAAGCGCCAGAAATCCCAGATTTAACTAGAGCCTCTCGCACCGCTTGTTCCGTTGGAATCACTTCTGGATCCTGTGGGCCACCATAGCCGTCCACGAGGTTTTCCCTTGCATGCCATATTCCAAAGAAGGTGCCACCAGGCTTAATATTTGAAACGAGAGATTGGATAGCTTTTGATAGACCAGTTGAATCAATTTGCAGGTAAGCAATAACTCCTAAATCAACATTACGGAGGGCGTAGTGAATATTCCCAGTGACATCAGCGTAAGTGGCTTTGCAATGCTCCAATAGATCCGATTTGATGGCGCGGTCGGCATACTTTTCAAGTGCGACCTTAGAGAACTCAACATTTTCAACTTCCCAACCACGGCTTGCAAACCAAAGCGCATTGCGCCCCTCACCCCCAGCGAGGTCAATCATCGACCCTGTAGGCAAATGTTCAAGGTATTGCGCAACAAACTCATTAGGAGTTAAGGACCAAATATTGTCCGCAGATTTATAACGCGTATCCCAATCCTGGCTATCCATTTTTTCTCGCCATTACTTTTCCGTAAAGGCGCATCAAATTTGGAACAACAAGATACACGGCAAGAGGGACTACAACAATTGAAAGAACGAAAGCTCGGAGTATCGGACTCCAATCAGATGCGAATGGTTTGATTGCGTAGAAACCCATAGTTACTAGTGGAAATATTGCAGACCAGGTAATGATTGCTCTCACATGAACTGAGGGTGGAGCTGTGCGAGGTCTTAATTCTGTCATTTTTGAGCCTTTCGATTGTGACTTCTCGGTTGGGAAGAACTTTTTGTACGTTTTATGAACGTGCGAGAAGAGTCCCACTGAAAAAGCAACAACGGCAATATTTGTTGCTGAAAGTGGGACAGACTGCTTTGATTAGGCGATGAGCACCACGCCCAGGATCGAATCAGAGCTTTCGCAGGTGGGTCCTCGTCTTCGTCAAGCAAGGGAGAAGAAAAGTATTACTTTGGCCGAACTCTCCGCCTCCACCGGGATCTCAAAAAGTACCCTCTCTCGACTCGAATCTGGGCAACGCAAACCAAGTCTGGAGCTCTTATTGCCGGTGACCGCAGCTCTGGCAGTGGCCTTTGATGAAATAGTTTCACCCCCACGTGTTATTGATCCGCGGATTCAACAGAAAGCCACGCGCACTGATGGGCGAATCTTTGTCCCATTATCGAAACATCAAGGAGAGCCACAAGCATTTAAAATTACAATCCCAGGTAAAGATCGAGTACCGATTCGCAATGGGAAAGTGCATGCAGGCTATGAATGGCTATTCGTATTATCTGGCCGCCTTCGGTTAGTTCTTGGTGAACATGATGTAGTTCTCGGACCAGGGGAGGCTGCCGAGTTCGACACTTTAAATCCGCATTGGTTTGGTTCAGCTGATGGACAGTCAGTCGAGATATTAAGTATGTTTGGGAAAAGGGGCGAACGAATACATTTGCGAACTCGGTCTAAAAGCAAGTCCTCGGGAGTGTAGGGCGACTCTGCTTCTGAAAATAGTCGTAATATTTGCGAATGGCTAATTACATTATTTACTTCAATCAGCAATGGGTTGGGGATCATCCCGCCGAGTGGTACGTACCGCGTGGACCCCTTGCTCGAGCGGTTGTCGCCGAAATGAAGGAAGCAGGCGTACTTCTCTTCGCAGGTGGACTTGAAGAGGAAATTGAAAACGCGGTGGGTATTTCCGAAACTGGTGCAATCGGAGAACGAATTACGGCATCCGGTGAATTTCTTGGTGGACTAACAATTATTGAGGCCTCATCTGACGAAGAGGCAAATAAGTGGGGTGCAAAAGTAGGAGTGGCATGTGGTTGGCCCCAGGAGGTTCGAAAGTTTAAAGGCTAGTTCGGAGAACTTCGGCTTATGAGGCAGCTCTTCTTTATTCGATAAATCTTGTCATACAGGTGCTGTCGTCGTTCAGGACATATTCACCGATGCGAAATCAATCTTTGGGTCCTTTTGAGATCATTTTGGACGAGAAGGTCCGGACAATCTGCTTCATAATCAGCGATGTGAGCATCACCGCCAAAGTCTTCAAGACCAATGACTCCAATCCAGCACTCGTATTGGTGCACGGCCTTGGCTCTGCTGGAACGATTTGGAAAAGTTTGTTGCCTGACTTAACGAGCAAGTTCACGGTCTACTCGATTGATCTACCAGGGCATGGTGATGCGGACCTTCGAGATGAAGAAAAATATGATCCACGTTCCCTTGGACGCATGGTTCTTGATTTCATGAAGCAGCAGCACGACGTGCACACCATGCATGTTGCGGGAAATTCCCTTGGCGGTTGGATTTCATTGGAGATGGCCGCTCTTGCACCGGATCGAGTCGCCAGTGTTACTGCACTCGCGCCAGCTGGCTTGTGGCTAAACGCCCCTGAGATGAAAATTCCGCCCAGTTTGGATTCGAGAATACTGGCCAAGATTTCCCAATTTTTTATGCCTATTGCTTTTCGAATTCCGGCGCTCAAAGCCCTTGGGTATCGGAAAATCACACATTTGTGGCGAGAACTCAGTTACGAGACTTGTCGTGATTCCGTAATTGCCATGGCCCGCTCCAAAGGCTACGGGCGTTTGTGGCAAGGGATTAGGGGAATAGGTTGGTGTAATTATCTTTATGGCGCCATTATTCTTTCGGTTAATGAAAATTAATAATTCTCCAGCCCATATCCTCGATAGCCCAGTCTGGAACTCATTGGCCGGACCGCATGCGGAATTATCAGAGAGCCACGGGCTCGCCAGAAAGTACCCATCCGATATTTCGCCCTTTTATGGAGTTTCCAACACCTCCAGCCCTCAGGCTTGGGCTGACCTTGCCGAACTCTCCGGCCCAACTGGAATCTCAGTGCTTTTGGAAAAAACGGTTGATGTTCCGGCCCGGTGGGAGAAAGTAGGAATCTTTGTTGGGATTCAATTAACTGGTCAAAATGTGAAGGTCGCTCCGGATAAGGAGTTGATCCCACTTGGTGTCTCCGACGTTCCAGAAATGCTCAATTTGATCTCGCGGACTGAGCCCGGACCTTTTAAACGAAGAACTATCGAACTGGGAGGGTACTTGGGCCTTCGAATAAATGGCGAACTAGTCGCGATGGCTGGTCGGCGTCTTAACCCTCCAGGATGGGTGGAAATAAGTGCCGTTTGCACTGCCCCCGAGCATCGCGGCAAGGGCTATGCGGATCGATTAGTTCGAGCAGTCGCGGCCGGAATTCGCGAGGATAATCAACTCCCTTTTCTCCACGTTTCTGCCGATAATACAAATGCGATCAGACTTTACGAGAGAATGGGATTCGAACTTCGGATCAGACCAACGTTCGCGATTCTTAGACCAGAACCGCAAACTTAAATTGAGAGTTCATCTTCGTCACGCTGGGGAGAAATAACGCCATTTGATCGCTTGAGCATTTGAATTCCTTAAATTAGCCTTTGAACATGGCAGAAGAAAAAGTTAAAGGACCAGCGTCGTATTTCCCGTCGATTGAGAAGAAATATGGAAAACCAATCGAATTTTGGATGAAAGAGTTAAAGAAAGTGGCAAAGCTTGCCCATATGGAGCAGGTCGCTCACTTGAAGGAAAATTTCGAAATGGGACATGGGCATGCAAATGCTCTAGTGCATGTATTCCGTCAGAAGAATGGCCTTTAGGGGAGAACTGTTGTGAAATATCTGATTTCGGTAATTGACGATACTACGCGGTCTGCGCATTCACCTGAGGAGATTCAAGCCATCGATGACTTCAATGCAAAGTTATTGGCTGGCGGAAATAGAATCTTTGCAGGAGGAATAGATTCACCTGCACTCGCTGTGGTATTCGACAACCGAGGCGGCCAGGGGAAAGTTTCTGAAGGACCTTTCATAAAGTCAAAAGAGTTCTTTAGTGGCTTCTGGATTATCGAGGCCGAGAGCTTGGAACAAGCCAAAGAATTTGCAGCGGAAGGTTCACTGAGTTGCAACCGAAGAGTTGAACTCCGTCCGCTTCTCGGTTGAATTTTCTCGATGGCGTCGAATGAAGGGATTTCGCAATGTCTTTCACTTTTTTAGGTTTGCGCTCTCTAATTTATCCAGTACCGAATATTGAGACCGCAAAGCGATGGTGGATCAATGTCCTCGGAAAAGAACCATATTTTGATGATGGAGGCTATGTGGGTTTTGATTTAGCCGGCTATGAACTTGGCCTTAATAGTTGGTCAACGGAATTGAAGGGTCCGATCACTTATATGGGAGTCGACGATGTCGAGGCCGCTGTCGTCGATCTACAAGCCAAAGGGGCGGAACTACTTTTAGGCCCTAGAGATGTCGGCAGCGGCATTGTTCTCGCTGATTTACTGTCGCCTCAAGGCGAAGTTTTTGGGGTCATCTTTAATCCCCACTTCACACTTTGAGAAACGCCGGCCAGCACCCATCCGTCAGATTGTTTTTTTTGAAAAAGATGTTGTCCAACCAAGTTATCTGAATCAGTGATTATGAACATAGGGTGAACGCGGGGTTCGAATTATAAGGAGCAAACCGTGACCCGCCGTGAGAGGATTGAGACGTTAATTTAATTTGCTACTGCCAAATCTAGTTCAAGCAAATGACGTCTATTTAGGGGATTACAGTGACTGAAAATTCAGGCAAATGTCCAGTTGTTCATGGCGCAGAAACCACCACCGGTTCTTCAAACACCCATTGGTGGCCAACCACCCTTAACTTAGATATTTTGCACCAACATGACACTAAGACGAATCCCTTAGACCCAGACTTCAATTATCGCGAGGAAGTTAAGAAACTTGACGTCGCTTCGCTAAAGCGCGATCTGCATGCACTTATGACTGACAGCCAACCTTGGTGGCCAGCCGATTGGGGTCACTATGGCGGTCTCATGATTCGGATGTCTTGGCATGCCGCCGGAACCTACAGAATCGCTGATGGCCGCGGTGGTGCTGGAACTGGCAACCAACGCTTTGCTCCTTTGAATTCTTGGCCCGATAACGTCAACCTCGACAAGGCTCGAAGAATTTTATGGCCGATCAAAAAGAAGTATGGAAATCGGTTGAGCTGGGCGGATTTATTAGTTCTTGCTGGAACAATTGCCTATGAATCCATGGGATTGAAAACTTATGGTTTTGCCTTTGGTCGCGAAGATATTTGGCACCCAGAAATGGATGTTTATTGGGGAGCAGAGAAGGAGTGGCTCGCCCCCAGCGATTCACGTTATGAAAATCTTGAAGATCCAACAACAATGGATAATCCTCTAGCCGCAGTGCAGATGGGTTTGATTTATGTAAATCCAGAAGGCGTCAACGGAAAATCTGATCCGCTAAAGACTGCGCTTCAAGTTCGGGAAACTTTTGCGCGGATGGCTATGAATGACGAAGAGACTGTGGCTCTCACGGCTGGTGGACACACCGTTGGCAAGGCTCATGGAAATGGCAGTGCGGGTAATCTCGGACCAGCTCCTGAGGCTGCGGGAGTCGAAGAACAAGGTTTGGGTTGGATGAACCACTCCACTCGCGGCATCGGTCGAGATACGGTCTCCAGCGGAATTGAAGGAGCCTGGACTACGTACCCCACAAAATGGGACAACGGATATTTCCATCTTTTGCTTTCCTACGAGTGGGAGCTCACGAAGTCACCAGCAGGTGCCACGCAGTGGACTCCGATCAATATCAAAGTAGAAGATATGCCGGTCGATGTGGAAGATCCATTAATTCGTCTTAATCCCATAATGACAGATGCCGATATGGCGATGATTAAGGATCCGATTTATCGCGAGATCTCAGAGAAGTTCTATAAAGACCCGGATTATTTCAGTGAGGTTTTTGCGCGCGCTTGGTTCAAATTAACTCATCGCGATCTGGGGCCTAAAGTTCGCTACATCGGACCTGATGTGCCACAGGCAGACTTGATTTGGCAAGATCCAATTTCTGCTGGACCAATTGATTACGACGTGGAAGATTTGCGGTCCAAGATTGCCGCAACTTCACTTTCAATTTCAGATTTGGTAACCACTGCATGGGACAGTGCCCGAACTTTCCGTGGGTCGGATAATCGTGGCGGTGCAAATGGCGCTCGCATTCGTCTGGCGCCGCAGAAGGATTGGATAGGCAATGAACCTGATTGTTTGACCAAGGTCCTTTCCGTCTTGGGACCAATCGCAGAGAACACCGGCGCGAGCCTTGCCGACATCATTGTCTTGGCGGGAAATCTTGGCGTCGAACGTGCGGCCAAAGCCGCCGGCTTCGATGTCCAAGTTCCGTTTACTCCCGGCAGAGGCGACGCGACTGCAGAGAGCACCGATGTTGCCTCGTTTGCACCTCTTGAGCCGATTCACGACGGATATCGAAACTGGTTGAAAAGGGATTACTTGGTTAATGCCGAAGAGCTGCTCTTAGATCGAACTCAGTTGATGGGCCTAACTGCCCCGGAGATGACTGTGTTGATTGGCGGATTGCGTGTAATCGGGACGAATCATGGAGATTCCAAGCATGGGGTCTTTACGGATAACGTTGGAGCACTCAGCAATGATTTCTTTATCCATCTCACTGATATGAAATACATTTGGGAACCAGCCGGCGAGAATCTGTATAACCTACGAGATCGCGCCACTGGAGAAGTCAGATTTACTGCCACCAGAGTTGATCTGGTTTTCGGCTCTAACTCAATCCTTCGGTCCTACGCCGAGGTCTATGCCCAAGATGACAACAAAGCCAAGTTTGTTAAAGATTTCATTATTGCTTGGAATAAGGTTATGAACGCAGATCGCTATGAAGTGGTTCTTAATAAATAGATTCTTAATAGTTAATTGCGACCTAGGTGCCCGAGTAGGAATAACTTGCAGCCTTAGTGATTCCGGCGTACAAAATTCCAATGTTCTTCCCGTCTTGTGTGGTCGGGTCGAATATTGAGTCTTGAGGTCCGGCGATGCTGAGCACCATGCCGTTCCGGGAGAGAACCTTGCTGCCATATGAAGGTGGCTCACTCGGATTGATAGTTGCCGCGAATGCTTTATTGGGAAAATAGAAGACCCCCATAAAAATCGCTTTGCGTCCTTTATCCGTTGTGTAATACACCAGGACCTGAGCTTTGGCACCAGCTTTGACCGCGGTTTTCGCATATGAATCGGTCGGGACTTCGAGCGAAAGATGCGAGACGATATCTTTCGGCACCGTCCATGTAAATGGAATTGGCGCCAAATTGAACTCCGTGTTTTTACTGGCCGAAGAGGCGCACCCAGCGAGGAAAAGTACAGCCGCAAAAGTCAATGAAAGTGCCTTCGCTCGGTCTGGTTTAATATTTTGCGAAATCCTCATACTGATAAGACTAGGGGTACTCACCTGTGATGGCGGTCAAAAGTCGCTGATATCTCATTGCGGTTTATCTAGAAGTTGCAGGAGAATCATCGGCATTGCAACTTTCTGCGACGGAGAAAATATTATGAAAAGTCCTCGGCGTGTGTTCATTCTCAAGGGCGGTGTATTTAAACCGTGGTTTTTGCTGCCTCTATCTTGCCAGAGGCGCAGTCGAATTATTTGGTGCGGGATTGATTCTCAATTTCTAGACCAGCACCAAAGTTCCATTTCCAAGCAGCACGGGTTGATCTTCTAATTCGTGATACTCGGCGTTAGTAAAAAGTCTTGAACGGATCAGAAAGCGCAACCCTTCGGGCGCCTCAAGGGAAAAACCACCACCCCGTCCGGGAACCACATCAATGGTGATATGCGTGTGCTTCCAGTATTCGAATTGTTCGAGAGAAATCCACACTTTTATAAGTTCTGGCAGCCCCTCAATGCTCAATTCTCCAAGCAGAACATCTGCCCCACCTACTTTAAATTCTCCGGCGAGGTAGCACATAGGAGCAGAGCCATCACAACATCCCCCACTTTGGTGAAACATGAGCGGTCCATGAATCGCTGCTAATTTTTGAAGTACCGCATCGGCAGCCTCCGTGGTGGTAATCCGAGCTGGCAAAGTTCCGTATTGCAAAAGCATGACCGAAGATTACCTTTCTCTTGTCTTGAAAAGTGGAACGGGCAGCAACTTATGAAAGTCGCCACCCGTTACATCTTCTTTCTTGATGTCAGTTGGTCGATTTAAAAGAAGCCCAACTTGCTCTCGGAGTAACTGACAAGCAGGTTCTTCGTTTGTTGGTAATGATCGAGCATCATCTTGTGATTTTCGCGTCCAATACCTGAGGACTTGTATCCGCCGAATGCAGCGTGTGCTGGGTATGCGTGATAGCAGTTGGTCCACACGCGACCGGCTTTGATCTCGCGACCGGCTCGATATGCGGTGTTCATTTGTCGAGTCCAAACTCCCGAGCCCAAACCGTACAAGGTGTCATTTGCGATTTCCATGGCTTGATCAAAGCCATCGAACTTTGCAACTGAAACTACTGGACCGAAGATCTCCTCTTGGAAGATGCGCATGTTATTAGTGCCCTCAAAGATGGTTGGGGCTACGTAATAACCGCCAGATAGATCGCCGCCGAGGTCAACGCGAACTCCACCTAGAAGAACCTTTGCCCCCTCTTGCTTGCCAATCTCGATGTAGCTCAAAATCTTTTCGAGTTGATCATTTGATGCCTGCGCACCAAGCATGGTGGCAGTATCGAGTGGATTGCCTTGGATGATGGCCTTGGTTCGGACCATTGCGTCGGCAAGGAAGGAGTCGTAAATCGGAGCGTCGATAAGTGCGCGCGAAGGGCAGGTACACACTTCACCTTGGTTTAAGGCGAACATGTTGAAGCCTTCGATGCACTTGTCGTAGAACGCATCTTTTTCATTGGCAATATCTCGGAAGAAAATGTTGGGAGATTTTCCACCCAGTTCCAATGTGACGGGAATAATGTTCTCGGAGGCATACTGCATAATCAATCGCCCAGTCGTAGTTTCACCAGTGAAAGCGATTTTTGCGATACGTCGGGAAGAAGCCAAAGGTTTCCCGGCTTCGACTCCAAATCCGTTGACGACATTAATTACGCCTGCTGGAAGTAAATCGGCGATGAGTTCCATCAAGAAAAGAATGGAAACTGGCGTTTGCTCGGCTGGCTTGAGAACAACGCAGTTTCCTGCCGCCAACGCCGGTGCCAACTTCCAGACTGCCATCAGGATGGGGAAGTTCCAAGGGATGATTTGACCCACTACGCCGAGGGGCTCGTGGAAGTGGTAGGCAACGGTGTCATGATCGAGTTCGCCTAATGAACCTTCTTGGGCGCGAATCGCCCCGGCAAAATATCGGAAGTGATCTATCGCCAAGGGAATGTCAGCAGCCATCGTTTCGCGGACAGGCTTGCCGTTATCCCAAGTTTCGGCGACGGCGATCATCTCCAAATTAGCCTCCATTCGATCGGCAATCTTGTTAAGGATGATTGCACGCTCGGTGGCCGAGGTTTTATTCCAACTCTTCGCAGCTAGATGGGCGGCATCTAAGGCTTTCTCAATATCTGCAGCGTTTCCGCGAGCGACCTCGCAAAATACTCGACCAGTTACCGGCGTGATGTTTTCGAAATATTGCCCTGAGGATGGGGCGACATATTTGCCGCCGATCCAGTGGTCATAACGCGATTTGTATTCAGCTACTGCGCCGGCTTGGCCGGGCTGTGCGTAAACGGTCATTGATGGGTTCCTTGTCTAGAGCGTGGCTTTGCACGCATTTTTTGGAAACCTAGTCTCGATAACTGTGTTTTAACCCACATTTCTCACGGTTCTATCTTTAAACGCTTCCTTTAGACAGGAATACCCCTACCCATTTGGCTAGGGGGTGAGTACCATCGAATTATGAGTGAAGGGATTCGCCGAGATGTGCCATTAGGGCGCCGATCCCCTCAGGCCAAAACTAGGGTCGTAGTGGCCGATAAGAATGTTATTAGTCGAGTCGGAATTCGATCAATTTTAGAGCGCAATCCGGATATTGCTGTGGTTGCCGAATCTACGACTTATGAAGGCGCGCTCGATTCTGTAGACGAACACGGTCCTGATGTTTTGATCATTGATCTAGACCTGGGACATGACACCACGCGCGGCTTGCAGATCTGCGAGCAAATTACCGAGCGATATCCCATGACGAAGATATTGGTCTTAGCGCAAACATTGAGCGAGCTTATCGTTGTCGAAGCGCTCCGACGCGGTGTCACCGGATACCTTTGCCAAGAAGAGATTAGAGCCGATGAATTAATAAAGGGAGTTCGCTCGGTTCAGGATGGTGAAACTGTTCTGGGTAAAGGTGTGGGCTCAATGGTTGCCCGAGGCCTTGGATCGCCACGTGGAACTATTAAGCATCTCTCGGATCGAGAAATTGAAGTGATTCGTTTAATTGCTAAAGGTTTGAGTAACAAACAAGTAGCCGCGAATTTGTTTGTTTCTGAAAGCACCATTAAATTCCACTTACAAAATGCCTCTAAGAAATTGGGTGCTCATCGCAGGGCAGAAATAGTTCATCTCGCGACTTCTGCTGGCTTGTTGTAACGCGCCAAGCATGACGAAGAATCGACATCGAATAAAAGCTGCACCGCTCGTCATGATTTTTCCCTATCTGGCCTTAATGCTTTTTTGCGCCATCGTTCCACTGATTGCGGCGATTCGAGAGATCGGCCACCCGTCATGGTTGAATCTCCACGGTAGTTTTTCGACAATATTCAAAGTTCTCAATGATTATCGAGTGGTACCGGCACTTTCTCACTCGTATTTTTTACTTCTCATATTTTTACCCGTCACCATTGTGATGGTTTTGAGCATCTCTCTACTTCTTGATTCGGTGCCGATACGGGGTAACAACTTCATGCGCCTGGTCTTCATGTTGCCTGGGTTAGTCACAAGTGGGGTCGCAGTCTTCATTTGGACGACTCTGCTCACCCCTAATTACATATGGAGTTCAGGCAGCATTCGCTGGTTGATTGGTGCAATTTCTTTCACCTCAGGAGCTGGAAGTTGGATTGTCATTCAGTATGGTTCCTTACGTTCAATACCCCATGAGGTTCTAGAGGCCGCTCGAGTCGATGGTGCAAACGCTTTTCAATTGGCGCTGCGAATTAAACTCCCGATGGTTAGTCGATACGTCGGATATATGGCGATTTTCCTAGCTGCTGGGGCACTGCAAATTTATGCTGAACCGATGCTTTTGACTGGCACTGGTTTCACTACGGACTGGTCTCTTAATCAGGTCGCTTTTAGTTACGCATTTCGAACGGGAGACTTTGCGGCAGGCTCAGCGCTGGCAATTGACATGCTTGTGCCCAATATTATTTTGGGAATAATTTTCATTCTGCGTACCGATTTCCTTAAAAAAGTAGAGCGCTGATGAAGAAATCAACGTCTAGAAAAGATCCGATTTTCATCAAAATCGTTCTTTGGATCTTGACTTGCGTTGTTTTGTTTCCTTTCCTTTGGTTGCTCAAGAGTTCCGGCCCAAATTACTGGCGGTCCGTTGTCGAGTTGTCCCACTTGGATAACGGAGTTGTATTTACTTGGCTGAAGAATTCAGCGATTTTCACTCTCACCTCGTTGGCGTTGGCTGTACTATCCAGTATCACTGCGGGGTTTGTGCTTGCAATCCTGCCCATCAAATTTCGAAGAACGATACTTGTCTTAACGCTTATTACGATGTTAATACCAGTTACGGCGATGGCGATGCCGTTGTATGTCCTCATTAATCAGATTCATCTACACGATACGATTTTGGGTTTGATTTTGGCGAGTTCTTATTACCCGTTCGGTGCTTTTCTTTCCTACCTCTATTTTTCCTCAGCCCTCCCAAGGGATTTGGTAGATATGGGCAGAGTTGACGGATTAGGCGACTGGGGTATTTATTGGCATCTCGCGATTCCACTCTCCAAATCTCTTTGGTCGATCGTGACTTTCTTCTCTTTTATAAGTCTTTGGAACAGTTACCAACTTCCCGGATTCCTCCTTGATAGCCCGAAGAACGCAACATTGCCTTTGGGACTAAGTTTATTCTTCGGAAGTGGCAACGCCCTTATCGGACTTTTGATGTTGATTCCAGCTATTGGTCTCTATCTTCTCTCTCAGCGATCCATCGAACGGGGCATCTTTAGCGGTTCAGTCAAAGGGTAAGAGAGACCTTCTATCAGTACGATTTGTTCATGATTTTCGAAGAGATAACAGCCAAAGCCATAGAAATAGCCGAATTCGAATTCGCCAAGGTCGCGAAAGAAAAGGACATCCCAGGCATTTCTTTCGGCCTCGTTTTCAATGGTGACTTGGTTTATTCAAGTGGCACCGGTGAAACCGAAAAAGGGAGTGGTCAGAAGCCGAGTGCTAATACTGTTTTTCGAATCGCATCGATGACCAAGAGCTTTACAGCCCAGGCGATTCTCTTACTGCGCGATCGAGGTTTATTGCGCCTTGAAGATGACATCGAGATCTACCTTCCTTGGGCGCATGGAATCGGACTTCCTGAAGGTTCTCAAGTCATCACAATCTGGGATTTATTGACGATGGGAGCCGGCCTACCTACCGATGACCCCTGGGGGGATCGGCAAGAGGATTTGCCGCTCGAGCAATTTGATCATTTAGTGGGATCTGGTTTGACCTTCAACAGGCCGGTCAACACTGGATTTGAATATTCGAATTTAGGCTATGCCTTACTTGGGCGAATAATTGGCGTTGTCTCTGGCGAAGAATATGAAGTGTTTGTGCAACGCGAAATAATTGATCCTTATGGAATGAAATCCACAACCTTTTTCACCGAACGTGTTTCGGATGCGAATCGCGCCCATGGTTATGTGAATTTTCCGAGCGGCAAGGAGAAGGTTCCGCCAGTACAAACCGGGGCATTCACACCAATGGGAGGGTTGCACAGCACTGTAGGAGATATCACTCGATGGGTAGCACACTTTCAAAGCGGACAATTCGAAGCCCAGACTCCGGCTCGACACATTCAATCGGCGCTCGTTCCTGCAGAGGGTGAAATTCCAGCCCGAATCTTGGTCTCCCATTATGGCTATGGAATTTTTATCAGTGACGATGCGGAATTGGGTCGATTTACTTCTCACAGCGGTGGGTATCCGGGTTTTGGTTCGCATATGCGTTGGCATAAGGAATCTGGCTGGGGGATTGTGGCTCTGGCAAATCTCACCTACGCGCCAATGTCGACTACTTCCGCGCAAGTGCTCAATCAAATTGCCTGGATGGATAAGAAGAATTCGCACAGAGGTCCGGAACTTCACGACGCAACAAGGCACGCTATAGGCGTCGTCGAAGGTTTATTGCGCCAGTGGGATGATGGGCTGGCAGATCAGAATTTTGCGATAAATATGGATTTCGATTGCCCCCGTCAGGACCGAAAGGCTGAATTCGAAAAAGTAGGGACCGAACTCGGCGAACTCTTTCGACTGGAAGGTTCTTTGACAAGCAATGCAAAATCGCACGTAAAATGGAAAGTTGTTGGGAACGGCAAGATGTATCAAATCGAATTAATTGTCTCGCCGGAAAAAAGCCCCAAGGTTCAAAAAGTAGTTCTCAAACTTATCGAGGAGATCTGATTAGCAATCGAATAACTTCCTATGAGCAGGCTCAATCCAGGGCAATTCAGTTATTTGGCCAACTGAATGTTCCTAGGCTCTGGATCCCGGCGAAGAACTTCCGCTATGCGCTTGAGGGAGAAGAAACTCTGACTTTTGTTCGTGAGGACGAAGGATTTTATGCCCTCGCCGTGGGTCCGTGCCCTGTCATTGACCCAAGTTGGAACCGATTTTCGCTCTCTCGCATGGTCGACCGAGTGCTCACTAAGGATTTCGCCCTTCGCGGCCAATGGGATGCCTATGGGATTTTGTCCGAGCCGTTTGCCCATGAAAATGGAATTGAAATTTTGCAGGGTGATGAAGAGATCAACCGATTCCTCTCGGAACATGCTCCGGATTCTTCAGTATTTGCGCCCAATCCAGAGGTTAAGTTCTGGGGAGCGGTTCGCACCACGGAGGGAGACCTCGCGGCGATCGGAGCCATGACTAGATGGGAATCCGGGGAACACATCATTTCCTCGGTCGCCACGGATGCCCAGCTGCGTGGCCAAGGTTATGGCGCTGCGTTGATGAAAGGTTTGCTTGGGTTAGCCAATCGCGATGGAATCGAGCGTGTTGGCCTGGCCGTTTATGCCAAAAATGAAGCCGCAAAACGCCTCTACGAAAAAGTTGGATTTACCTGCATGGGGCGATTCAATTACTTCGAACCGGTACATTGACTCCTCGGCTTAGACTATTGAAGTGAGCGATATTCCCAAGGCTGTCGCGGGTTACTACACGACGCTTTCTTCCCCGCACAAGGAAATTATGCTGGAGATGCGAACTCGAATTTTGGAAGTTATCCCTGATGCGGGTGAGATCATCAAATATAAAATGCCAACTTTTATGGTTGACGGGAAACCGGTTGCAGGAATTTTGGCAAACAAGAATCATATTGGGTTTTATCCATACAGTGGATCTGTCATTGATAAGTTCCCAGATCTTGAAAAAAAGTATGTAGTCACAAAAGGTGCATTGCATATTCCCCTTGATAAACCGTTGCCTAAGGTGCTCGTAAAGAAGCTTCTTAAAGCTCGGCTAACTCTGCTAACAAATTCTGACTAAAGCCCAGGGAAGGCTGCGCTCAGGGCGCTAAGAATTGTCGAAATTGCGATTGCCAGCAAAAGCAGTCCGAAAATTCTGGTAACTACCATCAGCCCCTGTTCACCCAGGATCTTTTCGATGGGTGCGGCGGCGAGAAGAAGAATTCCGGTCAGCAAGGCGAGCACAAGGATGATCACCAAGTCTGCAACTCGGACAATTCCTCGGTCAGTATTACCAATTGAGATAACCGTTGCTATGGCACCTGGACCAGCCATCATGGGAATCGCCAACGGCACAACTGCAGCACCATTACCTGAAGCCTCGATCGCGTTTCCCTTTCGCCCCATGACCATGCCCCAACCGATCGCGCCAATAATTAAAGCGCCGGCAATCCGAAAAGCGTTCATTTGGATACTCAATAACTTCAAAATTATGTCGCCAAGGAAGTAAGCGATAAGCAGGGTCAATCCCGAAACCAATGCGGTTTTGATAGCAACGACTCGACGCTCTTCCTTCGTCACATTTGTCGTCATACTCAAGAAAACCGGAATGGATGTAATTGGGCTCACAATCGCAAAGAGCGCGACCAAGGTCGTCACATCGCCGTTGAGTTTCATAAGTGGAACTCTCTCATATCTATTTAGATTTATTGTGCCCAGCCATGAAAGCGGTTGCAGACCTAGATTTATCAATCCCATATATTTTTTTTTAAGTTAGGAAAACGCGCGGAAATTGAGCGTAAATGGCTGATTTTGTGACCTACGGAATACCGCAGACACTATTTGTGACCTAAGGAATATGAGGGTTAGTGCTAGTCCTCATCTAAACGTCCAATTCGAAAAAAGTAACTGCCAAGATTTTCTCAGTAGGAAAACAGATCAAACTCATGGAGAGATGGGCACTTAAATGAAAAGTATTTCTAAGTCCAAAATGGCCAAAACATTTGTGATTATTGGTGCACTGAGTCTAGTTGTTGCCAGCACAGGAATCGCGAATGCCGCCACAAAAACAATCACTTGCTACAAAGGAACGGCTTCCAAGAAAGTCACCGCAGCGGCACCAAAATGCGCCACCGGTTGGAGCACGACAAAGCCAAAGCCAGTAGCGACTAAACCAGCCCCAGTTAAGAGCACCGCTCCTGCGGCCACAGGATCCACTGTTGCCATCAATGCCACCTATAAAGGCAAGATTGCCATGGTCTGGACCAGCAGCGACGTTTCGGCAACAGTAACCGCGTCAGGTACCGGAACAACTGGTGGCCTTGATTCGATGACTGGAACCGGATCCTCATCTCCCGCAAGTCAATGCGACGCAATTGGTGGAAGCGGAACGCTCAGTGGTTCAGGCGGGACCCTCACCATTAAATCTGATGCCGGTAAAGGATGTGCGGCCGATGCTGCAGCACCTACCGCGGTCACAATCTCGGGCAACGCAACTATTACTGGCGGAACTGGAAAGTACGCCGGGGCCTCTGGAACTCTAAAAGTGACTGGAACATTCGCAGTTAACTCAACTGAAGCTGGATCCAAAGACAGCACGGCTTTAACAATCACCCTTACTGGCAACATCGTCACAAAATAGTTCAACAAACTCACCGCACTACAAAGATATAAGGAGAAAAGATGAAAAAGATTATCTCGAGCATCACAGTCGGTGCTCTTGCGCTCATAGGAGGAGCAATGATTGGTGGTTCTCCTGCCTACGCAGCAGCGACAACCCCAACTCTAGTTCTCTCCGGGGGAAGTACCGTATTCGGTCTTGCCCCTGCAGTAATCGTGGCCACCGCTGGGGCCCCAGGGGCAGTTAAATTTACCGTTGCTGGTGCAACTCTTTCAGGTTGCGAAGCAGTAGCAACAACCACCGTTGCCCCATTCGTTGCTCGGTGCTCTTGGGTACCTGCAGCCGCAGGTCCAGCGGCACTTGGCGCCACATTGACGCCAACCGACACGGCAAGTTTCACTTCGGTTGATGCAGCACCTTTGAATGTAAAGACTGGCGTTCCGGTCCAAGGCATTGTGTCGCCAATTCACGTCTACGTTGACACCGTCCTTGCAAGTGGTGCTACTGGCGTTCTGGCTCCGAAATTTGGAGTTGGTTGTGCAATGACCAGCCAGTTCATCGTTGGGCAGACCATCGTCTTCCGCATTTATGGTAATAACTCCGATCTCGGCGGTGCCGTTATGGACCCATCCAATACCGCAGCGGCCTATCTTGAGATTGCTGGAGTTAAAGACCCAGTGCAACTTTCCTATGGTAACCACAGTGGTGTTGCCTTCTGGACCGGCTTGTTAAAGACCGGGACAGATGCAGGTTTGTACAACACCCTCGGAGTAATCAACTACAAGGTAACTATGGTTGCAAAAGATCAAACAACCATCAAAGTGCTTTCTACCAAGTTGGTCGCTCGTGTGGTTAACGGAAAGCGTGTAAAAGATGCCAACGGCGCAGTTATTTATGACCGGGTTTCTTACTACCGTGCAGTTCCTGTTTCCCCAGTGCTCAAAGGAGCAACCGGAACTTTCAGCAGCAACTTCACCCCAGTATCTCAACTGACGTTGTACGCAGTTCCAAAGGCGTAATCACTTATTTTAAGTGCGGTGAATCTGGGCTAAGAGCCTAAAAATTCTTAGCCCAGAACCACCCAAGAGTCACAAATAGTTTTATCCAAAACGGAGAGAATCGAGAAGAAAATGAATAAGTTTCTGTCAAAGCGCCAGAAAACAGTATTAGTTCGTTCGCTCATGGTGGCCGTATTGCCTTTCGCAATGATCGCCCCAGTTCATGCAGCAGATAGCAATCCAAGCGTGGCTACGCCTCTAGTGGCTCCAGCCAACATCCCAGGCGTCGCCAAAGTTCCTTTCACCGGAGTGAAAACGCCAGCTTTTTCTCAACCATCAAATATGCTCAATCTCAATGTCACACCTAATCAAGGTGTCATCGGGGATCCAATTGTTGTTTCCGGTAAAGGTTTGCCAGCAAACACCGCGTTGAACCTGACCTGGTCAACGGCTGATGGAACCTGGTTGACCGATTTGCAACCAAACACCGTCAACTACATGGGTATTCAATACACCAAGTACAGTGTCAATATTGCAACCGTGACCACCGATGCGAGTGGTGCATTCTCGTACGCAACAACAGCACCGGAGGATTTCGGTGGAGTACATGACATCTTCGCAGTTTCTAACAATGTTGCTCTAGCACATGGTGGGTTCCAGCAAAATAGAACCTTCTCAATCTCACCAACCAGCGGTCCAATTGGCACGCCAATTACGGTTACCTATACCGGAATGGGCGCCAGCCTTTACACCGGTGGCGCTGCTGTCCATTGGGATAACAGTTATGCCGGCGAGATGCAGGCCTTATGGACTCGTGGAACTGGCAAGGTTGTTATTCGCGCCGCCGGTGCTCCAGGAATTCACTATATCGAGTTGAAGAACGCCATCATGTATGGCTATCTGAATGTAATTCAATCGCCAATTCCATACACCAACGGTGGCCAAATGGAATTTACAGTGACGAAGGATGCAGGGGCGCCAGCGCCATACATCACTTGGCCAGCTGACGTTAAGCCAACACTGAATCAACACACTCTTGATGGACTTGGATTGGATCCAAACTCCAAGGCAGTGGCAACTCTTTCCCAGACAAGCGGACCGATCCTTTCTAAGGTCAATCTAAAAGTATCTGGACTCTCAACTACCGGAGCACATCAGATCGCTTGGGCATCCGTTGTTGGAAACCGAGTTAACTGCACCGGAACTTGCTGGGCATACAACGCCGTGCCAGTTTCCCAAGCAACAGTTACAGATGGCACCATTAATCAAGATGTCACCATCCCAGATGGTTTGGGCGGATGGCACGTGATTCAGGTAAAGCAAGGCGACAAAATTGAAGCCCAAGTTCCGTTCTACATCAAAGAAAGTATCATGCCTTTCTACGATGCAAGTGGAAAGCAAATTGGTCTCGGTCTTGCGAAGGCAGATCTCTCAACGTCCCCAGAGGTAATTGCTCGTGGACAAGCTGGAGCCCCTGCTACCAAATTCAAGCAAGGTGAGGAATTCACCATCAGCATCAAGGGCGTCGGTTGGACCCAACTTGATAACACCCTCGCTGTTACGTATGACAACACGTACATTGGTTACGGTTGCGGATTTAACTCCAACGGATACATGGTGGTTCACCTACATGCGACGGGTCGAGTCGGTACTCACATCATCGACTTCCATCCACTCTTGTACACAAACCAGCCATCGTTTGCGAATACCCCATATGGAATGGTTCCAGTGCTCTCCTCAGATCGCGACGATCCAGGGTTGGCTCTTGGCTACCAAGTACCTTCCATCCACTTCGCGATTACGGTAACTCACGCTTAACAGTTCCCCCCGTCTAGTCATAATGTCCCGGGACTAGAAACTAAAGCCTCGCCGCTCGTTCTTCGAGAGGCGAGGCTTTAGCCATTACTAAGCGAGCAATAGATTCTGGTAGCCACCAATTCCAGCGACCAAGAAGAACCATGGCGCTGGGAAGAAGCAGGCCACGAATAATCGTGGCATCGATAAATACTCCACAAGCAAGTCCAACACCCAATTCCTGCAAACCGGCGAAGTGGCCAAAGACCAAACCGCCAAGTGCTGAAATGAGGATCAAGGCGGCAGCAGTAACAACCCCTCCGGTATTGACGAGTCCATCGATGATGGAGGTTTCGTTGCTTTCTCCACGATCCCACGATTCCCGCATTCGAGAGACGATAAATACCTCGTAGTCCATCGAAAGCCCGAAGAGAACAGCAAAGAGAAAGATAAGAACCCAAGCTTCAATTCGATCAAGGCGATAGCTATTAATTACGGAAGAACCAATTCCAAAGCGGAAAACAAGAACCATCGAACCGTAGGCCACGGCGATAGAAATTAAGTCAAGAAGAATTGCTTTGAGCGGAAGAATGATGGATCGAAAGGCTCGCAATAAAAGAACATAGGCTAGAACCAGTATCAAGAGAACAATCCACGGAAAAGATTGAAAGATTCGATCAAGCAAGTCCAGTCCTTGGGCAGCGGCGCCACCGAGATAGAACTCTGTTCCTTTCGGGAAATTGCTCGAAGGAAGATAGACCTCTCGCAGAGACTTGACTAAATCCTGCGCTTTCTGTGAACCAAAGTCACTTCGACCAATAACGAACATACGCAGGTATCTTCCCGAACCGTCGATGAATGGCGACATTTTGTCGGTTGCGACGATAAAAACTTCAGGATCTTTGATAAGTCGCTTTGACAGCGCTAATCGGGCAGCCTCATTGGCCGGATTGGTCGCTAAACCTGGAGCGCCCAGATCAATTATTACTTCACTCGGAGTTATTACTCCTCTACCAACTCGGTCTGTGATCATTGAAATCGCTCTGGCAGATTCAAGGTTCTTAGGTATTGCAGTCAAAGAACTCGGAGTTACTTGTAGCCAAAAAATCGAGGAAATTACCGTCCCCAGAATTATTAGGCTGGCTAGAAAAACTGTAAGAGGTTTTCGAATAACAAAGTGACCAACCTTGGCAAAAATTCCAGCCGTCGGATCTCGGTGGATCAGTAGACCAGGAAAGATTCGAGGCGAAGTTCCACTGCGTCCCAATATGGAAAGTAGGACCGGTTGGAGAGTGAGCGCAGTAAGAATCGAGATCAGGGGAACGATTAAACCTGCCGCGCCAAGCGAACGAACAAAAGGAACCGGGACAAGCAGAAGGGTGGCCAGACCGATTGAGACGGTGAAACCCGAAACGATAATAGTTCGTCCAGAAGTTTTCATCGTGGTGAGAATGAGTTCCTCAACCGAACTTTCTGGATTCGCAAGACTCTCACGTCTAAACCGATGCACCATCAGAAGCGAATAATCGATGGCCAGCCCAAGTCCGATGAGTTCAATAATGTTTGGAATATAGAGCACCATCAGAAAATGTTGCGCCAGCAGAAAGACCACGCCTAAAGAAACTGCAATCGATGCACCAGCAAAAATAAAAGGGACTGCAATCGCACCGGAGAAGCCGAGAACTAAAACCAAGATGATTAGTGCGAGCGAGAGAGCCCAAATCTGACCTTTCTGCAAATCTTGGGCAAGGATCGGCGAGACATCGTTCTTAATGGCAGGAGGTCCAGTGACGAGGGCCTTGCTCATACCTCGAGCGATCAGCGCTTCTCTCAATTTTGAGGTGTAACTTGCCGCGTCAACCAGCGAGAAGTTCGTAGTAATGCTGGCGTAGAGATAGCCGCTCAGAGCTTTTTCCTGAGTGATTCTTGAAGTCGGAACGATTGAGGCAGCAGCTTCGATCTTGCTTTTGAACACAGCGAGTTGTTGGGGAGTGGCATTTACAAACTTCAGCAATACGGTAAAAGTCCCCTCGGAGTTTTCGCCAAAATATTTGCTGACAATTGCATCTGCTTGGGACGAACCGCTTCCCGGAACAACTAAAGATGTGGTCAATCGACTATTGAGATTCAAACTGGCAAGGACTCCAAGAACGATCAGTACAAACCAGGTCGCAAGAACGGACACCCTTCGGCGAATAACGGTCTTGGTCCAACGTTCCAGCATTTGGGAAGTCTAATCATAAAAAGTTATACAGAGAGTAATAACAGTCGACACCATCCACAGTGCAAATTACTCTCTATCAAATGAACTTTTACTATCGAATTCATGCATCAAAGCAGACAAAAAATCATTCTTCTAGTTCTCATCGCTATTTGCCAAGGATCTTCTGAAGCCGCTTCACATGCCCAGTCTCAGTCGCTTCGGTCAACGATTTCGAACTCAACCACTCAAGCTTTAGCCGAAGCGGCAAGTCAAAGCAATTGCTTTGGGCGAACCGATTTACCTCACGTTTCAACTCATTTTCCTAACACGGTAAATGTACAGGCTGTGACTGAATGCCCTGGTCAATCAGTCACCATAATGACGACCCTCTCTCGAAAACGATGGTGGCTCTTTAACGAATCCAAGACCGTAACGGTTACAAGCTTTGGTAAAGTAAAAGCCAACGTGTCCTTGGTGTGTAAATGGAAAAGCGGAGGGAGTGAAATTAGTTATGTTGCCACTTCCTTTCACTCAGATTCACATGGAGAATTTGCTAGAACTCGCACTCGGGCTCGCCTCAAATGTTGAGATTACAAAATGACAAGAAACCGCGATGGACGAGATCCAACTTTATTTCAAAAAACTTACGAATTCGATTTGGGTCCATTTTGGTTGAATCTTCTAGCCATGATTCCAGTTATAGATAAATTAGCGTATCCACTCGCCGTAAGAAGAGGTATCGCGACTATTATTTGCCCAGAACCAACTGAGGATCTTGAAAAATTGACAAGCAAAGGCTGGATAATAAGAAACGAAGAGCCTACTCAAAGAGAACTTTTTCGAACTGGGTCATTTGCCACATTAAGTTCTTCCCAGGATTCAGACCTTTTGCGGAGAAGGAACGCCGTTTTGGCAGGAGGTTTTAGACGCACTCTTTTTGAATCGCTACGGATTTTTGGCTGGACTGAGTGGTCTCGAACTTTAATTGCTCGGCGATATACCCATAAATTCAATGGAACTTACGCTTCATATATTCAGATGCGTAAAGAAGCAAGAGCTGGGCTAAAATTGAGAAATGATCATTGATGTCTGGTCGGATGTAGTTTGCCCGTGGTGTTTCATTGGAAAGCGCCGCTTGGAAAAAGCGCTTGCTCAATTCGAACATCGAGGTGACGTCATAGTCCGCCATCGTGCATTTCAATTGCAGCCGGATATTAAAGAAACCGTTCCCACGTTGGAACTACTTTCGAAAAACTATGGCATTAACGCGGCCGAGGTTCGAGAAATGCAGAGCAATGTTTGCTCTATCGCGGATGGTGAAGGCCTCTGTTACGAACTCGACAACACTCTTTCGGGGAATACTTTCGATGCTCACCGATTGCTACTTTGGGCGGCCGGGGTCGACAAACAACACCAACTTCTCGAAGCGATGTATTCGGCTTATTTTGAAAAAGGCAGGTCTCTCTTTTCGCATTCGGATTTAGTATCGGTCGCATTGGAAGTTGGTATTGAGGCTGATGTAACTGAAGAAGTACTCCTCTCTGGAAAGTACACCGAAGAAGTAATTGCGGATCGAAAACTTGCTTCTCAACTTGGCGCCTCTGGCGTTCCCTTTTTTGTATTCGATATGAAGTACGGAATTTCCGGAGCTCAACCCTTGGAGGCATTCATTCAAACTTTGAATTCCGCTTGGGAAGAATACGATAATGCCATCGCTTAAGAAGGTCGCCCACAACCAAGAACTTTTCAAAGAATATTTTGAAGCGATGGTGAAGATGCACCCCAATCTTCGACAAGGTTCTATGTTTGGCTGTCCTGCGGTTTATGTCGAGGATACATTGGCGTTTTGTGTTTTTGAGAATGACTTGGGAGTCAAAATTCCGGCTGATTTAGCGACCAGCCTCATTGAGTCAGGGACCGCGATTCGTTTTCAGCCCTATGGAAAACGCCCGATGAAAGAGTGGGTGCAATTGAGCGGGGGTAAGAATTCTTTCAAGCCGAACCTGAAAATCCTTTCCCAATCGGTTGAGTTTGTTCGGGGGATTAAAAAGCCCTTATAGCCTCAATTAGATGCGAATAAGCCACGGAATTAGGATCCATTAAATCAAAGTGTCCAAGTCCCTCCAGTTTGTGCAGGGAAATATCTCCACCTCGAGACTTGAATTGATCCACATAGTTTTCTGACAAATGGATGGGCACCCGATCGTCATTGGTTCCATGTATAAAAATAATTGGAACGGAAGCAATCTCACCTTTGGTTGGGTCAAGTTCAGGAAAGCTGGTGGCCGGACTCTGTAACCAGGCTTGAACGGCCTTTTCGCCTAAACCTAGCTTTTCGGTTTGTTCTAGATCCGTTACCGGGGCAAGTCCGATGATGCCAACCACATTGCTGAACTTTGGTGCGGCGAGGAGTGCGAGTTGACCGCCTGCCGAATATCCAATCAGAATCAACTTTTCCTTCGAAAGCATCTCGATCAACATATCAATGTCTGTAGTAGTCGCTTTTGGATCCCCAGGAATACGTCGATATTCCGCGAGAATTACCTCAAATCCTTTGAAGGCTAATTTCTCTGCGACTGGTCGAAAGTGCTCGCGATCAAATTGCGTGCGCCAATAGCCACCGTGAATGAGGAGAAGAGTCGGAGCATGTAGAGAATCTGATGAATACCGCTCGAAGATTTGGTCGGGCTCAGAGCCATAGCTCTGCTGTGTTGAGACCGGAGTATTAGTGGACTCGGACATGTAGGGAGTCTAGTTGCAGTAAATTAATCGATCATCTCAATTGCGCGTCTCCACGTTTTTTCGAGGTCGGCGTTGGCCGGAAATCGCCCGGCATTCTCCAGATCTACCAGTCCATGCATGAGGGCCCAAACAGCTCTGGCATGTTCATGATCCTTGCCAGTTATCGAGATAATCATTTGGGTGGCTCCCTCTTCCAGCCCGGTAGGTATCCGGTCACGAAGAAGAGGTGTTCGAAAAGTGACCTCGTAGAGATGAGGGTTCTCGGTAGCCCACCTGCGGTAGGCCAGCGCCTTAGCCCTTTTGGTCTTTCCCGCCTTGGTAATGACTTGAGCGAACTCCGCAATCCCGCGAGATTGCAGGTCGGCGATAATCTCGTTCTTATCTCCGATGTGTTTATAGAGACTAGGCGCCTTGATATGTAGGCGATCTGCGAGCGCGCGCATCGACAGTCCGGCTAAGCCCTTTTCCTGAAGCAGAAGGTAAGCCTCGCTCTTGATTCGATCCCGAGTTGGGCCGCTGCTGTTAGCCATAGTAACGTCAAGGCTAACAGTGTTAGCGTAATTAGGAAAGGTGTAGAAATGTTTGTTACTAAGCAGCCACGGTTGTGGTTACGACTCGATGGTTTGGTCTTGTTTTTGGCTACGGTGGTCGCATTCGTCGGCACTCATCAACACTGGTGGGTATATCTCGCCTTGATGTTCCTTCCCGATATTTTCATGCTGGGCTATCTCAAGAACACCAAGATTGGCGCCTTCTTTTACAATGTGGGTCACAGTTACTTCGCGCCAAGTCTGCTCATTCTCGTCGGCTGGAATTCAGATCACCCCTTCACTTTGGCCGCCGGGTTGATTTGGCTAGGTCACGTTGGCTGGGATCGTTTCTTCGGCTATGGGCTTAAATACGATTCAGATTTTAAGCACACTCATCTGGGCGACTTGAATCGACCAAAACCGGCAACAAAGTAGTTTAATGAGGACATGAGTTATGAAGTCACTCTCGATCCGCGGCTGGTAAAACTTACGACCCGATCGGGAGTTGATATTCGTCGAACTCTCCCGCACCGACAAATTCGAACCATAGGTGCTTGGTGTTTCGTTGACCATTACGGACCCACTAGTCAATCCGAAGCTATGAGCGTAGGCGCCCATCCGCATACTGGGTTGCAAACCGTTAGTTGGCTTTTCTCTGGCGAAATAGAACATCGAGATTCGTTGGGAAATGTCCAAAAGATTCATCCAGGAACCATGAACTTGATGACCGCAGGTTGGGGAATCGCCCATTCGGAACTTTCTTTGGACCATGCCATTGAATTGCACGGAGTCCAGTTATGGGTTGCACTTCCTGAAAGTGATCGAAATATCCCACCATTTTTTGAACACCACTCAAACCTCCCCTTTTTTACTTACGAGTCTTTGGAGATCGAACTCTTTATCGGCGAATACCTCGAGCAGAATGCGCAGGTAACTATTTTCTCTGATTTGCTCGGTGCCGAATTAAATTCGCTGCGGGATGGAATCACTTGGCTGCCATTAGTTCCGGAATATGAACATGGATTTTTGGTTGATGCAGGGGCAGTAACGATTAATGGGAATCCCGTACCGGTGGGAAGTTTGCACTATCTCTCCACTGGTCACGAAAGAGTGGAAATCAAGACGACGGGGGAGTCTCGTTTGATTATGTTGGGCGGGCGGCCGTTTCAAGAAGAAATCCTTATGTGGTGGAATTTCATCGGCCGAACCCATGAAGAGATTGTCGAAATGCGTGCGGCATGGCAAGACGCCAAGGTACGATTCGCGCCATTTGAGGACCGAATCAATCTTCGAATCCCTGCCCCCGAAATGCCAAATCTAAGGTTGTCACCTCGGGCTGGCAATCGACTGAACTAAATTGCTAGGTCCTTTGAGTATGCGTCGGATTCAATCTCGACCAACATTGCGGGATCGACGAAACCCAAACCAGAGAGAACTGTGAGCGCAGGGCGAATGTCGCCAAAGAGTTCGCCATGGGCTTTCATAACGCCTTCTCCGTGCTCAGCCGAGGACACATAAATTCGATTGCGGACGATGTCTTTCAGATTTAGTCCAACCTGTGCCAGCGCCTTTTCTATGACCAAGAATGCAGTCAAGGTTTGATTGTAGGAATCGCCGGGATGTTGGACTACGCCATCGACCGTGGCCGTACTGCCTGATACATGGACATAATTTCCCGCCACGACGGCGCGGGAATATCCCACTTTGGCTTCCCATGGGCCACCACTCGAAATTAATTTATCTGCGCTCATTTTGGAATCGTAACGAGTGAAATATTGACAAGGCAAACGAAGTTAGGATTTCCCCATGACTTCGATCGATCGTGAATATGCAGTAGTCACCGGCGCCAGCAGCGGAATCGGGGCAGCAACAGCCCGTGCCTTAGCTAAAGCAGGTTTTCATGTTATTGCCGCCGCCCGCCGCATGGATCGGCTCCAGCAGTTGGCATCAGAGTGCTCTGACATCGAGATCCACTACCTTGACGTAACGGAACAGTCGAGTATCGATGCGCTAGCAATGAAGCTGGTCGGGAAACCTGTTTCAATTCTGGTAAATAATGCCGGAGGTGCTTTTGATAGCGCATCTGTTCAAGACACCGATCCGGAGGTTTGGCGAAAAACGTTTGATGTAAACGTCATCGGTTCTTTACGAATGGTGAAGGCAATCACGCCAATCATGAGGGAATTCGGGCGCGGCCATATTGTGATCGTTTCTTCCACGGCTGGCCACACCGTCTATGAAAATGGCGGCAGTTACACCTCCGCCAAATTTGCAGAAACTTCTTTGGCGCAAACTCTTCGTTTAGAACTAAACGGTGAACCTATTAGAGTAACTGAGATCGCCCCTGGAATGGTCAAGACCGAAGAATTCGCCAAAGTTCGCCTTGGCGGAGATGCCGATCGGGCTGCCAAGATCTATGAAGGAGTGGCGAATCCCTTGGTGGCTGAAGATATTGCGGAATCAATTCGTTGGTGCGTGACTCTGCCGGAACACGTCAATATTGATTCGCTGGTCATTCGTCCGCTTGCCCAAGCCGCCAATCACAAAGTGCATCGAGTCAAGCCTTAATCAGCCAATCAGTTCAGGATCAAATGCGTTCTGCTCGTCGTGGATGCAATTGAGATTGTCTTGAGTTTGTGCGCAGTTATCGCAGAGCAAAATTAATTGGTGGCAACTCTTCTTGGCACAATTATGGAATTGTTTGGTCGGCGCCGAACATTTTTCGCACTGGCCAATAACTTTGGCTTTGTTGGAAAAATCAAAGGCCATCCGAGCATCAAAGGTATACAACGATCCCTGCCAGAGTCCTTCATCGCCGATCTGTTTTCCGTAACGAACAATCCCACCCTTTATTTGGTAGACCTCTTTAAATCCGCGATTAATCATTACCGAGGAGAGGACTTCACATCGGATTCCACCGGTGCAATAAGTTACAACGGGCTTCTCTTTGAGATGGTCATACTTTCCACTTTCAATCTCGCGAACAAAATCTCGTGAGGTAGTTACATCCGGAACGATGGCATCTTTGAATTTTCCTATTTTGGCTTCGTAGGCATTTCGGCCATCGAAGAAAACCACTTCATCTCCGCGCTCTGCCACTAGTGCGTCAACTTCCTCTGGACGCAGATGAATTCCGCCACCAACAACGCCATTCTCATCAACTTTGAGTTCGTTAGGGGCGCCGAACGCGACGAGTTCAGATTTAACCTTGACCTGAAGCCGAGGGAAATCATCACCCGTACCTTCAGACCACTTGAAGTCAATCTTTTTGAAACCTGAGTACGACCGGGTTTGTCGGATATATTTCTTTACTGCAGACATTGGTCCACCAACAGTGCCGTTGATCCCGTGAGGGGAGATTAAAATTCGACCCTTCAACCCGAGGGAGTCACACACATTTTGCTGCCAGAGCCGAATCGCCTCTGGATCAGATATCGGAGTAAATCCGTAGTAGAGAATGACTTTGTTAGGTTCCACGGGTAAATCTTAACTGCTTCTCATAAACGCCAGAATCGTGCTTAATTCTCAACCTTGAAGGACTGAATTGTGCTTTGCTTTTGCCATGATTCTCATTCGCCCAACCATGGCGGAATTGCCCAGTTTTCTTGCGGCAATTGAACGATTGCGAGAGCTCGAAGATCCGAAGTTTGCGTGGGAGGTAAAACGATTAGCGGCCATCCAGGCTGACCCGGAAAAGTTCGTCGCCGATCGGATCGACCTTGAGGGAAAACGTCCAGATATCGAACTGGATGATGGAACGTTCGTGCCCCCCCTGCCGGCGATTGAGCATTGGATGTGGGATGGTGAAGTGTGCGGCGCCATAAATGTTAGGTGGATTCCCGGGACTACTGAACTCCCTCCTTTTTGTATGGGTCATATCGGGTACGGGGTTTTCCCATGGAAACAAAGACAAGGTTATGGAACTCGTGCGCTGGCATTGATGCTTCCCGTGGCTAGAGAAGTCGGATTACCTTATGTAGACCTGGTGATTGATACCGATAATCAGCCCTCCCAACACGTGGCTCGTGCCAACGGGGCTGTCTTAATCGAGACTTTTGAGAAACCTGCTCCATCTGGCGGTGAGGACGCCTACAGATTTCGCATTTATCTTTGAGGAGTAATGCTAATTAAGCTCGTTCGGCCAAAAGTAGGGCCACAATCTCTTCTGGCTTTACTTCGCGTTGCCACTCCGGGTGAGAACGGCCACGACCAACTGCAATGAGAAAAGATGCGCGCTCTTGATCACTGTCGCCACCATGGCCACCTTGATCAACATGGCCGTGATCTGTGGTGAGGACAACCAGCCAAGATTCACCCTCTGTTGTGGCTCGGTCCGTCACCGCCGCATCAAGCTGGGCAACCATGTTGTCAATCCGAGTAATCGCCTCTAAATAGTGATTGTCGACAACGCCGCGGGTATGTCCAACTTCGTCTGCGCCGCAGAAATAGACGAAGCTGACATCGGGACCAAAATTCTGAATCGCATATAACGCCGCATGGCCGATCTCGGCGTCGACTGTTCGATAGCCATGTGTCTCGCCGTCTCGAACGATTACCCGATGGCGATAAGCCAATTGCTGTTCGCGTCGCTCGTGAATGATTGGTCCCAATCCTGTCGGGTCGACAATGGGTGGCCAACCAGCCGCGGCAAAGGTTGAGGTGGACTGGTCCTGGTAAAAGGCGCGGCTGAGCAAATCAGGTCGATGCAGCAAGTTATGTCCGATAAACCTGTTATCGCCTACGCAATGTTCGGCGTGGGTCGAGCCAGTAAGAATGGAAGACCATCCAGGTCCAGACCACGTTGGCGCCTCTACCTGCATGGGCGAGTAGAAACCTTCAGACTTGAGCGCCGAGATGGTTGGGGCTGCGCCTGAATTTATCGCTCGATCGAGAATGAGGCCATCGATACCGATGAGAAGAATTTTGGTTTTCATGAGAGCAATGCTTTCACATGTGCCAGTGTCGAATCGATGAACGGAAAGTTAACGGCGGTCTCTTCTAAGAACATGCCAAATTCGGTACAGCATAAACCGACCACATCTGCGCCTCGAGTTTGGCATGATCTCGCGATATCAAAAAATATCTTTCGAGAATCCGATGAGACGACCCCTAAGGTAAGTTCATCGAAGATCATCGCTTGCAATTGCTCAATCTGTTCGGCTGTGGGTTTAGTGACCGCGACGCCTGTTGCTTCAATTTTTGCCGAGTAGAAATCCGCTTCAATGACATATTTTGTTCCGAGCAACGCCAAATTGGTGAAACCACCGGCCTTCATCTCGGTCACAATCGCAGTTCGAATATCGACCACGGGGATCGAGACTGCGTTCTGAACTTCTTCAAAATTAATATGCATCGTGTTTGCGGTGATTCCAACAACGGTGGCTCCGGCCCGCTCGAGCCGAACTGCGGAGTCAGCGAGAAGTCGACCAGTGGCGTTCCAATCACCTGCCTGCTGCAAGTTCACAATCTCGCGAAAATCCAGCGAATCGATAATTACCTGAGGCTGGGCCCATGGCTCCGCCGACTTCGCAAATTCGGTGTGGAGCAAGGTGTAGTAGTTTCGAGTCGACTCCCAGGACATACCGCCTATGAGGCCAATTCGCTTTACAGTTTGCGTCACGAATAGATTCTAGGTGAGTTTCGTAATTAGCCGTGAGAACAGTTCAATGACTGGCAGACTTCGTGGGTGAGTTTAATTTTGCGACCATTAACAGTCTCTGACCGCGCGCAGGCAGTGGCGGGAAACCGAGAGCTTGAACTCGATGATTGGGGCTTCCTGCTTTCGCAGTTTGATGAAGACGAACCTTGGGAACTCTATTTGGCTCGGCTTGAGCGAGAACGCTTGGGAATTGATCTACCGGAAGGAAAAGTCCGAGCGACTTTTCTTATTGCCGAAGTGGGAACCGATCTAGTGGGCCGCACTTCCATTCGTCATGAACTCAATGATTTTCTTTTTGCCGTTGGTGGCCATATTGGTTACGGCGTACGGCCGGCATTTCGTCGAAGAGGTTTCGCCACAGAAATATTGCGCCAATCGCTGGTCATCACCGACGATCTGGGGATACAGAAAGTTCTAATTACTTGTGACGATGAAAATATTGGTTCGGCCACCGTGATTGAAAGTCAAGGCGGAATTTTGGAAAACAAAATTCTGGACGAAGATGGGACTTTGAAAAGGAGATACTGGATTTCTCGCTGATTCGTCCTTTTTACTTAACGAGCGTGAAAGATTTGTTGCGATCAAGGAGTTCGAAGCCAATTCTTTGATACACCCCATTGCTGGTTTCGTTCGAGGCATCGGTGTAAAGCATCACAAAACTTCCTTGATCGATTAATTGTTGCGAAAGAGCACTGGTCAAAGATCCGGCGTATCCGTTCCGTCGAAATTCTGGCGGTGTGAAGACTGGGCCAATTCGGCCCACGACTCCGGATGGAGTCGAAACGAGTGGAGCGTGACCCGCAAGCGCGACTGGACGGTTATCTGCCTCCCATAAGAAGGAACGGCCTTCACTGAGGGAGGTAAGAACGCTGGACTCCAAATGGGGCATGTCCAAGCCAGCCTCGACGGCAAAGTTTTTGGTCCATTGTGTAACAAGTTCGAGATCTTCAATTTCAGCCTTTCGCATTTTTCCGGGAACGGCAAAAGGAGCAAGAAGTGGCAAGGTATAAAGCAGTTCCTCCGAACTCAATTGGAGTGCGTTTTTAGTCAGACTCATCCAGGCTGCAACAAAGGATTCGACCGTTTTCGCTGGACCTGAAACGCCGGGAAGATGTGGATCGACCCGAGCCACATGCCACGCAAGTTCAGTTGCCGCTTCATCGTTCATCGGTATCAGCACCAAATTGTGCGGGGCAGTCCGCATCGCCAGGCTTTCGATTTCCCCCTCACCGTTGGAGATCGTCCACCAAAAATATTCGTCATAAGTCCGAGAACCGGTTGCAATGCTCAGCGCAACGCTGCCAATTAAATTGGTCCGATATGGATCGAGGGCTCGTAAATTTTCAGTCGCAGCTAAGAATTCGGCAACACTGGACAATCGCATGATGGACATACCCAAAATTATCATGGCGGCGGACTGCCAGGTCGAGCCAGTACTTCAGATGGGCAGCGAGATATTAATGTGCAACCCACCAAGTGGACTGCGGCCGAGCGAGATTTCGCCATGATGAGCCTGGACTATCGACTTCATAATGCTCATTCCCAATCCAGAGCCACCAGTCTCTCGAGATCGAGATTTTTCAAATCGTGAAAATTGCACCATTTCGTTCGAGTGAAAACCCTCAGGCAAGCCGGCTCCGGCATCGTCGTATTGAATAATGATTCGATTGGACTCTTGTCTCATCATGAGTCTGAGTTCAACATTTGGCGAGGTATGCCTGGCTGCGTTTGAAAAGATATTGCTAAACATCTGTGTAAGTAATTTGGTGGACCCCATGAAGAGCAATGGTTCTGGTGATTCCAACAAAACCTTTCGGCTAGGTTGCAAGATCTGAAGATCCATAACAAATCCGCGGGCGATTTCGTAGAGGTCACACTCTTCATTTTCGACGGATGATGTTTCGCCAAGTTCGGCCAAAAGTAGGAGATCTCGAATGAGAGCCTCCATTCGCTGCACCTCTGAAAAGACCCGGTTAACGTATTTCGCTGAATCTTCGGGATCGATGTCTGGATACGTGTGAAGCAATTCGATGTAACCCTTGATCACCGTAAGAGGTGTTCGCAATTCATGCGAGGCATCGCCGAGAAAACTTTGCATCCTGGCCCTGTTTTCCTGTTCCGAGGCAACTATCAACTCTAGGTTTCTTACATGATTGCGATCCCACATGAACCTGGTCAGAAAATAGAGTAAGAGCGAGAGGAGAATGTCGAGCAAGAAGAGAAACTTAAAATCTCGATTTCTCGTTTGGATGATTCCCTCTTGATTCGCAGCGAATATTAGGTGGTCGCCGTTTGTCAGAGTGATGGAACGAATTCGATTATTAGTTCCTAAGTAAAGAGATATAGCCGAAGCAGCACTTTCGCCAAACTCCGTTGGAGTCAAAGCACGATCGATCTTGGCATCACTCTCCCTTATCAGAGCGAATGTTCCATCTTCGGCTACAAAGGCAAGAGCGAGGTGAAACGAACTTTCCTTGGCCAAGGTCAGAGCAACCGAAGTCTGATTAGTCTTTAAGTTCTGAACGGCTAGGGCATCGGCTTGCAGTTGCTGGTCGATTCTTCTGATCTGATGTGAATAACTCTTATCTATCCAAATGCTGCCTATGGATGCGACAATAAGGAGCGAAATCGTCGAAATAAGTAATCCGGCGATGTTGCGTCGATTCATTCTTTTCCAAGCAGTTGGAATCCAACCCCACGAATGGTCTTTATTCCTTCGAAGCCATCCCGATGCAATTTTTTCCGGAGATAGGAAATATAGGTGTCAACGACCGTACTGTTATTTGCGAAATCAATATCCCAAACCGAAGCCAATAGAGTTTCTTTTGTGATGACTCGACCAGGTCGCTCCATCAGAAATTGCAGCAAGCGATACTCCGTGGGGGAGAGTTCAACTATCTCTTCATGAAACTTGACTTCGTGGTGCGAATCGTCGAGCGAGATGGGACCGCAGTGCAAAATTACATGTGAGTCGGTGGATTTCCCGGAGCGACGCAAAATTGCCGCAACGCGAAGAATCAACTCCTCTAAACCAAAGGGCTTCACTAAATAGTCGTCTGCCCCGGTCCGAAGACCATGGGAAATATCATCTCTATCGTTGCGCGCGCTGAGCATGAGAACCGGAGTTTGGTCATCAGCGGCTCGCATCTTTTCCAGCATTGTGAAGCCATCCATGCGTGGCATATTGATATCCGCGATAACAAGATCAATCTTTTGATTTCTTATCTCAGTGAGGGCTTTTTGGCCATCTGATGCCACTATGGCGGTGTAGCCATTCATTCTCAGCGCATCGCGAAGCAATTCACGCGTGCCCTCGTCGTCGTCCACGACTAAAATGGTTAACGCGTTGTGGGTGGGAACCTGAGCCATTGTGCCTCCTACCTGTGAGGATAGCGGTAAGCCTGCAACTCGAAAGGTCCCCATTCGATTTTCACAAGGAATCCACAAACTTCGGGCTGAAGATTTGGTTGTGGCTCAAATAGAGTCTCCCCAACGGAATCGGAGAAACACCATGAATCGAAAAACTATCGTCGCGGTAGTAGTTACTGCAACCATGATTTTGCCGATGGCCTCAGCATTTGCGGACACAGCTTCGCCAACTCCAGCGCCATCTGTTTCATCTACCAATGATTACAAGACTCAACTCGAGGCCTACAAAACTGCATTGGTGAAATTTCTTGCTGATCGCAAAGCGTCCCTAACTGCCTTCCAGACGGCGGAGTCTGCATATAAAGCAGCCCTCGTTGCTCGCCATGATCAACAAAAAGCAATTAATGATGCGTTCAAGGCTGCCATTCAGGCCGCACGCGATGCATTCAGAGCCGCGCTACCTTCAGCAAAAAGTGCGACTGAGAAAGCTGCTTTGATGACCGCTCGGGACAATGCTGTTGCTGCGGCTACGGCAAAACGCGATGCTGCGGTTACGGCACTGGGCAATCTCCCGGTAAAGCCAGTTCGCCCAACCTTTACCCCGCCGGTAAAGCCAGTCCAGCCTCCAAAAGAGGTCAAGCAAGCAAAAGCAGTGAAGCCAACTAAAACTAACTAATTCGAACCGAGGCGGTGCCTCCGTCATTGCTAGGCTTACACTTGGCTGATGAGAGATCAACGATGGCGCTAGAACTTGAAGCAGCCATTTCGGAGGCACTTGCTCGGGCAACCGATCTCACCACCCTGGTTCGTATAGTTTTGTCGGGTCGCAGGCGCTCTATGGCGCCGGAGTTCGAGCGCATAGATCTTCGACCGATTGAAATAAAGGGCACGATTTTTCTCAACATAATGAGTAACGATGGCCATCAGACCACGACGAAAAATGAAGCGCCACAAAATGCCAAACTTGAAGAACTTTTCCATTCGGGCTTTGCCAATATCTTGGTCGAATCGATTGACTCATTGATGGCGATCCGCATTACGAAAAAAGGTGCGGCGCAAGTGCATTATGAGAAACAAGCGAAGAGACAAAATTTAGTTCATGATCGGGAAAAAGTGCGTTTGTTGCAGCCTTCCGATCCCTTTCTCAAAGAGGTTGGGATTTCTGATGCCAACGGAAAGGTTAAACCGACCCGGCAAGATAAGTTTCTGCAGGTTGAAGAGTTCCTGCGAATCTTGGCACCGACAGTTCAGAACGCAATCAAAGCTGGACAGATTGCCTCTGCAACCGAGGCAGAGCCGTTGGAGCTAGTTGATCTAGGTTGCGGCCATGCCTATCTGACTTTTGCCGCACACCAGTATTTGAAGAACGAAGCCATCCCGGTCCACGTACTCGGAGTTGATGTTAGAGAAACTTCTCGCGAACGAAACAGCCAAATCGCAACCAAACTCGGCATCAATTCATCCATCGAATTCAAAGCGGCTGAAATATCTCATATGCCTTTGATGAAGGTTAACGTTGCTATCGCCCTTCATGCGTGTGACACCGCAACGGATGATGCGCTGGCTTGGGCAGTTCAGAATGGAGCCGAAATTATTTTGTCCGCTCCGTGTTGTCATCACGATTTACAAACACAAATGCAGCAGGTCCCTGAACCTTGGACTTTGGTGACCCGCAATGGGTTGCTTAAAGAGCGGCTGGGTGACATTTTGACGGATGCGCTTCGTGTTCAAATATTGCGATTATTAGGTTATCGAGTAGACACAATTGAGTTTGTAGGCGGCGAGCACACCCCGCGCAATCTGATGATTCGAGCGGTAAAAACTGGCGTAAAGGTCAATGATGAAGATATTCAGCGCTATCGCGCCTTAGTGAATGAATGGAATGTGAAACCCGCGTTGGCACAAAGGTTGGCAGATTTAATGCCTGCTATTGGCTAGTTACTCGAAATGTTGCGAGTGATGCGTCAGACGCATAAGCAATACGCACCCCAGCATTTTTTGCCGTAACCAAGCCGTCAAGGATGTGTGCTGTAATAATTTCACCTGGAGCCAGAACTGCGACACCGGGGGGATAAGGTGCAATGAGATCAGCGCTGATTCGCCCTACGGCTTGATCTGCTGGCACCGTCTCAGTGCTAGAAAAATATGCATCGCGCATCGATATTCCTACTTGGGGCTGCACCGACCAACTCAATGCTGTGGCACTTGGTCGCGGTTCACCTTCGAGTTCCAGGAGAATCGGGGTCAACGCTCGCACTAAACCATCGAGCGCAAACTGATCATCCGCGAGGGTAATAAGAAAGACCACGGTATCTCGATCGGCCATCTCGACCCGGATATTTTTTTCGATTAATCGTCGCTCGATCTCGATACCGCTGCAACCCAGTTGGTTTGCGCGCAGCACGACCTTCGTTGGATCAAACCTGCCTGGTGCAAAGTCAGATGCATTGAGAAATACTGGTTGCGTAAAATTTTCTTGTACCTGGGCCTTGAATCGAGCCACATTTTCTAGCAGCAATCCAATGAGTTCTTCGCCGCGAAGCTGCAATAGAGCTCGAACTCCGTCTATGGATGCTAAAGGAGCGCCCGCGGGGGAGGTGGTGTGTGTTGTCTCAAACCCTTGTTCCAAACGGTCGCGATTTAAGTAAGTCGTGCGAGCAACAAGTAGTGCCGATGCGCTGTAGCCAGGCAAGGCTTTATGTACGCTGGTTATTAATGCATCAGCCCCCAGGTGCATGACATGATCTGGCAGCTCCGGATGAAAACCGAAATGTCCGCCCCATGCGGCATCGACAATTACGGGAATCGAATTTTCGTGTGCCAACGTCACCAGCGCCGAGATGTCGGAAAGCGTTCCCAAATAACCTGGTTCGGTGAGAAGTAAGGCAATCGGATTATCGCGCAACGCGCGTTGGAGTTCGGAGATTGGGATTCCAGTTGGGACGCCGGTTGCGGAGTCGATCTCGGGTGTGAGCCAGATTGGTTCCAAGCCAGCCAAAATCAGGGCGCTGAGCACCGAACGGTGAGCAGTTCGGCTGAGTGCGACTTTATCGCCGGGCTTTCCCAGGGCGAGGATGACCGCTTGGTTGGCATGGGTGGAGCCGCCGGTCGAGAATCTGGCCCAATCGCCACCCCACAATTGTGCGGCAAGAGATTCGGCTTCGATCAGGGTGTGGTTCGTTAATTTAATTTCATCCAAGCCGCCATAGAGCGGAACATCACTATCTACGACACGCCCAAGGTCGCCATCAATTTTTGAGGTTGCTTGTTTGTGGCCAGGGATGGTGAAGGGGCGGCGGCTCGCTTCGAAATAGGCTAAATACGCGTCAAGCAAGGGGGCGTTTTGGCGAATCTGGCTCATGCGCTAATCATGACGCATTTTTCTCCGTGCCAACTCTCACTCTTTACTTTAGGGTTACGCTAGGCTTCCGCCAACCTCTAGTGAACCTCAAGTTTAAATCGCAATCGACACACGAGAGCGATGAACTAGAACTGACAACTTCATACCGAAATTCAGGCCGTTGTTCTTCCCCTTGACTTTCTTTTCGACCTTTGGTCTAATCAGATTGTCCCCAAACTCCGGCTTCATTTTGCACATGCAGCAATGACTCATGCGCGAAAAGAGGCACCTGAAAGGAAATCCTTCCCGATGTCCAACTTTCCCACCCCAAGAATTTCTATGGTCAAAGTGGTGGTTGCGCTTGCAGCCCTGGCTGTGATCTCGACCCCGTACCTGGCCCACGCTGGTACCGGCTCCGACACCTTTATTGGTTCCGGGATTCGATCCCATGGCGCCCCTATATTTACCGAAAACTCCGAGCAAAATGGTTCTGAATCAAGTAAGTCAGGCTCGGCTTCACCGTCTTCGTCGGCCAAAGAGAGCATCGCCTCAGGCGCTCTGCCATCCGTTTCGGCAGATGACGCCACCAGCGAATCTGCTTGGCAGCAAGCCCAAGGCGCAGCGCGAACTGGCGGGGCAACCGCAAAGACCGTCGCTAATCCCATCTCCTTCCACACCGGGGGCGTTATCTACTCGGGAAATGTCGCTATTTATCCCGTCTGGGTCGGCACCTGGACCAGCGCACGCCAAGCTTTGTGGAATTCTGTTCTGAGCAATTTGGTCACAGTGTTGGGAACCTCGGCGGCGAACTCCGCCACGGTAAATCAAGTTTTTGCCACTAATCAGTCCTATTTCACAGCTCGTGGCGCTGCCGCCCCGACTTTGACATGGCCACAAGCCGCCAAAGCGTCGGCACCGGTTGCCGCCTCGGGCAACGTAACTGACATGCAGGTCTCCTCCTACATTTGGACCGCAATGAACAATGGTGCAGTGCCGTTGCCAAACGCCACCGCCGGATTAAGGCCTATTTACGTCTATATCGGCGCCAATAACACCTACTTGTCCAGTGGTTTTGGAACGGCATACTGTGGTTGGCACAGTTATGGCACTTTCGGAACGACTTCCGTTCCATTTATTGCCATTCAAGATTTCACGAGCACCTATCTGCCTGCGTGTGCCACCAACACCACGGCTAGCCCAAATGGCGATGCCTATGTTGATGCAATGGCCAGCGTCTTGGTTCATGAAATTGATGAAACCTTGACAGATCCAAACCTCAACGCCTGGTACGACGCCCGAGGTGCGGAAAATGCTGATAAGTGCGCCTGGACCTTTGGAACCACAACGACCGCAAGTGGTTATAAGTACAACATCACCGAAGGCGGTAAGAGGTATCTGATTCAAAGAAACTGGTTGGCAACCAATGTCAATAAAGGCGATGGCACTGCCTGCACTCTTGCCAGCGCCAGCTAGCTCGTCAAACGAAGTAGAAGTAAGCCTCGCCTCGCCACGATGTATTTCGTGGCGAGGCGATGCTCATGCAGTGACCGTGTGGCGATTCGGTTTGGCTACCTTTTTAAGGTCTCATCCTCTAGAATTTCGGTTTAGCAAGGCTTACTTGGGACGGATACGCCCTAAGTAAATAAGTACCAGACTCACCATCTCACCTCGGAGATGGCTCGCTGGACAACTTCATAGTGGATTGGTGACGTTTTGTCCGATATTCGTCTATGCACGATGACGGTTCCAAGCGCGACCAAGGTTTTGAAAGGGGGCTCGAAACCAATGAGAAAAGATGCAAAGTTTTTCCTGGCTTTTGCGAGCCATTTTTGTGTCGATTCGGTTTTCGTCGTTCCACAAACTTCCCCAGTAGAAAAGACGACGCATGTTGGATGAATTAGTTCCCGCAGTCGAAGACGAAGTTAGCGTCTCCGATGCGACTCAGGGTCTGGTCACGGATTCTTTTGCGTCCTGTCACGCCGCAATTCCCGATTCCGTTATTGATGAATTTAATTGCCTTGGTTTGCGTTGGGATGGTGAGATTCTCGTAGTCGGAGCCCCTGAAGGTAATTGGGAAGGGGTTGAGAATTTTGCCCGCGGTGCAAATCTCAAGATTCGGTTAGTTGATGCCGGTCTCAATGAAATCCGCGAAGCAATCTCCCTGGTACGAAGTATTGCGGCATCTAAAGACAGTACGTTTGATATTTCAGTCTCCGAAGTTGGCGAAGCTCCCATCTCGAGTTTGGTTCAGCAAATCATCGAACGATCAACTCTCGAGCGGGCCTCAGATGTTCACTTCGAGCCATACATCGATGAGTTACTTGTGCGAGTTCGTATCGACGGTCGACTTCGGCTTCTGGTCTCGTTGCCTATCCGGCTCGCCCCCGCCATCTCCAGCCGAATCAAAGTTCTTTCTGATATGAATATCGTCGAACGGCGCCGGCCACAAGATGGTCAGTTCTCGGCCGATGTAAATGGACGAATTATTGATATCCGGGTTGCATCTGTTGCCACCATCCATGGTGAGAAGTTGGTACTTCGATTGCATGACGCCCGCAAACAATCGGTCTCATTGCCCGAACTTGGCATGAGCGGAACTCAACTTGATATTTTCTCGCAGATGATTAAGGCAACCAATGGATTAATTTTGGTATCTGGTCCGACTGGAAGTGGAAAGACAACGACTTTGCACGCCGGTATTAAAGCGGTCACCGTACCTTGGAAAAATGTGGTCACCATTGAAGACCCGGTCGAATTCGTGGTTCTCGGGATCACACAAATTCCGATTATTGATCCTAATAATGCGGGCTTTGCAGTTCAACTGCGCGCCGTACTTCGCCAAGACCCCGACATCATTCTCGTCGGTGAGACTCGTGACTCGGAGACGGCAATTATCTCGGTCCAGGCAGCTCTTACTGGTCACTTAGTTTTTAGTTCTATCCACGCCACTGACTCGGTCGGTGCTGTTTATCGTTTATTGCAGATGGGAATCGAACCGCACCTCATCGCCTCCTCTCTTCGTGGCGTTATTTCCCAGCGCTTGATTCGTCGCAACTGCCGATTCTGTGCCACCGAATACGAGGCAACCTCTCGCGAACTTCGATTGTTGGAACTTCATGGCTTCGTTGCCTCGAAGTTGGTTCGTGGCGTTGGTTGCACTCTCTGTGGCGGCTCCGGATTCCGAGATCGAATTGCTACGTATCAAGTTTTGGAAATGACTGAAGCCCTCAGCGATTTGATTGTCGGACATCCTGAACCCAATGAATTCCGTAGATATGCCACTGATACCGGTATGACCACGATGGAATACGAAGCCGTTCGACTTGCTTCAGAAGGAGTAACTACTCTTGACGAAGCCTTAACATTGATGGTGTCCAGTGACTGATACAACGACGAATCCAAATACCTCCGCCGAAGATCCAAAGAAGTCGCGATTCGGCTTGAGCAAATCTGACAAGCCAGCCAAAGAGGGCAGCGACAAAGCGGAGAAAGTAAAAGAACCAAAAGCAGCCAAACCGGCCAAAGCCGAGAAGGCAAAAACACCTAAGGGTGGACGACGGATTAATAAAAAATCTGCTGCCGCAAAGAAAGTTATCAACTCCTATAAGTACTCAGGAATCGATGCCAGTGGCAAGGAGAAAAAGGGTTCTATTAAAGCAGCCACCTGGGGTGAGGCTCAGTACGGTCTTCAAGCCCAAGGATTAACCGATCTTAAGATCAAGGTTTACCAGCCTTGGTATAACTTGGAATTTGGTAAAACAGTTCCGCTCGATGAACTCCTTCAAATGACTCGTCAATTATCTTCTTTCTCGACTGCCGGAATTTCGGCGGCTCGTGGTCTGGAAATTCTCGCCAACACGACTGAGCATAAAAAGATGCGACAGGTTTTGACTGAATTAGTTTTGGATATCGAAGGAGGCGCGACCCTCTCGCAATCGGTCTCGCACCACCCTCATGTTTTCCCTGCTTACTACCCGACCATTCTCAATGCTGCTGAACGAAGCGGTGACTTGGTCGAGGCGCTCGCAACTTTGAATGCTTACTTGGAACGCGACCTGCGTTCTCGACGTGCAGTACGTTCGGCGATGATCTATCCAATCGTTCTGATTTCGTTGACGCTGGTTGCCGTCTCAGTGCTCTCTTTGGTCGTACTGCCACGCTTTAAAGTCTTCTTCGACTCGTTGCAGGTGAAGTTGCCGGCAACAACTCAGGCGCTTTTGAATGTGACCCACTTCTTCTCGATATATTGGTGGGCGATTTCGGCGGGAATTTTCCTCACCGTCTCCGCCTTTATTGTTGCCAGTAGAAATCCAATTTCTCGAATGGTGATTGACCGCATCACGATTCGATTGCCCCTTATTGGCGGTCTTGCGAAGTTGGTTTCGCTCGAACGTTTTTGTCGCGTTCTCTCCACTTTAGTCAAGACTCAAGTCCCCCTTCCCGAAGCCCTGGAGCTCGCAGGTGCGGCGACTGGTAACAAGGTTTTCCAGAAGGCTGTTGCCGAAAGCCGCTTACGAGTTCTCAATGGCGAAGGTTTGGCCGGCCCGCTTTCGGATTACAAGATTTTCCCTGTTGCTGCGATTCAGATTCTGCGTATTGGCGAAGAATCTGGCCAATTGCAATCACAATTACAACAAGCTGCGAGTTTCTACTCTGACGAACTTGATCACCGAATGAAGAACTTCACCCAGTTACTCGAGCCTGCCACTTTGCTCTTTATCGGCGGTGGTGTTGGCTTCGTTGCCGTCGCATTGGTGTCGGCTATGTACGGCATTTACAGTGGAGTCAAGCAGTGATCAAACGCTTTTCCAATAATGATCGAGGTGATTCGTTAGTAGAAGTTGTCGTGGCCACCGTTATCCTCGCGATTTTTGGTCTGGTAATTTTAGGTGCAATCGTTTCGAATCGTCCCATTGCCGATAAGGTCGCGCTGAATACTTCAATCCTCAATAATTTGGCTGCTGCGGCCCAACAAATCCAGATTCAACCGCTGGCGATATGCGATCCTTCACTGCCAGAGCCGTACTCGCTGTCGGCATCGGTGGCACAGTCAACAAACAGTTCGACCTCCACCGTGAATATCACCACCTACACATTACCAATCGTGCAAACCGGCGTGGCTTATTCCACGACTCTTACGGCAACTGGTGGATCTGGCGTAAATACTTGGGCTGTTACTCCGGCTCTTCCAAAGGGCATCACACTCAACGCATCAACCGGCGTAATTTCAGGAACGACCACGGCGGCGAATTCGGCTCGCTATAGATTCACAGTGACAAATACTGGCGGTACTGATTTGCAATTCCTTGTGTTGACGGTGGTCTCAGTTTCGGTGCAGGTGTATAACGGAAGTGCATGGACCGATTGTTCACAAGTGACAAAAGATTCTATGGTCACTGCAAGCAATCTTTCAGGTCAATTCATCAGCTATTCGATCGTTCCCACCAGCGGCCACACTTACGTTCCTGGTGATGTGGTAACCATTTCGGGGATTAAGAACTCAGTGGCCGTTACAGGTATCTCTAATAACGGAACCGCAGTTACCTACGCCACTTCAGACACTTCGGGGATCTCGGTGGGTCAGGCCATCACCATTTCAGGTGCGACCTCAAACGCTTACAACGGAACTTTTGCCATTGCTTCCATCGTTGCAAATACCAGTTTCACCGTGACGAGTAATGCGACTGGCTCGACCTCTGGTGCGACTGCCACTTATTCATCGCCGTACAACATCACTTCAGCGACTGTCGCTGCGGCTTCAGTGTGCGGCAACCCGGTCACTGCTATCTCCAGCGTCGGCACTACTGTTACCTACACCGCGGCGAATACTTTGGCTGCTGGTAATCACGTCAGTGTTCTCGGTGCGGTCAATCCCGTGACGATTACTGCAATTGCCACCAGCGCCACTTCCATTGTTTTTTCTACAGCAAATACAACGGGCTTGGCGAACGGTCAATCGGTCAATGTCACCGGTGCCACAAACTCGGCTTTCAATGGCACGTTAACCCTCAATGCAACCCCCGTTGCGAATACCAGTTTTTCGGTCGCGCAACCGACCGGCAACGTGTTTACTCTCACTGGGCTTTCCACGTCGGGTGGGTCAGTCACATACAACACGGCAAACACTGGCAATCTAGTTGTTGGTTCGCCGGTGACGATCACTGGCATAAGCGGAGGCGGTGGCTACAACGGGACCTTTTCGGTAACGGCTGTAAACCCCAACACAAGTTTTACCGTGGTTAATGCAACAACTGGTGCAGCCGGCGGTTTTGCCGCCAACGATGCATGGATCTCAGGTCCCACATCAACTGCTTCGGCGCTGCCGACGGTGAATATCAGCGCAATTTCGGGCAATGGCAGTACGGTCACGTACTCAACATCAAATACGTCGGGGCTTTCCGTCGGCCAATCAATTACGGTTTCAAACGCGACTTCGAATGCGTTCAATGGCACGTACACAATCGCTGGGGTTACGACTAATAGCAATTTCACCATCTCCGGCAATGCCACGGGTACTTCTTCCGCCGCAGTCGGAACCCCCTCATCGCCATTCAACATAGTGAATGCCACGGTGATTGCCTCCGGGCTCAGCGCATCGCAATTTTCCGTGACTTTTCCGAGCGCCGTTGTGGCACCAACATCGACGGCATATTTCATTCCCACCTCACTTTTTTGCGTGAGCAATACAGTGGGTGGAACGTACGCTTCTGGCGGTTCGGTCTACCTTTCCAGCGCGGTTAACGTCCAACTCGTCACACTGACAACGCAATCTGGATCTCGAACTTTCACGCGAGTCATAGCCAAGGCCGTTTAGTGAAAAAAATGAGTAGTTCTCGGATACGTTCTGAATCAGGCTTTACCCTGATCGAATTAGTCTTGGCACTTTTCCTCACCTCTTTGCTCGCTCTCGGTGTTTCGAAAATGTTCGGTGCGAGCGTTACTTCGATGACATACAACTCGACCACATCGGTAACTGGTGCGAATACCGCCACATTAAATGCCCTGGTCACGCATGACATTGAAGAGAGCAACGGATTTATCGTGCCAAGTTCCGCGGGCGTTTACGCAATTACCGCTGCATCGGGCGATGGCACGTATATGACTTATACCTACACCGGTCCGCAAACCTTGGTGATTGGCCAAAGCGTGAGTGTTACCGGAATGCCGGCTGGCTACAGTGCTCTGAATGCGACCATAGCGACGGTTCCATCAGCCGGAACGTTTACCGTTTTGAGTACCCAATCCGGTGCCGCCACCCTGAGCGGAAATGGCGCCCTTTTCGCCAACTGCACTACTTGGAGCTCGGCGGATACCACTTTTGCCAACGTTCGACCCTTGTTGACATTGAGCCAGATTAAAAGCACGACGATCAGTGCCGCATCAGGCGATGGCACGACATCTACCTATACCTATACGGGCCAGGACATTTTTCAAACGGGTCAGAGCGTCACGATCTCCGGAATATCTGCTCTGGTGGGCGGAGTTTCGGTCAATTCATCACTAAATGTGACAAATGCGGTCATAACGGGCGTTAACAGCAACGCCAATACCTTCTCTATTGCAAATATTTCGGCCGATACTGGAACTACTGCAGGAGTCGCCACTTTTAACCAGTTCGTTGGCTATGAAGTCCATACCAATGCCAGCGGCAAGGGCGAGTTGTGGCGGGTCCAATGCCTCAAACCGCAACTTGCGGTAACGGGTCCGACCTCAAAGATGCTGCGAACCTCGTTACCTGTGGCGAGCAGCGCCTCGTGGACTGGAAGTATAGTTTGTAGTATATTTTCGGCAGGCAATGTCTCGTCCGCCACCTGCCCAGCTGATACGTTCCTCAGCGACACGACGCTATACCCTGCTTTAACGATGACGATACCGGCAACATCGGCGGTCGTTGACTCAGGTGGTTCAATTCAATATCCAAGCCAAGTGATTCTTGGAGCAAGGAGCATCTCGTGATTCCGTGGCATAAGAAGGATCGAGGCACAGCCCTAGGGCTCGTGCTCATCTTCGTTACCATCCTGGGCGTTTGGCTCGGCTCTGCTCTTTTACTTACGCAGATCTCTAACACCGGCGTGAATCAATTGGACCTTCAGAATAAAAACTCGAATCAGATTGCCACAGCGACTGCGACCGTTTTGCAACAACTCGCGGCCGATTCAACAAAGGGCTCCGGTTCATCGAACTCCACGAATCAACCAAACTGTAATTTACCTACCAGCGTTGCCACGGCAAGTGGCGCCGTTCAAGTTACTTGTACTCCAGTTACAAATAATCCACTCACCGACTGCACATATACCGTCAGCCAATTGAATGGAACGGGTACCACGACGACAAATGCTCCGTGCGGCGCATCGCCAACGCCAACGCCGACTGGCACAGGTTCACCTTCGCCAACTCCAACGCCATCCACCACTTTGATCCCAAGTCCAACTCCGACGCCGTGTGGCGCGACGGATACGTGCGCGGGGAGTGGCTATACCTATTCCATTACTTATAATCCAAATACTGCAAGCGTTCCTACTGGCATTTCGCCCACAAGTACGGCCACGTACACGCAGGCAAGTTCGACCGCTACTAATTTGGGCGTCAACTTAACACCGAATACATTTGCTGGTCCATGCATGCAATTCACTGGCTGGAACACTGCGGCAGATGGTTCTGGAACTGCATATGCTGATGGAGCACCAGTAACACTTTCATCCAACTGGACCGCCACCCTCTACGCCCAATGGCTTACCTGCCCAGGCGCGCCAACAATTGGAACTGCCACAAAAATAAGTTCAACTTCAATCTCCGTGACCTTCACGGCTCCGACAAAAAACGGTGGCTCTGCAATAACTTCCTACACCGCAATTACGTCGCCGGAAAATGAGATGGCTTCTATTTCACAATCTGGTTCCGGCACTATTACCGTTTCAGGTCTGACCAATGGCCAGCAATACACCTTGCAGGTCTATGCCTCCAATGCGATTGGCAACTCCGCACGATCACTTGCATCCAACAGCGTTGCAACATCGAACAACGACCCAGGAAACAACACGTCGCCGACGGCGGCCCCTTCAGGTGTTTCCGCGGTTCTCTCGGGGGCCACTGGCGCAAACGTCTCGTTCACCGGAATTCCATGGTGGAGTAATGGTGGCAGCTCGATTACAAATTACTATGCAATTTCAACGCCTGGAAATATTGTCGGCAGTGTTAGTGGCTCCTATTCCAATTTAACTGGAGGCACTTCGGGAACAATCCCGGTCTCCGGTCTCTCAGCAGGAACGACATACACATTTACTGTTTACGCAAAGAACGGCGTTGGCAATTCGAGTTTCTCATCTCCTTCTAACTCGATAACAACTCCTATTACTGGAACTGCCTACACCGTTAATTACTTCACAAACACGACCTGTGCTGATGCCACGGTAACAACGATTACCGGTAACGGTAGTTCGATTCCAATCCAGAGCGCTGCTGCGTTAGGCATTACTTACTCTGGTTACACCTTTGCCGGTTGGACGGGCGGCAAGACTGCTACTACTTCAGCTCTCGGCTCGGCAGCCTGCGGCGCCTCTAGCCCAACTGCCTATCCAGTGGGAACTCCGGTTTCCAACGCCACCTCCACGACGCTTTACTTGTATGCAGTCTGGACAGCCGGTGGCAACGGCGGCACTGTGCCACCGATTACTACCTGCTCTGATTTAGATAACGACATTCACATTCATGCTGGAAAGCATGGCGGATGGTTTATTAAGGCGCTCAATGTTTTGATGAAGAAGGGCATAATCCGAATTTTCAGTAATAACGGTAGATACCGCGATACTGATTGCTCTTCGGATACCACGCATTGGCATCATCACCTCCACTTCCGTTTTGATCGCGGCGAACATGACTTTGATTCCGATGATAAGTTGGATATCGATAGTAAGAGCGGCACCAACGGATGGGATACCAAGTTCGATAATGATTCCTCTGACGCTACAGCTCAGTTCTCAAACAACCGACTTGTAGGTTGCACTTATACCAAGGCCCCAACTTCTAGTAATTACTGGAGCGGCGCCCAACTGGTATTTAGTGGCAAGTCTTCAATTCTCAACGAAGGTGGCACCTTCAATATCTGTGGTCCAAACACGACCACCGGTAAGAAGTATGCGATTACCAGTTATTCGCAATCTCAGATCAATGCCTGTGCATCACTCAACGGAAGCGCGAGCAAGTGCCCAAGTGTCCACAGTGGAACAGATCCGCTGTACCAGGCCACAAGCACTGGCACCAACAGCACACCAAAGAGCAGCGTCTGGGGAACTGTTTACTCGGCCGATACTTCCATTGCGGTCAGTCAAGGCTCTTCCTACCAGCATCAAATCGCTGGTGGAATTGTTTCGGGCAGTGCCACAGTTGATTGCACCTCCGGCAGCGCATGTCAGTTCCCTGTTAACAGCGGAAACACGACTGGTCGAGTTTTGAAGATCACGATCGTCTGTTCCTCTGGTGTACGAAGCGAGCACTTGATTTACATCAACGATGGCTCGGGTTCAACCCCGGGCAGTAAGTTCACCGTTACCAATACAGGTTCGTGAGTGACATTAAACGAGCAGAACTCGATAAGGGCTTAACCCTTATCGAGTTGCTCGTTGTACTCATCATTATTGGTATTTTGGCTTCGGTTGCATATGTGAGCCTTGGTTCTACTCGCACCAATGCGTTTCAGAATGCATGTAAAACTGCCTATCAAGCCGAAGCATTGGCTATTTCTTCTTACCAGAGTGATAACAGCGGAACCTTGCCGCCTTCACTGACCGCTCTTATGCCGACCTATATTAGCTCTGGCCTGGTGGCTTCTTATCAATCTAACTTCTCGTTACAAGCCGGCTTTTTTGGCGTTCTGCCCACCAACGTCGACACCATAACAAATGTGGCGCGAACGGGAACATTGGTCACCATCACAACGGCTGTTGCCCATGGCTTTATTGCCGGCGATACGGTCGCCGTAACGGCTACGACTAACTCAAGTGTCAATGGAACATACACCGTGGTCTCCGGCTCTGGCACAACCTTTACTTACAACGACGTTACCAGTGGAACTATCGCCGCTGTCGCTGACACCGGTTCCGCCATTGTTTACTACGTGACGTACAGTGCAGGCACCGTGAGCGTTAAATTTGCGGTCCCGGCCGGCTATCCCGATCCACTAGGCGCCAACAGCACTGTTCTTTCGAATGCGAACACGATTCAGATTGCTGGCGTTGATTCTCAAAATATTGATGGCACCTATACCTCACCGACTTTTACCGCGGTGACCGCCGTAACGAGTTCGACGGCCGGCGTCTACAAAGTAACCTTTTCAAAAGCGGCGACAATCACTGGTGTCAGCGGTAATGGCGCCACAATTACTTTCACCGCCAGCAATAGTTTTGTCGTTGGTCAATCCGTCACAATTACCGGCGTTAACCCAGTTGCCTACAACGTCACTGGAACCATCACAACGGCTTCCTCGACGCAATTTACGATCGCTGGTGCCACTAATTCTGCTTATGTATCTGGGGGCAGCGCAGGTGTGACCATTCCAAGTATCTCAACGCCTTCCTCTGGCGCAATTTTGAATGTAGTATCAAATACAGCGAACTCGTATGACGTTTATCTATATGACTCGACTGGCAAACGTGTCACTTCGGGTTCGGCTTTAACGGCACCAAATGCTTGCTCATACCTAACTTCATAGCGTAATGCTGGACAATAAATACCTACTATCCACTCAGGGGACGGGCGGAAACGTGGAAAAAAGCAAGACTCTCTGGGGCGTATCAAAAAACACCTCGGAAGATGGATTTACTTTGATCGAATTGCTCATTGTCATTTTGATCATTGGTATTTTGGCCGCGATTGTTACCGTTTCGCTCTCGGGCGCTATTGCAGATGCTCGGGCAAAGGCGTGCAGCCAAGACGCAGGTAATCTGCAATCAACTCTGGCGCATTACCAGCTCTCCCCGTTTGGCGGCAAAGGCGAGGTCCTGCCTGCCACTGGCACCTCCGCGACAAATCAGGTGATTCCTACTCAAACCTCAGATCTCACCACGACCTATTCTTGGGTCACTTACACTTTCGCCGACCTCGACATTCTGACGCCATCTTTCATTTCGAAGGTCCCAGGCGGTTCAGGGGCATATCCGACGGAGGTCACCGCTTATCTAGTAAGTGCCAAGAATGGCGTAACGCTCAGCAATAAGATCGTGATCGTTGCGCCGACCTCAGATTCCAAGTGCCAGCCGGCGGGAATGTGACCGGAAATTAACCGGTCATCCTCACGAAAAGAGACAATTAGTCTAGTAATAGGTTACAATTTAGCCACCCTAAGCAGTACTTACTTCCTAAAGGAGATTGACCTCAATGCATAACCTTCTTGCACAAGCCCGTGCGCGCAAAGCTGCCGGCAAAGAAAATGGCTTTACCCTGATTGAACTTTTGGTCGTTATCTTGATCATCGGTATCTTGGCTGCGATTGTTGTCGTTGCCTTGTCCGGTACTTCAACTGATGCAACTGCAAAACAGTGCTCTCAAGATGCTGCGAACTTGTACTCTGCGATTTCCAATAGCCAGAGCGTCGCGTCCCCTGTTTCTCTGACAGCTAATGGCACTCAGGTTGTCGGCGCAATCGTTCCGAACTCGGGTTCAACCGATCTCTACACTTTCAAGCCATTTAATGCCCTTCCTGCTGCTGCATCTACCCCGGCGATCGTCTCCGCTGTAGGAGCGGCTGGAACTGTTACATACACAACGGCAGCTAACACTTTGGTTCCTGGTCAGACAATCACAATTACAGGACTTCCAATTACATCTGGTGCAACCTTGAACCTCGCCAGCGTCACCATCGCCACAGTTCCTGACACAACTCACTTCACTGTTACAAATGTCTCTGTTGGAACTTCTGCTGGTCCAGGTACTTCAAGTGCACTTGCTTATGCTGGTGACCTTGCTGGTTTGGTACCGGCCTATATCAGCAAGATTCCTTCCGATGTTAACGCCTACGCACTATCTGCCAAAGGTGCGTCAGCAATCACCGCCTTCGCTGTAACTTCCTCTGCAGGACTACCTGGTTGCAAGGCAGCAGGTATCTAAATAAAGTGAACTAGGCGAAGACTCTTCGAATAGTTTAATAATAGTTAAATTGAGTAAGGGCGGCTCTTATGAGTCGCCCTTACTTTTTTGTTCACTTTTACTTTCTCTTTGATATCTCATTGGCAAAGCACCTTCTTAAAGTAATTTGCACTACAATGACTAAAATTGTGTAGTCAAAAGAAGTGGACTAAAAATGCCGAAAAATTTAATTCGATTGCGCAATCATCGCAAAGCTGCCGGCAAAGAAAATGGCTTTACCCTGATTGAACTTTTGGTCGTTATCTTGATCATCGGTATCTTGGCTGCGATTGTTGTCGTTGCCTTGTCCGGTACTTCAACTGATGCAACTGCAAAACAGTGCTCTCAAGATGCTGCGAACTTGTACTCTGCGATTTCCAATAGCCAGAGCGTCGCGTCCCCTGTTTCTCTGACAGCTAATGGCACTCAGGTTGTCGGCGCAATCGTTCCGAACTCGGGTTCAACCGATCTCTACACTTTCAAGCCATTTAATGCCCTTCCTGCTGCTGCATCTACCCCGGCGATCGTCTCCGCTGTAGGAGCGGCTGGAACTGTTACATACACAACGGCAGCTAACACTTTGGTTCCTGGTCAGACAATCACAATTACAGGACTTCCAATTACATCTGGTGCAACCTTGAACCTCGCCAGCGTCACCATCGCCACAGTTCCTGACACAACTCACTTCACTGTTACAAATGTCTCTGTTGGAACTTCTGCTGGTCCAGGTACTTCAAGTGCACTTGCTTATGCTGGTGACCTTGCTGGTTTGGTACCGGCCTATATCAGCAAGATTCCTTCCGATGTTAACGCCTACGCACTATCTGCCAAAGGTGCGTCAGCAATCACCGCCTTCGCTGTAACTTCCTCTGCAGGACTACCTGGTTGCAAGGCAGCAGGAATATAGTTTCGGTTTCTTCTCTAATTGGATGCGAATCGAATAATTGATTCAAAAGGGGAGTGATTCTCATGTTTCGGTGCCTTTTTGAATTATCCTTGCTCTACCAGAGAGTTTTGGGTTCGTACTGCAGGGGGATGCGATTATGTTCAATAGCGAATCGAAGCGCAAGAAATTTTCGTTTCGTTTTGCGGATCTAGGAATAACGCTAATTGAGTTACTTATTGTCTTGCTTGTTGTCGGGACTATTGCTTCCATCGCGGTAATCCAGTTGTCTGGAAATGGGGCTGACGCAACAAAGAAAACCTGCGCCCAAGATGCGGCCACTCTTTATGCCGCACTTAACAATTGGTTCCTTGCCCCAAGTGGGGGCAATGGGAGCTTTCCGACTCCGTCTGGAGTCTCTGTTCCTTATGTCGCTGGAAGTTCCACAATTCCCAATTCCTCCTCTACGCCAATTTCCGTTTCTGGTGCGAGTGCAAGTGGAACCACGATTACTTATACAGGTTCTGGATTCTCGTTTGCGATTGGTCAAAGAATTTTAGTCACAGGTTTTACATCAAGCGCCTACAACACTTTTGGAACAGTCAATTCTGCGAGCGCTGGCTCCTTTCAGATTCTTGCCGTTTCTCCCGTCAGTCCGGTAACGGCAGTTGGGACTGGGTCAGCCAAAACGATTTATGATTTCGCGTTTGCTCCTTACATTGCGAATTTGAGTACCTCCCTAACTGGCGCCACTGCTTCGGGGACCACAATTACATATACAGGTACCGGTTTTACGTTCACGAATGGTCAACTCATTTCAGTGACTGGGTTTTCATCCTCTGCTTATGACATTGCTGGAAATATTGCAAACGCCAGTGCAACTTCTTTCCAAATTACGGCATCGGCTGTTGTTAGCCCGACGACGGCAGTGGGTACCGGTACGGCACTTGCTAATGATCTCTACAACTTGATTCCGACGTACATCAACAAGATTCCGCCTGAAGTGACCGCCTTTTTATTAACAACCGATCCCAATGGAAACCCATTATCAACTCCGACAGTGGCGGTCACAGGCGCTCAAGTCGGTTGCACCGCTGGGCTGTAGATGGTTCAGCTTGTTATTGATGGTGTGCAGTATTCGAATACGTACTTAGTTCCGCTAGTTGTGTCGTTAGGACTGGTGTTTGGTTCCTTTAATTCAGTGTTAGTTGGACGCATCCCTGATAGAGAGAATATCAATGGCCGCTCTAAGTGCCCTAAATGTGGCACCCAGTTGGCGGCAAGAGACAACATTCCAGTCCTTGGCTATCTCATGCTTCGAGGTAAATGCCGAAACTGCAAGAACCCCATTTCCTCACGATATTTGTTGCTGGAAATGTGCACTGCAGCGGCGATGTTTATTCCGCTCTTTCGATTCCAAGGTTATTTTGTAATAGCGGCCTGGGAATCATTCATTATTTTCGGGATTGCGCTGATTGCGATTGATCTTGAACATCATCGCCTACCAGATCTTCTTACCGGACCACTCTTTCTCTCGGGCGCTATTTTCTTGGGAATTGACGCTTTCAAAAATCACCACACTTCACAACTCTTCCATGCCCTCTTATATGGATTCAGCGCCTGTGCCATCTTCTACTCGATTCATATCCTTTCCAAAGGAGGAATGGGAATGGGAGATGTAAAGCTTGCGGCATCCATGGGTTTATTCAGCGGGTACGTGAGCGCCACTGCCGTTTACGTTTCAGCCATGACAGGGTTTGCGTTGGGAAGTCTGGTAGGGGTTTCTTTAATGGTCGCGAAGAAGGCGACGCGCAAGACTGCGGTTCCATTTGGGCCATTCATGATTGTAGGTACGGTCTTGTCGCTTTGGATTACGCCGGTGATAAATCAAGTAAGGGGATTTAATTGATAACGCTTCGAGCATTCGCGCCAAAAGAATTTGATGTCGCGCTGGTCGTCAAAGGAATTACAGGGGAGGAAGCGATCGAAAAATATCGAGAACGTTTTGCACTCACTGGGCAGTGGGCTGATCACTATCTGGATTGCGCCATCGATGTCGATGGGACAGCCGTGGGGGAGATGCAGGCCAGATATTGCAGATTCAGCATGCCGCCCGGAACCGCCGAGATTGGCATCTCATTACTTTCCGAATACCAGGGAAAAGGCATTGGGACCATGTCTTTGGCAGCAATTAGAGAACGGCTATTTAGCGAGAGGTTTCATCGGCTTTCAGGATCAACCGATGTCACAAATGTCGGAATGCAGCGGGCTTTTGAAAAGGCAGGCTGGCAATTCGAAGGTATCGCGAGGAATTTAATGCCGGAAGGCGAGGATGTACCGCACGATTACCGAGTTTATGCAGTTACTGCATTTGATTGAAATTTCAACTACTTCTTGATATAGTTTTGTTATGACAACAAAGATGCCTGCGCTATATATTGGACATGGCGCGCCCCCACTCTTGGATGATTCATTGTGGTCCAGCGAACTTGCAGGTTGGTCAGCCAACTTGCCAAAGCCAACTGCGATCCTAGTTATCAGCGCGCACTGGGAATCGGCGCCATTGACTATTGGTGCGACAGAAATCGGTGTTCCCCTCATTTACGATTTTGGTGGTTTTGCACCAAGATTTTACGAACTGCAGTACCGGGCTCCCGGTGCTCCGGAATTAGCCGCGCGAATTAAAGCTTTGATGGGCGAACATGTAACCGAACAACCTAAGCGCGGGCTCGATCACGGTGCTTACATTCCATTGATGAAGATGTACCCGAACGCTGATGTTCCAGTCCTTCAAATGTCGATTCCAACGCATGACCCAGAAAAATTATTTAACATCGGAAAGAAGTTGGCCCCACTTCGCGATGAAGGTGTTCTTATTATCGGCAGTGGCTTCCTGACGCATGGTCTGCCGTTCCTTCGAGACTGGACAATCAACGCAACGCCGCCAGGGTGGAGCGTGGAATTTGATCTCTGGGCAAAAGATGTACTAGAACGTGGCGCGGTTGATGAATTAATGGATTACAAGCATCTCGCACCCGGAATGCCCTACGCGCACCCAACAGTCGAACACTTTGCGCCGATCTTTATTACTTTGGGTGCATCATCTAATGCCGAGGTTGCGCCAGAGATGGCAATTGAAGGCTATTGGATGGGGCTAGCAAAGCGATCGTTTCAAGTCGCTTAACTTTTTACTCAGCAACGGAATGTGATTTTGCGTAGAAACGACCAAGAAAGTCCTGCTTAAATTCGAAGAAATCTTGGTTGATAATGCTCTCTCGCATGCGATCCACCAGGCGAACAATGAAACGTTCATTGTGAATCGTGGCGAGGGTTGCGGCCAAAATCTCTTTGGATCGAAATAGGTGATTGATATAAGCCCTGGTGTAATTGGCGCAGGTGTAGCAGTCACAGTTTTCATCGATGGGAACATATTGTCTGCGGTAGGGCGCATTGGAAATATTGACGCGACCATCGACCGTGAGAACGGCACTGGTCCTTGCCTGGCGCGAAGGCGCAACACAGTCAAAGGTGTCCACGCCGTTTTCCACCCCAACAAAGAGATCATCTGGTTCGCCGATACCTAGTAAGTGGCGAGGTTTATCGCGGGGGAGTTCTTCGGCGAGCCAACCAATAATGGTGCCCAATTTTTCTTTATCGAGCGCCCCACCCATACCAAAGCCATCAAACTCGACCTCGTCACTCTTTCCAGGAACTCGCATGAGGGAAAGATCTTGGGCACCTTTTCGCCGCAAATCTTCGTATTGCGCTCCTTGGAGAACGCCAAAGAGGGCTTGATAGGGCTTGGTGGCTCGATCATGAGTCAGCCGATCGTGTTCGGCAAGGCACCTTTCGGCCCAGAGCCGGGTTCGCTCTAATGACTTCTCTTGATATTTTCGCGTATTGTGCAAAGTCGTGCATTCATCAAAGGCAAAAATGATGTCGGCGCCTATTTGGTGTTGAACCTGCATGGAGATCTCGGGTGTGAACCGGTGCATCGATCCGTCGAGGTGGGATTTGAAGGTCACGCCGTCATCATCGACGTGGGCCAAGCGCTCCTTCTTCGCTGCAATGACCTCATCCGACCGAAAAGTCTCCTCATTCATGGCGATGACCTTTTTAAAGCCAACCCCGAGCGAGAGAACTTGAAATCCGCCGCTGTCGGTGAAGGTTGGTCCGGACCAATGCATGAATTCGCCGAGCCCGCCGGCTTCATCGACGATATCTGGACCGGGCTGCAGGTAGAGGTGGTAGGCATTTGCCAACACGGCTTGCGCCCCTAAATCCTTAATGGACTCGGGTAGGACCGACTTGACGGTTGCTTTGGTGCCGACGGGGATAAAGGCTGGCGTCTGGATCCGGCCATGAGGCGTGGATATGGTGCCCGTCCGGCCGAGAAATTGTCCTCCCGATGCGTTGGCGAGCTCGGTGCCGACGGAAAAGCTGAAATCGGAGCTGGAGGCGGGCATGGGGATATCTAACCAGTATTCCAACTCACCAAAATTGGAGTTCGTTAAGGTGGCAATTTAGGTGAATTTTGGGCTACGTTTACCCCACTTACCAGCGAGTAGTGCTAGGTAGGAAACCACTCGTGCGAAGTGGGGAAGAAGTCGGGGGACGCGAATTGAGTTTGATCGTTGATGACTCACCAGAGGCTGCTAAAGCCGTAGTTCAGCGTACGCCGCGCCAGATTGCCTGGATGCGCTTCAAACGCAATAAAACCGCGGTCTTTTCGGGCTGCGTTGCGCTCTTCTTCATTCTCTGTGCATTTTTGGCTCCGGCTATCACCGGTTTGCTTCATTTAGGACCGATTACGACCTATCCCAAAGCGCTCTCGGATGTGGGAATGCCTATTGGACCTTTAGGCGGTATGAGCTTGACTCACCCGTTGGGAATCGAACCTGGCGCTGGTCGCGACGTCCTGGCCATGTTGTTGTACGGCTCTCGAATCTCTTTTTCCATTGCTTTGATTACCAGCGTCGCCTCGATCGGCATCGGAATGTTGATCGGAATCGCGGCTGGGTACTTCCGTGGCCGCATCGACGCCGTTATTGGCCGTTTTATTGACTTTCTCTTGGCTTTCCCTTCGACCTTCATGATTGTGGCGCTCAGCCTGCCGCTGGTTCAGCGCGTAGAAGCCCTGCATATCGCCAAAGATAATGGCGCTCGCCTTGTGGTTCTCTGCGTATTTTTCGTCTTCTTTGGCTGGACTGGCTTTGCCCGTCTCATCCGCTCCCAGGCTCTGAGCATGCGCGAGCGCGATTTCGTGATGGCCGCGCAATCTCTTGGCGCCTCGAATTGGCGCATTATCACCAAGGAAATTTTGCCTAACCTCTGGCCAACGGCGATTGTCTTCTTGTCGCTCTCACTGCCTGGTTACCTAGCCGCCGAAGCCACCTTCTCCTTCTTGGGAGTCGGCGTCCTACCGCCTGCTTCTACCTGGGGCTTGGTCTTGTCTGATGCAGTGACGTACTGGCAGACCGACCCGGCCTATCTGATTATTCCGAGTGCCATGTTGATCATCATCGTTCTTGCCTTGAACTTGATGGGTGACGGCATTCGGGATGCGCTGGATCCGAAGTCGGACTCCAGATAACGAGATTTGGGGACATGAGGGTTCAAAAAACGGTGACGTATCTCAAATGTAAAGATTTGGTTACGAGTGCTGGAATCCTTACCAAACGGAGCGTTACCAATCTAAGATGACCGTACTAAATGTCCGATTCGCGCACCGCGGTTCGGAACAGACAACATAATAAGGAGGACTGATGTCCGAGAAGAACATGGCGAATGTTCGCCGTCGCCTTATCGCAACAGCCGCAGCAGCCGCACTGGTTGCCGGTGGTTTGCTGGTAGGTGGCGCGAGCGGAGCTGGCGCTGCACCAACATCTGGTGGAACGCTTTATATGATCACCCACGCGGGGCAGTTCGCGCATGCCGACCCACAACGTAACTACACCGGTCAAGACATCGCGTTCTTCAATACCTATCTTTACCGTAACTTGGTTGTATACAAGCCATCTGCTGGACCTTCTGGCTCTGGACTTGTTGCAGACCTTGCAACCAACACCGGTGTTCCAAGCAACTCGGCTAAGACCTGGAAGTTCACCCTTCGCCCAGGCGTGACATGGGAAGACGGAACGGCGATTACCTGCGCTGATGTGAAGTACGGTGTTTCTCGTACCTTCGCAACCGACGTCATCACTGACGGTCCTGCTTACGCACTCTCCATGCTCGCCATCCCACAGGATGCCAAGGGCAACTCCATGTACGCCGGCCCATACAAGAAGACTGGTCAAGCGTTGTTCGACAAGGCAGTTACCTGCTCGAAGGACAACCGCACCATCACCTTCAATTTGAGCCACTCTGTTGCTGACTTCAACTATGCAACTTCCTACCCAGCTTTCGGTCCTGTAAAGGCTTCCAAAGACACTGGTGACAAGTATGACTTGCACCCATTGTCATCTGGTCCTTACAAGATCGCTCGTTACACCATCAATGGTGAAATGGACTTGGTTCGAAATGCAAAGTGGACCAAGGCATCGGACTCAGTTCGTACCCCATATCCAGATAACGTCACGGTTCGTTTTGGTCTTGATTCCAATGTCATCGATCAGATCATGTTGTCAGATTCGATTCCAAATACCGTTAACCTCGATGGCCTACAACCTGTAAATAACCGCGCATTCTTCGCAGATGACAAGTACGCATCACGTCGTATGAATGTCTACGATCCATACGTCCGTTACTACGGCTTGAACTCATCAGCCGGTCACCTCGATTGCTTGGCAGTGCGTAAGGCTGTCTTCTTTGCCTGGCCAATTCAGTCTCTGATTGACCTTGCGGGCGGAACTGTCTTCTACGGCGATGTCGGCGATAGCCCAATCAAGCCAGTTCTTGGTCTTGACTATGCAAAGACCACTGGAAATACCCACGATGCAAACTTCAAGACTGCTGGTAACCCTGCATACGCGAAGTCATTGTTGGCTCAGGCCAAGACCGATTGCCCTGCAACATATGCAAAGGTAACTGGCGATGCTGGTATCTCCATCGATCTTCCTAACACCTCCACTCAACAGAAGGCTTCGGTCTTGTTGAAGGCTGGTTTGGATGCTGCTGGCTTTAACACCAAGTTCAACTTCATTCCTTCAGGTCAGTACTACCCAACAGTTCAGGACATCACCAAGCAAGGTGACGTAACCCGTGCTGGCTGGGGCGCTGACTGGGCTAACGCTTCAACCGTTATCCCACCATTGTTCCTCAAGGATGGTGGCTTTGACCTTTCCGGTAACTGGGGCGATGCTGTCTACCCAGACTTCAAGGCCAAGGTCGATGCAGCATCTGCTGAGACCAATCGTCCAAAGCAAGCCGCAGACTGGAAAGCACTTGCTCAGTTCGCAATGGACCAATACTGGATTACTCCTCCAATCTTCGGTAAGGCTCAGCTTGACTGGGGCTCAAAGGTTGGCGGCGTAGCATTCTGGGATCCACAAGGAACCTTCTTGTTCCCAGCTCTCTACGTAAAGTAAACCGAATAATCAATTAGATAAAAGGTGGCCCTTCGTCGGGCCACCTTTTATCTGTGTTCATAAGAATTCCTTGAAGGGTTGGTAGTAAGAAAATGTTGAAGTTCGTATCCAGGCGATTGGCGTACACCTTTGCGGTGTTGGTTCTCGTCAGTATTGTGGTCTTCATCATCTTTAACTTTTTACCGATCGACCCAGCCAGACTTACCTGTGGTAAATCTTGTTTCCCGGCTCTCATTGAAGCCAACCGACATCGCCTTGGGCTTGATGTTCCTTGGTGGGAGCAGTGGTGGCGTTTTATTCATGGCCTCTTTGCTGGGCGATCCTATGCTGAAGGATCAGCAGCCATTGTTTGTGGCGCACCTTCATTTGGTTACTCGTTTAACCAGCACTCCTGTGTCACCACCCTAATCGGCCAAGCATTTCCAGTGACTTTTTCCCTTGCTGTGGGTTCCTTCATTCTTTGGATGATTTTAGGTATCTCGCTCGGTGTATTGGCTGCGCGATTTAAAGGCAGAATGCCCGATCGAATAGCGACGGTCTTTGTTTTAGTAGGAACGTCACTTCCCACTTTTATCTCTGGACTTTTAATTTTGCTCTTCGTGGTTTTGAAATTCAACCTCATTAACCCGATCGAGATGGGGCAATGGATGTCGCCCTTCACCAATCCTTGGGGCTATTTCAAAGAATTTATCTTCCCGTGTATTACTCTCGCGCTGGCTTATGCGGCCACATACACGCGGTTTACCCGTTCGAATGTGATTGAGACATCGAGCGAAGACTTTATCCGCACAGCCAAGGCTAAGGGCCTGAGCAGCGGTGTCATTCTTCGCAAACACACCCTTCGTGCTGCCCTTTCGCCTATTCTCACCATCGCTGGTCTGGACTTCGCAGGCTTACTTGGTGGCGCCATTATTACGGAGCAAATCTTCAATCTTCCGGGTCTGGGCAGACTCTCTATCAAAGCCGTTCTCACCGATTATGACTTGCCGGTCATTCTCTCCACCACACTTCTTGCCGCCGCTTTTGTTGTCATTGCTAACTTGGTCGTAGATATTGCATATGCATTTATCGACCCACGAGTGAGGGTCGCATGAAACCTTTTTTGGAAGTCAAGAATCTCAACGTCAGCTTTCCTACTGAAGATGGCAACGTAAACGCCTCGCAAGATATCTCCTTTGATGTCGCTCTTGGTGAAACTTTGGCAATCGTAGGTGAATCAGGTTCAGGAAAATCAGTTTCTAATCTCGCCATCATGGGTCTACACAATCCGGCTCGTACCATCATCTCCGGCCAAGCAATTTTAAATCTCGAGACTGGTCCAGTTGATGTCATCACTGCTCCTGCTGAAACCGTTCGTCGACTACGTGGCAAAGCAATGGCAATGATTTTTCAAGATCCGATGTCTTCACTGCACCCGTATTACTCCATTGGTGATCAAATTTCCGAAGCCTGGCGGTTGTACAACGAGGGCAACAAGAAAGATGGTCTCAAGAAGGCTACCGAGATGCTTGATCTCGTAGGGATTCCTGATGCGGCTCGTCGGGTTAACGAGTACCCGCACCAATTCTCCGGTGGCATGCGCCAACGAGTGATGATCGCCATGGCACTGGTTAATAATCCACAACTTCTTATTGCCGATGAACCGACAACTGCTCTCGATGTGACGGTTCAATCCCAGATCTTGCAATTGTTGCGAGATATGCAAAAAGAATTCAATATGGCCGTTATTTTGATTACTCACGATCTTGGTGTTGTGGCAGAAGTCGCTGATCGAGTCAACGTTATGTATGCCGGCAAGATTGTTGAGCAAGCAAAGGTCGACGAAATTTATTATCGATCACTTCAGCCTTACACGATGGGTCTGTTGCAATCTATCCCTCGGGTAGATCAGATTGATGGCCACAGATTAAAAACAATTCCGGGTCAGCCGCCATCGCTGATTGGGTTGCCAGCCGGTTGCTCCTTCCGCGCTCGTTGCGAGTTCGCCTCACATGTCGCCGGAGATCTTTGTGCGACAGTTGCGCCGGCATTGGAAGAAAAAGCATCCAAGCACTTAACGCGGTGCCATTTAACATCGGCTCAACTGGCTGATCTCAACACATCTGATGTCAGGGGTGGCAACAATTGAGTGAGAATGTTTTATCGTTAGAGAACTTAACTAAGCATTTTGAAACCACCACAGGTGGCGTCTTTAACAAAGTCAAAGGCGTCGTTAAGGCTGTTGATGGCGTGACATTGGATGTTGCTCGCGGCGAAACTGTTGGGTTGGTTGGTGAATCTGGCTGCGGTAAGACAACGGTAGGTCGCACCGTCTTAAAGTTATACGAACCAACTTCCGGAAAAATAATCTTCGATGGTCAAGATATTACGAAGCTCAGCCGCCATGAGATGAAGCCACTTCGCTCCCAGATGCAAATGATTTTTCAAGATCCTTTCGCTTCTTTGAATCCACGGCATACGGTGGGGACGATTGTTTCGGCTTCGTATGACATTCATGGCATCAAACCAGAAGGTGGCACTAAGAAGGCAGTTCAAGAACTTCTTGAGCGCGTTGGCCTCAATCCAGAACACATCAATCGTTTTCCCCATGAATTCTCCGGTGGCCAGCGCCAACGTATTGGCATCGCTAGAGCCCTAGCCCTCAAGCCAAAACTCATCGTTGCAGATGAACCGGTTTCGGCTCTTGATGTTTCCATCCAAGCCCAAGTGGTCAACCTCCTTGATGACTTGCAACAAGAATTGGGGCTCGCCTATCTCTTTGTGGCTCATGATCTTTCGGTGGTCCAGCACATCTCCGACCGCGTTGTCGTTATGTATCTCGGCAAGGTTATGGAGATGGCGGATACGGCCGAACTCTTCCTTAAACCCCGCCACCCTTATACAAAAGCATTGCTCTCCGCAGTACCTATTCCAGATCCAGAAATTGAGCGTAAGCGCGAGCGCATTATTCTCCGAGGCGACCTACCCAGCCCGGTAAATCCGCCGGCCGGGTGCGTCTTTAATACTCGGTGCTGGAAAGTTCAAGATATTTGCCGAACCACCGTTCCAGCATTGGTGGAAATATCACCCAAGCACACGCTGGCTTGCCATTTTCCAGAGCCGGCTTAGATCCTGAAAAACCGAAAAGCCCTCAAGTTAACCTTGAGGGCTTTTCGCATGATGAAGTTAAACGAGTTTTCCAGTAATTGTGGCGCTGGAGCTGCCCAACGTGATGACTAAGGTGAGGGGATCGCCCACTTTGGCTGAACAACCCACGCCATAAGCGAAAGTTGCGCTGGCATTCGCAGCCACAGGATCTGAAGGCACACCATTAATTCCGTTATCGCCATCGTTGATATCTACGCAGGCATTTGTGCCAGAATTTTGATCGATCACCATGGTGGTGAGGTCTAAGGCAGCGCTACCGCCGTTATGAACCGTGACCGACATCTTGTTCGCGACATTTCCAGCGAAAAAGTTGGTAGCAAACTGGCCGGGCTTGAAACTAGTAGGTGCCGCCACAGTGACGGTGACACCACCCGAAAGGGTGACAACACTGCCAAACGAGCCTGTTGGTTCTGCGGCGCTGGTCTGACTCGCAGTATCGGTGGGCGCGGCAACTTTGGCAGCGCCACCACATCCCGCCAGAACTAAAACGAGTCCGGCGACGGAGACAGCGGCAACAGACTTAATCTTCATAGTAAACCTCTCGACAATCTGAATAGTCTCGCAATTCTACCAGCGCTACCAGATGCGAACGCGCGCTGCGGGGGCCAGGTAGAGCCGATCCGTCTCGACAACACCGAACGCTTCGTAGAACTCGTTGAGATTGCGAACAATTTGATTGCAGCGAAATTCTTCGGGGGAGTGCGGGTCAATGGCAATGAGATGCCTGACCTCTTCTGGCCGACGTTTGGTACGCCAAGCTTGGGCAAATCCGAGGAAAAAGCGCTGCAAACCAGAGAAGCCATCAAGTTCCGGCGGGATTTGGCCGTTAAGCGAAATTTCATAAGCCTTAAGAGCGACTATCAGCCCACCTAAATCTCCGATGTTCTCGCCAACCGTTAGGGCACCATTCACATGGAGATCGGGGGCGTATAAAGGATGAAGCGCATCAAATTGCTCGATTAGTACTTGGGCTTGCTGGTCGAACTTTTCTCTATCTTCATCTGTCCACCAGTCGTGTAAATTTCCATCGCCATCATATTTGGATCCCTGATCATCAAAGCCGTGTCCCATTTCATGACCAATGACCGCTCCGATTCCGCCGTAATTAGCAGCGTCATCAGCATCGAGATTAAAAAATGGCGGCTGCAAAATAGCAGCGGGGAAAACTATCTCGTTGAGCCCCGGGTTGTAATAGGCGTTCACAGTTTGCGGAGTCATGTGCCATTCACTCCGATCAACGGGCGAACCAACTTTGGCATATTCGTATTCCTGAGCAAAGGTAGTCAGTCTCGCCAGGTTGCCCATAAGGTCATCTCGAACAATTTTCAGAGCAGAGTAATCCCGCCATTTATCCGGGTAGCCGATTTTTGGCGTGAACTTTGCCAACTTTTCGAGGGCGTGAATTTTTGTTGCCTCGCTCATCCATTCGAGCGCCGAGATATCTACTCGATAGGCTTCAAGAAGATTGGCTACCAAAATATTCATACGTTCTTTCGCAGCTGGTGGAAAATGGCGTTCGACATAAATTTGACCGATAGCTTCACCGAGTGCGCCTTGCACCAGACCTACTCCGCGCTTCCACCGAATTCGCAACTCAGGTGTGCCGGAGAGGGTCGTGCCGTAGAAATCAAAATTCTGGGAGATGATTTCTGAATTCAAATAAGGAGCGGCGCCACTGAGGGCATGCCAGGCTAGCCATGAACTCCATTGTGCTGGTTCGAAATCACCCAAAAGGGTGCTCATTCCACTGAAGAAACTGGGCTGTTGAATAATGGCGGTTTCTACAATTTTCATAGGCGTCAATGAGTGCTCGATCCAAAGCGTCCAATCGAATTTTGGCGCCAAGGTTTTAATTTCATCAAAGGTTAATTTGTTATATGTCAGAACCGCGTCACGATCTTTAACTTGATCCCAGTGATACGAGGCAATCTTTGTCTCTAATTCAAGGATGTTCTTTGCATGAGTCGCGCCATCAGGAAGGTTTGCCAAAGTAAACATTTTCTCGATGTGTATTAGTAGTGCATCGCGGAGAACCTCGTGCTCGGCTTCGCGGTAATAAGCCTCATCTGGCAGCGAGAGGCCAGATTGTCCGAAGTAAGAGATGTAGGTAGTTGAATCTCGAGCATCGGTATTTATATAAGTATAAAAAAGCCCACCTAGTCCCAATGTTTCAAAGTAACCCAAGGTGCGAAAGAACTCGTCGCGAGTCGATACGGACAGGGCCTGGTCGAGATATTTTTTAATCGGAGTGATTCCGAGCTCATTGGCCCGATTTTCGTCCATAAAGGAGGCGTACAGGTCACCAATTTTTTGCGCGTTACTCTCCGACGTTTGAGGTGATTGCGAGAGTTCTTCAATGATGTCGCGAACTTGGCGCTCGGCATCTTCATAGAGTTGGTAAAAGGCGCCATCGCTGGCTCGATCCAACGGAATAACTGAATTATCGAGCCAATTGCCATTCATATGGCGGAATAAATCGTCCTGAGGCCGGACTAGGGGGTTCACATGTGATAAATCGAGACCACTTTTCATGGCAAAACCCTACCTTAGCCCGAGGTAGTTGAACTTTCAATTACTATGGTTTTCGCATACAATTCGCATATGGCACTTAAGAAAGAAGAACCGCGCTGGTTGAACCCTCGTGAGATGAAGGCTTGGCGGTCGTACATTATTGCCTCCCGACGGCTCCTCGAGGCACTTGATCTCGACCTCGAAGGGCACGATCTCTCAATGGCGGACTATGAAGTATTGGCTCAACTGAGCGATGCCCCGGGGCGAAAATTGCGCATGAGTGAACTCGCTGAGATTTCTATGATTTCTAAATCCAGGCTTTCGCATCGAATGAAAGTAATGGAGAAGGCAGGTTGGGTTCGACGTGAAGAGTGCGTCTCGGATAAAAGAGGATATTTTGCCGTGATGACTGATCGAGGTTGGAAAGCAATTGTAAAAGCCGCCCCAGATCACGTTGCAAGCGTTCGTGGCAGATTTGTGGATCATTTAACATCAAAGGATCAAGAAGATCTCGCAAAGATTTTCGATCGCGTTGCTGGTCAATTGCGTGGTCAGTATCTGGATGAATATTCTGCACCAAAAAAGATCACCGCGAAGTAAGTACGGTTCTCTGAGATCAGATACGAATAAATTTCTTCATGAAAAAACCCCGCCATGTAAATGACGGGGTTTTTTGATTGAACTAGTTACTTTGCAGCAACGGCCTTCTTTGCACGGCGCTTTGGAGCTGCCTTCTTTGCTGCAGGCTTAGCAGCGGCCTTCTTTGGAGCTGCCTTCTTGGCAACCTTCTTTACTGCGGCCTTCTTTGGAGCTGCCTTCTTGGCAACCTTCTTTACTGCGGCCTTCTTTGGAGCTGCCTTCTTGGCAACCTTCTTAACGACCTTCTTGACTGCTGCCTTCTTGACTGCTGGCTTAGCAGCGGCCTTCTTGGCAACCTTCTTAACGACCTTCTTTACTGCTGCCTTCTTGGCAACTTTCTTTACAACTTTCTTAGCTGCAGCCACGTACATCTCCTATCAGAATGGTTCGATCCGTCACCGAACCTGTTCAGGACTAAGCGTGACATCATTTACATCAACTTTCCACTATTTTGAGTGAAAAAGACCCCGCGTGTCGCGCCACCGATTTTTTCGATTTCTATGTATTTATAAAAAAGATTTCAGAATGTGCATCATTCACCAAATGATTTTCCAGTTTCCATTTCTCTAACTTCACGTTGTCTGATGGCAAATGGATTAGTTGTTACATCATAATTTCGGAATTTCTTCAGTGATGTGCCAGCGATACTCACAACTCCAATGCAAAGTAGACCTCCGCTGATGACGGAAGTTCGTAGTGATGTGAGCGCTGCCATAGATCCGGCTCGCATTTGTCCACCTAACGGTCCAACCGAGTAGGAAAGTAATTCAATTCCAGCTAATCGACCTCTATAACTGTCCGGAATCGATTGATTCCAGATCGCGCTTCGGAAAAGAGCGCTCACCATATCCGCGGCCCCTGCAACTGCCAGAAAGAAGATAATTAGTGGCAACGAAGTGAAGTATCCAGCGAAGGAAATTGCGGCGCCCCAACCGAGAGCCGCAAATAACACTGCTCGACCATGAAATTTGTAGGTATTGATCCACCTACTAGTGAGTGTGACGAAGAGCGCACCGACAGTTCCAGAGGCATAAAAGAATCCCAGAGCCCACCTTGCGTGAATTTGATCGGCCCAAAATGGGTAGAGCGCATTGGGCATAGCGAAGAACATCGCTGCCAAGTCGACGACGTATGTTCCCAATAGATCCCGCCTCGATGCGGCATATTTCACGCCGGCAACCAAGCTCTTTATTGGGGTCTCCAAGATGGATTCATTCTTTTCATTAGGAGGAAAAGATTGGATTCGAAGTAGGAGCGCGACGGATGCGATGTAGCTTATGACATCGACTAAGTAACCAGCACTGACGTTAACGGTAGAGATCAAAATTCCTGCAACAGCAGGACCCGTAATGACACCAAACTGACCCTGCAAGCTCATGAGCGCGCTGGCATTCGGGAGATCACCGTGACTGACCATGCGCGGCAATATCGAACCCGCACTAGGGCTGTGGAGACCATTCACAGCTGAGAAGAGTGCAGCTGCAACGTATAAAGCGACCAAATGCGGATGGGGCAGGAGGGAGTTGACGAACAAACCGAGCGAGATGAAGAGCGCTATCCCTTCCGTTATCCAAATCATTTTCTTTCGATCCACAGAATCGGCAAGAACGCCACCGTAAAGCCCAAAGATCACGAGCGGAATAATTTCTATAGCACCCATGAGGCTAACCGCGAGATAAGAATTGGTAAGGAGTTTTATTTGAAAGGGCATCGCTACGTAAGTCATCATGGAGCCAAAGCGAGATATGAGTCCGGAAGTCCAGAGCAACCTGAAGTCTCGATACTTCTTCAGTGGCGAAATATCGATAGTGAACTTCTTCATTTAAAGGAGTTTACCTTGGCAGGACAATTTTCCGCTTTCCAGTTTTGGAAAATCTCTTTGCTCCAACCTCATACTTGAGGCTCCTCCTCTTCATTCAAATCACGTTGTCTCACTGCGAATGGATTCGTTGTCACGTCATAATTTCGAAACTTTTGCAAAGATGTACCTGCGATGCTGACAACTCCGATACAGAGGAGTCCACCACTAATGACAGAAGTTCGAAGTGAAGTGAGAGCAGCCATAGAACCAGCCCTTAGTTGCCCGCCCATCGGACCAATCGAGTATGACAGCACTTCAATTCCAGCCAATCGTCCGCGGTAATTGTCCGGGATTGATTGATTCCAGATTGCCATGCGAAATAGTCCACTCACCATATCGGCAGCGCCTGCAACTGCCAGAAAAAAGATGATGAGCGGTAGCGAAGTGAAGCAGCCAGCCAAAGAGATAGCCGCTCCCCACCCTAAGGCGGCAAAGAGCACGGCGCGACCGTGAAACTTGAAGTTATTGACCCACCTGCTGGTCAACGTGACAAAGAGTGCCCCAATTGTTCCGGCGGCATAAAAGAAACCGAGTGCCCACCTGGCGTGGATTTGGTCTGCCCAAAATGGAAACAGAGCATCCGGCATCGCGAAGAACATTGCAGCGAGATCGACAATATAAGTACCCATTAAATCTTTTCGTGATGCGGCGTATTTGACTCCCGAAATCAAACTCCTGAAGGGATTTTCGAGAGTTGTATCGTTCTGACTTTGTCGCGGAAATGCCCTGATCCGTACAAGGAATGCAATGGAGACGATGTAACTCAGCACGTCGACTGCGAACCCGGCACTGACATTTATTGTTGAAATCAGCACTCCTGCAATTGCCGGGCCTGCAATCATTCCCACTTGTCCTTGTAGGCTCATCAGGGCATTTGCATTAGGTAGATCGCTGTGGCTGATCAATCTCGGCAAAATCGAACCCGCGCTTGGACCATGAAGTCCATAGACCGCAGAAAAAAGTGCTGCTGCAACATAAAGGATGATCACATGCGGGTGCTCAAGAAGGGAGTTAGCCAACAGACCCAACGAGATGAGCAGAGCCATTGCTTCGGTCATCCAGAGCATTTTCTTTCGATCAACCGAATCAGCCAAAACTCCACCATATAAACCAAAGAAAATTAATGGAACAATTTCAAACGCGCCCATAACACCTACGGCAAGATAAGAATTGGTGAGGAGCTTTATTTGAAATGGCATCGCGACAGTGGTCATCATCGAGCCAAAGTACGAGACAAGGCCAGAAGTCCAGAGCAGTCGGAAGTCTCGATATTTCTTTAATGGGGAAATATCAAGAGTAAACTTCTTCACTTAAATGAGTTTACCTCGGAAGGAAATATTCCTGCTTCTACCTCATGAGCAAACTCTTTCGCGCCTTCAATTAATTCTTTTCGTAAATTTCGATAAGCCTTGGCCAGGCGCGGGGCATTTTGAGTAAGACCAAAGGCATCAGTCCAGACCAGAACTTGGGCATCACAATCTGGTCCGGCGCCGATTCCGATCACGGGAATTGCAAGTTCTTCGGCAATCTCGCGCGCCAGAGTTTGCGGAATGAGTTCCAGAACCAGAGCGAAAACTCCAGCTTCCTGCAAAGCGCGGGCATCGTCCTTGATTCGATCGGCATCTTCACCTCGACCTTGAACTTTGAAACCACCAAGCGCATGAACTGATTGCGGCGTTAAACCGAGGTGGCCCATGACGGGGATTCCGGCAGCGATAAGTTGTTTGACCTGAGGAACTACTTTTGCGCCACCTTCAAGTTTGACTGCATGAACTTTGGCTTCTTTGAAAAATCTGATGGAACTGCGTAATGCGACCTCAGGGCTTTCTTCATACGAACCAAATGGTAGATCTGCCACGATAAGTGCCCGCGAACTTCCACGCACCACTGCTCGAGCCAGAGGAATAAGTTCATCCACGGTTACGGGGATGGTGTTTTCCTCGCCTAGAAAATTGTTTCCAGCGCTATCGCCGACAAGCAGAACAGGGATACCCGCCTCGTCGAAAATTGCTGCTGTCATCTGTTCGTAGCTGGTCAGCATCGCCCACTTATGTCCGTCGCGCTTGAATTTGGCCAGGTCGGCGATAGAGACCCGAGAGCCAGAGTTGTGGGAGCCGTTTGAGCCAACTGCATGGGCATTAGACATGTGAAACCTCCTGCGATCGGTGCCACGAATGTGGTCCCCGTCGTGGGAGAAAGTCTAGCGAGGTACGCTCTATCCGTGAAAAGTAATTCCGGACAGATTCGAGTTGCCGCGGCTCAAATTAACCCACGGGTCGGAGATATCGCTGGAAATATCCAATTAATTCTCTCCTATGCCGCTTCGGCAAGTGAAGCCGGAGCCCACTTACTTCTCTTTCCAGAAATGATCGTGACTGGCTACCCGGTGGAAGATTTGGCCCTGCGCGCAACATTTCGAGGCGCCAGCAAGAGCGCAGTCGTAGAGCTCGCTTCACTGATATCAGCAAACGGTTACGGGGAGATGGCCTGCGTAGTGGGCTATCTAGAGGAGAGCGACTCTCGAAAACCTCAAAATGCGGTGGCTGTGATTCATCGAGGCGAGATAGTTGCAAAATATGTCAAGCACCACCTGCCCAACTATGGTGTTTTTGATGAGTTTCGAAATTTCGTTTCTGGCACCGAATCTTTAGTTTTCCGATTTCGAGGGATCGATATTGGGGTGGCGATTTGCGAAGATATTTGGAAATCTCAAGGTCCGGTTTCAGAATTAACTGCCCGCACACCCGGCTTGGTGTTAGTTCCAAATGGCAGCCCATTTGAACGAAATAAAGATGATGTCAGGCTCTCGTTGGTGCGCCGTCGCGCTCGTGAGATTTCGGCTCCCTTGGTCTATGTAAATATGACAGGCGGCCAAGATGATTTGGTATTCGATGGCGACAGCATCGTTGTTTCCGCAGAGGGAGAGGTGCTGGCACGAGCCCCACAGTTTATTGATGGCTTAATGGTGGTCGACTTGGAGGCAAAACTCGGGACTAGCGAACCGGATGTTCGGTTATCTGAGGCAGAGAGCAATTCATACAAAAGTTTGACGGCTGGGGTTGCGCCCAGAATCTCAGAAGAGGAACAAATTTGGAGCGCACTCGTTGTGGGACTGCGCGACTACGTCAAGAAGAATAATTTTCCAAGTGTTATTACAGGCATGTCGGGCGGAATCGATTCATCAGTTGTGATGACAATTGCAGCCGATGCGATCGGTGCTAAAAATGTATATGGAGTTGCGCTACCAAGTCGCTATTCCTCTGATCACTCTCTCCAAGATGCCGCTCAATGCGCTAAAAACATCGGGTTAAATTATCGAGTCATCAGTATCGAACCTATGGTTGCGGCTTTCTTACAAACTCTCGGTCTTGTTGGATTGGCCGAAGAAAATGTGCAGGCACGCGTTCGTGGCACCACCTTGATGGGGTTGTCCAACCAAGAAGGACATTTGGTTTTAGCAAATGGCAATAAATCAGAGTTGTCCGTCGGATACTCGACACTTTATGGAGATGCTGTCGGGGGATACGCACCGATCAAAGACCTCTTTAAGAAAGATGTTTGGGCTCTGGCAAAATGGCGCAACCAAAGAGCTCTTGAATTGGGTCAAACCCCGCCCATCCCGTTGAATTCGATTGCAAAAGAACCAAGTGCGGAGTTAAGACCGGGTCAAAAGGATTCGGATTCTTTGCCTGAATATGAAGTTTTGGATCAGATATTGAATATCTACATCGACAATGATGGTGGTCTATCAGGAATCCTTGCCGCGGGGTTTGACGAAGCGCTGGCTAAGCGAGTTATTCAGTTGGTTGATCGAGCGGAATACAAGAGGCGTCAATATCCACCTGGCACAAAAATTTCGCGAAGAGCATTTGGAAAAGATCGCCGCCTGCCAATTACATCAGGTTGGCGCGAACCCTCTTAGGTAATCCTCTTATATGCAAGGTGTAGGCGTTTAGACAATTTGAAATCACTCTTTTACTATTTCGTCTTAGGTCATGAGTTCCAGGTTTTAGCCCCGGCTTACTGGACGGCAACCCTCCACCGCGGTGGGGTGCTCCGGGTGAGGACCAGGTCATTTGTACATAGCAAATGACAAGCGCGGGTCAACGATGACCCCTAACTTTGTGGGAGGTTTTTGTGTCCGAATTTTCACTCGCCAGTTCATCCTTTGAAACTCGCCAGATTCATGCTGGACAAGTTCCAGACCCAACGACCGGTGCTCGTGCCTTGCCGCTGTATCAAACGACGGCCTATGCCTTTCGAGACACCCAACACGCGGCTGACCTCTTTAGTCTTGCCGAACTTGGCAATATATATACCCGAATCATGAATCCAACTCAAGATGCAGTCGAACAACGCATCGCGTCATTGGAAGGTGGAGTTGCGGCTCTGCTTGTTGCTTCGGGATCTGCAGCAACGTCGTTTGCGATCATGAACGTTGCAGAAGCTGGCGATCACATCGTCTCCTCGCCAAGTCTCTACGGCGGTACATACAACCTTTTTCATTACACCTTGCCGAAGTTCGGCATCGAGGTAACTTTTGTTGATAATCCTGATGATCCAGAGTCTTGGCAGGCTGCGGTTCGTCCAAATACCAAAGCATTTTTTGGCGAAACAATCGCCAATCCAAAGAACGATATTTTAGATATTGAGGCGGTCGCGAAGGTTGCTCACAGCAATGGCGTTCCGTTAATCGTAGATAACACGGTCGCGACACCGTTCTTGATTCGACCTATCGAACACGGAGCTGATGTCGTGATTCACTCAGCCACCAAGTTCCTATCTGGCCATGGCAACGCTGTCGTTGGCGCCATCGTCGATTCCGGCAATTTCGATTACGCGCTACAAAAAGAGAAGTTCAAGAATTTTAATGAACCAGACCCTAGTTATCACGGATTGGTTTATGCCCAGGCTCTTGGAGTGGGTTCAGCCTTCGGGGCAAACCTTTCCTACATTTTCAAAATCCGATTGACATTGCTACGCGATATTGGTGCCGCGGTGAGTCCATTCAATGCTTGGCTACTCGCGCAAGGTTTGGAGACTCTCTCGCTGCGTATGGAGCGCCACGTATCTAATGCTCAAACTTTGGCTAAGTGGCTTGAAGCCCAACCGCAAGTCATCAGCGTGAACTACGCATCCTTGCCTTCATCCCAGTGGCATGGGCTTGCCAACAAGTATGCCCCTCAAGGAAGTGGCTCAGTGCTCTCCTTTGAAATAAAGGGTGGAATCGAAGCCGGTAAGAAATTTGTCGAGGCTCTTACGCTGCATTCCCATGTTGCAAATATCGGCGATGTTCGCTCGCTGGTGATTCATCCGGCATCTACTACGCACTCGCAACTTTCCTCCGAAGAGCAATTAACCGCTGGCGTTACCCCCGGCTTGGTTCGGCTTTCGGTTGGCCTGGAGAACATTGAGGATATCAAGGCCGACATCACAGTCGGATTTGCTGCGGCGCTCTAACCGTTCCACGCTTTCAATACACTTACCCTCATGGAGAGTGGATGTGAGTACCTGGTCACTGGGGCTTGGCTGGAGAGCCATGACCCCGGTGAGCGGCGCTTCCTTAAAATCGGTGATCTCGAGTTGGAATCCGGTGAAAAGCTTCTGGACACCACAATTGCGTACCAAACGTGGGGAACGCTCAATGCCGCCGGCGACAATGCGATCTTGGTCAATCATGCTTTAACTGGCTGGTCGGATGTGCCTGGTTGGTGGCCCTCGATGCTGGGTTCTGGTCTGCCCTTGGATACCGATAAATATTTCATCATCTGCCCCAATGTCATTGGCGGATGCCAAGGCAGCACAGGGCCCTCCTCCCTTGCCCCTGACGGTAAACGGTGGGGTTCGCGCTTTCCGACCGTCACCATTCGGGATATGGTCGCGGCAGAATTGCGGGTCACCAATCTTTTGAAAATTTCTCACTATGTATTGGCCGTGGGTCCATCGCTTGGTGGCATGCGTTCTTTGGAGTGGGCGATTCAACACCCAGATCGCGTCAACGCTATTTGCACTATTGGGTCATCTGCGGTCGCAACTGGCGATCAAATCGGTGCGGCTTCCATTCAAATCCGAGCAATCAAAGCCGATCCGCACTATAAAGGTGGGGACTATTACGAAGCAGGCCAAGGCCCAATCGAAGGTATGGGAATTGCGCGCCGTATCGCACATTTAACCTATCGCACTGAAACTGAGATGGATGTGCGGTTTGGTCGAGATCTGCAGGGCGATGACACTGGGCGCTATGCCGTGGAGTCGTATTTAGATCATCAAGCAAGTAAGTTAGCTAAACGCTTCGATGCCAACACCTATATCGCGCTAACTGAGGCAATGAACTCTCATGATGTAGGACGCGATCGTGGCGGCGTCGCGCAGGCCCTTTCGACAATTTCTATTCCAGTTGTTGTGGTCTCGATAGATACGGATCGACTCTTCCCGCCTCGACTTCAGGAAGAGATAGTCGAGTTAACTCCAACAGCCACGGCTTTACATCGAATCTATTCGCCATTTGGTCATGACGGATTTCTCATCGACGTGGAAGCGGTCGGGGAGGTAATTCGTCAGGCTATCGATCTCGGAAGTGGTAGAAATTCCTGATTTATCCGATTTTCCGCAAAAAAACCTGGATAGGGGGGTCGAAAAACCGCAAAAAAGCAGGTAAATGGTGCGAAAGCCCCTGTGGACAACTTATAATATGCCTAAGCAAGTTCCCCTGGTTGCAAGTTCAATCAGACAAACAAAAGGATGATCTGTGGCTGGAATTAGTGCGCTCAAAAACGGAACAAAAGCAGCAGCTAAATCAGATAAGAGCGCTGCGCCGGCAAAGGCAGCAACAAAAACGAGCAAAGTAGCCACCCCAAAAACTAAAGCAATAAAGAAGAGTGTGCCGGCGACCAAGGCCACCACAAAAACCGATGGGAAAGCACCAGCCAAGAAAACAATCGCGAAGAAGGCGCCAGCAAAGAAGGCCGCTGCTGCGCCAAAGAAAAAGATCGTCGAGGCTAAGTCGTCGGGCAAGCACCTTTTTCCTTCTAAAGCAGAATTAGCCGCCCAAAAATTAGCCGAAGCAGCACAGGCTGCGGCAAAAGCCGAAAAGAAAACAGCCGGTCGAAAACTCTTTCCCACAAAGGCCGAGCTCGAAGCGAAAAAGCAACTTTCTGCGGGCAAAAAAATAGATATTGATGATGGAGAGATCGAAGAAGTAGAGATTGAGGAAGTACTTATCGCTGAATCCGCAACTGGCGAGCCAGCGGTTATTGCAAAGCTCGATGGCGATGATGTTGAACTCGAAGATATTGAATTAGAAGACTTGGAATCTCTCGTTGAAGAGATAAAGGAAGAAGTTGTCGTCGAGGGCACCGGCAGCGAGATTCGCGTTGTCAACGTGGCAGAGGAATCTCAGAATGAAGAGAATGCCTTCACCATTAAAGATTCAGAAGAGGACGATGCTCCACCTCAGACCGTTCTAACCGCCGGCGCCACTGCCGACCCAGTGAAGGATTATTTAAAGTTGATTGGCCGAGTCCCACTTCTCAACGCAGAAATGGAAGTTGAGCTCTCGCTTCGAGTAGAAGCTGGACTTTTTGCGGAAGAGAAATTGGCAAAGGACAAGAAGTTAGATAAAAAAATGCGCCGTGAGTTCGAGCAACTTGTTCTCGATGGGCGCCGAGCAAAGAACCACCTACTCGAGGCCAACCTGCGATTGGTGGTTTCCTTAGCAAAGCGTTACACGGGCCGCGGAATGCTCTTTCTGGATCTGATTCAAGAAGGCAACCTTGGTCTGATTCGAGCCGTAGAGAAGTTCGATTACACCAAGGGCTATAAGTTTTCGACATACGCGACCTGGTGGATTCGCCAGGCTATTACTCGCGCCATGGCGGACCAGGCTCGCACCATTCGTATCCCCGTGCACATGGTGGAAGTCATCAACAAATTGGCTCGAGTACAGCGACAGATGTTGCAGGATCTTGGTCGCGAACCTACGCCTGAAGAACTCGCCAAAGAGTTAGATATGACTCCAGAGAAAGTTGTTGAGGTCCAGAAATATGGTCGCGAACCGATTTCCTTACACACGCCACTCGGCGAAGAGGGCGATTCAGAGTTCGGTGATCTGATTGAAGATTCCGAGGCGATTGTTCCGGCTGATGCGGTTTCCTTCACTTTGTTACAAGAACAGTTACATTCAGTTCTCGATACCCTTTCAGAACGTGAAGCAGGCGTGGTCGCGATGCGCTTTGGTCTCACCGATGGCCAACCGAAGACCCTGGATGAAATCGGCAAGGTATACGGTGTAACGCGCGAACGCATCCGTCAAATTGAATCCAAGACAATGTCGAAATTGCGCCATCCATCCAGATCGCAAGTTCTTCGCGATTATCTTGACTAATCAGCCATCCCGAGTTCGCTTGCGGGTAAAACCTGGCGGCTCGATCCGAGTCACGGGCACCGTAGATTTTGTCGATATGGATGGCAATGTCATCGATACCCGTACTGATTTTTCACTCTGCCGATGTGGTCTCTCTCAAGAGATGCCCTTTTGCGACAGTTCGCATAAGGCGGCAGGATTTTCGGCAGCAGGGTACCTAATAAAAGAAGAAGAGATAAAAGAGGTCTAAGCCGTCTGAGATCAGGTAGAACTGGTGCTAGCGCGCGTCTGACGCCACCTCAACGAGCTTGCTGGTCTCATCCTGAATCTTTGCCACAACAGGCTTGAGGCCTTCGGCATACTCTTTTGCGTGGTGTCCGCAGAATAAGAGTTCGCCACCATTGAGCAAAGTTGCACGAACATATGCTTGCGCTCCGCAACGATCGCAACGATCAATCGCATTGAGCGGAGTAGGTTCGAGAATCAACTGCTCATTCATATGGTCACGCCTTTCAGTTTGCTTGCTCCAGAGTAGTTTAAGGCAATCAGCGACATTTCTGCCGACTGATTAGGGAACATCCAAGCACCTGCTCTTTATTCCCTGCTTAATTAAAACCCTAAATTGGTCCACGCGTGTCATTTATCTCTCACTTTTATCCATATTCGCAGAGATTTAACAGTATGGAAATCTTTGCTGCAGCGAAAGCGCGGCAAATGCCGACTTTTGTCCGCCAAAGTGGATAATCTGCGCCACGTGGCCAGCAAAGCAAAAGTTAAACCTTCCGCGAAGCAGGTAGAGAAGGGTTACACGGCTAAAGATTTGGCCGTGCTCGAAGGTCTTGATGCGGTACGCAAACGCCCTGGCATGTACATCGGCACCACTGATTCGCGTGGCTTGATGCACTGCTTGTGGGAAATTATCGATAACTCGGTTGACGAAGCGCTGGGTGGCCATTGCAAGAAAATTGAGATCAATCTCGAAGCCGACGGATCTGTGGAAGTTCACGACGATGGTCGAGGAATTCCCGTTGATAAAGAACCTAAGACTGGTCTAACTGGTGTCGAAGTTGTGATGACTAAACTTCATGCTGGCGGAAAATTTGGTGGCGGTTCGTATGCTGCGTCGGGCGGACTCCACGGTGTCGGCGCATCAGTAGTAAATGCCTTGGCTTCCAGGCTCGATGTTGAAGTTGATCGCAATGGCAAGATTTATTGGATGTCGTTCCAACGCGGTGCGGCTGGGATATTTAATGGTGATGGTCCGGATGCTAAATTTAAGGAACACTCAGGACTGCGAATCACCGGCAAAGTTGCACCCAGAATCACCGGCACCAGAATTAAGTGGTGGTTTGATCGGCAGATTTTTTTGCAAGAGGCTGAACTCGCTATCGAAGATGTTTATGCTCGGGCCCGGCAAACCTCCTATCTCGTGCCTGGTTTAACTCTGATTGTTAATGATCGTCGAGGCAAGATTGAAACTACGGAGACCTTCTTTCATAAAGGGGGAATTTCTGAGTTCTGTTCCTTCTTGCGCCCAGATGATCCAATCGGCGAGGTTGTTCGAATTTCCGGCGAGGGTAATTACACCGAAACGGTTCCCGTCCTCGACGAACAAGGCCACTTGGTTCCGCGCGAAGTCGATCGAACTATGGGCGTCGATATCGCCATGCAGTGGGGCGTTGGTTATGAATCCACAATAAGTTCTTTTGTGAACATTATTGCAACACCTAAAGGCGGAACCCATATCCAAGGTTTCGAGCGCGCAATTACCAAAGCTTTCAATGACGCCCTTCGCGCCACCAAAACATTGAAAAATAATGAGGGTGATGTAATCAAAGATGATGTCCTTGAGGGCATGACGGCGGTCGTGACTGTGCGAATGTCCGAGCCACAATTTGAAGGCCAGACCAAGGAAGTTCTTGGTACGGCGGCCGCATCTAAAATTGTCGCGACCGTTGTTGCCGATCAATTAAAGGCATTTTTTAACACAACCAAGCGCATCGATAAAGCGACTGGACGCCTGGTTCTGGAGAAGATCGCTGCCGCTTCACGAACTCGAATCTCGGCTCGCGCTCATAAAGATCTCCAACGTCGAAAGAGCGCTTTGGAGAGTTCTTCATTGCCGACCAAGTTATCGGATTGCCGTTCGGATGACACAAATCGCACCGAACTCTTTATTGTCGAGGGCGATTCAGCTTTGGGCACGACTAAGGCGGCCCGAAATTCAGAGTTCCAAGCAATCCTGCCCATCCGCGGCAAGATTTTGAATGTCCAAAAAGCCTCGCTCTCGCAGATGTTGGAGAACAACGAGTGCGCCTCGATTATTCAAGTCATCGGCGCGGGTTCGGGTCGTTCTTTTCAACTCGACGATGCACGTTATGGCCGAGTTATTCTGATGTCAGATGCTGATGTTGACGGCGCGCATATTCGCTGCTTGTTGCTGACTTTGCTCTATCGGTATATGCGCCCACTGATCGAAAGCGGTCGAGTTTTCGCTGCGATCCCACCATTGCATCGCATCGATGTAGTTGGTGGCAAACGTGGTGAGATTTTCTACACCTACTCAGACGATGAAATGCGAAAAGTTTTGGCCGAGCTAGCCAAGAATGGTAAACGCTGGAAAGAACCAATCCAACGGTATAAAGGTCTGGGCGAGATGGATGCCGATCAACTTCGCGAGACGACAATGGATCCTAACCACCGGACTCTGCGTCGAGTCACGATGAAAGATGCGGTCGCGGCCGAGCAGATGTTTGAACTCCTCATGGGTAATGATGTTGCACCTCGGAAAGAATTTATCTCTAGCGCTGAAATTGATCGTGAACGGATTGATGCCTAACCTTCGCGATTTAGAAGAGAGTCTCTTTTTCCTTTTCCGGCAGCCCCTCGAGTCGGGTTCGACGTGGCGTGGCAAAGTTCTTTCCCACCACGGTCAACTCTTCTGACACTTGTTTGCGGATTGCCGACTCACTCGAGAGAAGTTTTTTCAGAGCCGAAATAGTCGAATTGAGTTCCGTCTGCTCGCTCTCAAGTTCGAGTTTCGACATTTTGGTAAGTCGGCGAAGTGGCATATCAAGGATGTAAGTGGCTTGCTCCTCGCTCAACGAGAAGCCTTTGATAAGGGCGGTTTTTGCTTCGGCGGCATCTTCACTGCCTCGGATGATTTTGATGACCCTGTCGATGTCGATAATGGCTTTTAGCAATCCATCCACCAGATTTAACCGGCTCTCGGCCTTTGCTTTGCGATACTCCGAACGCCTTCGCACGACTGAGATTCGGTGATCGATGAAGACTTGAAGCAGTTCGCGCAATCCCAGAGTCTGCGGCTTGCCATTCACCAGAGCGACGGCATTGATTGAGAACGCGTCCTCCATTGGAGTTAATTTATAGAGCTTTTCCAATATGTCTTCAGCCTCAAACCCGTTCTTGATTTCGATGACGACCTTCGTGCCCTGTTGACCATCCGACAAGTCGATGATGTCGGAAATTCCGAGGATTTTCTTGGCTTTCACTAAATCGGCAATCTTTTCAACGATCTTCTCGGGTCCGATAGTAAAGGGAAATTCGGTAACGACGATGCCAACTTTGCGAGAGGAGACTTTTTCGATAACTGCAGTGGCGCGAACCTTGAATGAGCCGCGTCCAGTTTCGTAGGCTTCGACGATTCCTTCGAGACCAACGATTTCACCTCCGGTTGGAAAATCAGGGGCAGGAATGAATTTCATCAAGGTCTTTAAACTCGCGTTAGGGAATTCGATTAAATGCTTGGTTGCGGCAATGACCTCCGCGAGATTGTGCGGCGCCATATTGGTCGCCATACCGACAGCAATACCCGTGGCCCCATTGACGAGAAGGTTGGGAAAGGCCGAAGGCAGAACCTGGGGTTCCAATAATTGACCATCGTAATTCGCACCAAAATCAACGGTGTTCTCCTCGCTCTCGTTCACCATTGCCATGGCCGCAGCGGCAAGGCGAGATTCGGTGTATCGCATCGCGGCTGGTCCGGCATCGAGGGAGCCAAAGTTTCCGTGCCCATCCACCAAGGGCAGGCGCATCGAGAAGTTTTGCGCCATACGTACCAAGGCATCGTAAATCGCACCGTCGCCATGGGGATGGAGTTTTCCCATAACTTCGCCGACCACTCGGGCACACTTCACATGTCCGCGTTCTGGGCGTAATCCCATCTCTGACATCTGATGCAGGATGCGCCGTTGCACCGGCTTGAGCCCATCTCGGGCGTCGGGCAAGGCTCTGGAATAGATGACCGAATAGGCGTATTCCAAGAACGAGTCAGACATCTCTTGCGAGACGTCAATGTCGACGATGCGACCAGGGTTCTCACCAGGCTTTGGGAGAACGGCTTTAGGGGTTCGTGCCATAGGGCTATCTTGCCAATCTCAGCGGGAGTTAGTGGTTAACGACAAGCGGACGAGCGCCAACGATTGCCACACATTGGGCAGCGGTGGCGGTTCCGGCCACCATCGCCGCCTCCATACCGGCTCCGGAAATCCAGAAGGGAAGAAATCCAGCGGCAAAGGAATCGCCCGCGCCAGTTGTGTCAACGACCTTTGTCTCCTTTGAGGGAACTTGAATGAGGCGTGTCGTCCGGCTCTGTCCAAGTGCGCCATTAGCACCCCGCTTGATGACGACCGTGGGGGTGTGTTCCAATAACGTGGCTGCGGCTTGGACCGGATTGGATGCGCCCGAGAGAAAATGTGCCTCCTCTTCATTGAGGACCAGCACATCCATCATCGGCAGCCAGGTCAACACCGTTGCGATACCAACTTCGGCAAGAACTCCGACCGAGGCGGGATCGAAAATTATCGGTAACTGCTTGGACTGGGCGATCTCGATGATGTCGAGCACTCCTTGCCTTGAGGCAGGGTTAATCAACGGATATCCGGATAGATAAATAGCAGAGATATCTTCCAATGGCGGCAAATCTGCAGGAGAGAGGCCAGAGTTCGCACCCCAATCAGGAAACATGGTGCGCTCGCCGCTCTTGTCGACCAAAACGATGACCACACCGGTGCTGTGATCTTTGATCACGGTATTGGAATGGCGTACCCCGTAACGATCAAGTTCAGCGAGGACGGTTCGTCCTGCCGCATCATCTCCGACTCGTGCGATCAGGAAAGTTTGGATTCCAGTATGAGCCAACCAGGTCGCCACGTTTGCGGCGGCGCCACCGCCATGAGTCGTGATCAAGGCTCGGGTGTCGCTGGCAAAGTGGATCTCAGATTCCAAAATTGCGACCACATCCAACATAATGTCGCCGATACAGAGAACCTTGAGTGCAGATTGCGAATCGGACATGTTATTTAGTTAGTGCCAGAGCTATTTGGCTGGCCAGCGCGGTATTTGATTTGATGATGTCAATATTCACGCGCAACGATTCGCCGCCGCTAGATGTATGAAAGTACTCAAGCAAGTATGGCGTAACTGCTTTTCCAGTGATGTGAGCAGCCTCGGCACCAGCCAAACCTTCATGAAGGATCCGATTGTGAAGTTCTTCGTTCATTTGATCCCGGACTGGATTAGTCACCACGATTGCACACTCATTAGTTTTGATGTCGAATCGGTTGGCCCAAATGGCAGCGATCTCTTCGCTGGAGTCCACTCGGTGCTCGATTTCGTAGCCAGAATCGGTTAGGTAGAAACCAGGGAATTTGTTGGTGCGGTAGCCAAGAACAGGGACCGCTAAAGTTTCGAGTCGTTCCAGGGTCGCTGGGACGTCCAAAATCGATTTCACGCCGGCACAAACGATGATGATGGGGATTCGAGCCAGTGCCAAGAGATCAGCAGATTCGTCATACGTGTGCCCGCGGTGAACGCCGCCTAATCCGCCCGTTGCAAAAACTGAAATGCCAGCTAAGTGAGCGATGTGTGCCGTTGCAGCGACGGTGGTGGCTGCGCTGAGTTTCTTACTTTCAATAATGGCAAGATCGCGTGTGGAGGCTTTGACGACATTGTCGTCGTTAGCGATCCGCTCCATCTGCTCTATTTCGAGACCGACGTGGATATGCCCATCGATAAGAGCGATTGTTGCGGGGGTCGCCCCGGATTGCCGGACGATCTCCTCAACCTCAAAAGCAACTTCCAAGTTTTTGGGCCTAGGCAGACCGTGGCTGATAATGGTGGACTCGAGCGCAACAACAGGTTTCTTGTGGAAAATCGCTTCGGTGACTTCTTCGGAGTACTTAATCATGAACCTCAGGTTACTCGCCCTGACGGAGCGGGCTGAAATTGCGCGCAAGAATCGTCAATCGGGCAAGATACGCAGTGTGACGCGATACCTCTCTGACCTATCGCAATCTATTTTCGCCAGTCTTGGATTGGCCGAGGTCGATGATCCCTTACATCTAGGTCCCTCTCCTTTTGGCCGAGAATGTCTGGTGCTGGTCGATGGTCTCGGTCTGGATGCGCTCGCCCAATATGGACACGCCTTCCCCGTGTTCCAGCAATTGAACCAGCTGCCGAAACTGACTTCGCACTTTCCGACTACTACGGCAACAAATCTCTCCTCACTCGGAACTGGTGTTCTGCCAGGAGTGCATGGCATGTTGGGATACACGGTTCGAGTTCCGCGGAGCGGTGAACCTGGTCGACTTCTCAATGCCCTGAAGTGGGATGAAAGAGTTGATCCTGGCATTTGGCAAAGTACCGCCACACTTTTTGAACGCGCGAAAGTTGCGGGCATCTCCGTCAGCCATGTCGCAGCCAAAAGATATGAAGGCTCTGGCTTTACCCGAGCCGCCTTACGCGGAGCGGACTATTTAGGTACCAACTACATGGAAGAGATGGTTGGTCTCGCAAGTAAGGCGTTGCTCTCAACACCTTCTTTTGCCTATGTATATGTCAACAATGTCGACAGCGCTGGTCATGAAAAGGGCGTTGGGTCCGAGAAATGGCTGGAGGCGCTTCGAGCCGTTTCAAATCTAGTTGTCGGGCTGGTGGATCGCTTACCTAAGGGAACGAGAATCTGGCTTACCTCCGACCACGGCATGATCAATGTTGGGGAAAAGATTGTGCTCGGTCAAGAGAATCCTCTGATGGAAGATGTAACTCTGGTCGGTGGTGAACCTCGGGCTCGCCATATTTATTTGCGTGACGGTTCACTCGCTGACGCACTCGCAAGGTGGCGTCAAACATTGGGTGAGAGTGCGCAAATTCTTAGTCGCGAGGAAGCAATTGCCGCGCAACTTTTTGGTTCTGAAGTGACGGTGGCAAGTGAAGAGAGACTCGGCGACCTAATTGCTATTCCTCGTGGCGAACTAGTTCTGATCGATCCCTCAAGAATTGCGCAAGAAAGTTCCATGATCGGCCATCATGGCGCACTCACCGATATCGAACGAGAGATTCCCTTGCTTACCGCCATCGTTAGTTAATTCCATGGTGATGAGAGTTTAAGAAACGGCTATCGTTTCGCCATGGGTGAATCGATAACTTTTCATGAAGGCGACGTTTCCGGTTCGGGCTATTTGGCGTTGCCGGCTTCGGGCGCAGGTCCGGCGGTAATAGTCATTCAAGAGTGGTGGGGATTGGTTGGGCATATCAAAGATGTGGTCGATCGATTCGCTGCGGCAGGGTTTGTGGCTTTAGCGCCAGACCTCTATCACGGTCAAGCCGCTGCCGAACCAGACACTGCAAAGAAGTTAATGATGGAAATGCAGATGCAAGAGGCATCTCGCGATATTTCAGCCGCGGCTCACTATTTACTTTCTCGTCCTGAAACAATTTCCACATCCGTAGGCGCGGTTGGATTCTGCATGGGTGGGTCACTGGCAATTTGGAGTTCCACGATTATCGATTCCATCAACGCATCGGTTGGTTTCTATCCTGGCGGTTCGTGGGAGCGCATGGCCCCGAATTGGGAAAACTATGCAGGAAAATTCGCCATGATTCATTGCGCTGAATCAGATGGAACGTCTTCCGCGCCCGGTATCCAAGAAGCCGTATCGGCGATCACATCTGCCCACGGATCGGTTGAAACTTTTGATTACCCGGGAACAAAGCATGCCTTCTTTAACGATGATCGTCCTGAAGTTTATGACAATGCTGCCGCAGATTTAACTTGGGATCGAACGCTTGGATTCTTTCGCGAACACGTAAAGTGATCCGTTCATGAAAGTCCGATTCCTACTTCTTGTCGGACTTCTCATGCTGCAGGTAAGTGGCGCTCATTCGAGTGTCGCTTCTAGTATTCCTAAAATTGGGACTCACTGCGCGATTGAAAATCAAGAGATTGTCGCCTCGCTTACAGCAGGCGTAATTGTTCAGCGAAATCTGGAGGGGATTAATCCTTGTTCCAACGGAGTCGGCGTCCCACTGGGTTCGCGCGGTGGAAGTGTTCCCAAAACAGCAAAGGCCGCGTGGCTGATGTATGTCATTCACAAGCAAAACGAGTTTGGAAATTCGAATTTTGTTACCATCGCCCAATTGGGCACTTCTTACAAAATTGTTTATGAAGGAACAAGTCCTTAACAGAATTTACTTGTCGTCGTTCTTGCCGAACATGATGTTGTCCCATGATGGAATGCGAATTCGCTTAGTCACGCCATCCTTCTTTGCATCGGCAGGCAATTCCGAGGTGGCATCGTCAATGAGCGTGGGTTGAACAACTTTTGGTGCAACTGGAGTCGTGCTAATTCGAATCGTCTCAGTGAATTCTTCTTCACGGACTGCAACTAATCTGGGTGCGGGTTGATTGTTGTAAACGTTGCCGTGAGTGGGGACTTTTGCGCGGCTCTGTGGTTCATCACCAGAGATCCACTTGGCGCCGTCATCTGTAGGCGTCAGCATTTGCTTGGAAAGATCGAAGACCCAAGTGGCGCTGTCGGTGCCATCTTTAATTGGATAGGAGAGTCGAATCTTCCAGGTGCCATCTTCATTTCGCGCGGTGTTCCATTCGATATCGTCCGATACGACGCCGCGGGGGAGAAGTTGGGAATGGGCGGCTGTAGCCAAGGTCGGGGATTGCGCTTCGCGGCGTAAGGGGCTCTTCATGGCTTGCGAAATGACGTAGGCGCGTTCTTGCAAAATTGGGCCCGAGAATTTCTCGATCTTCTCGACCGACCATTCGGTCTGCGCCGATATGTCGGCCATCGTTTGACCGGCTCGAAGGCGAGCTTGAATATCTTTGACTGTCACAACGACCTCGTCTTGCTGGTCGTAATAATTGGAGATAGCGACCAACTTGGGGGTTGGCGTGGGCGTTTCAGACATAAGTTCCTCTTCGACCTCGGCGAGAGACAAGGTAAAGGCCTCGCCCTGAGCATTTGTGAGTGCTAAATACTCTCCATCTTCTGAGCGACCAGTAATAATCAATTCAGTCACAGGACAAGAGTGCCACAGGGCGAGCGTAAAACAGCGATAGATTTCATTCATGGGAAACGGCGCGCCTCAATATTCCGAGTTACTTGAACTGGCGAAAGCCGTAGCCCTTGAGGCTGGCACCCTCCTCATGCAACGCCCTGACGTCTTTGACGTAACTCAAAAAACTTCGGCAGTGGATTTCGCGACCCAAATGGATAAGGCCAGTGAGACTCTGATAGTCGAGAAACTCCTTGCCGCCAGACCGGACGATGGCATCATTGGCGAAGAGGGAAGTTCCAGATCCAGTACATCGGGTATCACGTGGGTCATAGATCCGTTGGATGGCACAGTCAATTATTTTTATGGTCTGCCGGGCTGGAATGTGAGCATTGCCGCCAAAGATGAACAGGGGGTGGTCGTAGGAGTTGTCACTGCCCCGACCATTAACTCCGTCTGGTGGGCAGTTCGAGGCGGGGGAGCCTTCTTTAACGGCAAGCCGATTCGCTGCAATGATCCTGTGGATCTGGGCCGATCGCTCATCATGACTGGCTTTTCGTACGACTTGGATTTGCGGGTGGGTCAGGCCGCGCTGGTGGCTAAGTTAATCCCTAAAATTAGAGATTTACGTCGTTCTGGCGGTGCCGCAGTCGACCTCTGCTATGTGGGAATGGGCAGCGTCGATGGGTATTTTGAGGCCACCTTAAACGAGTGGGACTTAGCCGCCGGCGGGTTGGTAGCGAGGGAGGCTGGGGCAATCGTGACTGGACGCTTGGGAGGTCCAGCCAACCATGAGATGGTGGTGGCTGCCGGACCTAGTTTGCACGCTCAAATGCTGCTCGAAATCGGGTAATTTTCGGGTGGCGACCTGAAATTGTCCTCGAACCCCGGTCTATGGCAAGATAACTCCCTCAGGTGCCGTATCAGCACCATTCCTTGATTCATTTTTTAACGTTAGGACCTGCTATGAACGTGCTCGACGCGGTTGATGCCGCCTCACTTCGCTCCGACTTGATCGATTTCCGACCAGGAGACGAAATTAAGGTTCACGTTCGTGTTATTGAAGGCAGCAAGAGCCGTATCCAGGTTTTCCAAGGCGTGGTCATTCGTCGCCAAGGTGACGGCGTTCGCGAGACCTTCACTATCCGCAAGCTTTCCTACGGCGTCGGTGTCGAGCGTACTTTCCCAGTTCATACTCCAGTTATCGAGAAGTTTGAAATGTTCCGTCGTGGCGATGTTCGCCGCGCGAAGTTGTATTACCTCCGCGACCTTCGTGGCAAGGCTGCCAAGATCAAAGAGCGTCGTGGCGCTAACAATGAATTTATTGTCGAGCAGGTTGTTGCTGCACCAGTTGTCGAGGCACCAGTTGTCGAGGCACCAGTTGTCGAGGCACCAGTTGTCGAGGCTGTCGTTGTTGCTGAGGTTGAAACCCCAGTGGTGGATGTTGTTGAAGTTGCTGCGACAGAAGTTGCAGCCGATGAAACCCCAACCCAAGCATAATTAGCGCCTAATGCGCGCACCTAAGAAGGGTTCCCTGTTACGGGAGATTCCCATTATTGTCGTTTCCGCTTTGGTGGTCTCGATTCTCGTGAAGACTTTTTTAGTTCACTTCTTTTTTATTCCTTCTGGCTCGATGCAGAACACGTTGCAAATCGGTGATCGCATTGCCGTCAATAAATTGGCGACATATTTCAGTGACATCAAACGTGGCGAAGTTGTCGTCTTCAAAGATCCCGCAAATTGGTTGGGATCTGTGCCGCCGAGCACTACACCAAAGGTGTTGCAATTTCTTAAAGATGGTCTAGTCACTGTTGGCATTTTGCCGGACCCGGCCGAGCAATACCTGATCAAACGCACAGTTGGTGTGGGCGGTGACCATGTGATTTGTTGTGATGCCAAGGGTCGACTTGAAATTAATGGCGTTTCCGTGAATGAACCCTATGTTTTCGCGGGTAATAAGCCCAGCGACAGCAATTTCGATATCACTGTTCCCAAAGGTTTTATTTGGGTGATGGGTGATCATCGTGGCGCCAGCGCTGACTCTCGATTCCACACGGATGACATTCACAAGGGGATGGTTCCTTTGTCGGATGTGGTCGGTAGGGCAGAGTTTGTGGTCTGGCCAGTTAATCATGTGAATTTCCTACCCGTGGGTCACGATCTCTCCAAGATTGCCGTTAAAAAGGCGCCTTAATTGACTGTGGCGGGCGATGTTGATCGCAGACTGCGCACATCTGGTTTTACCCGAATCGCTGGTGTTGATGAAGCTGGTCGTGGTGCCTGTGCTGGTCCGCTGGTTATCTCCGCCGTAATTTTCGAAAATCTAGACATTCCGCAACTACGAGCGCTGGATGATTCCAAACGGCTTTCGGCGCAAGAACGAGAGCGTCTTTTTGAAGTAATCGTGTCGAATGCCTTGGCCTTTTCCATCATTGAAATTTCCGCTGCCGAGATTGATGACTATGGATTGCATAAATCTAACTTGGCTGGGATGAGAAGAGCCGTTCAGGCGCTGGACATTCCGCCGGATTATGTACTCACCGATGGCTACGCAATTGAAGGTCTTGAGGTTCCGAGCCTCGGGGTCTGGAAGGGGGATCAAACTTCGATCGCAATTGCTGCGGCATCCATTCTTGCCAAAGTCCATCGTGACCACTTAATGATGGAATTTGATCAAATCCATCCAGGATATGGACTCAGTAAACACAAAGGCTATTTGACCTCGTATCACAGACAGGCGCTCTTAGAATTGGGTCCAACCAGCGCACATCGTCACTCATTTAAAAATATTGCGGCATTGTTACAACCCGTCAAGCCGGAAAGGCCTTCCCATAATGAACCTACAGAGCCAATCTAGATTCTCTGCTCGCGCTCTCCTTTTCTCACTTGTCTTTGCAGCGAGCGCTCTTATCGGAGTTGGCAACTCAATGGCCGCTGCCACTTCTACGCTTTCAGAGACCAATGCCAATCAAACGGTGACGGTCAAAATGGGCAGCACAGTTTCGCTCTCTTTGCACTCGATGTATTGGGATTTAACGGCGTTGAAGGCTGGTGCTTCGCTGCAAGAGAAAGGCGCAGTCATTCAAAAGCCCGCACCTTTAGGAACGGCGGCGCCAGCAGGCTGTGGTGTTCCGGGATCGGGTTGCGGAGTACAAACGTGGAAGTTTTCCACCGTAAAGGTGGGAGTTACCCATCTGGTTGCATCACGCGTCTCGTGTGGTGAGGCGTTGCGATGTACGGCTGCAAACGGCACATTCAAAGTTACCGTGAAAGTTGTCAAGTAATCCTCCACAGGCTTCAGCAGTTCACATTCTTCACGGCTTGGAAGAGGTAGATCGCAGAGTGGTCTCTAGCCTTTCCGTTCTATGTCTTATCGAAAAGAACTCGGCCAAAGAGGCGAAGAATTTGTTGCCCAGCATTTAGAGAGTACGGGATGCGAGATCCTGGATCGAAATTGGCGAGTTAGAGAAGGCGAACTCGACTTGGTGGCTCAAACCAATCAAGGAGTCTTTCTCTTTGTGGAAGTGAAGACGCGCACCTCGCGCAAGTACGGGGATCCGCTTGAGGCTATCGATGCAAAGAAAGCACAACGGCTACAGAAGTTAGCCTTGGCCTGGTTGATGACTCATAATGCCTGGGACGAGCCATTCCGCATTGATTGTGCTGGAGTGATATTTGATACCACCGAACAAAAGTTTGTGCTGGACTATCGCGTCGGAGTTTTGTAAATGGCGATCGCATCGGTTGCCGCAATCTCTCTCTTTGGTCTCGCCGGCGAAGTTGTCCAAGTAGAGGCCGATATCTCCGATGGAATTCCCAGTTATATCTTGCTGGGATTGCCTGATGCGGCGCTCTCGGAATCCAAGGATCGAGTTCGATCGGCGATCGTGAATTCTGCCGAACCATGGCCTAATCGCCGGGTGACCGTGGCGCTCTCACCGGCGTGGCTGCCGAAGAGCGGTTCAGGATTTGATCTTCCGATTGCGATCTCGCTCTTGCTTGCACAGGGCGCCATTTCTGAGTCTTCGACTCATCAATCGATTTTTCTCGCCGAACTCGGGTTGAATGGCGAACTGCGGCCAGTACGAGGAATATTGCCCGCTTTACTTGCCGCAAAAAGAATGGGATATACCAAGGCATATGTTGCCCGCGCGAATCGCATAGAGGCTGGTTTAGTAGAAGGGGTAGAAGTAATTCACGCGGCACACCTCAAGGAATTATTAGTAGTACTTCGTGGTGGGGTTCTGGATACGCAAATGGGGCAAGTCACGGGTGTGCCGGTGGTCGCAGGACGAAGTGCCGACCTATCGGATGTGGCCGGCCAGCCACAGGCGAGACGAGCCATGGAAATAGCCGCGGTGGGCGGCCATCATCTGCTCTTTATCGGTCCACCCGGAACTGGCAAGACCATGTTGGCCGAACGGATTCCCTCCATTCTGCCTCCGCTGGATCGCGAAGGCGCTCTCGAGGTAGCCGCGATCGCTTCTATCGCTGGAAAATTTCTTGGCGCCACCGAGTTGCCCACCCTGCCGCCTTTCCTTGCTCCTCATCACAGCGCAACTGCAGTGGCTATGGTCGGAGGAGGCAGCCACTTCATCAAACCTGGACTTTGTTCGCTGGCTCATCGCGGCGTGCTCTTTATTGACGAGGCTCCTGAATGCTCTTCAGGTGTCTTAGATGCGCTGCGTCAGCCGCTTGAATCTGGGGCGGTGTCAATTTCGCGCGCGATCGGCAACGTCACCTACCCGGCCGAGTTTCTTTTGATCCTGGCGGCAAACCCATGTCCGTGTGGCCGTTATTCGGGGCGCGGACGGGGATGTACTTGTTCGGCGCTGCAGATTAGACGGTATTTACAACGGCTGTCTGGGCCGATTCTTGATCGCATAGATATTCGGGTGGTTGTTGAAACTCCAAGTCGAATCGAGATGGCTCACACGGGGGGTGGCGAGCCCAGCGAATCAGTTCGTACTCGAGTGGTGGCGGCGCGAGAGAGAGCCACCGTGCGGTTTCAAGGTATGGGGTGGAAGTTGAATTCAAAGATTCCGCCGCGCGAATTGCGCCAACGCTTTACAGCGGAAAAGTCAGCGATGAATCTCTTGCATCAGAGATTGGAAAAGGAGGAGATTTCGGCCCGCGGGTTTCACAAGATTTTGCGTGTTGCTTGGAGCATTGCCGATTTAGCCGAGCATGAACGACCCAATCTTGATGATGTGGAATTGGCGCTGCAATTCCGCCAATCTTTGGGGGAGTTTGTTTAATGGATTCTGAAGCTCTGGCGCGCCTTCGACTTTTCGCAGCCATCGAGGGTGGCAGCGTTCCGTGGACTCGCCTGATTTCTGAACTTGGTGCAGAGGCAGTCGTTGAGTTAATTGAAGAATCGAATCCGCGAACATCAAGTGTCAATATTGGCTCGATTAAATCTCGATTGGCCGCGTCTTCTGCTTCGGAATTAATAAGTGAAGTTGAAAGGGCTGGTGCTTTCTTTTTGCTGCCCACTGATCCTGATTGGCCAACTCAATTGAACGATCTCGCAGCCTCGCCGATCGGACTAATGGTCAAAGGGAATCGAAGTTCACTCTCGCGGTTATCAAACTCACTGGCCATTGTTGGTACCAGAAATCCAAGCAATTATGGCAGTCGAATTGCTTCAGACTTTGCCTTTGGCGCTGGCGATCGTGGCTGGTCCGTTATTAGTGGTGGGGCATACGGCATCGACTCAGTGGCGCACAAGGGCGCGCTCCTGAATGAGGGAACAACGTGTGCTGTCCTCGCTTCTGGTTTCAATCAAAGTTATCCGGCTGGCAACCTCGGGCTTTTTGATGAGATTTGTGAAGAAGGAGTTCTGATTTCAGAAGTCATGCCCCATGTCAGAGCCGAACCATTTAGATTTCTCACTCGCAATCGGTTGATCGCAGCGCTATCGCAGGCAACAATCGTGATTGAAGCCGCCTATCGGAGTGGATCGTTGCGAACAGCACGAGATGCCGCTGAAATTTTTCGCTACGTCTTTGCAGTTCCAGGACCCGTTACTTCACCCACCAGTGAAGGGTGCCATCGCCTCATAGCTGAGAGAAGCGCCGAACTGGTTACCTCGATTGCAGAGGTATTCGAGGTGGTCAGCCCGCTGAACGTAAAGTGAGAGACTTATCCCATGGACACTGACCTTCATCGCGCTGGATTTGTGGCGATTATTGGTCGGCCAAATACTGGAAAATCAACTTTAGTTAATGCCCTAGTCGGCAAAAAAATCGTTATTACTTCGCACCATCCAAATACCACCCGAAATCCTATTCGCGGAATTATCTCGCGCCCTGATTTTCAAATGATTGTCGTCGATACGCCTGGTATCCATAAACCCAAGACGCTCTTGGGGACTCGCCTTAATGCCATGGTCACGGAAAATCTAGAGTCTGTAGACGCGGTTTTGATCTGCCTGCCCGCTGACGAGGCGATAGGTAAAGGGGATGAGTTCATTGCCCTGCAAGTTATTAAGCAACGTCACGTATTTATTGCGGTAACAAAAATCGATCGAGTAAAACCCGAACAACTCATGGAGCATCTCTCGCAAGTTGCGGCATTCGCCACGCGATTGGGACTCAATGTTCAAGAAATAGTTCCGGTCTCAGCAAAACAGGAAGAGCAAACCGAACTCCTGCTCCAACTCCTTTCCGGCACCTTGCCCATCTCGCCTTCGCTCTATCCTGAGGACATCACCACGGATCAGGCTTCTGAATTAACCATTACCGAATTAATTCGCGAAGTTGCGATCGCGGATCTCTATGAGGAGTTACCGCACTCGGTCATGATTACGATTGACGAGATGACACTGCGAGAGGGCAAGAATTTCTATGACATTCATGCCACGATCCACGTCGAACGAGACAGCCAAAAATCCATCATCATTGGTCCGCAAGGAACCAGGCTGAAAGCAATTGGAATTAAATCTCGTCAGGCAATTGAATCTTTTCTAGATGCCAAAATTTATCTGGGCCTGCATGTGAAGATTTCCAAAGAGTGGCAGCGCGATCCTAAAGCACTTGCCCGACTGGGATTTACTGAGCGCTAGATGGAGATTTTCTGCTGGCAAAGTACGAACCGATTAAAACCAGTGGCAGTCCGAGAATAATCCCTAAAGTCAACGGCTCGCTCAAAATAATAACGCCGAGAACTACCGCAAATGCAGTATTCACATAGGTGACCAAGGATGCACGGGCTGGACCAATATCTCTCATCAGTGCGAAGAAGAAGATGAAGGCCAACGCAGTCGAGAAGAGACCAAGCGCAACGACGGCGGCAATTGCCTTCGCAGAGGGGAGGTTTGCAGGTGCCTGGACAATGGCAAAAGGCAGATAGAAAATGGCAGTTGCCAACATGGCAAAACCATTAATTGCCATACCGTCTACATGGGGAATTTTTTGATTGACTCGAATGGGCGCGTAGGCATAGCCCATCGAAGCCAACAGAATCATGCCAATACCCGCAACGCTCTGCTTCTGCGAGAAGCTTTCGATGCCCACCACTAAAACCAAACCGACAAATCCAATGACCAAGCCAAAGATTCGCTTGCGTTGCCAGGCAGACCGATCCCCGTGAATTGAGGTGATTAACGTTGACCAAATAGGGACGGTGGCAACTAAGAGCCCAGCCAACCCGGACGTTAGCTTTTGTTCTGCCGTCGTAATTAAAATCCAAGGACCGATCATTTCGACGAAGGCATAGGGCAGGACATAACGCCAATTTTTGAGCGCACTTGTAAAACTGCCATCGCGCATCGCCAATGGGATGAGAATGGCGGCTCCGATAGCAACGCGAGCAAAAACGATAACTGAAGGTTCGATCTCTTTAACCGCGACCTTTAAAAGCAGGTAGGGAAATCCCCAAAGCAGACCGACCGCCAGAAAATTGAAATAACTCTTACGAGACATCTTCCTAGTTCCGTGCGGCGATGATGGACGAATAAAGCTGGATGGTCTGTTCCGCAATCGCGTCCCAACCAAAATGATTGATGGCGCGCTGGCGGCCGGCCTGGCCATAACGAGCTAACTTCGCTGGATCATTTACCATCTCCTGAATTCGATAAGAGAGTGCGGCTTCGAAGGCTGGGCCATCACCGTTGTAATCCACTAACTCGCCAGTTTCATTTTCGGCGACAACTTCTGGAATTCCGCCCACACGAGAAGCCAGAACTGCAGTTTGACAGGCCATTGCCTCGAGATTGACGATTCCCAGCGGTTCATAGACCGAAGGGCAGATAAATAGATCGGCACTGGAGAGCAGAACATTAAGTTCTGGTTGGGGCAACATCTTCTCTTGCCACCACACATTGGTTCTCGTGGCTTGGAGTTCGTGAATGAGCGCAGCAGTTTCGGCACCAATCGCGGGTTCGTCTGGACTGCCTGCGGCAATCATCAGCCCAATATCCGGGGCGACGTTCTTCCATGCTCGCAGCAAATGGCCCAAGCCTTTTTGTCGAGTAATGCGACCAACAAAGATGGCGTAACGACCATGAACTCCGAGCCGATCCAGCAGTTCTTGATCTTCGCGCGGCGAATACTTTTGTGTATCAACGCCGTTGAGGATGGTGTGAACTTTTGTCGGATCCAGCGCAGGGTAAGCCTTCAAGATATCGGTGCGCATACCGTTGCTGACGGCGATGATTGCGTCCGCGGCTTCGTAGGCAGTCTTTTCAGCCCAGGACGAGAGCCGATAGCCGCCGCCCAATTGTTCCGCTTTCCATGGGCGATCCGGTTCCAAGGAGTGGGCCGTGATGACGTGGGGAATTCCGTGCAACAACGACGCAAAATGGCCGGCCATGTTTGCATACCAGGTGTGGCTGTGGACCAGATCTACCTCGCCCAGAGATTGGGCAATCTCGATATCCGTAGCAAAGGCTTGGAGAGCTGGATTAAGTTGCTCTAACTCTTTGGGAAGTGCAAAGCCTTGTGCATCGACCCGTTGGGGACCAAAGCAGGAGACATCCACAGTGATTGACTTCTGGAGGGCTTGCGTCAGTTGAAGGGCATGAACTCCTGCACCACCATAAATATTTGGTGGCCATTCTTTGGTTATTAACCCAACTCGCATTTTTTACCTTCCTTTATATGACACGTGACAAAACGAATTCAAAAACTCTATTGCGATTGCTAGACCAAGGGTATCGTTCGGGCATGTCACGACAAGACCGTCCCCTAGGAATCGTTCTCGCCGGTGGCGAGGGCAAGCGTCTAATGCCCCTGACCGCCGACCGAGCCAAACCGGCAGTTCCGTTCGGTGGCGCATATCGCCTCATTGATTTCGTGCTCTCCAACTTGGTAAATGCCGATTTACGAAAAATTGCAGTGCTGACCCAATACAAGTCTCATTCGCTCGACCGGCACATCACCACCACATGGCGAATGTCCACCTTGCTGGGAAACTATGTGACCCCGGTTCCGGCCCAACAGCGCCTTGGACCTCGGTGGTATACCGGCAGCGCCGATGCAATTTTGCAGAACTTTAATCTCATTCATGATGAAGACCCAAGGCATGTTTTGGTTTTTGGCGCCGATCACGTCTATCGCATGGATCCCGAGCAGATGTTCCAATTCCATCTGGAAACTGGTGCTGGCGTTACCGTGGCTGCAATTCGAGTGAAGCGGACCGAGGCGACGGAATTTGGCGTGATTGAACTGGCCGATGATGGCATCACGATCAAGGCCTTCCACGAAAAACCAGCCAACCCGCCAGGAATGCCAGGCAATCCCGATTACGCCTTGGTCTCCATGGGAAATTACATTTTTAAACGTGATGCGATGGAAGATGCGCTCATTGCCGACGCCGAAGATCTTGAAAGTCGCCACGATCTGGGTGGAAACATCATTCCGATGATGACCGCACAAGGTCTAGCGCGCGCCTACGATTTTGCCAACAATGTCGTCCCCGGCGAGACCGAGCGTGACAAAGGTTATTGGCGCGATGTAGGTAGCATCGACGCCTACTACGAGGCACACATGGACCTGGTCTCGATTCATCCAATTTTTAATTTGTATAACCGCGAATGGCCATTGCTGACAAATCCACCTTCACTTCCGCCTGCCAAGTTTTCCGAGAATGGTTCGGCGGTAGATTCGATTGTTGGTGCTGGTTCCATTATCGCCGGTGGACGAGTCGAACGAACGGTTGCATCCTTTGATGTTTCGGTGAATCCGAATGCCCTGGTGCAGGGATCGGTCTTAATGCCCTCAGTTCGAATTGGCGCCGGAGCCATTATTCGCAATGCCATCCTTGATAAGAATGTCATTGTCGAACCGGGCGCACAGGTCGGTGTTGATCATGAACGCGATCGAGCTCGTTTCACCATCTCCGAAGGCGGAATTGTCGTCGTCGGAAAAGGTGTGACCATCACTGCGTATTAGTCACAGGTCGCCCCTTCAGTTTCACGTCTATCTCTGCTCTGCAGATAGAGTGATGAAGTGAGCGATAAGACCGAGGAAATTCAGGCGCGGGTTCGCGCCGCTCTGGATGTCGCCGTTGCTGCAATTGGGGGAGAACCACGTGACGGCCAAATTGAAATGGCCGAGGCCGTGGCAAATGCCTTCTCCGATCGTCATCATCTTCTTGTTCAGGCCGGAACCGGCACTGGAAAATCGTTAGCCTATTTAGTCCCGGCGTTAGTTCACGGCAAGAAAGTTCTGGTTGCGACTGCGACTTTGGCTTTGCAGAGGCAACTTGTCGAGCGCGACCTACCCCGGATAAAAGATGCCTTGGAGAAGGAGCTCAAGCGCACTATTTCATTCGCCGTTTACAAAGGTAAAGGGAACTATCTGTGCTTGCAGAAAATGAACGCGGCGGGTTCAGATCCCGACGGCGAATTTCTTTTGGAGACCAGTGCCTTAGAGAAGGATTCAAAAAAGTTACGCGACTGGTCGCAAAAATCTGGCGTAACTGGAGATCGTGATGATGCACCTGAGGTGGATCGCCGGGTTTGGTACGCAAATTCGGTCTCCGGGCGCGAATGTGTCGGAGCCGATGAATGTCCCTTTGGGAAAGAATGTTTTTCCGTCATTGCAAAAGATAGGGCTTCGAAAGCAGACGTAGTCGTCACCAATCACACCTTGCTGGCGATTGAAATTGTGGACAATCATCCGATCTTGCCCGAGCGCGATGCCGTCATACTTGATGAAGCACATGAATTTATGGATCGAACCACGCAAGCAGTGACGGAGGAGTTATCCGCAAGTCGGATCGAGCGCGCTGCAAAGATGGCAAAGAAGCATGTGCCCAGTAAAGAGTCCGATGATTTTAATAAAGCGGCAGATGCATTGGCCGAGGCCATCACCGATTATGCAAACGACCTCAAACGTTCTGGCGCAACGGCGGGCAGGTTGGAAATATTGCCGGCTGAACTCGAGGCCCCGATTAGAAAAGTTCGAGAGACTTCACAAGCCGTAGTTGCTCTGATAAATGCCGACTCAGAAATCGTTGACTCCGATTCTGTGGCGGAAAGGGCGAGAGTTAAGGGTGCCACCAATGAGGTGACTCAAACCGCGATCAAGATGCTCAAACCTGGACATACACAGGTACTCTGGTTCGATCCAACGTTCTCTTCTTTTTATTTGGCACCGCTCGCCGTGTCATCCGTTCTTCGCAAGAACTTGTTGAGTCAGACGCCTGTGATTGCGACAAGTGCGACCCTTTCCGTTGGAAAGAGCTTTGATGCGATAGCCAAAAGTATTGGATTTTTGAACTCTGAGCCCTCTGGAGAAGATGAAGAGGAGGAAGCACCCTGGGGCGTAGATCCCTCCAATGTTCAAATGTTGGATGTCGGGTCGCCCTTTGATTTTGCCAATCAAGGAATGCTCTATTTACCTAAACATCTTCCGGAGCCCGGTCGTGATGGTCCAGCGAAAGAAGCGCTGGTCGAATTGGGCGAACTCATCGAAGCCGCAGGCGGACGAACCCTCGCACTCTTTTCTTCGTGGCGCGGCGTGGAGATGGCCGATGCGCACCTTCGCAGCGTTCTCGCAGAATTGAAAATACCGATCATCACTCAACGCCGCGGTGACAGTGTGGGCTCATTGGTGGATCGGTTTGCCAAAGAGCCGACCTCCATTTTGCTTGGCACGATTTCGTTGTGGCAAGGCATTGATGTCCCAGGTCCATCTTGCACTCTCGTGGCCATCGATCGAATTCCGTTTCCCCGGCCAGATGATCCGGTCATGAGTGCCAGAGCCGCAGAAGCCGATGCCTCAGGTGGCAGTGGATTTATGCAGGTTTCGTTGCCGCGCGCGGCCTTGTTGCTGGCACAGGGAACTGGTCGGCTGATTCGCTCGATTGACGATCGCGGGGTGGTTGCCATTCTTGATTCCCGAATCGTGACCAAGCGTTATGGGTCGGTTCTGCTCAATTCGATGCCACCTTTTTGGCGGACCAGCGATGGCAAAATAATTAAAGAATCGCTACAACGACTCCACAAAGAGTTCTCGGAGTCTGACCAGTAAGAATGGCCAGGTAATTGCAAAACTTGGGTGCAACTCCATCTCCGCAACTTCGTTGAAAGCGACCCAACTTACCTGTAGTGATTCATCATTCATTTCGTGGGCAACCAATGAATCATCAGCGCTCGCGATCACCGTGTCATATCGCCAATTTCCGTGGTCATCTTCAAATATTTCGACCGGGGTAACGTGCGCGGGATCGAGCCCGATCTCTTCCGCGGCTTCGCGCAGCGCGGCAGCTAAAACATTTTCGTGAGAATCACGCGCCCCGCCAGGAATCCCCCAGGTGTCACCGTTGTGAACCCACGGCGCTCGATGTTGCAGCAATACCTTTCCATCTCGGACCAGGAGCAGACCGGCCGCGCCATTTAGCCCCCAATGCCGATTCCCACATTGACATTCAATCCAGCCATCACCATCGTGGGAAACCATAAGGCTAGCGTGGCATGAATTCGAGATTTTTTCCCAACCCAAACGTTATCCACAAGGTGAAGTGCACGACCAAATCAATCGGTTGGCAACCCGCTAATTTGCCACCAATGTTGAGTTATCGAAAAATTCGTCTCCTCTTTATCGGGCTGATATCGGCGTCGACTCTCACCAACTTTGCCTACGCTGCAGATTGTGTTTCACAGGCTTGCATTTCAGTTCAAACCGATCAAGAAACAAACTCCATCATCATCACGGCGCATCAAGGCGCACCTGGAAGTTCAAAGTCTTCCAAGCCCAAGCCCAAAATAATTCGCCCGACCGCGAAACCCGTTCCGAGATCGAAGCAGGTATACACCTGGATTCCGTGGAAACCGACGCCTCGACGGGTGGTTCGGATTCCGGCGGCTAAACCGCGAGCTGTTATCCGCAAACCACAGGTAACCACGGTCGCCTCGGTATCTCTCTCGGATCAATTGACTCAACTTTTGCCCATGCATCGCCTCTTTCGCCAGCCCATGAGTGCCGCACTTGTTGGTATTCCCGTCAATTTCTGGACCGATACCAATCCGGCCTTCACAACCGTCGCCGCCATTTTGGGTATTTCAGTCGGCGTAAATTTGCGGCCTACCTTCACATGGAACTTTGGTGATGGCAGTACTTCGGTTGCAAACCAGGCAGGCGCAAGTTATCCATCGGGATCCATCACTCACGCTTATCGAACTCCAGGTGTATATCTGGCGTCGGTAGGAATCTCGTGGGGCGGAACTTGGAGCGCGCAGGGAAATTCTTTCCCAGTTCTTGGCGGGGCGATTACTCAATCCATCTCCATCGCCGTTGATGTAGTTGGTGCACCAACTAATTACCACAAGTAACCACAACGGCGAACTGTCCACAGCCATCGAATTTTCTCCAGCATCGAATTCTCTTTCCCTCAATTCTTGCGCCATGACGACATTAACTTCACCTCATGATCTACTCGCCGCCGTTCCATTCCTCGTTGGGTATCACCCAGATGATTCGCTCGTAGTAATCGCACTTAGGGAAGAAGAGATTGGAATGGCGATGCGGATCGATTTTCCGCGAGAGGCTGACCCAGATCAAATCGACACTTTGGCCTCATACCTCGTACGAGAGAAAGCTGATTCGGCTTTGATAGTTGCTTATCTGCCTGACGATTTACTCGAGAGCGATTACCTGATCGATGCGCTTAGAAGTGCCATAGAGATGCGCGGCATCAGCATTCACGAAATCTTGGAGGTAAAGAATTTGCGGTGGCGCTCCACGTTGTGCGCCGACGAAAATTGTTGTCCGCCTCAGGGAAATCCCATGCCAGAAATGCAGGGATCACGCATTGTTGCCGAACAGGTGGTCGCTGGAAAGCGCGTTCCCTTTGATAACTTGCAGGCTTTAAAAGAGTCGTTGGCATCCCTGCCCCCTGATCCTGAGATTAAGAAGTTAATTAAAAAGGTCGCGGATATTGATTACGAGGACGAAAGCACTAAGGCTTTCCAGCGCGAAGGCGCACAAGCCGTCGATCGTTTGGTCGCCGAATTTATGGCGAATGGGTTTGCCGAAGAGAAAGCATTAATTGCACTGGTGTTGGTTCGATTACAAGATCTACAAGTTCGCGATTATGCAATGGGAATTACCACGACTGAAAACATCGATGCTCTGGCCGCGATGTGGCATTGGCTGCTCAAGCGCGCTCCTAAGAATTACCTTGCACCTGTAGCGACTTTATTCGCTGCCGTCTCCTACGAGCGTGGGGATGGCGCCATGGCTGGGCGGTCGCTGGACCGAGCTTTTGAAGATGACATCACCTATCCCATGGCAAAATTGCTGCGTCGAGTCTTTGCCGCAGGCTGGCCACCTCAGAGTTTTGCCTCAATGCGTGCCGAACTTCACCCCAAGATCTGTGCCTCACTTTTTGGCGAGTAGCATAATGAGGGTGGGGTTGCCTAACCTCGTGCTCTTGCCAGACTGAAAAATTAGAGAGGTCTGATCGTGATCGTTGGAATTCCAAAGGAAGTTAAAAATAACGAATTTCGAGTTGCCGCCACCCCATCGGGAGTTCACTCCCTAGTTACCAATGGCCATAAAGTTCTGGTCGAAACCGGGGCAGGAATTGGCTCGGCAATCACTGATCACGACTTCGTCCAAGCCGGTGCCACGATTATCGAAAACGCCGATGAACTCTGGGCGCAATCTGACTTGATTCTAAAAGTAAAAGAACCAATCGCTTCGGAATATCATCGAATGCGAAAAGGGCAAATTCTCTTCACCTATCTGCACCTGGCCGCATCGCGCGAATGCACGGATGCCATTGTGGCTTCTGGTGTCACGGCCATTGCTTACGAGACTGTGGAAGTGAATCGTCAACTTCCGCTCCTCGCGCCAATGAGCGAAGTGGCGGGTCGGATGTCGATTCAAGTTGGAGCCGTGACACTGCAGAAAAATGAAGGCGGACGTGGTGTGCTGCTCGGGGGAGTCCCCGGAGTCAGGCAAGGCAAGGTGGTCATATTGGGTGGCGGTGTCGTCGGACTTGCCGCGGCCACGATTGCTCATGGAATGCGAGCCGATGTAACGATCTTGGATCTGGATCTCAACCGGCTTCGCGAGCTCGACAATCTTTTCGCTGGCCAAGTAAAGACTCTTGCCTCATCGGCCTACGAAATTGAACGCCAACTTCTTGATGCCGATCTCGTTATCGGCGCCGTTCTGGTTCACGGTGCTAAGGCACCAAAGTTAGTTACCGATGGCTTGGTGGCCAAGATGCGACCTGGCAGCGTTCTTGTCGACGTCGCGATCGATCAAGGTGGTTGTTTCGAAGGTTCTCGCCCGACGACTCACGCCGAGCCGACCTATCCAGTTCACAATTCGCTCTATTACTGCGTGGCCAACATGCCTGGCGCAGTTCCTGCGACTTCTACTTATGCGTTGGCAAACGCCACCATTCGCTATGCGCTTGCGTTGGCGAATAAAGGTTGGGAACTCGCCTTGGCGGATGATCCAGGACTGGGTCGAGGCTTGAATGTCCATGAGGGGAAGATTTACTACGAGGCGGTGGCCAAGGCCCACGGCCTGAGCGCTTGACGCGAAGGCGCAAGAAACCGGCCTGAGCGCTTGACGCGAAGGCGCAAGAAACCAGCCTGAGCTAGGAGCTTTTTCCCTCCTTTGTCAGGGAAAAGAGTATCTGCGGTGAGTTTATTGTGATTTTTAAACGTAAAGTATAAAGTTCCTTCGCTGGGAATTCCTTGGCATCTTGAGTGTGAAACTGCAGGTTGGCCATGAAAAAATCTCGGAAGCTTCTCGCGCTATCGATAATCCCAGTTGTTTTCCTTCTCAGCGCTTGCGAACAAAGCACTCACCTTCATGTCAATCACGTCGATCTTCAGACGCTGCCAGATGGAACTGTGAAAAAAGTTCATAATGATGAAATTCAAGTGGGCGCCTCTCTTGATTACGGGGTCTCCGTAGCCCATGAATGGGGCGCCATGACATCATGGATTGAGACCCCAGCTATTTGCAGCATTTCTGAGGAATCTCACATCCCTGATGGACAATCAATCAAGATAATTACCCTTGTACGAGTTGTGGGCTTACAACCAGGAGAGTGCAAGTTTGGTGTAATTCAAAATCGAGGCGAGGACCCCCAATGGCAAGACGATTACATCAAGGGTGAAACTTTTGGCGTAGATCTAACGATTGTTGCAGCCACACCAACGACTTCAGCCACACCAACGACTTCAGCCACACCAACGACTTCAGCCACACCAACTACTTCAGCCACACCAACTACTTCAGCCACACCAACTACTTCCGCCACACCAACTTCATCATCGGCAGTCCCTAGCGCTAAAAAAGTTGTTACTTCTTCAACTCCTTCAGCATCTGCCGCGCCAGTTCACACTGCTACTCCTCATTCAACGCCAACCGCAGCTGCAAGTGCCACTGCGAGCGTTGCCGCGAGTTCATCTCCTTCCACCCTAAATTTAGTTCCCCATACAGTTACGTTTG